>NZ_VIWZ01000002.1:0-778140 GCF_007830095.1 Micromonospora taraxaci | reverse complement strand
CTGGGCAGCGCGGCCGACGTGCTGCATCACGCCGTCTCGCTGCATTGGGACTTCCCCGCTCCCGCCGCGGCCGTCCGGCCGTCGGCGGGTCCGATTGCACGGGGCAGTCTGGACCTCCTGCCGGCCGGCAGACAGGACACGGCGTACACGAAGGCCGTCAGCACGTTCGACTGGCAGGCGTTCTTCGAGAAGTTGGGCGGCAACAGCTTCCTGGACGCGCTGGCCGCCAGCATGCGGGAGCACTACGACTACGTGCTGATCGATAGCCGCACCGGTGTCAGCGACGGCGCCGGCATCTGCACCGTGCGACTGCCCGATGCCGTGGTGACCTCGTTCACGCTCAACGACCAGAGCATCGACGGAGCTGCCGGCGTCACCCGCTCCATCATCCGACAACGCGGCGACCGACCGATCCGGATCCTGCCGGTGCCGATGCGGGTCGACAACGCCGAGCAGCTCAAGTTGGAAGCGGGGCGTGACCACGCCCGCCGCCGCTTCGCGCCCCTGCTGCCTCGCACCTCACCTGAGGAGAGCGACAGGTACTGGGGCGAGATCGAGATTCCCTACCAGCCCTACTACGCGTACGAGGAGATCCTGGCGGGGTTCGGCGACCGGGCCCACCACGAGGGCACCCTGCTCGCCGCCTACGAGCGACTCGCCAGGGCGATCACCGAGAACGCCGTCGACAGCCTGCCGCCGATGGAGGATCGGCTGCGCCGCCAGTGGTTGGCCAAGTTCGAGCGGCAGCGCGTCTCCGGGGCGACACCCGACGTGTTCATCAGCTATGTCTCGCTCGACCGGTCCTGGGCCGAGTGGGTCCGCGACGAGCTCCGTTCGGCAGGCCTGCACACGGTGATGCGGGAGGTCGACTTCCCGGCCAGCCCTGGTGGCGGGGCGGCGACGGCCGTCGGTTTCAAGGACGCCGCCCGGCTGGTGGTGCTGCTGTCCCAGGAATACATGCAGTCGCCGAACGCCGGCGAGTTGTGGTCCCAGGCCACCACCTACGAGGCGGGCAGCGGCGGAAACTTCCTGGTGCCCGTCCGGCTGGACAATTCCCGCGCGCCGGCGGTGTTCCTGGAGCGGGTCCCGGTGGACCTGGTGGGCGCCACCGAGGAGGAGGCCGCCAGCCGGTTGCTCGAAGCACTGGACCACCCCGCCCGCCCGGCGACCGACCCGGAGGGCGCCGGGCAACGCCGACGGTTCCCGGGCAACGAACCCCCGGTCTGGAGGGTGCCGTTGCCGCGTAACGTCCAGTTCGTCGGCCGCAGCCCGCTCCTGGAGGAGATGCGCGACTGGCTGTCGTCGGCCGAGGCCCGGCACACCCCGCTCGCGCTGCACGGTCTGGGCGGCGTCGGCAAGAGCCAGATCGCCCTGGAGTACGCCTACCGCTTCCGCGCCGAGTACGACGTCGTCTGGTGGATCTCCGCACAGCAGCCGAGCGTGATGCGGCTCGCTCTGGCCTCGCTCGCCGACCGGCTGGCTGCCAAGGCGGACACGCCACTCGGAGGCAACGTCGCCGAGCGGGTCCAGTGGGTGCTGGACGCCCTGCGTCGGGGCGACCCGTACCGGCGGTGGCTGTTGGTGCTGGACAACGCCGACGATCCCGCCGAGTTGCACGACCTGATGCCGCAGGGCCCCGGGCACGTCCTCGTCACCACGCGCAACCACGTCTGGGCCCGGCATGCCCGCAACTTCGAGGTGGGCGCCTTCGACCGGGCGGAGAGCACCACCTTGCTCCGTCGCCGGATCCCCCGCCTGCCCCTGACCGACGCGGAGATGGTCGCCGCGCGCCTGGGCGACCTGCCGCTCGCCGTGGAACAGGCCGGGGCGTGGCTGGCGACCACCGGCGAGTCGGCCACCCAGTACCTGCGGCGGCTACGCCGTTACCTGCCCGGCATGCTCTCCGACGAGTTGCCCAACGACTATCGGCAGACCGGCGCGGAGCCGTGGCTCGTCTCGCTGGAGAGCCTGCGGGAGCGCAACCCGGCGGCGGCGAAGCTGCTGGAGGTCTGCGCGTTCTTCGCCGCCGAGCCGATCCCGATGTCGCTCCTCTACGACGACAGCTTCATCAACGTGCTGCTCCCCTACGATCCCTCGGTTCGCGATCCCCTGCTCATGGGGCGCGCGTTGCGGGATGTCGGCCGATACTCGTTGGCCCGCATCGACAACGTGCGCGGACGCACCTCGGACCGCGGTGACGACGGCAACCAGGCCAGCCTGCGAATGCACCCACTGGTGCAGGAGCTGATCCGGGAGTCCCTGTCCGACGAGGTCAAGGCGGAGAACCGGCGTCACGTGCACGCGATCCTCGCCGCCGCCAACCCGAAGGACCCCGACCAGCCCCGCAACTGGCCGATCTACGCCGACCTCTGGCCCCACCTGCTGCCGTCGAAGACGCTCCACTCACCGCAGCCGGAGGTTCGGCAACTGTTGCTGGACGTGGCCCGGTACATGTGGACCCGGGTCGACTTCGCCACCTGCTCCGAGCTGGCCGAGAAGGCGATCGAGGCGTGGCGGGCGGAGCACGGCGCGGACGACCCGCCGACCCAGATGATGCGCTTCCACCTCGCCAACGCGCTGCGCCTCGAAGCGCAGTACCAGGCCGCGTACGACATCGACCAGGACGTGTACGAGCGGCTCTCCGACACTCTCGGCGAGAACCACGAGTACACGGTGATCGTGGCCGGCAGCCTCGCCGCGGACCTGCGCGCGCTGGGGTTCTTCGAACGGGCGCGCGAGTTGGACACCCGGACGGAGGAGTTGGCCCGCGAGGTGTTCGGCGAGGAGCACTCGCGGGCGCTGATCGCCGCGCACAACCTGGCCCTGTCGCTGCGTCTGGTCGGCGACCTGCGCGGGGCGTTGCGGCTCAACGAGCGCACGTTGACCCGCCGCCGCGACACCCTCGGGCCGATGCACCCGTTCACCCTCTTCTCCGAGGGGCAGTACGGCCGGGACCTCCGCGACACCGGCGACCTCACCGAGTCCCGACGGGTCCTGGAGGCGGCCGTGCAGGCGGACCGGCAGGTGCTCGGCGAGGAGGACAGCGAGACCCTACGGGTGACCAAGAGCTACGCGGTGACCCTGCGGAAGCTGGGCGAGTTCGAGCGGGCCCACGCGTTGAGCGCCGACGTGCTGGTCCGTTCCCGCCGCCGGCACGGTCCCGATCATCCGGACGTGCAGGCCGCCGCGATGAATCTGGCCTGTGACGAGTCCGCCCTGGAGGACGACGCGGGCGCGCTCCGCCGGGCGCGCCCGGTGTACCGCTGGTATCGGGACGCGATGGGCGAGGACCATCTGTTCACCCTGGCGTACGGCAACAACCTGGCCATCTTCCTGCGGAAGGCCGGGGATCTGGACGCGGCGTTCGCGTTGTCCGACGAGGTCGTCAACCGGTTCACCGAGCAGATCGGTGCCGACCACCCGTACACGCTGGCCGCGAACATCAACCTCGCCAACTGTTGGTACGGGCGCCGGGAGTTCGCGGCGGCCCTCGCCACCGACCAGGACTGCTACGAGCGGGCCCAGCGCATCCTCGGCCCGTCGCACCCGGACACTCTGGCGGTGGCGAACAACCTGGCCACGAGTTTGAGTGTCGCCGGGGACCACCGAGGCGCCCGCGCCCTGCGCGACTCGGTGATGCCTCTCTTCCGCCGTGTCCTGGGGGAGCACCACCCGAACACCATCGCTCTGGTCGAGGCGAACCGCCTCAACTGCGATCTGGAACCGCCACCGACGTGACCGAGGGTTCTCCGTCGGGTTCGATGCCCGGTGCCGGCACGCAGGTCACCGGCGCGAGCCACCGGGACAACTCCAACGGGTCCTCCGGGTGCCCGTCCGTACGCAGCTGCCGGTACACCGCGCGGCACAGCTCGGGGTCGGCCCCGGCGGTCTTCTGCGCCGCCGTCAACCGCTGCTCGGCGAGGGCCAGTCCGACCCAGGCGGACAGCAGTTCCGGGTCGGCGCACACCTGCCGGCGATAGCTCTCGCGCGCGGCGAGGTCATCCCCGGCGGCGAGGGCAAGGTCCCCGTCGGACGCCGTGGGCAGTGCGTCGACGAGGCGTTCCGCGCCGGTACGCAGCCGCGTGAACCGCTCCGGATCGGTCAGCCGCAGCCGGACCAGGTCGAGCCGCGGGCTGAGGCTCAGCCAACGGCCGTCGGCCGGCTCCACCCGCAGCACGACGGTGACGGCGGGGCACGGCAGTCCGGCCGAACGCGCGGCGGCGAGCTGGTGTACGACGTGTGGGTCCGGTCGGCGGTTCCGCAGCCGCCAGACCGTCCAGTGGTCCTCGGCGGCCTCCCGGGCGAGTTCGGCCGCTCCCTGATCCACCGGGTCCCGCCAGTCGTCGATGACCCGCCGCAGGCCGGCGACGAATTCCCGGCCGGCGGCGGTCAGACGGCCGAACGACTCGATGTCCGCGCAGGTGCGGGACACACGGTCGCGCCAACGGGCGAACTCCACCTCGGCCATCCGGGCCGGGCCGCCGGTGAGCAGCGCGCGACGACCCCGCCAGAACTCGGTCACCGCGATGAAGGCGTAGACGCCCTGGAGGGCTGCCCCGAGGGGGCGCGGGTCGTCGCGCCAGGGGGCGTAGTAGTACCGACTGTCGTCGCGGTCGTAGAGGGGTTCGACGTCGAGCGTCGCACCGAGTTTGGCGTGCTGGAACTCGTGCAGCAGGCCGAGCGCGAACGCCTGCCCGTCGATCGGACAGGTCATCGAGACCGAGCCGAAGGCATCCATGCTGGTGACGTTGACCCCGGCGCTGACCGAGTCGGCCACCAGCGGCACGAGCCAGCCCAGTCCCTCGGCGATCGCCTCGGCGTGCCGGCGGTGGTGGCGTACCAGGATCGGCCACGCGTCGTCGAGCAGCCGTTGCCACTCGGCGACCTCGGCGGGTGTGAGCCGCTCGGCGGCGCAGAGCCGGTGCCGGTCCCGGTACGGGTCGAGATCGTCGAGGGTGATCCGCAGCGTCAGTCCGTCGGCCGTGCTGCGGAGTCGGTGCAGGCCGGACCAGCCGGCGTTCTCCGCACCCGGCCCCGGGTCCGACGGAGAGGCCGGTGACACCTCGACCGGCCCGATCAGGAGTCGCGAGCCCACCCGCGAGATGGTCACCCGCTGCGCGTCCCCGACCCGCGCCAGCCCGAGCGTGGGCAGGTAGACGGCGCCGTCGCGCGGCACGACGCTGAGCTCGAAGTCCATTCCCGCGCGGAGGGCCGCCACCGCGGCGAGTGACCCGAGCGCTGTCAACTCGGCTTCGACGGGCGCTTCGGACGCCGCCCGCACCACCAACCCGCCGGTCGTACGGCCGGCTGCCGCCTCGGACGCCGGTGCGGACGGCGTCGGCGTCCGCAGTCGCCGGAGCGCGCTGGCCAACCAGGCGCCGGTGTGCGGCAGGGCCAACACCGCCGGCCCCGCCTCGGGTGACCGGCCCGCCGCCGTCGCCCAGAGCCCGAAGTGCCGGCGGGTCTCCTCCGAATCCACTGTGTCGAGCAGGACGCGCAACTGGAGCATGCGTTTGCTCACCTGGCCGTCGCGCAGCAGTCGGATGGTCCGCTGGTCACCGAGGCCAGCCGCGAGCGCCGCGAGGTCGTCGGGGGTGAGCCGGTGGTATCCCGTCACGACCGCCCCCGGGGCATGGCTGCCAGATCCGCTCGTAGGCGTCGCTCGACGTGGGCGATGAGGTGCAGAAGGTCGGGACAGTAGACGGACGGGTTGGTGAAGCTTCCCGCCCGGTACCGGTGCGGATAGTTGCCGGCACCGCAGACCCGGTGCACCGGGCACGTACGGCAGGTGGCGGCGAGCGCGTCCACCCCCATCTGGCGGGCGACGACAGCGGGGTGGTGCAGCACGTCGTCGAAGGTGTCGGTGAAGACGGTCAGGTCGGTGCCGACCGCGCCGGGGTAGGTGGAGCGCAGCGTGTCGACCTGCTCGTACGCCCCGTCGGTGTTGATCACCACGGCGGCCACGGGGCTCAGCCCGAGGGACTCCGTTCGGCTGCGCCCGCCGAACAGCAGGTTGATGAGTTCCTCGAAGAGTCGGACACGGGTCAGTCGGGGCGAGGTGTCGTACCAGGCGTCGAAGGCCGCCGCCAACCAGGTGCCGTAGGGGCTCGGGTCCGTACCTCGCCGTGGCGGCGGCGCCTCCCAGTTGGCGTGCGGGAGCAGGAAGTCCACCATCGGCGGCCGGTACGACAGCAACGCCTCGTAGGTCTGTCGGGGGTCGGCGGCGAGGTCCACGACGCAGAGCACGCCCGCGTACGCGTCGGGCCGCTCGGCGAGCAGGCGCAGGGCCCGGTCGACCTCGTCGTAGCTGCTGCGGCCCGACGCGTACCGCCGGTGCCTGTCGTTCGCCGTCCGGTCGCCGTCGAGGCTCACGCCGATCCGCACCTGGGCGTCGGCGAGCAGTGTGAGGGCGTGTCGGGTCAGGAGGGTGCCGTTGGTCTGCACGGTGATCTGAGCCTGCGACGGGGCGAGTGCCTCCCGGAGTCGGCTCGCCATCCGGACCAGGTTGGGAGCGCCGACCAGGAGCGGTTCGCCGCCGTGCAGGACGATCCGTACGGCGGTCTGTCGGTGGGCGTGGACGTGTTCGCATATCCGCTGGCAGGCGTGGTCGAAGACGTCCGGCGCCATCAGCAGCGGGTCGGCGAGGGCGCTGCGGTCCGCCAGTTCGTACATGTAGCAGTAGTCGCAGGCCAGATTGCACCGGCTGTGGACCTTGAGGATGAACTCCGAGAACGGGACGGGCCGTGGGCGGGTGGACAGGCCGCCCTCGGCTACCGTGGCGGCCCCCATCGAGCCGCGCCCGCCACCCGGCATCCTCACATCGCCGAGTTCCACCCGGCGACCGCCTCCTGCGGGCGATCGATCTCGTCGAGAATTCGGCGCAACGAGTGGGCGAACACCGACTGGTCCAGCTCCTGAAGGTCGGCGAGGCTCACCTCGCTGAGGTCCACGAGGGTGCCCTGAGGTGCGCCATCGGTCGTATCCATCATGATCCGTCCACCCGCGAAAAGGACTCGCGCCCGAGTGAGCAATGAATTGTGCGGAAGCCGCCGGGCCGAGACCCGTCACCACGCCGACCCCGCCGACGAACCGGGTCATCCTAGCGGCCGCACGCTGTTTGCGCGGTGGGTCGGGCGGGTCATCCGGTTCAACGCCACAGTGCGGCCCGCAGACATTGTTCTCGGCCATCCGTCCATGGAAAATCCGGCGTCCGGACGGGAAGGACCATCGATCCGGTAGCTGGCTACGGCGACACGTGTGGTCAGTCCCGACCGCAGCGCCGGCAGGTTCCACGGCGGCGCAGGTGGTACGCGTAGGTGGCCGCGCCGAGCGCCACGCCCCAGAGTGGCCAGAGCAGCATCGGCGCCCCGGTCAGGCTGAGCCCGCCGGTGAGTTCCCAGAACTTCGGGTTGCTGAGCAGTCCCAGCGAGGCCGCGGTCACGGAGATGGCGACCACTGTGGCGGGCAGCACGGCCAGCTTCACCGGCACCCGCCGGCCGGCGAGGCCGAGCATCCAGCGCGGGAACCGCTCGCCCCAGCGCTGCACCAGCCCAAGGGTGAGGATCGCGCCGACGGTGGCGAACGCGGCCAGCCCGAACCCGGCCCAGACCAGCCCGGTGTCCTGCATCTCGGTGAGGAACTCGCGGGAGATGCCGAGCGGGATGCCGGCCGCCCAGGCGAACCGGGTCAACGCGTACGTCAGCGGGATGGCCGCGGCGATGCCCACGGCCCACCGACCCCAGCGGGTGGCGGCGGCCGGGGTGGTCCACCGTCGGCCGGTGTCGGCGCGACCGCAGCCGACGCAGGCCCCGGCGGTACGGCGCTGCCAGGCGAGCACCGCACCGGCCAGTAGCAGCCCGCCGGCCAGCGCCGCGAACCGGGCGAACAGCGCCCAGTTGAAGACGTCGGCGTAGTCGACCGGCGGCCAGCCGAACGGCGCCCCGACGATCAGTATCGGCAGGTAGCCGAGGACGACCAGCACTCGGACGTCCGGCACGACCAGGACGAGCGCGCACGCCACCGCCCAGCCGTAGCCGGCGAGCAGCGCCCGCAGCGGGCCGGGCGGGCGCACCGCCGGGCGGCTCATCGCCAGGGCTGCCACTGCGGCGGTGAGCAGCACGCCGGCGAAGAGCGGGGTGGCCACCTCGACCGGCACCAGGCGCAGCAGGCTGACGTCGCCGCCGTTGGGGTCGTTCGGGCCGAACGGGTAGCCGGCGTCGGTGAGCATGCTGACCAGGGCCAGCACGCCCCACAGGCCGAGCCAACCGGCGGCCAGTGGGGCGAGCCGGTCCGGCCAGCGGGAGCCGGTCCGGGACGGGGAGGCATCGATTTTCGTCATGCTCTCAGCCTCGACGGACAGCCGCCGGACTCCCTCCCGGCAAGCGGTGAACCCGCTCCCCCGGGCGAGGGAACCGTCAGCCGGACGGAGTGACGAAGCCGGACTCGTAGGCGGCGATCACCGCCTGGGTGCGGTCGCGGGCACCCAGCTTGGCCAGCACGTTGCCGACGTGCGTCTTGACCGTCTCCACGCCGACCACCAGGTGCGCGGCGATCTCCGGGTTGGACCGGCCGGTGGTCATCAACCGGAGCACCTCGGCCTCCCGTTCGGTGAGCCGTGCGGCGTGCAGCCGGTCGCCGCCCGCCGGCCCGTACGCGCCGACCAACTGGCGGATCGCAGCAGGGAAGAGCAGCGACTCCCCCGCCGCGACCACCCGGACGGCCTCCACCACCTCGGAGGGCCGGGCTCGTTTGAGCAGGAAGCCGGAGGCGCCGGCCCGCAGCGCCTCGTAGACGTACTCGTCGTTGGCGAACGTGGTGACGACCAGCACCCGGGGCGGGTCGGCGGAGGTGGCCAGCAGGTGTCGGGTGGCCTGGATGCCGTCGATGCCGGGCATCCGCACGTCCATCAGCACCACGTCGGGCCGGTGCCGGGCCACCAGCGGCGGCACCTCGGCGCCGTCGGCGGCTTCGGCGAGGACGCGCAGGTCGGGTTGGGCGTCGATGATGGCCCGCAGCCCGATCCGGATCAGTTCGTCGTCGTCGACGATGAGCACGCCGGTGGTCATCGGGTCTCCTCGTAGGGCAGGCGGGCCCGGATCAGCCACCGGTCGCCATCCGGTCCCACGGTGATCCGGCCGCCGAGCAGCAGCACCCGCTCCCGCATGCCGTCCAGACCGCGACCGCCGTGGCCCAGCGGGGTCCGACCGGGTCGGCTCATCGCGTTGACCAGCTCCAACTCCAGTGCTTCCGGGTGCAGGTCCAGCCGCAGCGTCACCGGCCCGTCGCCGTAGCGGGCGGCGTTGGTCAGTCCCTCTTGGACGATGCGGTAACCCTCCCGGGAGACGGCCGCAGGGACTCGCGCCGCGTTGCCGACCCGATGCGCGTGCACCGCCAGCCCGGCAGCGCGGGCGTCGGTGACCAACCGGTCCAGGTCGGCGAGGGTACGCTGCGGCGCCACCACCGGACGTTCGTTGCCGGTCTCCCGGAGCAGCCCGAGCACGTGGTCCAGCTCGTCCATGGCCGTCCGTCCGGTCTCCTCGATGGCGGTGAGCGCCCGTCGGACGAACTCCGGGTCGGTGTGCAGGACCTCGCGGGCGGCTCCGGCCTGGAGGGTGGCGACGGTCAACGCGTGGCCGATGGAGTCGTGCAGCTCCCGGGCCAGCCGGTTGCGTTCAGCGAGTTGGAGGGCCTCCCTCTCCAGGGCGGCGATCCGCTCCGCCGGGGCCGGCCCGAGCAGCACCGGCGCCATCGAGCCGGCGAGCGCGCCGAGCCCGGCGACCGCGTAGCCGAGGCCGACCAGCAGGACCACCCCGCTCACTGTCAGCCAGCCGCCGTCGCGCCCGTCCAGCGGCCCGAACCGTTCGCGGCTGATCAGTTCGGTGCCGATGCCGAACTGCTGGGCGATGAAGGCGAGAGCCATCGGCAGGGCACTGAACAGCGCGATCATCACCAGTGCGCCGACGACGAGGTGGGTGGCGATCCAGAGCGCGCTGCGCAGCCGGGTCTCCCGGTCGACCCGGTGCCCGGGCACCGGTTCGGGAAGGTCCACGCCGAGCAGAGCCCGTACGGCGGCGATCTCCAGTGCCCGACTGCCGTCCAGCAGCAACGGCGCCCCGGCGATCAGCGCCGCGATCACCAGCAGGGCGTAGACCAGTGGTCGGGGGATCGCCGAGTCGGCGAACAGTTGGGCGAAGGTCACCGCGAGCACCCCGTACGGCAGTGCCAGCACTCCGCCGAGCAGCAGGAAGACGCCGCGTCGCCAGGTCGTGCCGGCGACCAGCGGGGTCAGCGCCGCTCGGACTGTCACCTCGTCATTCTGCTGCCGAGGTGGGCCTGGGCGACTCCCCCGTGCCGGGGAGATCTCAGCGGTGGTCGGCGACGTACTGCTGCGGGTCCTTGTCGCGGAACGGCAGGTTGCGGCCGTTCTTGTGCTCGCCGTAGAAGGTGAGCCAGCGTTGCCCCAACTCGGCGCGGAGTTCGAAGCTGGCGTGCCGGCGGAAGTCGGGCAGCGCCTCGTCCTCCTCCTCGGCGAGGTGCTCGCTGTTCTCCCGGCGGGCCGTGCCGACCGCCGCCCACCACTCGTCCGAGCCGACCGGGTGCAGCTTCGCCTCGGCGATGGCGTCCCGGATCTTGTTGTGGTCGCCGATCGCGTCGGCGGTCTCGTCCTCGCCGTCGTCGCCGTGTTTGACCAGGTGCGGGTAGAGGATCGCCTCCTCCGCCTCGGCGTGGATGTCCAGGTGCAGGGCGAGGGCGTCCCAGACGGCGAGCATCTCCTGCTCGTCGCGGGCGTCGTCGAGGCGGGCGAAGCCACGCCGGAAGGCGGCGTGGTCGTCCAGGATCAGTGCGGTGATGTCGTCCACTGTGCTCACTTTCCCGTTGGGCTGGCGAACCGGGCACGCACCATCGCCGGCATCGCGGCGAGGCCGGTGACGGGGCGGAAGCGTTTCGCGGCCTCGACCAGTGCGGCGTACTCGTCGTCGGCGAGGTCGATGTCCGCGGCGGCGGCGTTGCGTTCCATCTGCTCCACCCCGGACGCCCCGGGAATGGCGAGCACGTTCGGATGGCGCAGCAGGTAGGCCAGCGCGATCTGACTGGGGGTGGCGTCGTGCGCGTCGGCCACCTGGCGCAGGGTGTCGATCAGGACCGCGCCGCGTTCCAGGTTCTCCGGCAGGAAGTACGGGTTGGCCCGGCGGACCGCGCCGCTCGGCGGGTTCTTCGCGTCGTATCGGCCGGAGAGGAAGCCCTGCGCCAGCGGGCTGTACGCGATGACCACCCGGCCGGCCTCCCGCGCGTATGGCAGCAGGTCCTGCTCGGGCGCGCGGTCCAGCATGCTGTAGCGGACCTGGTTGCTGAGCACCCGCCGGCCGAGCGCCGCCTCGGCGACCTGCCAGCGGCGCAGCCCGTAGTTGCTCACCCCGACCTCGCCGACCAGCCCGACGTCCTGCAGGACGCGCATACCGCGCATGGTGGTGTGGTCGGCGACGAGCGGGTTGGGCGAGTGCACCTGGTAGAGGTCGATGCTGGTGACGCCGAGCCGGGCCGCCGAGGCGACAGCCCGTTGCTGCACCACGGCGGCCACCGGCAGCACGGGCAGGATCTTGGACGCGATCACCATCTTGGGCCGGTCGTCGCCGAGGGCCGCGCCGAGGATGCGTTCGCTGCGCCCGAAGCCGTAGATCTCCGCGCTGTCGAAGACCGTCACGCCCAGTTCCACGGCCCGCCGGACGATCTGCGCCGCCTGCTGCTCAAACTCCCGGCCGTAGCCCCATTCGCGGGAACCGAACTGCCAGGTGCCCAGCCCGATCTTGGACAGCGGTTTGGGAGTGTCGAGCGCAATGAAACGCATGGCGTCGAAACTACCCCGATGTCCTGGTTCGCACGCGCTATCTCCGCCAGCACCTGCCGGAGCTAGGCTCATGATCGTGACCTACCTCGCCGCGGATGACCGCTACGACTCCATGACCTACCGGCGCAGCGGGCGTAGTGGCCTGCGTCTGCCCGCCGTGTCCCTCGGGCTCTGGCACAACTTCGGCCCGGACCGCCCGTTCGAACGGCAGCGCGACATCGTCCGACGCGCCTTCGACCTGGGTGTGACCCACTTCGACCTGGCCAACAACTACGGCCCACCGCCCGGCTCGGCCGAGGAGAACTTCGGCCGGATGCTCGCCACCGACCTGAAGGCGTACCGGGACGAGCTGGTCATCTCCAGCAAGGCCGGATACCTCATGTGGCCCGGCCCGTACGGCGAGTGGGGTTCGCGCAAGAACCTGATCTCGTCGTTGGACCAGTCGCTGGGCCGTATGGGGTTGGACTACGTCGACATCTTCTACTCGCACCGGTTCGACCCGGACACCCCACTGGAGGAGACGATGGGCGCGCTCGACGCCATCGTCCGCTCCGGCAAGGCGCTCTACGTCGGCATCTCGAACTACAACTCCGAGCAGACCACGCGGGCCGCCGCGATCCTGCGTGACCTGGGTACGCCGCTGCTGATCAACCAGCCGTCGTACTCGATGCTCAACCGTTGGACCGAGTCCGACGGCCTGCTCGACACGCTGGAGCAGGTCGGCGCGGGGTGCATCGCGTACAGCCCGCTGGCCCAGGGCCTGCTGACCGACCGCTACCTGGGTGGCATCCCGGCCGACTCGCGGGTACGCACCAGCGTCTTCCTCAACGAGAGCGACCTGAGCGACGAGAAGATGGCCACCATCCGGGGTCTCGGCGCGGTCGCCGACCGGCGCGGCCAGTCCCTCGCGCAGCTCGCGCTGGCCTGGGCGCTGCGCGACCCGCGGATGACCAGCCTGATCATCGGGGCGAGCAGCGTCGAGCAGTTGGAGACGAACATCGCCGCGCTCGACAACCTCGACTTCACCGCCGACGAGTTGGCCGAGATCGAGCAGCACCTGGGCTGAGCACCGCCGGGTTCCGGGCGGCTCGGATCACCAGATCCGACGCCGCCCGGCCCGGTGGTTACGGACCTCGCACTGGCGGCCCACGGGTGCGGCGGCACCGCGACGTCGCCGGGTCGCGCCGATCAGCAGCAGCAGGACCAGCACGACTGCGGCACCGGCCAGCACCGGCCACCGGCCACCGAGGTCGGTCACCGACGCCACCGGCACGCCCGGGTCGGCCGCCGCCGCCACCGCCGAGCCGCTGGCCGCCGGCTCACTCTCAGCGGTACGCGGAGCGGCCGCCGCGCTCTTCGTCGCGGCGGCCTTCGTCGCGGTGGCCTTGGCACCACGGAACACCACGTCGGAGCAGGAGTAGTAGGTGTCCTGGGTGTTGGAGTTCTGCCAGATCGTGTAGATCAGGTGCCGGCCCGTACGACCCGCCGGCAGTCGGCCCGCCAACTGGTACGCCCCGGCCCGCACCGGCGGGTCGGTCAGCGTCAGAAACGGGCGCGCTTCCAGGTCCGCCCAGTTCAGCGGGGATTTGGGGTCGTAGTCGGGTGTGGTGACGTAGAGCCGGAAGGTGCCCCGGTGCTCGATGGTGGTCCGGTACCGGAAGGTGAACTTCGCGCCGGTGGTCAACTCGGTGCTCGGCCAGTCGGTGCGGGGCAGGTCCAGCCCTCGGTACGCGGACAGCCCACCGCTGCACAACTCACCGTCCGGGATCCGTTCCCGGTCCCGGCCGTTGATGGCGGCAACGCGTACGTTGTCCCATTCGCGCACCGCCGCACCCGCCTTCACGGCCGCCCGACAGGCGCTGGTGGCCGCGTACCGGCCCTCGGGCCCGCAGGCCGCCGCCCGGCTGACCGGGTCGGTGGGGGCGCCGTGGGCGGCGGCGGGCGTGGCTGTCAGGGGCACGGTCGCGGCGACGACGAGCGCCACGGCGAAGAGCCGGCGTACGGGCATGAGGGCGACCTCCGCCCACTGGTACGGCCGGCGGGCGGCAAAGGTTCGACGGGGCTCCGGTAATCGTCAGCCGTCGACGGCGGCTGCGGCGTGATCGGCGAGGTAGGCCAGGTAGAGCAGATAGGGCACGACGAGCAGGGCGAGCACCAGCACTGCCGCGATCACCGGCGGATCACCGAAGGCGGCCCCGAGCAGAATCGGCAGCGGTGAGGCGACCGCCAGCAGGATGCCGGTGCGGCGCAGGGGGCGGGCGACCCGTTGGTGCGCCGCGTGCCAGTGCTCCGCAGAGCGCAGCGTCGCCGGCGTCCGTACACCGGGGCTGCGGTTTCTGTTCACCGTCGGTCGCAGCGCGGCCCGGGCGGTGAACGCCACGAGCCAACCAAGAAACGCGTAGACCACAGTCACAAAGGCCCCGGGCCACACTCTGGCACCTCCCCACGCATCGCCAACCATCAGCGTAAGGGGCGGGAATCCCCAGGGTGGGTGCGGCGTTTCGATACTCGGAACCGCTTGCACCGAGGAGGCAGAGATGAAGGTACGTAGCTCGTTGCGTGCGCTGAAGCAGAAGCCGGGTTCGGTGGTGGTCCGCCGTCGCGGCCGGACGGTCGTGGTGAACCGCGCCAACCCGCAGTGGAAGAGCCGCCAGGGCTGACCCCGGCCCCGCACCGGACATACAGTCGACAAACGCCCTGACCGGTGACCTGGTCAGGGCGTTTTGCATGTCGACCGGATGTCACGGATCGTCACGGAGCTGCGCGAGTCGACTCTTGTCCGGTTTGCCGCTCGGCGCGAGCGGAACCCGGTCGACGACAGTGACGGTTCGGGGCACCGCCAGGTCGTTCACCTGTGCGGCCACGAGCTTGCGCAACATATCCGGATCGGGCGTCCTCCCGGCCACCGGCACCACGAAGGCGTGCACGGCCTCGCCGGTCATCTCGTCCGGGCACCCGACGACGTACGCCTCGCCGACCGTGGCGTCGGCGGCGAGCGCCCGCTCCACCGGTCCGGCATGGACCAGCTGCGCGTTGACGATGATCACGTCCCGGGCGCGCCCGAGCAGCCGCAGGTATCCGTCCGCGTCGAGCTCGCCCAGGTCACGGGTACGCACCCACCCGTCCACGAACACCTCGGCCGACTCGTCCGGGTCCTGCCAGTACGAGGACGCCTGCGTGGGTGTGCGGACGTAGACCTCCCCGTCGCGGATGGAGACGTCCACGGCCGGACGACCGACAGTGGCGAGCGTGGCCGGGTTGGTCAGCATCTCGGCGGGGGTCACCATGGCGATCATCGACGTCTCGGTCTGCCCGTACCCGTGGAAGATCACCGGGCCCAGCACGTCGAGGGCCTCCGCCAGTCGGCCCGGCGCGAGTGGCGACCCGGAGACCATCAGCGCCCCCAGGTGACGCAGGTCCACCGGGTTGGCGCGCTGGTCCCGGATCAGCTGGTGCAGCTTGCCGACGGTGATCACGCTCGCCGTGGCCTGGTGTTCGACCAGGGCATCCGGGAAGACCGGCCGGGGCGCCACGACGAGGGTGCCGCCCGCCGCGAGGGCGAGGACGCCGTACTCCAGCATCACCTGACTGGCCAGCGACCCGAAGACCAGGTAGCGCTGCATCCGGGTCGCCAGTTCGGCGATGGCCGGGGGCCACCGGTCCGGGTACGGGACCCAGGCCGCCGACATGGCCGCATAGGTCTGGACCACGCCCTTCGGCGTCCCCGTGCTGCCACTGGTCCAGGTGATCCGCGCGGGATCCTCAGCCCGTCCCGCCGCGACAAGTGGCAGCCCGTTGTCGGGATGCTCGGCGAGCGAGGCCAGCTGAGCCGAGTCGACAATGAGGGAGCCGGACAGTTGTGCCGGGCTCAGGTCGGCACGCCACCCGGACACCCGCGCCCCGACCGCGAAGGCGGCCATGGTGGCGGCGAAGGCGGCGGCGGTGACCGGCAGATCGAGCGTGACACCCACTCCGGGCCCCGCGCCGGACGAGCGCAGCCCGGCCGCGATGCGCCGGATCAGACCCGCCATCTCCGAGGCGGTCGTGACGACCGGCCCGTCCTCGAAGACCGGCCGGTCCTCGCCGGTTGCCAGGAGGTCGAGGATGGGCTGCGGCCAGACGTCAGCAGGCATCGGCGAGGACGCCCTTGACGAAGACCTCGAGGGGCTGCCGATGCACTGTCGGCAGGTCCCAGGTGTTCTCCAGGTTCTCCGCCAGGTGGTGCTCGGCGACGACCTGCCCGTCGCGCAGCACCCGCACGACGGGGTGGAGATAGCTGGCGTCGTGCGCGGCGTTCGCGTCGTTCTCGGCCGGACGCGGCACCGTGATGTCGAACGGGTCGACCTGGTCGTGGTCGGGGCCGTACTCCAGGGTGACCAGGAACGCGAACACGTCCGGCAGCGCCTCCCGCAGGTAGGCGACCGGTACCTCCTCTCGGTAGCAGGCGGCTTCGCCCTCGACCGTGATGACGTCGCCGAGCACCGCGAACTGCTGCCACAGCGCCGAGGTCACGTTGATCCGGGCGATTATCGAGTCGGCTATCGCCTCCGGCGTCAGGGCGATCTGCCGCGACGGCCAGGGCTGCCCGTGGTGCCGCTCGCGCAGGATGTGGTGCAGTGCGCGGGTGGCGTAGCGGAAGCCGTGGATGAAGCCGTTGGTGGACTTCTTGAAGTCACGCTGCTGGCTGAGGGTGCCGGCGAAGTAGAGACCGCTGACGTTCACCGACTCGAAGGCCGGCGTCTGCGCCGGGAACCGATCGTTGATGACCAGCTCCGGCCGCGCGGACTCGGCGAAGATGGACGCGTCGAAGCGGAATCCGGTGCAGAGGATGACCCTGTCGTACTCGAGCTCGCGCAGGTTCTCGACCGTCCGGGCGTACCGGAAGAGCACCCGGAACCCGCCGCCCTCCCGCCGGCTGATCTGCTCCACAGTGCCGTCCAGGACGGCGTTCTGCGACTTCAGCTGATAGGTGTCCAGGAAGTTGTTGTTCACGGCGCGCAGGTGCCCGACGTAATGGGACTGCCAAGCCAGCTTGATGGAGTGCGGCCCGGCGACGTGAATCGTCGCGGCGGTCTCGACGAGCGCGTCCGCGGTCTCGAAGGCCGAGTTGCCCTTACCGATGATCAACACGCGTTGGTTGACGAAGTCGGCGGGGTCGACGCTCACCGTGTCGTAACGTTCGGCCAGGTCCGCGCCCTCGATCGGCGGCACGTGGAGCTGGGAGACGCCGGTGGCGACGACGACTCTCCGTGCCGTCCAGCTGTCGTCGCCGGCCCGCACCGTGAACACGTCACCGGTCTTCGACACGGAGGTCACCCGGGTGTCGTAACGGACGCGCAGACCCCGCGCGAAGTCGGCGAGATAACGCACCAGATCGTCCGCGGCCGGAAAATAGCGCGTGCTGTAGTTCTTGAAGAGCAACGCCGGATCGTCGGTCAGCAGTGAGTTCCAGTCCGACCGTAAATTGAACTCCGGGTCCTCCGATCCGGTCCACACCTTGTTGATCGAAATCAGCTGGCGATGCCGGGGATAGGTCTCGAAGAATGTGCCCGGTCGGGGGCCGCCCTCCAGCACCACGTAGTCGTGACCGTCGCGTTCGAGCAGGGCCGCGAGCTGCAGACCGGCCGGCCCGGCTCCGATGATCAGGCAATCGTGCGTCATACGGCGCAATTTACTGAGGCGATTTCAGAGCGCTCTGAGAAAGCGTCTCTAGCATCCGCTTCCATGACGATTGAGGTGGATCTGGCAGCACCGCTGCGCCCCGCCGACCTGCGCGCCGCAGCGGGCCCGGTCGCTGTCGTGATCGGCGAGGAGGTGCGCGACCGGGTGGCGACCGGCCGCACATTCCTCGGGAAGGCACTCGGCGACGACCGCGCGATCTACGGTGCCACCACCGGGTTCGGGGCGCTCGTCGGGTACGCGGGCCGAGCCGACCAGCGCGACCAGGCCGACAACACCCTCGCCCACCTCGGGGCGGGCCAGGGCCCGGACCTCGCACCGGATGTCGTGCGCGCGACGCTGCTGGTCCGCGCCTGGTCCCTGGCCCGGGGCGCGTCGGGGGTCTCGCCGCACGTGATCGACGCGCTCGCGGCCATGCTCGGCACGACGTTCACACCGGCCATGCCCCGATTCGGCTCGGTGGGGGCCAGCGGCGACCTGATCCCGCTCGGTGCCGCCGCTCAGGCGCTGCGCGGTCGCGGGCACGCCTACCTGGACGGTGTGCGGATGCCCGCCGGTGAGGCCCTGGCGAAGGCCGGCCTGGAACCGCTGCCGCTCGACGGCAGGGACGCGCTGGCGCTGGTGAACGGCACGTCGCTCACCACTGCGGTGCTGGCCCTCGCCCTGGGCCGGGTCCGCACCTCGCACCGCGTGGTGCAGACGCTGAGCTGCCTGCTCGCCGACCTGCTCGGCTGCGATCCGCAGTTCCTCGATCCCGCCCTCCTCGCCGCCTACGGTCACCGGGGTGCCATCGAGGTGGGCGCCGCGATGCGAACGACAGCCGCCGGCCTGGAGACGTCCGGTACCAGACCGTTGCAGGAGCCCTACAGCATCCGCTGCGCGCCACAGTTGCTCGGAGCGGCCGAGGACGCCCTGCGCTACGTCGACGGTGTCGTGACGGCGGACCTCGGCGGGGTCAGCGACAACCCGCTGTTTTTCCCGGCCGACGACAAGGTCGTGCACGGCGGCAACTTCTTCGGCCAACCCGCTGCGTTCGCCGCCGACGTCCTGTCCATGGTGATAGCCCAGGTCGGCAACCTCGCCGAGCGCCAACTCGACCTGCTCGTGGACCCGGGGCGCAACGGCGGACTGCCGCCGATGCTTGCGGCGGGACCAGGTCAGCAGCACGGGCTGCAGGGCGTACAGCTCGCGTCGACAGCGCTCATCGCCGAGATCAGGCGCGACTCCGTGCCCGCAAGCCTGCAGAGCCTCCCCACCAACCTGCACAACCAGGACGTCATCCCGCTCGGCACGCAAGCCGCTCTCCGCGCCCTGGACCAGGCGGAGCTGCTACGCCTGATCACCGGTTCGCTCGGGCTCGGGCTGCGCCAGGCGGTGCACGTGGGGGCGCGCCGGCCCACGGCGGTGGGCTGTGACCGGATCCTTCGAGCCTTGGAGGAGATACCCGCGATCGACCCGGACCGGCCGCTCGACGGAGACGTACGAAGGGCGGTCGCCATTCTGGAAGAGCTTGAAATCTCTCTGATTTCCGGCTCGTACGGTGAGCGCCGTGACGCTTGATTACCTGATCATCGGGGCCGGTCCGGCCGGTCTTCAGCTCGCCGCCCTGCTCGAGGCCGACGGCACGCGTGACTATGTGGTGCTGGAGGGCGCCGACGGGCCGGGGGCGTTCTTCGCCACCTATCCTCGGCACCGCCAGCTCATCTCGATCAACAAACCGCGCACGGGCACCGACGACCCCGAGCTGAATCTGCGGCTCGACTGGAATTCCCTGCTCACCGACGATCCGGCGCTGTTGTTCACGCAGTACACCGAGCGGTACTTCCCCGACGCCGACGTGATGGTGCGATACCTCGCGGACTTCGCGGCGAAGACGGGCGTCAAGGTCAGTTACGGCACCCGGGTGACCCGCGTGTCCAAGCACGACGACGTGTTCACGGTCGAGGCCGGCGACCGGTGCTGGGAGGCCCGCGCGGTGATCGTCGCCACCGGCGTGTCGAAGACCTACTCGCCGGACATCGCAGGATTCGAGCTGGCCGAGGGGTACGACGTGATGAGCGTCGAGCCACGTGACTATCTCGACCAGAAAGTGCTGATCATCGGCAAGGGCAACTCCGCCTTCGAGACCGCCGAGAACCTCATGGAGACCACGACGCTGATCCACGTCGCGGGGCCCAGCTCGGTCCGGATGGCGTGGCGCACCCATTACGTCGGGCACCTGCGCGCGGTCAACAACAACTTCCTCGACACCTATCAGCTCAAGTCGGCAAACGCGATCCTCGACGGCACGATCAAGAGCATCGAGCGTGACGGTACGGGCTACAAGGTCGCGTTCAGCTTCTCCAGGGCCAACGAGGTCGTGAAGGAACTGCACTACGACCGGGTGTTGGCGTGCACGGGATTCCGTTTCGACGACTCGATCTTCGACGCCTCCGCACGGCCGCAACTCACCATCAAGGACCGGTTCCCGGCACAGACCGAGGAATGGGAGTCGGTGAACGTGCCCGGGCTGTTCTTCGCCGGGACGATCTCGCAGGTACGCGACTTCAAGAAGTCCACGAGCGGTTTCGTGCACGGTTTCCGCTACGCCGTGCGCGCACTGCACAGAATCCTCTCCCGCCGGTACGACGCCACGGACTGGCCGTCCACCAGGCTCGCCGCCGACCCGGCGGCCATGACCGCGGCGGTCATCGAGCGGGTCAACCGCACCTCCGCCCTGTGGCAGCAGTTCGGGTTCCTCGCCGACGTGCTCACCCTCGCCGGCCCGGAGGCCCGCTACCACGAGGAGGTGCCGGTGGACTACTTCGTGTCGACCGGCCTGCGCACCGCCGAGCACGACTACGACCGGGCATTCGTGATCACCCTGGAGTACGGCCCCGACCACGACCAGGTCGACCCGTTCGACATCACCGTGTCCCGCGTCGCCCAGGACGTCGTGGGGCAGGCGCACGATGCGGCGTACCTGCACCCGGTCGTCCGTTACCACCGCGAGGGCCAGGTGATCAGCACGCACCACCTCGCCGAGAACCTGGAGAACCGGTGGGACCGGCCCGAGGTCCACGTGCGGCCGCTACAGGAGTTCCTGGGGCGTTGCCTCTCCGGCGTCGAGGGCTGAGATGGACCCGGTCCACCAGGACTTCTTCGAGGGCGGCGCCGGGCGGGAACGCACCATGGCCGCCAACGAGCGGGCTTTCGAGCGGCGGTGGCTCGTGCCACGGGTGCTGCGGGCGACCGGCGAGCGGGACCTGCGGACCACGGTGGCCGGCACGTCGCTGGCCGCCCCGGTCCTGGTCGCTCCGACGGCCTTTCATCGACTCGCGCACCCCGACGGCGAGGCCGCCACCGCCCGGGGGGCCGCGGCGGCCGGCGCCGCGATGGTGGTGAGCATGGCCGCCACCCAGCCGGTCGAGGAGATCGCGGCGGCGGGCGGAACGCTGTGGTTCCAGCTGTACCCGCAACCCGACCTCGACTTCACCGAGTACGTGGTCAAGCGCGCCGCGTCGGCGGGCTGCCGGGCGCTCGTGGTGACGGTCGACTCTCCGGTGTTCGGACGGCGCGAGCGTGACCTGCGCAACGGCTTCACGGACCTGCCGTCCGGCTACGCCTGCGAGAACATGCGCGACGCGGCCGGCCGGGTGCGCTCGATCGCGATGGACGCGACGGCGGGGTGGGACCGGATCGTGTGGCTGCGCGGCGTCACAGGGCTGCCGATCCTGCTCAAGGGCATCCTGCATCCCGCGGACGCCAGCCTCGCGGTGGAGCACGGCGCCGCCGGTGTGATCGTGTCCAACCACGGTGGACGTCAGCTCGACGGGGCGATTCCCACGCTCGACGCGCTGCCCGCAGTCGTGGCAGCCGTGGATGGGCAGATCCCGGTGCTGCTCGACGGAGGTGTGCGCTGTGGCACCGACGTGGTGATCGCGCTTGCTCTCGGAGCACGGGCGGTGCTGGTGGGACGTCCGGTGGTGCGCGGGCTCGCGGCGGGCGGGGCGGTGGGCGTACGGGAGGCGCTCGAACGACTCACCACCGAGCTGGACCAGGCCCTCGCCCTGGCCGGAGCGCGGCGACCGGCCGATCTGACGCCCGACCAGGTGGTAACCCGGTGAAGGCGGTGGTCGCCCTCCGCGAGTGGATCTTCGAGCGGGTGAACGGGGCCGAGGGCATTCCCGTCCCCGGGCCGCTGGTGGGGCCGGAGGACTTCGAGCGGGTCTACAGCGATCCGGCCGCCGACGGACGCAGCCGCGGGGCCGGGCTGTCGGACCTGTTCTGGTACTGGCTCGCCCCCGGTCCACAGATGCATCAGGAGCACCTGGAGCCCGGCGAGCCGTACAAGACGGTCGCGCGGACGACACGTCAGGTGCTGGCCGTCGCACACCCGCGCTCCGACGAACTCGCGACGGCCGCGACCCGGCGGATCCTCGACACGCTCCCGACCGGCCGAACCAGTCACGTGCGGCTACGGGACCTGATGATGCCGATCTGGGCCGAGGTCTCATACGAGCTGGTGTTCGGCGCATCCTGCCCGCGCGGCGTGCGGGAGCTCATCGTGGCGAATGCGGACGACGTGGTCACCGCGCTGAAGGGGATGAGTCTGCGGCACATGTCCCGGCGGGATCGCCTGACGCGCTACCTGCTGGACCGGATCGACGCGGGGACCTGCCCGGTCGTGCTGCCGCCGCCCTTCACCGCCCTGGAGACCGCCTGGTACCTCCAGGGCGCGTTCTTCAACACGGCGGTGGTGCAGATGTCGGAGGCCATGACGCACATCCTGCTGTGCGCTCGGTCCGTCGAGGACACGTCGGACGGCTCTCTCGACCGGGTCATCGACGAGACGCTCCGTGTGTACCCGCTGTTCGGTATCGCGCACCGGATCACCTCCGGGCCCATCTCCGTGGGCGATCACGTTCTCCCCACCGGATCGGTGCTGCTCTTCAACTATCTGGCCTATCAGCGCACCGGCCCCGCAGCCGACGACGAGTTCAACCCGGACCGCTGGCTGTCGCTGCGCCGGCAGGACGCGCATTTCATCCCGTACGGCGTCACCGCCAACCGGGCCTGTCCGGCGCGTGGTGCAGCCCCCGTCCAACTGCGGGCAGCGACACGGGAGGTGCTGCGGCGGTTCTCGGTCAGCTCGTCGGCGGCGCACACCCGCTCACTGCCGAGTCGCGGTCCCGCGTACCTGACGCCCCGGGGCCTCCCCGGTCCCGGCCGCAACCGGCTCGCCCTCATGCGGCACCGCGACCGGGTCTTCGACGTGGGGCGGTCGGTCAAGCAGCTCGTCTGCGGCACCTGGATGGTCGTCGACGCCCGGCGGCAGAAGTTGTGCACCCGATTCTTCGAGGAGGCAGGCCCGTGACCCCTACCGAACTCGCCCCGCGGTTCTTCATCGCGGTCGCTGTCATTCTGCTCTTCTGCAGGCTGGTCTCCTGGCTTCTCGGCAAGGCGGGTCAGCCTCCCGTGGTGAGCGAGATGCTCGCCGGGGTGTTGCTCGGCCCGTCGCTGCTCGGCCTGCTGTGGCCGGGCGCGCAGGCCGCGCTCTTCCCCGCGCCGCTGCTGCCGATCCTGTACGTGGTCGGCCAGGTCGGCCTGGTGCTGTTCATGTTCCAGGCGGGCTACGCCTTCACCTCGCACCGGGTGACCAGGCTGGCGGGCACGGCCGGGGCGGTGTCGCTGGCGGGTGTCACGGTTCCGCTGGTTCTGGGGGTCCTGCTGGTCCTGGGCATGGCGGGTTTCGTCCCGATCCGCGCGGAGGGCGTGTCGCTGGGGGTGTCCGCGGCGTTCGTCGGTGTGGCGCTGGCGATCACGGCCTTCCCCATGCTCGCCCGGATCATCACCGAGCGCGGTCTCGCCGGCACCCGTTTCGGGTTGCTCGCCCTGGCCTCCGGCGCGATCGACGATGCGGTCGCGTGGATCATGCTGGCCGTGGTGCTGGCGTTCGCCTCGGGCGCCGCCGGCCCGGCCCTGGTCACCGCGGGTGGCGCAGTGCTGTTCGGGCTGGCGCTGTGGCTGGGCGGGCGGCGGGTGGCCGGCTTCGTCATGGGGCTCCCGGGTGATCGCGCACGGCTGCTGGGCACTGTGGCGCTGCTCTTCCTGGTCGCCTGGTACACCGACGAGATCGGGCTCTACGCGGTCTTCGGCGCCTTCGCTGTCGGCGTGGTGATGCCGCACTCCGCGCAGACCGACAAGGTGGTCGACACGCTGACGCCGATCGCCGCGACGGTGTTCCTGCCGCTGTTCTTCACCTTCTCCGGGCTGCGCACCGAGTTCGCGCTGCTGGGCAACCCGGCAGTGCTCGGCTTCGCCGTCGCGTGCGTGGCCGTGGCGATCGTCGGCAAGTTCGGTGCCTGCTGGGGTGCGGCCCGGATGATGGGCGAGCCGAACCCGGTCGCGCTGCGCGTCGGCGCCCTGATGAACGCCCGTGGCCTGATGCAGCTGATCGCGCTGAACGTGGGGCTGGAGGCGGGCGTCGTGAACTCGTCGCTGTTCACCGTGCTGGTGCTGGTCGCGCTCGTCACGACAATCATGACGACGCCGCTGCTCAGCTGGATCGAGCGGCGCGAGGCGAGCGCTCCCGCATCTACACCGTCGCTCGTTCCCGCCGGAACCCCGTAGATTTATTGTTTGAGGAGACAAGTTTCACAACACATAGAGTGTTATCTATGTCACTATCCTTGTATGACTCGACTCCTGCTCGTCGAGGACGACTCTGAGCTCCGCGGGATGTTGGCTGAGGCCCTGACCGACGAGGGATACGTCGTCGACCAGGCCCCCGACGGCCAGCGCGGCCTCCACCTGGGGCTCACCCGGCCGTACGACGTGATGGTGATCGACCGGCTGCTCCCCGCCCTCGACGGGCTGGACCTGGTCGTCCGGCTGCGCTCCCGGGCGGTGGTCGCCCGGGCGCTGCTGCTGACCGCGCTCGGCACCGTCCAGGACCGGATCGCCGGCCTCGACGCGGGCGCCGACGACTACCTGACGAAACCCTTCGACCTGGACGAGCTGAGCGCCCGCATCCGGGCACTCTGCCGCCGGACCTCCGAGTCGACCGAGGTGCTGCGGCTCGGGCCTGGCCAGCTCGACCTCTCCGTGCGCGACGTCGTCCTGCCCGACGGCACCCGGATCGCCCTGTCCGCACGCGAGTTCGAGCTGCTGCGGGTGCTCGCGGCCCGACCGCACACCGTCCACTCCCGTTCCGAGCTGCGCAGCCGGGTCTTCGACGAGGCGGCCGCGGCGTCCCTGGTCGACACGTACGTCTACTACCTGCGGCGCAAGCTCGGTCGCTCGGTGATCCGGACCGTGCACGGCCTCGGCTACCGGCTGGGGACCCTGTGAGCTTCGAGGACACCATGCTGCGCCGGGCCCGGGTGCGGGTCAGCATGGTCGTCGGACTCACCGTCACGGCGCTGCTCGCCCTGGGCGCCGCCATCTCCTACGTCGCACTGCTGCACAGTCAGCACGAACAGATCGAACGGGAGCTCACCTACGGCGCGGTCCACGGCACCATCGACGGCCCGCCGGGCTGCAACTGGATCATCCTGTACGACGGCGGCACCATCGACTCGGGCCGCAACCCGCCACCCCCCGGTTTCCCACTGCGGTCCGCCATCGACGCGGTGGCCCTCGACCGTCAGGCTCGCAGCGACAGGGTCGACCGCAACGGCACCACCTACTACGTCCGCACACAGCCGCGCGGCACGGGCGTGGTGCAAGCGGTGTTCGACGCCCGCTTCCAGCTCTCCGACCGGCGTCACCTGCTCGCCGCCTTCCTCCTCGCCGCGATGGTCGGCCTCGCCGCGGCAGTGCTCACGGGCATCGTCGTCGGCCGCCGAGCGGTGGCACCGCTCGCCGAGGCGCTCAGCCGGCAACGCCGCTTCGTCGCCGACGCCAGCCACGAATTGCGCACCCCCATCGCCCACGTCCACACCCGCGCCCAGATCCTGGCCCGCCGCGCCGGCACCGACCGCGCCGACTACGACCGCCTGATCGAGACCACCCGCCGCCTCGGCGAGATCGTCGACGAGCTCCTGCTCTCCGCCCGCCTCGCCGCCACCCCGGCCGAACGGCAACCGTCCGAGCCCGTCAACCTGGCCCGCCTCGCTGCCGAGGCCATCGACTGCGAGGCCGACCGCGCCGCGGAGCAGGGCGTACAGGTGCACCTGACCGTCCCGGACACTCCGGTCCTGGTCCCCGGCGTCGCCTCGGCCCTGCGCCGCGTGGTCGGCGAACTGCTCGCCAACGCCCTCACCCACACCCCGACCGGCGGCCGCATCGACGTCACAGTGCGCACCTCCCGCCGCGACGCGGACCTGGTGGTCACGGACAGCGGAGCTGGCTTCGACCCCGCCGACGCGAACCGCCTCTTCGACCGCTTCCACCGCGGCGCCGGGGCCAAGGACCGGCGCTTCGGTCTGGGCTTGGCCCTCCTGCGCGAGGTGGTGACCAGCCACGGCGGGACGATCTCCACCGACAGCCGGCCCGGCGCCGGGGCGACCTTCACCGTCCGCCTACCGACGGCGGCGATGGCACAGCGCATCGACTAGGGTGCTTCGGGAGACCGCCCCCAGGAGGAGGAACCATTGTTCATCTTGGAGCTGTCCTTCGGCGATGAACCCGACCGGCTAGCCGCTCGGCCCAGGCACCGGGAACGTCTCCAGGCTCTGCATCAGGAGGGCCGCCTGGTCATGGCCGGGCCGTTCCCTGACGACTCCGGCGCGCTCCTGATCTTCGACGTCGCAGACGCCGAGACGCTCGCCGCGATCGTCGCCGAAGACCCCTATTACCGCACCCCCGGGGTGACGATCGTCAGCCAGCGGGAGTGGGCACCGATCGTCCGCTAGACGCCGATCGCGCCCGCGTGGTCGGTCCTGCCGGCGACCCGTGATGCGAGGTCGGTGAGCGGAGCGCACGAGAGAATGAACCGCAACAAAATCAGCGGCCTAGCGGATGATCTCCGACTAAGCCGCTGACCTGCGGTGCAACAAGGTGGAGCCGAGGGGACTCGAACCCCTGACCCCCACACTGCCAGTGTGGTGCGCTACCAGCTGCGCCACGGCCCCTTGCTGTCGTCCCGGTCGCCCGGGCACTGGGAAACTATACACAGACCGGCCGGCATGGTCATCTCGCGGGGTCCCCCCGCCGTGCCGGGTCAGTTGAGCGCCACGTCCGGGGGGAAGTGGGCGACGGCGGCCATCATTCCGCCCTGCCGGCGCAGCACCATCGGCCACAGGTCGTCGGGTCGGTCGACGAAGGCGTCGCCCGGGAGCGCGTCCAGCACGAACCAGGAACCATCGGCGATCTCCTGCTCCAACTGGCCACCGCCCCAGCCCGAGTAGCCGGCGAAGACCCGGATGCCGCCGATGCCCTCCCGCAGCCGCTCCGGGTCGACCGAGAGGTCGATCGTGCCGACCGCTCCGGAGACCTGGTGGAAGCCCTTGAGCCGACGCATCGGGTGTCGCATGCGGGCGAGACAGATGGCCGAGTCGGGCTGCACCGGGCCACCCTCGAACAGCACCGCCGGATGCCGGGCCAGGTCACTCCAGTCGCCGAGCACGTCGGCCACCGGAACCTCAGTGGCGCGGTTCAGCACCACGCCGAGCGCACCGCCCGGCTCGTGGGCGACCAGCAGCACCACCGTACGGTCGAAGTTCGGGTCCTTGAGCGCCGGAGTCGCGACCAGCAGCCGCCCGGTCATCGACTCCATCGCTCGTCCGCCGATCGCCTGGCCCTCTCCCTGCATCCCACACACCCATCAACCGTGAGCCCGCGCCGGGGATCGGTCATCTGCCGGATCCGACCGGTGCGCCGGGATCGGCCGCGCTGTCAACGCCATGCCTGGCACCATAGCCTGCGTCCCCGGTGCTGGCTAAGGTCTGACCGGCAGGTGATCGCACAGTTAAGACGGAGATTCGACAGCCCCGACGACGAACTTCCTGGTGATCGATGCTCTTGGTCACCGTCGGTGGAGAAACGCCCGAAAGGTCCGTCACATCCCGATAGATTCGGCTGATCGGGAGGGTGACAGTGGTCGTCAGTGCCCGCGACACGGAGGCGGGTGGCGATGGCAACGGTCCGGGATGCGACATACGACGTGCTCCGCACCCTCGGCATGACCACGGTCTTCGGCAACCCCGGCTCCACCGAGGAGCCGTTCCTCAAGGACTTCCCCGCCGACTTCCACTACGTCCACGCGCTGCACGAGGCGACCGCTGTGGCGATGGCCGACGGGTACGCCCAGGCCAGTGGAAATCCGGCGCACGTCAACCTGCACACCGGCCCGGGCACCGGCAACGGCATGGGCAACCTGGTCACCGCCTGGCACAACAAGACCCCGTTGATCGTCAGCGCCGGCCAGCAGACCCGGGAGATGCTGCTGCTCGAACCCCGCCTGGCCAACCGTCGACCCACCGAGCTTCCCCAGCCGTACGTCAAGTGGGCCTACGAGCCGGCCCGGGCGCAGGACATCCCCGCGGCGATGCTGCGGGCGTACGCGACGGCGGTGCAACCACCCGCCGGGCCGGTCTACCTCTCGCTGCCGATGGACGACTGGGCCCAGCCAGCCGACCCACCGCCCGCACCGCGTTCGGTGGCAACCCGGTTCGCACCGGACCCGGATCGGTTGGACGACTTCGCCCGGGTCCTCGCCGACAGTCGTAACCCGGTGCTGGTGTTCGGGCCCGGGGTGGACCGCTCCGGAAGCTGGTCGACAGCTGTCGAGCTTGCCGAGCGGTTGGCCGCACCGGTCTGGTCGGCGCCCGCCACCGAGCGGGCCGTGTTCCCCGAGGACCACAGCCACTTCCGCGGCGTGCTGCCGTACGCGATCGGTCCGCTGGCCGAGGCCCTGCGGGGGCACGACACGGTGCTGGTCGTCGGCGCTCCGGTGTTCCGCTACTACCCGTACGTACCGGGCGGGCACCTGCCCGACGGGGCGCGGCTGTTACACGTCACTGACGACCCGGACGAGGCCGCCCGCGCGCCGGTCGGGGACAGCCTCCTCGGCGACCCGGGGTTGACCCTGGCCGCGTTGATCGAACGGGTGCCCCCGGCCGACCGGCGACCGCCCGCGCCCCGGGAAGCGGCGGCAGCGCCCGAGATCACCGTTCCGCTGAGCGCCGACGCCCTGTTCGCCGCGCTGGCGGCGCACTGGCCGGCGGACGGCGTACTGGTCCAGGAGTCACCCTCCAACCTGTCCGCGCTGCGCCGCCAACTGAAGGTCAACCGTCCGGCGTCGTACTTCACGATGGCCAGCGGAGGCCTCGGCTACGGCCTGCCGGCCGCGATCGGCGTGGCCCTCGCCGAACGGGACGCCGGGCGTCAGCGACCGGTGGTGGCGGTGATCGGCGACGGCTCGTTCCACTACTCGGTGCAGGCGCTGTGGACCGCCGCGCGTCTCGCGCTGCCGGTGGTGGTCGTCGTCCCGGTCAACCAGCAGTACGCGATCCTCAAGGCGTTCGCCGAGCTGAAGGACACCCCCGGGGTGCCCGGCCTGGACCTCCCGGGGTTGGACATCGTGGCGATCGCGTCCGGCTACGGCTGCGCGACGGAGGTGGTGGAGACCCCCGACCAGCTCGGCGTCGCGCTCACCACCGGCCTGCGGGCCGACCGACCCACAGTGCTGCCCGTACCCATCAGCACCGACGTGCCCAGCATCCTCTGAGCCCGGCCGGTCAGCGCGACGCCATCGACAGTGGAGCGCCGGTGAACACGTCGAGCACCGGCCGGGCGCCCAGCGGCGTCGCGAGGGTGACAGTGACTGGCTCCACCTTCAGCACGTCGATGCACTCGCCGGCGGCTCGGGTGACGCGGCCACCGACCACCACGACGTCGGGCCGTTCCCACACCAGCGGGGTGATCCCGGTGTCGCAGGCACCGACGCCGAGCCGCACTGTCACGCGGGTGCCGTCGACCGCCGCGAGATTCTGGGCCGCCACCAGACCGGCCGGCAGCGGCCCGGCCGGCGCGGTGGGCGCGGGCACCCGGCCCACCGCCGTGGGCGCGACGGCGAGCTGGGCCACCGGGGTGGCCAGCTCCTCGACGTCGAACAGCCAGGCCGGGACCTGCGCCTCACCCCGGCTCGTGCGGACCGGCACGGCGCCGAGGGTGACCCCGGTGACGGTGAGCGACAGGCAGGCGGTCTGCGTCGAGCTGGTGGTCCAACCGTCTGGGCCGGGCTCGACGGTGGGGCCGCCGGGGGTGGGCAGGCCGGGCCGCTTGGGTCGTCCCGGGCACGGCAACGGGTCACCCTGGTCGAGCTGGCGGTACGCCTCGGCGGCGCTGACCAACGGCAGCGTCAGCCGCCCGTCCGGGAACCGGATCTCGCCGCCGACCCTTGTGGGGTACATCGGAACCTGCGCCCGATACCAGCCGGCCCGGAACGCCGCCTCGGTGTCAGGTGTGAAGCCTGGTTCACCGGTGAGCACTGTCGGCCCCTCCAGCGGCACGTACCCCGTGCGCCACGCCGTTCCGGGCTGCCACGCCTCGGCGACCTGGGCCGCCCTCTGGTCGAAGGCCTCCGCGGGTCGCGCCGGGTCGCTCGGCCGGCCGGCCCTGCCGGCATCGGTCGCGGCACAGCCCGCCACGAGAAGCAACGGGAGTACGAGCAGCAGGGCCGGTCGACGCATGAACGGTTCGACGCGGCCACCGACGACCCGGTTCCCCGGCACGGGTTCAGGTTTCGCCACCCAGATCCGTCTGGTACGCCTCCCAGAGCAGGTCGGAGCCGCGTCGCCGGTGCCGGGCCAGCTTCCGCAGCAGGTGCCCGGCTCGATGCCGTAGCTCGTCCGGGTGCACCTCGGTCTGCTCGGCGATCCGCTGGACCGCGAGGAGCGCGGCCACGATCGCTGCGTGCTCCCGGGTCAGCAACCGCACTCCGTGCTCCAGCCGGGGCGACTGGGTGAGCAGCTCCCGGTAGAGGCCTGCTGGCCCCTCGGTGACCCGGACGTGCTCGGCGAAGCCCTGCCGCACCGGACGCAGCCGCAGCAGGATCTCCTCCCGCCAGCGCGGCTCGGTGGTGACGACGGCGACGGCCCGGCCAAACGCGTGCACGTCTCCGGCGAGCCCGGCCGGGCGCGGCTCACCCGGTAGTCCGACGGGATGTGGATCGACGGGATGCGCGGCACGCGGACGGGCGACGAGTGACGGCTGCTGAACCGGACCGGTGACCATGGCACCTCCCGCGCGAAAGCTGCTATCCCATAACGCGATGGTGCGGCTGACCGGAGGGCCCTGTCCAGGGCCGTCAACCGGCTCATCTGCCCCGTTCGCCCCAGGAGCCCCACCTGCACCAGCGGTCACTGGTCACGGGGCCGGGGGGTGGCCTAGCGGGGGTGCGCCGCCAGGCGGTTCAGGTGGTCGGCGACGGCGTGCGCGGCGTCGTCGCGCCCGTCGGCCGGTCGGCCGGTCGTGATCGCGTCCGCCAACGCGCGTAGCTCGGACGGGGGCAGGGTGTCCAGACCCATGCCGCGCAGGGGGATGACGACCCGCGGCGCGCCCGACCGGTCGACGGCGACGACGGCGGAGCGCAGCCGCTGCCCGTCCACCGGGGCATCGTCCCCGCGAAGCGGCACCCCGTCGGCGTCGATTCGGGCGGTGGCGAGGTCGACGGAACGGGTACGGAACGCGCCCCGGACCCGTACCCGGCTGCCGTCCAGCCAGGCGGCGGTGCGGAGCACCCGCAGCACGAGGTAGACGCCGAGCAGGACGAACGGCAGACCGCACAGCCCGACCACCGGGACGGAACTGGACTGGTCCGCGCCACCGGTGGGTTCCCTCAGCCCGGGCGGCAGCATTCCCGGCGGCAGGTCGCGGGCCTCCTCATAGGAGGCGAAGGCGTCCCCCGGGCCGGTCAGCCGCCGCAGCAGCCCGCCGGCGAGCAGGGGCAGCGCCACGAACGCCATGCCGAGGGTCGCGACGAAGACGCCGGACAGCACCGCCACGGTGCGCTGGGCGGGTGACGCGCCTACCGACAGGCGCAGCTCCTGGTGGGTCACAGCAGGCAGCGTAAGACCCCCGACACGACGAAGCGCCCCGGCTGGTGGGCCGGGGCGCTTCGCTCGAGGTGGTGGAGGTGCCGGGAATCGAACCCGGGTCCTTCGCCGGTTTGTCAGGGCTTCTCCGAGCGCAGCTCGCTGTGCCTCTACTCGGCCCCACCGCTCACGCGAGCAAGTTGGTGTGACGGGCCCAGTCGCTGATTGATCTCGCCGCACGGACCCCGCGACCGGGTCCGATTGGCCAGCCTTCTAGCTGATGCCGGCTACTGGGACGAAGGCGTTCCCAGACCGACAGACTTAGCTACTCGCCTCAGGCGGCGAGAGCGAAGTCAGCGCGAGTGTTATCGGCGCTTATAAGTTTCCGACGATCGATTCTCGAGACGACGTCGGCTTCCTCGGCTCGCTTCCCCTGTCGCTGCGTACGAAGTCGAAACCAGTCACCCCCTCGACAGGCCACCGATGTGGCGGCACTGACAAGACTAACGCCTGCCGCAACAGCTTTCATCCCGAGCCCTGGGCCGGCGCGCCGACCCGGACAAACAGGATGAATCAGTCGTCCATGCCCTTGCCGCGTCGACCGGACACCCGGGCGATCTCCCGGTCCGCGTCCCGCTTGGCGAGGTCCTGACGCTTGTCGTACGCCTTCTTGCCCTTGGCCAGGGCGATCTCGACCTTGGCCCAGCCGTCGGAGAAGTAGACCTGCAACGGGACGATCGTCAGACCACCCTCGCGGGTCTTGCCGACGAGCTTGTCGATCTCACCCCGGTTGAGCAGCAGCTTGCGCGTACGCCGGGGCTCGTGGTTGGTCCAGGTCCCCTGGGTGTACTCCGGGATGTGCATGGCGTGCAGGTACAACTCGCCGTCGCGCTCCTGGGCGAAGGCGTCGACAAGCGACGCGCGACCGGCCCGCAGCGACTTGACCTCGGTGCCGGTCAGCGCCATGCCCGCCTCGTAGGTGTCGAGGATCGCGTAGTCGTGGCGCGCCTTCTTGTTGGAGGCGACCACCTTGCGCCCCTTTTCCCGTGGCATCGGTGCCACCCCCTCTCCGGCGTCCGTGGCCGAGCTCACCCCGGCCGGACAACCGATCATGCTACCCGAATGACAAGGACCCTCCCGCGCCGTTTATTTCCGGCTGCGGGAGGGTCCTCGGGAGACGACGGGACGACCCGTACGGTGCCTAGACCCGCAGGTAGAAGCGCAGAGTGATCCACGCGGTGCCCGCGCTGACCAGACCACCGACGCCGGCCATCAGCGGGAAGATGAACAGGATGTCGCCCCAGCTGATCGGCGAGAGCAGACCCTGCAACGCGCTCAACGAGCCGTCGAAGAGCAGATACTTCGCCGCGATCAGGGCGACCAGACCGAGCAGCGAGCCGATCAGGCCGGCCACCACGGCCTCCAGCACGAACGGCGCCTGGATGAACCAGTTGGACGCGCCGACGAGCTTCATGACCGCGACCTCACGCCGCTTGCTGTACGCGGCCACCTGAATGGTGTTCGCGACGAGCAGCAGGGCGGCGATCGCCATCACGATGGCGGCGGCCAGAGCGATGTTCTGGATCGACGTGAGGATGTTGAAGATCTTGTCGAGCAGCTTGCTCTGGTCGACGATCTCGTCGACGCCCCCGGTCTCCTTGTACTGGTCGTAGATGTTCTTGTACTGCTCCGGGTTGTTCAACGTGATCCGGAAGGACTCCGGCAGCTGGTCCGGCTTGACCGCGTTCACCAGGTCCGGAGCGTCCTGGTACATCGTCTTGAAGCGCTCGTACGCCTGGGCCTTGTCGACGTAGATGACCTCCTTCACCAGGGGGTCACCGTCGAGCTTGGTCCGCAGATCGGTGCGCTCCTGCTCACTCACCTCCTGGTTCAGGAAGATCGCGACCTGGATGTTCTTGAAGTAGAGGTCCTTCATGTCGTCGACCTGGCGGTACATGAGACCGCTGGCGCCGAGCATGGTCAGCGAGACCGCCATCGTGATGATCATCGCGATGGACATGGTCACGTTGCGCCACAGTCCGACCAGTACCTCGGACAGGACGTATTTCACGCGCATCGGGATTTCCTCCGGGTCTCCGGCATGAGGTGTTCGTCGTCAGGCTGGGCAAGGGTGGAGCGTCGGCTCACCCGTAGACGCCGCGGGCCTGGTCACGCACGATGCGACCGCTCTCGATCTCGACGACGCGGCGGCGCATCTGGTTCACGATGTTGGAGTCGTGGGTGACCATCACGACGGTCGTGCCGGTGCGGTTGATCCGGTCCAGCAGACGCATGATCTCGATCGAGGTGTCCGGGTCCAGGTTTCCGGTGGGCTCGTCCGCCAGCAGGATCAGCGGACGGTTCACGAACGCCCGGGCGACCGCGACCCGCTGCTGCTCACCACCGGAGAGCTCGTGCGGGTAACGGTGCTCCTTGCCACCGAGCCCGACCAGCTCCAAAACCTCCGGCACGACCCGGCGGGCAACCGCCTTGGTCTTGCCGATCACCTCGAGGGCGAACGCCACGTTCTCGTAGGCGGTGCGGTTCGGCAGCAGCCGGAAGTCCTGGAAGACACAGCCGATCGAGCGCCGGAAGTGGGGTCGCTTCCAGGAACGCATCGACGTGACGTCCTTGCCGTTGACGACGACGCGTCCCTTGTTGGGGGCCACCTCGTGCAGCAGCATCTTGATGATCGTGGACTTGCCGGAGCCGGATGGACCGATGAAGAAGACGAACTCGCCCTTCTCGATCGAGACGGACACGTTGTCGAGCGAAGGCCGGGACGCCTTCGGGTACGTCTTCGTCACTTGCTCAAGCTGAATCACGGGTCGTGAGTCTACGCGGTGTAACAACTGAGCCAAGCCCCACGCCCCGCCGATCCGTCGCGAGTCGCCGAATCAGGCCCCCACCTGGAGATCGATGACGCGCTGCGCCTACGCGCGGTTACGCACCGTCGTCGGCGAGTTGCCGCTGCTTGCGCCAACGGATGCCCGCCTCGATGAAACCGTCCAACTCACCGTCGAAAACGGCGCTCGGATTGCCGGTCTCCTGCTCGGTTCGGAGATCCTTCACCATCTGATACGGGTGCAGGACGTAGGAGCGCATCTGGTCGCCCCAGGAGCCGGCGGCGTTCTCCTTGAGACCTTCGAGCTTGGCCTGCTCCTCCTGGCGCTTGCGCTCCAGCAGCCGGGCCTGCAACACCCGCAGCGCGGAGGCCTTGTTCTGCAGCTGCGACTTCTCGTTCTGGCAGGTCACCACGATGCCGGTCGGGATGTGAGTCAGCCGCACCGCCGAGTCGGTGGTGTTGACGCTCTGCCCACCGGGGCCGGAGGAACGGTAGACGTCGACGCGTACCTCGTTCTCCGGGATGTCGATGTGGTCGGTCTGCTCGGTGACCGGCAGGACCTCGACGCCCGCGAAACTGGTCTGCCGGCGGCCCTGGTTGTCGAACGGGCTGATCCGGACCAGGCGGTGGGTGCCCGACTCGACGCTGAGCGTGCCGAAGGCGTACGGCACCTTCACCGCGAAGGTGGCCGACTTCAGGCCCGCCTCCTCGGCGTACGAGGTCTCGTAGACCTCGGTCGGGTAACCGTGCCGCTCAGCCCAGCGCAGGTACATCCGCAGCAGCATCTCGGCGAAGTCCGCGGCGTCCACGCCACCAGCGCCGGCCCGGATGGCGACCAGCGCCTCCCGGGAGTCGTACTCGCCGGAGAGCAGGGTGCGGACCTCCATCTCCTGGATGGCCTTGGTCAACCCGGTGATCTCCGACTCGACCTCGGTCAGCACGCCCGGGTCGGACTCGGCCTCGGCGAGCTCCAGCAGCACCTGGGCGTCGTCGAGACCGGAGCGGAGGCTGCCCAGCTTGCTGATCTCGCCGTTGACGTACGACAGCTGCGAGGTCACCTGCTGAGCCTTGGCCTGGTCGTCCCAGAGATCGGGGGCGGAGGCCTCCTGCTCGAGGCGGGCCTTGTCCTCGTGGAGCCGGTCGATGTTGAGGACGGCCTCGATGTTTCGCAGGGTCGCGTCGAGTTCCTTGAGCTGTTCGGCGTAATCGGCAGCGGTCACGACAGACAAGCGTACTGTGCCGTGGGCAGCTCAGCTCGTTGCGGATGCGCGAACCCGCCGATCATCACCCGACGGGGGCGGACTTCAACCACGACAGGGCGGCCCGGTGGTAGGCGACGGCGAACTCCAGCGCGCTGGCGTCGTACGTCTCGCCGTCCCGTTTGGCGTTCTTGACCTGTTCCCGGACCTGGGCGAGGGCCTCGGTGTGGTACTCGTTGGCCGAGGCGTACAGGCCCTTCAACTGGCTCGCCGAGTGCAGGTTGCCGAAGGCCATCCGCAGCGCGATCGGGTTGCGGATGGTGTCCCGCCCCGGGTTCTCCGCGAGCCAGCGGGAGAACGTCCGTTTCCCACTGGCCGTCAGTGCGTACGGCTGGCTCATCCGCGGCCCCGGCTTACCGAGACGCACGTAACCCCGCTCGGCCAGCACCGGCAACTCGCGGTAGACCTGACTGCGGGTCATCGACCAGTACGGCGCCAGACGGCGCTCAGCGGCGGCCATCAACTGACCGCCTGTCATCGGGCCCTCGTGGAGGAGGCCGAGCAGGGCCGCCGCCGTAGGGTTGACTCCGGATTCCGCCATGCCCACTACGCTGCCACTTTGCGCACCCGGCGTCCAGGATTTGCCAGTTTGCCACCCAACAGGACTTCCTAAGTGCACTGTCGGCGGCAGACTGTCCGTTGAGGACTATCGATGGGTTGCGGCAGGTCGTCCGACCGCCGGCAGCGCCGCGCGCCGCCGGCGGTCGTCGCCGGTCAGCCCATGTGGGGGTACGTGTGGTCGGTCGGCGGCACGAAGGTCTCCTTGATCGTCCGCGGCGACAACCAACGGACCAGGTTCAACCAGGAGCCCGCCTTGTCGTTGGTGCCACTGGCCCGGGCACCACCGAAGGGCTGCTGCCCGACCACCGCGCCGGTCGGCTTGTCGTTGATGTAGAAGTTGCCGGCCGCGTACCGCATGCGCTCGGCGACCGCGTCCACCACCCGGCGGTCGTTGGCGAACACCGAGCCGGTCAACGCGTACGGGGCGATCGACTCGGCCTGCGCGACCACGTCGTCGAAGCGGGCGTCGTCGAACACGTGCACGCCCAGGATCGGCCCGAAGTACTCGGTGGTGAAGGTCTCGTGGGCGGCGTCGGAGCACTCGAACAGCGTCGGCCGGACGAAGTAGCCGACCGAGTCGTCCGCCGTGCCACCGGCCAGCACCCGGCAGGAGTCGTCACCGTTGATCAGATCCAGCGCCGCGGTGTGCCGGGCGAACGCCTTGTCGTCGATCACCGCGCCGCCGAAGTTGCCGAAGTCGGCCACGTCGCCGTAGGTCAACGAGTCGGTGGTGGCGGCCAACCGGTCGCGCAGCCCACCCTCCCAGATCGAGCGTGGCACGTACGCCCGCGAGGCCGCCGAGCACTTCTGACCCTGGTACTCGTACGCGCCGCGGATCAGAGCAGTGTGCAGGGCGTCCACGTCGGCGCTGGTGTGCGCGACCACGAAGTCCTTGCCGCCGGTCTCGCCGACGAGGCGCGGGTAGCCCCGGTAACGGGAGATGTTCTCGCCGACGGTCCGCCACAACTGTTGGAAGACCTTGGTGGAACCGGTGAAGTGGATGCCGGCCAGATCCGGGTCGGCCAGCACGACGTCGGAGACCTCCTCGCCTCGGCCGGTGACCATGTTGATCACGCCGGGCGGCAGGCCGGCGGCCTCGAACAGCCGCATCGTGAAGTGCGCGGCGAACTGCTGGGTCGGGCCCGGCTTCCAGACCACGGTGTTGCCCAGCAGAGCGGGCGCCGACGGCAGGTTGCCGGCGATGGCGGTGAAGTTGAACGGGGTGACCGCGTAGACGAAGCCCTCCAGCGGGCGGTGGTCGAAGCGGTTCCAGACGCCGGGCGAGGACGCCGGCTGCTCCTCGAGCAGGCGACGCGCGAAGTGCACGTTGAACCGGAGGAAGTCGATGAACTCACACGCCGAGTCGATCTCCGCCTGGATCGCGGTCTTCGACTGGCCCAGCATCGTGGCGGCGTTGAGGGTGTCGCGCCAGGGGCCGGCGAGCAGCTCGGCGGCGCGCAGGAAGATCGCGGCGCGCTCCTCGAAGGGCAGCGCCCGCCACATCGGAGCGGCCTCCTTGGCCGCCTTGATCGCGGCGCTGGCGTCGTCGTGGGTCGCGTGACCCGTCACGCCCAGCACGTGCGCGTGCTTGTGCGGCTGCACCACGTCGATCGAGTCACCGGCAGCCATCCGCTGCTCGCCACCGATGGTCATCGGCAGGTCGATGCGCTCGGCGGCGAGCTCGGTCAGCCGCCGCTGGAGCCGGTCCCGGTCGGGGCTGCCCGGCTCGTAGTTGCGAACCGGCTCGTTGCGCGGCTCGGGAACGGAGAACACGGCATCCATCAAGGCTCCTGGCGATCTCGACAGCAGTGGCGAAACCGGACCCGCAGGCACCGACCGGACGGTCGGACACCGGACGCTACCCGGGGGGCCGAGCAGCGGCGGGACCTCCCGTGATTCTCCCATGGAGAGCTGCGTGCCCCACCTCCGCCACCGCCTTCGGCCAAGGACCGGCGTACCCCTTCTCCCCTTACCGATCGGGCTCGATCCGGCGACCCGACCCCTGCGCCGGCCGTCCGCCCGGCGCGTACCCCCTTCCGGTCCTCCCGGGGCGGCGGGCGACCCAGCGGGCCCGCGTACCCTGAATGGTCGGTGACCTGCCGCCTCGAAGGGGAGACGATGACCAAGCAGCCCGGCCGCGTCCCAGCCGCGGAGTCGGACGACCCGGCTGCCGACGCCGCCAGCCCTCGCAGCGGGCCGCTGCCCGCGCCCGGCGCGGCGGTCCTCGCGCTCCTGGCGCTCGCCTGGCTGACCGCCATGCTCTGGTCCACGCGGGAGGCCATCACCTCGGCGGCGGCCGGGGTCACCGCGATCAGCCTCTCCGCGTTCGCCCTGCCCGGCGTGATCTCGGCCGCGCTGGTGGCCGGGGCGGCCGTCGCGCTGGCGGCGGCCAACCTGCTGTCCCGTCGGTACGGCGACTGGGCCACCCTGCGCTTCACCGGGGCGATCGGCGGCGGCATGCTCGTCGGTCTGGGCGCCGCGCTGGCGATCAACCTCACCTACTTCGACACCTCGACCACCAACGTGATCGCCGGCACCACGGCGGCCGCCGCGATCATCGGCGGTGCCGTGGCCGCTGCGCGGACCGCCCCGGCGGTCGGCGCGGTGGTGGCCGCCGCGCTGGGCACGCTCCTCTTCGTGGTCGCGTTCAGCCAGGCCCGGGACCCGCTGTTCGACCTCTTCGGGGCCGGCGACAGCCAAGAGTCAGTGGTCGACGCGGCCAAGTGGGTGTCCCGCACCGAGTCGCTCGTCGCCGGACTGCTCGCCGGACTGCTCGCCTACGGCTACCTGACCTGGTCGCGACGCCGAGCCCTCCGCCGCGACCCCGAGGCTCCGGCACTGCGCTGGCCGGCGTACCTGCTCGCCGGCGCCGGGCCAGGGTTGTTCCTGCTGCTCGCCGAGGTGATCATCCGGGTCGGTGGCCGATCGCTGCTCGATCTGGCCAGCGCGCTCAGCGAGGCGGACGCGGTGGCGCAGACGTCGCTGGGCACCTCACGGGTGGACAACGGCATCTGGGTGCTCTTCGTCGGGGCGCTGACCGCGCTCATCGCTTTCGGCCGCACGCTCGGCCCCTCGCACAGCGACGACGACGAACCGGTCGAGAGCCAGCGGCCCGTCACGGACTCGGTCGGCGCGGACCGGGTCACCGCCGAGACGGACGAGCCGGACCCGGCCGAGGCGTTCGACAGGCTCGACACGGACCCGGCCAAGGCCGACCCGGCCCGCTGACGTCGGTCGGCGTCCGGCTCCGCGCGGGTCGGGGTGGCACTTCCCGGCGCCCTTTCGCGGCGTCCGGCTCCGCCGGTTGCAGTCCCGGCGCACCGTTCGCGGCGTCCGGCTTGCCGCGGGCCGGTCGCACCTCAGGGCGCCGTTGCGGTCTCCGGCTCAGCTTGCCGCGCGCAGCAGCTGGTCCAGCTCCGTCACGTCGTACCACTCCAGCTCGTGGTCCTCAGCGCCGTCGACGGCGAACTGGGCATCGGGGTCGCCGGCTGCCGCCTCAGCCACAACGTCAGCCGCCGCGGTGACGTCCTCGACCGCGTCCGCTCCATCCACGTGGATGGCCGCGATGGCGCCGACCGGCACGGCGTCAGACAACGTCACAGTGCTGGAACCCAGCTCACCGTCGCCCCGCCCGACCGCGCCCGCCGGCAGGTCGGCCGAGACGACGACACGGCGACGGGGAGCGTTCGGGTCGGCCCGGAGCAGGTGCAGCGCGTCCTGGGCGGCCCGGGTGAACGCGACGTACTCCAACTCCTCCTCGTCGCCCTCGGCGTACCACTCGCGCAGCGCCGGGGTCACGGCATGCGCCTCGTCGGCGGCCAGGCCCTCGGCACGCAACCGGGTCAGCATCGGTACGGTCGCCGGCACGTACACCCGGACAAGCTCGTCGGTCACCGGTCGTCTCCCCGCTTCGTCCACCGCCGGCGGCCGCCGGCACGGGCGCAGATCATGCCGCACGCCGTGACCGTCATACACCCCGCCTCCGGCCGGTGGAAGTTTCCGGCCGGTGTGTCCTCGCGCGGTCCGACCTACCGCCGGGAGCCGGGTGCTGGGCGGCGAGGGCCATCGGTGGCAAACTGAGTCAAACGTCATCAACCCCGGGAGTTCCTGTGGAGCCGAGGTTCCTGCTGCTCTCCGACGTCGCCGCCGAGCTGAACGTGTCGGACTCGCAGGTCTACCACATGGTGCGCAGCGGCGAACTGCCCGCGATCAAGATCGGCGGACGCGGCCAGTGGCGCGTCGAGCGTGCGCGGCTGGAGGACTACATCGCGCGCAAATACCATGAAACCGCAGAATGGGTGCAAAGCAACCCGCTGATCGACCGCGACCCCGAGTAGCCGCACCCCGGTCCTGCCAGACGAGCAGCACGACGGCTGATCATTCCCGGCGCCTGGCCCAGCTCACCCTCCCCGCCTGCCCTTGCCTCCCGCCCCTCTCCCGCCCCCTCATCAGGCGTCCCGGCGCGGTCGGGCCGGCCAAATGGGACATATACCTCCAGTCGGAGTGCATTCCTCGGCTTCGCGGCCGTCACGACGTTTGATCCACTCCACTTCGCCGAAGTTGGGGTGTCCGGGTCGCAGGGATACCGCAACTTCGGCGAACTCGAGTGGATCACGCTTCGCCAGCCGGCCAACTCACTCTTGAGGCATTGACCGGGGCCGCTTCGTCGTCCAGTATTGGATTAGTCGAAGGCAAACGTAAGTAAACGCAAGATCAAGGGGGCATGATGAGCGAGGCGCGACCCGGCCCCTCCCGGCCACCCGTGCGGCTGCGCCCCGTCCCACCCGTCGATCCCCCGTACGCCGACGAGACCGACGGGTCGTACTGGCCGGCGCCCACCCACGGGCAGCTCGCCCTCGACCTGTTCGCCTCGACACGGCCGGACCCGGTCCGACCTCCCGAACGCCGGGCTGCCCTCCGCCCGGTGCCCACTCGGCCCGCAACGCACCCGGCCGCGTCGCTCCCCGGAGCGACCGCCCCAGAGTCCGCCCGAGCCGCGCACCGTTTCGTCGGCACCTGCCTGGAAGTGATCAACGGCTACCGGTCACCGGCACAGGTGCGCGCGTTGCTCGACCCACCCCGCGCGGCTGACCTGCTGGCCGAGTTGGCCCGTGCATCCGCGCGAACCGGGGCACCTCGCCGCCGGGCATCCCGACCGGCGGTCCGACTACTACGCCTCCGTGTTTGCGAGCCCCGGGAAACGGCCGTGGAAGCAGCAGCCGTCCTCACCGGCGCAGCCGGCCGGAGCTGGGCGATGGCACTCCGCCTGGAACATCGTCGGGGCCGCTGGCTCTGCACCGCCCTGCACGTCCTCTGACAAACGCGCCCGAGCCAAGGCCGGGCCGACCGGGGCAGGGCCAGCGTGGGCCAGACCCGACCATGGCCAAGCCCGTGCCGCCAGATCGCCCCACTTCAGGTCGAGCCGTGCCGGCCGGGCTCGATCGACTCGGGTTCCTGGAAGTCGGGCCATCAACCTGCCGACGACACCCCGACTTCCTGGAAACCGAGTTGATCATCGGGAGCGCGAGCCGCGAGCCGCGGACGGCGAGCTGCGGCGCCGCAGGCGGCGGACGGCGAGCCGCAGGCCGGAGGCGGCGGGCGGGGTCTGCAGGAGAAGGGCCGTGGACGACGAACGGGTCCCGGCCATCAGGCCGGGACCCGTTCGTCAGGTGCTGTTGGTCAGTTGCCGCCGTTGGGGGCACCGTGGCAGCGCTTGTACTTGCGGCCCGAGCCACACGGGCACGGCGCGTTGCGGGACGGACCGTTGCTCGCGTCCGCCTGGTTCGGCGCCGGGCGACGGGAGCCGGCCGTCGGGAGCGCCGGGCCACGGAGCCCGGACGCGGGCCGCTGCGGCGCGGACGGGGCGGTCCGCCCCGGTGCCGCCGGCGCATTCGGGGACGGTCGGCCCACACCGAGCGCCGGAGCCTGCTGCTCGGCCTGCTCGACGGCGACCGCGCCAGGGCTGGCCTCACCGTCGATGGTGGGGGCGGAGTATTGCAGGCCCTGCCGCCGCGGTGCCTGATTGAGGCCCTTGGCCCGAATCTCCACCGGCTTGTCGAGCAGGGTGACCTCGTCGGCCCCCTCCTCCGGCTCCGGCTCGGTCACCTGGACGTCGACGTTGTAGAGGAAGCCGACAGTCTCTTCCTTGATGCCGTCCATCATGGTGGCGAACATGTCGAAGCCCTCGCGCTGGTATTCGACCACCGGGTCGCGCTGGGCGTACGCCCGGAGGTTGATGCCCTCCTGGAGGTAGTCCATCTCGTAGAGGTGCTCGCGCCACTTCCGGTCGATGACCTGGAGCAGCACCATCCGCTCGAGCTGGCGCACACCCTCGGTGCCGACCTGCTCCTCGCGCCGGTCGTACGCGGCGTTCGCGTCCTCCTTGAGGCGGGCGACCAGGAAGTCGGCGTCCATGCCGGCCCGCGAGCCGCCGGCCTCCTCCTCCAGCTCCTCGATCGTCACGCCGACCGGGTAGAGCTGCTTCAGGCTGGACCAGAGCTGCTCGAGGTCCCAGTCTTCGCCGTAGCCCTCGGAGGTGGCACCCCGCACGTACGCCTCGACGGTGTCGTCGATCATGTTGCGGACCTGTTCGGAGAGGTCTTCGCCGTTGAGCACCCGGAGTCGCTCGGCGTAGACGACCTGGCGCTGCTTGTTGAGCACCTCGTCGTACTTGAGGACGTTCTTGCGGATCTCTGCGTTCTGGCCCTCGATCTGGGCCTGGGCGCTCTTGATCTGCCGGGTGACCATCTTCGACTCGATGGGCACGTCCTCCGGGATGTTGAAGCGCTCCATCACCGCCTCGACCGCACCAGCCCGGAAGCGTCGCATCAGCTCGTCCTGGAGGGACAGGTAGAAGCGGGACTCGCCCGGGTCGCCCTGCCGGCCGGCACGACCGCGCAGCTGGTTGTCGATCCGGCGGGACTCGTGCCGCTCGGTGCCCAGCACGTAGAGACCACCGGCGGCGGAGACCTCGTCAGCCTCGGCGTCGCAGGCCTGCTTCCACGTGGGAAGGACCTCCTCCATCGCCTTGGCGTACTCTTCCTCGTTTTCCAACGGGTCGAGGCCGCGCTGGCGCAGCTCGTTCGCGGCGAGGAACTCGGCGTTGCCGCCGAGGAGGATGTCGGTGCCACGGCCGGCCATGTTGGTGGCGACGGTGACGGCGCCCTTACGCCCGGCCTGGGCGACGATCTCGGCCTCCCGGGCGTGGAACTTGGCGTTCAGCACGTTGTGCGGGATGCCACGCCGGCGCAGCAACTGGGAGAGGATCTCGGAGTTTTCCACCGAGACGGTGCCGACCAGCACCGGCTGGCCCAGCTGGTGCCGCTCGGCGATGTCCTCGATGACGGCGTTGAACTTGGCCTTTTCCGTCTTGTAGATGACGTCCGGCCGGTCTTCGCGAACCATCGGGCGGTGGGTCGGGATCGTCACGACGCCGACCTTGTAGACCTTGTTGAACTCACTCGCCTCGGTCTGCGCCGTACCGGTCATCCCGGACAGCTTCTCGTAGAGGCGGAAGTAGTTCTGGAGGGTGATCGTGGCCAGGGTCTGGTTCTCCTGCTTGATCTCCACCCCCTCCTTGGCCTCGATCGCCTGGTGCATGCCCTCGTTGTAGCGACGGCCGTGCAGGATGCGACCGGTGAACTCGTCGACGATCAGGACCTCACCGTCGCTGACGATGTAGTCCTTGTCGCGCTTGTAGAGCTCCTTGGCCTTGATGGCGTTGTTGAGGTAGCCGACCAGCGGGGTGTTGACCGACTCGTACAGGTTGTCGATGCCGAGCCGGTCCTCGACCTTGGCGACACCCCGCTCGGTCACGGCGATGGTGCGCTTGGAGTGGTCGACCTCGTAGTCGCCCTCGCCGTCGGTGCCGGGCTGGAGCCGGGCCACCACGCCGGCGAACTCGCCGTACCAGCGGGCCGAGTGCTCGGCCGGGCCGGAGATGATCAGCGGGGTGCGGGCCTCGTCGATCAGGATGGAGTCGACCTCGTCGACCACGGCGAAGTTGTGGCCGCGCTGGACCAGCTCGTCCTTCGACCAGGCCATGTTGTCGCGCAGGTAGTCGAAGCCGAACTCGTTGTTGGTGCCGTAGGTGATGTCGCACTCGTAGGCGGCCTTGTGCTCGCTGGCCGGCCGGTTGGGCAGCACCACGCCGACGGTCAGCCCGAGGAACTCGTGCACCCGACCCATCCACGCCGCGTCGCGCTGGGCGAGGTAGTCGTTGACCGTGATCACGTGCACGCCCTTGCCGGACAGCGCGTTGAGGTAGACGGCCATGACCGAGGTCAGCGTCTTGCCCTCACCGGTCTTCATCTCGGCGATGTTGCCGAAGTGCAGCGCCGCGCCGCCCATCACCTGGACGTCGTACGGGCGCTGGCCGAGCACTCTGGCGGCCGCCTCGCGGGCCACCGCGAACGCCTCCGGCAGCAGGTCGTCGAGGGTCTCACCCTCGTCGAGCCGCTCCCGGAACTGTTCGGTCATGCCGGCCAGTTCCTCGTCGGTGAGGTTGATGTAGTCGTCCTCGATCGAGCTGACGGCATTGGCGATCGCCTTGAGGCGGCGCACCATGCGGCCCTCGCCCGCGTTAAGGACCTTTTCCAGAATCGACACGGATCAACGCTCCCCTAGACAGTCTCGAACCATCGTAGGCGCTCCATCGGCCCGATGGTCACTGGTGGCGGTGCTCGACCCCGCCGAACCCGACAAAACTCGCGCCCTGCGCACGCTCCAAACGTTATCCGGTTACGCCGTCGGCGAACGCTACGGCAGGATGCACGGGTGGAGCCCGTGGAGATCATCGAGGACGGCGTGCTGTTGCGACCCTGGCGGGAGGCGGACGCCGAGGCCGTGCACCGAGCCTGCCAGGACCCGGACATTCAGCGCTGGACGACCGTGCCGCGCCCGTACCGACCGGAACACGCTCACGGTTTCGTGACCGAGATCAGCGGGCGGGCCTGGGCGGAGGGCACCGGGGCGCCGTTCGCGGTTTGCGACCCTTCGACAGGTGATCTGCTCGGCTCCTGCGGCTTGATCTCCATCGACCCGGCCGGCACCGGTGAGATCGGTTACTGGACTGCGCCCTGGGCGCGCGGTCGAGGGGTGATGGTCCGGGCCACCCGGGCGGTGGCTCGCTGGTCCTTCAACAGCCTGGGGCTGCGCCGGCTGATCTGGCAGGCCGAGGTGGGCAACCACGCGTCCCGGCTGGTCGCGCTGCGGGCCGGCTTCCGGGTCGAGGGGCGGCTGCGGATGAGTGACCCGGCGCTGCACGGTGGCGCGGACGGCTGGATCGGCTCGCTGCTGCCCGGTGAGGTGCCCGCCCCCGGGTCGACCGGGCCGGCCGGTCCGGGCACCCTGGCCGCCCGGCGGGCCGCCGTCTTCGGCCGCCCGCAGCCCGTCCTGTTCGCCACTGCCGCAGCCGGCGAGCTGCGGCTGCGGCCCATGGAGGAGCAGGACCTGGACGCCGTGGTCCAGACCTCCCGGGACCCGGAGACCATCCGCTGGACGACAGTGCCGGACCCGTACGAGCGCACCGACGCGCAGGGCTACCAGGCCTACGGCCGGGACGCCTGGGCTCGGGGCGACGCCGCCTGCTTCGTGGTCGCCGACCCCGACGACAGGTACGCGGGCACCCTAGACCTGCGGCTCTCCCCGGCCGACCCGCTGCTTGCCGACGTCGGCTTCGTGACCGCCCCGGAGGCCCGTGGCCGCGGATACCTGCCGGCCGCGCTGGTCGCCCTCAGCGCCTGGGGCTTCAGCACCTTGGGCCTGGCTCGGATCGAGTGGAGAGCGAACGTGGGCAACACCTCCTCCCGTAGGGCGGCGGAGAAGGCGGGTTTCACCGTCGAGGGGACCGCCCGGGCCGGGGTGCAGCACCGGGGCGAGCGGGTCGACGTGTGGGTGGGCGCACTGCTCGCCAAGGACCTGACGTGAGCCTCGAGCAGGTCGTCGAGGCGCACGGGGTGCGGCTGCGGCCGTTCCGCGCCGAGGACGTCCCCGACGTGGTCGACGGCTTGGCCGATCCGGTCAGCCAACGGTTCATGACAGGCCTGCCGTCGCCGTACACCGAGGTCGACGCCCGTTGGTGGATCGACGCGGGTGCCCCGGCGGCCTGGACCGGCGGCGGCGCGGCGTACGCCGTCGCGGACCCGGCCACGGACCGCCTGCTCGGCACCGTGGGCCTGTCGAACCCGGTGCCCGCGCGGGGGCAGGCCGAGATCGGCTACTGGGTGCGGGCCGCGGCGCGCGGACGAGGCGTGGCCACGGCGGCGACCCGTGCGCTCGCCGAGCACGCGTTCGCCTCCGGGACGGCTCGGCTGGAGTTGCTCACCGACGCGGAGAACGGCCCGAGCCAGCGGGTCGCGCTGGCCGCCGGGTTTCGCTACGAGGGTTCGCGCCGGTCCGCTGGTAGCGCCCGCGACGGGGGTCGGCACGATCTGCTGGCCTGGGTACGCCTCGCCGGCGATCCTCCCGGCCCGGCCGCCCGACTGCTGCCGGACCTGCCCGACGGGGTGCTCACCGATCAGGTGGTGGCGCTGCGGCGACTCGCGCCGGGCGACGCGGAGCTGATGCACCGGCTGCACAGTCGACCCGAGGTGGTGGCGAACCAGGCGCCGCCCGTGCCGCCGACGCGGGAGGCGATCGAGCGGCGCTGCCGTCTCGCGGAGAGCGGATGGCTGACCGGCGAGATCGCCCGACTGCTGATCACCGACGTGTCCAGCGGGAAGCCGGTGGGCAGTTGCGGGCTGTCGTACACCGATGTGGCCGGCGGCGAGGCTTCGGTGGGCTACGCGCTGTTGCCCGACTGGCGCGGCCGGGGGTACGCGACGCGGGCCGTCCGACTGCTCGCGGCCTGGGCGTTCGGCGCGGCCGGCATCGCTCGGCTGGCCGCCGGTACGGTGCCGGACAACATCGCGTCGCACCGGGTGCTGGAGCGGGTCGGGTTCCACAGTGAGGGCCTGCAGCGTGGCCGCCTGCCGGGCCTGGCCGGCACCCGTCTGGACGATCTGACGTTCGCGCTGCTCCCCACCGATCTGCGCTGAGACCGGATCAGGGAGTTGCGGCGGGACGCCCCACCACAACTCCCTGATCGACGCGGTCAGGGGCCGGTCAGGTGGCGAGGGAGATGATGCCGTAGTCGTAGGCGTGTCGCCGGTAGACGACGCTGGGGCGGCCGGACTCCTTGTCCTGGAACAGGTAGAAGTCGTGCCCGACCAGTTCCATCTCGAACAGCGCGTCGTCGATCGTCATCGGCTCCGCCGGGTGCACCTTCTCCCGGGCGATGTGCCACGGCTGCTGGTCGTCGTACTCCTCCTCGACCCGTTCCGCGACGGCGGTGCCGGCGCGGGCACCGTCGGCCGGCGCGCTCAGCGCGGGGGCCACCAGGTCCGCGACGGGCAGGCCCGCGGTGGCCTCGGCGACGGAGATCGGCGCGTGCCGACCTCGGTGTACGCGGCGACGGTCGGCCGCGCGACGCAGCCGGGTGTCGAGCTTGGCGATGGCCGCGTCGAGCGCGCTGTAGAAGTCGTTCGTGCAGGCCTCGGCCCGGATGACCGGGCCCCGGGAAACGCAGGTGATCTCCACCCGCTGGCAGTGGTCGGCCTGGCGCGGATTGCGCTCGTGAAACAGCTCGACATCGACACGAATAAGCTTGTGGTCGTAGCGTTCGATCTTTGCGAGTTTCTCGGCTACGTGCACCCGGTAATGGTCCGGCACTTCGACGTTTCGGCCCTTGACCACGATGTCCACGTGACCTCCCTTGTTCGGACGGTCTTCGATCCGGTTAGCCCGGTCGCGCGCCGTGGGGAGACCCGCTGGCGTCGACCGGTTGGTACGGCTACGCCTCCTCTCACCGCCAGGGGCGGGTGGAAAGACCTCCTACCCCCGACAGCGAAACGCTAACTCCTGTTTGCTCGACAGTCACCCCATGTTGCCGAGAGAGCCCAGGATTTTTCGCAGCTCGTACACCAATGGGTGAAACGGAAACACGATCGGTTACGAGTGGTGTCTTTTCTCGGTCGCCGCGAGCACCGCGGCCACACTGGGTGCCCACCCGGTGGCGGTCAGCACCCGGGCTGCGGCGGCCAGGGTGACGCCGGTGGTGACGATGTCGTCGAGCAGCACCACGACCGGCGCCCCGCTCACAGCTCGGCCCCGGCCCGACGCGGTGGAGCGCGGCCGGAACGCCGCTTCGGCCGCCGCCGCCCGCCCGGTGCTGTCCAGGGTGACCGAGTCGGGTCGGGGCAGCGCGCGCAGCGGACGGTGCACCCGCACCGCCCAGCCGCTACGGGTGAGACGGGCAGCGCAGTGCCGGGCAAGCCGGTCCAGGTGGTCCCCGTACCGGGATCGGGCCGCTGCCGCCGTGTCCGGGACCGGGACCAGCGCCAGCGGCCTGGCCTCGCCGACCGCCGCCGCGACGACCTCCGCGAGCAGCGCGCCGAGGGGACGGGCCAGCCCGTGCCGGCCGTGTTCCTTGTACGCCAGCAGCGCCTCGCGCAGCGGGCCGGCGTACGAGCCGAGCGCGACACAGGGCGGCAGGCCGGGCGGGGCGGGTGTGGGTCGGACCGACAGCGGACGCAGCGCCTCCAGCGCGGTGACGCAGGCCGGGCAGACCCCGTGCCGCAGGCCGGGCCGCCGCTCCCGACAGCCCGCGCAGGTGGTGGGCAGAACCAGGTCGGCGAGGTCCGCCCAGAGCCCGCTCACCGTGTCAGTAGAGGAAGAACGGCGCCGACGGGTTGCTCGGGCGGACACCGGCCGGCACCGGGGCGATGTCCCGCACCCGCTCGGGCTCGATCCGCTCGAACGGGCTGCTGCGGTAGGCCACCCCGTTCGCCTCGTACATGTAGGCCCCGCTGGGTGCCCGCACGGTCCGGTTGGTCGGGTACGCCGTCAGGTGGTTGACCTTGGCCCCCACGTCGGTCCGCAGCGGTGTCTCCAGGGCGCCGTCGACGCTGATCTCGTAGATCGCCTGCTGGCCCGCCGACCCAGCCACCACCAGCCGGTCCTCCCGGCCCCAGTCGACCGCCGTGAGACCGGTCAGCGAGGTGGCCAGTTGCCGGGGCGGCCCGATCGAGACCCCGCCGCCGTCGAGGTTGACCGCGGCGACGTAGAGCCGCCCGCCCGCGATCAGCGCGACGCGCTGGCCGTCCAGCGCGGCGGCCACCGCCGTGACGTTGCCGGAGGGCAGGTTGAGGGGCACCTGGTACATGCGGGCCGCCTCGTCGAACCGGTAGAGCTGCCCGTCGGCCACCACCAGGCCGCGACCGGCCCGGGTGTCGGCGGTACGCAGCCAGACCGGGCGGCTCATCGAGGTGTGCTCCGTGTCGCTGCGGCTGACGACGGTGACCGGCGCGGCACCCGTACCGACCGACAGACGGTACCGGCCGTTGCTGCTGCCGGTGGTGATCATCGCGGCGAGGATCCGCCGGTCCTTGGCCACGGCCAGGTCGGCGGAGACGATGTTGCGGTTGGCCTCGGGTGCCAGCGGCACCGTCCCGCTGAGTTCGCCCTGGAAGTCGAGCGGGTGGATGGCGCCCTCGTACACGCCGAACCGCTGCGGGCTGTCGGCGTTCGGGTAGAGCTGCTGGGCGATTCGTCGTTCATCCAGGTCCTGCACGGGCTGCGAGTTGTTGCGGATCTTCAACTCCAGCTCGCCGGTCAGGTCACCGAGCGACCAGGCGAGTTGGGTGATCAGCTGGTCGATCCCGTTCCGGTCGTCACCGGACATGTCGAGGTTGACCTCCCACCGGCTGTCCGCGCCGGTGGCGTTGTTGATCAGCTCGGTGCGGTCGGGCAGCCCGACGACACCCGGGCGCAACCAGTCGGAAGGGCCACCGACCAGCCACTTCACCACCTCGTTGACCCGGCGTTCGCTGGGCACGGCCAGCGGCCGGTAGCGCTGGTCCGGCACCAGGCGGCTGCGGTCGGAACTCCAGAAGTAGATCGTCTCGTCCTGGTAGTACTGCTTGAGAGCGACGTCGCTGAGCAGCAGCACGTTCGGCGGGTCGACGACGTAGAGGCCGGCACGCTCGTCGTTGGCGCCGCCGTCGAGCGCCGCGCTCCGAAGCCGGAACTCGTACTCCGTCTCGGTGGCGACGGGTGGGGCCAGGACGCCGTTGGCCCGCAGCACACCGATCTGCTGCACGGTGATCTTCACGGTGGTGGTGGAGTCGCTGTTCAGCGTGTAAACCGCCTCGCGCAGCCGGACCACGTTCAGCGCGACCTCGCTGCCCTTCTTGTCCTGCAGGCGGGACTTGGACTCCGGGGCGACGAACGCCTTGACCCGCTCGTAGGCCCGGTCCGGCTCACCCGCGGCGGCGGACAGGAAGTTGCGCACGAACATCTCGTTGTCGCTGCCGCTGGACGTCCGCTTCGGCGGCTCGCCGCTGCGCAGGTCGACGACGCCGGCCCCGGTCGCGGCACCGCCCTTGCCGTCCACCCGCACGTCGGAGCCGGCCGGGATGCCACAGCCGGCACCCAGCAGCACCACCACACCGAGTGCTCCGAGCAGAGACTGTCGTTTCACGAGCGCACCTCCGCCCGCTGCTCGTCAGTCTGAGCCGGACCGCCGGCCGGCTCCCCACCCGGGCCGCCAGCCGACTCCCCACCCGGGACGCCCGCCGACGTTTCGCCGCTGCCGGGGCCGATCGCCAGGGCACCACCGGTGCCGGGGCCGATGGCCAGCGGGCCACCGTCGCGGGGGCCGCCGAAGGGCAGCGCGGCGTCGGCCGGCACCAGTCGCAGCGGCGAGGTGGTCAGCCGGTCACCGGCGCGGGCCGGCAGGGTGAGCCGGAACTGCGCGCCCTGCCCGGGAGCACCCCACGCCTCCAGCCAGCCACCGTGCAGCCGGGCGTCCTCCAGGCTGATCGACAGGCCCAGACCGGTGCCACCGGTCTGCCGGGCCCGGGACGGGTCCGCCCGCCAGAACCGGTTGAACACCAACTTCTCCTCGCCCACCTTGAGCCCCACCCCACGGTCGCGGACGGTGATCGCCACGGCGGTCTCGTCGACCCCGAGGGTGATCAGCACCGGACGGGCCTCGCCGTGCTCGACCGCGTTGCCGACCAGGTTGCGCAGGACCCGCTCGACCCGGCGCGGGTCGACCTCGGCGATCACCGGTGCGCTCGGCAGGTCGAGCTCGATCGGGACACCCACCCGCTCGGCCAGACCAGCCAGCCGGTCGACCACCCGGTGCACCACCGGCACCAGGTCGGTCGGCTCGGAATCCAACATGGCGAAGCCCGCGTCGAACCGACTGATCTCCAACAGGTCGGTGAGCAACTCCTCGAACCGGTCCAACTCGGCCTGGAGCAGCTCGGCGCTGCGGGCCACCGCCGGGTCGAACTCGTCGCGCTCGGCGAAGATCAGGTCAGCGGCCATCCGGACCGTGGTCAGCGGCGTACGCAGCTCGTGCGACACGTCGGAGGTGAAGCGGCGCTGCAACCGGGACATCTCCTCCAGGCGCAGGATCTGCCGTTGCAGGTTGGTGGCCATCTGGTTGAACGAGGCGGCCAGCAGGGCGAGGTCGTCCTCGCCGTTGACCACCATCCGCTGGTCGAGCAGGCCGGCGGAGAGCCGCTGGGCGGTCCGCGCGGCGACCCGGACCGGGTTGACCACCAAGCGGGTGACCAGCGCCGCGAGCAACCCGAGAAGGATCACCAGGGCGACCCCGGTGGCCACCACCGTGGCCCGGGCGTCGGCGGCGGTGACGTCCTGCCGGGTCAACGGCACCAGGTAGTAGATCTCGATCTGGCCGAAGCGGGTGGGCACCGGTGAGCCGTACACCAGATATTTGGTCGTCTCACCGGTGAGCCGCCCGGTGCGGATCTGGCTGGCCACCTTGCCGTCGGCGATCGCGGCCCGCAGCTCCGGGCTGATCAACGGTCGGACGTTCGCGGCGGGCGCGGTGCGCGTCTGGATCTGGTCGGGGTAGCCGTTCGCCGTGATCGCCACCACCACCCCGCTGGTCTGCTGCGGGTCGCCACCGGCGAGGTAGTTGACAGTGTCGTCGATGGTCTCCTGGAGCTGCGCCTCCTGCGGCTGGCCGTAGAGCGAGACCTGCTTGGTGGCGTAGCTGGCGCCGCTGGTCACCCGTTGCCGGACGTCGCTGCGGGCGTTGTCGAGCAGGATGGTGGTGATCTTGTCAGCGATCAGGAACGCGAAACCGCCGACCAGCAGGCTGGACGCGACGAGCGTGATGGTGACGACCCGGACCTGTAGCGAGCGGCGCCAGGTCTGGTGCACCCGGGCCACCAACCGGGCGACCCGGCCGCTCACCGCACGCCAGACCTCCCCGCCGGCGCTGGGCCGGCGGGCAGCCGTGCTCGGGGAGGGTGTGGGCGGCGAGGTCGACACAGTGCGACCAGGCTATCCGGTCCCCGCCTTGTAGCCCACGCCCCGCACGGTGAGGATGATTTCCGGCCGCTCCGGGTCCGGTTCGATCTTGGCCCGCAGCCGTTGCACGTGAACGTTGACCAGCCGGGTGTCGGCAGCGTGCCGGTAACCCCAGACCTGCTCCAGCAGCACCTCACGGGTGAAGACCTGCCGGGGCTTGCGGGCGAGCGCGACCAGCAGGTCGAACTCCAGCGGCGTGAGCTTCACCTCCTCGTCGTTGCGACTGACGGTGTGCGCCGGCACGTCGATGGAGATCTGGTTGTCGGGCGGCCCGATGGTCAACATCTCCGGGGCCACGTCCTCGCCTCGGCGCAGGCGGGCCCGCATCCGGGCGACCAGCTCCTTGGGCTTGAACGGCTTGACCACGTAGTCGTCGGCACCGGACTCCAGGCCGAGCACGACGTCCACGGTGTCGCTCTTGGCGGTGAGCATGACGATCGGCACGCCGGATTCACCCCGGATCGACCGGGCCACGTCAATACCGCTCATTCCGGGCAGCATCAGGTCAAGCAGCACGATATCGGGACGACTGTCACGAAATGCGGCCAACGCCCGCTCGCCGTCCGCCACGAACGAGGGCAGGAAACCCTCACTACGCAGCACGATGCCGAGCATCTCGGCGAGCGCGGGGTCGTCGTCGACCACCAGTACGCGGGCTCTCATGGGATTAATATTGCATCCTCATTCAGTTCGGTGGGACCGGCGTCTGCCTGGCTGTCACATGATCCCCCTTTGACGCCGCCCGGCGCCACCGCAGCCCCGGCCGTTTCCGCTGTCGCCAACCGGACGGCGGTCACCCGAAGAGTGCCCGCCCCCAGTGGTCCCCGCCGTCACGTACCCCGGGAGGGCAGGCGAACACCCCGCTGGAGACGTGCCGCAGATATTCGTTCATCACGTCGTGCCGCGCCAACTGGGTCTGGATCGGCACGAACTGGCGACGCGGATCGCGCTGGTAGGCGATGAAGAAGAGACCCGCGTCGAGCCGTCCGAGACCGTCGGAGCCGTCGACGAAGTTGTAGCCGCGCCGGAGCAACTGGGCGCCGCCGTTCCGGCTCGGATGGGCCAACGTGACGTGGGCGTGCTCGGCGATCACCGGCTTGCCGTCCGCGCCGCGCGCCGCGAAGTCCGGTTCGTCGAACTCGTCGGTCTGGCCGAGCGGAGCACCGCTGCCCTTGCTCCGCCCGACGATCTCCTCCTGCTCGGCCAGCGAGGTACGGTCCCAGGTCTCCACCAGCATCCGGATCTTGCGGGTGACCAGGTACGAGCCTCCGGCCATCCAGTCCGGCCCGTCGCCCGGCTGCACCCACAACTGGTCGCGTAGCAGGTCGGTGTCCTCGGCCTTGAGGTTGGCCGTTCCGTCCTTGAAGCCGAACAGGTTGCGCGCGGTGGCCTGCTCCCGGGAGGTCGACGAGGTACGGCCGAAGCCGAGCTGCGACCAGCGGACGCTGACCACTCCCATGCCGAGCCGGGCCAGGTTACGGATCGCGTGCACGGCCACCTGCGGATCGTTGGCGCAGGCCTGCACGCAGAGGTCGCCCCCGGAGAGCTGTGGCTGCAACGCGTCGCCCGGGAACTTCGGCAGCTCGGCGAGGGCTGCGGGCCGCCGGTCGGCGATGCCGAAGCGGTCCCGACCGTCGGCGTCGCGGAACAGCGTCGGCCCGAAGCCGATGGTCAGGGTGAGCTGCGAGGGAGGCAGACCGAGCGCCTCACCGGTGTCGTCCGGTGGGGCCTCCGGCATCCCTCCGACCGCGCCGAGAACCCCGGCGTCCTGGCCCGCTGTCATCCGGGCGGCGGCGGCCGTCCACTCTTCGAGCAGCTCGACCAGCCGGGCCCGGTCCTTGGTGATCACGTCGAAGGCGACGAAGTGCAGCCGGTCCTGTGCCGGGGTGACGATGCCGGCCTGGTGCTCGCCGTGGAACGGCACCGCCCCGGCCGGGTGGTCGCTCGCCGCGGCCGGGCCGTGGGAGCCGTTCACCATCGCCCCCACGCCGACCGCCGCACCGGCGACCCCGGCCACCCCGGCGCCGGCGAGCGTGATCGCCCGCCGCCGGGTCAACCCGCTCCCGCTCATCTGTCCCCCTGAGGTCCGGTCACTTCGCGACGGCCGCGGCGACCTTGCTGATCGGCTCGGCGAGGGCGTTGATCCCGTCGGAGAGCTCCTTGAGCTCGGGCTTGCTCAACGCGGTGTGCAGCTTCCACCCGTCGCCGTCGCGGTGCTTGCCGAGCAGCGCCTCCACGTTGGCGAACTCGGTGTCGAGCTGCGTGACCAGCTCCGGCGAGCGCTGTTGCAACGCGGGACGGAGGGCGGAGACGGCGGCCTTGGAGCCTTCGAGGTTGGCGGCGAAGTCCCACAGGTCGGTGTGCGAGTAGCGGTCCTCCTCGCCGGTGATCTTGCCGCTGGCCACCTCGTCGAGCAGTTCCTTGGCACCGTTGGCGAGCTGGAGCGGCGAGAGCTTCTCGGCGTTGGCCTTGGCCACGATCTCCTTCACGTCGACCAGCAGCCGGTCGGCGATCGGGCCGTCCTTGCTGATGTCGCCGGACTCCCAGAGGTCCTTCTCGATCCGGTGGAAGCCGGTGAACTCCATCCCCTCCTCGATGACCTCCTCGCGGCCATCGATCTTGGGGTCGAGGTCGCCGAAGATCTCGGCCACCGGCTCGATCCGCTCCCAGTAGGTGCGGGCGACCGGGTAGAGCGCCTTGGACTTCGCGACGTCACCGGCCTTGACCGCGCCGACGAACTCCTCGGTCTTGGCGAGAAGCGCGGTGGTCTGGCTCTTGACGTAGCGCTGGTAGTTGGCGGTGGCGTCACCCAACGCGGCGTCGGCGGTGAGCGGCTGGGCGGACCCGCTGACCTTGAGCGCCCCCCGGATGCCCTTGCCGCTCATCCCCGGCTTGCAGGCCGTCTGGTACGTCCCGGCCGGCAGCTCGACGTGCAGCTCACGGCTGAGCCCGGGGGCGATGTTCTCCACCTCGCCCATCACCCGGTCGCCGTCGGCGTACACGTAGAACTCGGTCACCTTGGCGCCCGAATTGGTGATCTTGAAGGTGGCGGTGCCGGCGCCCAGGTCGGTCGTGCCGACCTCGCAGGCGGTGTCGCTGGCCTTGACCACGATCGCACTACCGGCCGCGGCCGGGTCGCCCTTGTCGGAGTCGGAACACGCGGCCAGACCGGCCGTCGCCAGCACACCGGCGGCGGCCAGCGCGAAGAACTGGGTGGTACGCATCTGAGCTGTCTCTCCTCGTGGGGTCAGGCCCGCGGCGACGTGGACGCCGCCTCGGCCTCAGCCTCGGTGCCGGACCCGGCCCCGCGCTCGGTGACGGTGGTGGTGGTCGCGGCGGGTGCCGGCTTACGCCGGGCCGGTCGCAGGAAGAGCAGGAGGACCGGTACGGCGTACGCGACCCAGGCGATCGTCTCCAGCACCGTGGGGGCGGGAGTCACGTTGAACATGCCGGCGAGCAGGTGGGCGTACCAGGTGGTCGGGTCGAGCACGCTGGTGATGTCGAAGGCCAGGTCGTTCAGGCCGGGCAGGACACCGGCCTCCTGGAAGTCGTGGACGCCGTACTTGAGGATGCCGGCGGCGACCAGGATCAGCAGGGCGCCGGTCCAGGTGAAGAACGTGCCGAGGTTGATGCGTACGGCGCTGGCGTAGAGCAGCACGCCGAGGACCACGGCGGTGACGACGCCGCCGATCAACGCGAGCAGCGGGCCACTGTCGCCGGCGGCTCCCTGGGCGGCCGAGTAGAAGATCAACGCCGTCTCCAGCCCTTCGCGGACCACCGCGAGGAACGCCATGCCGGCGACCGCCAGGGACCCGACGGCCAGCGCGTCGGTGAGCTTGCCTCGCAGCTCGCCCGCGATGGTCCGGGCGGCCCGGCGCATCCAGAAGATCATCCAGGTGACGAAGACCACGGCGGCGACGGAGGTGATCGCCTCGAACAGCTCGCGGTCCTCGGAACGGGCCAGCAGCGAGGTCGACGTGTACTCGATCAGCCAGCCGAAGAGCACCGAGAGCGCCACGGCCAGGCCGACGCCCGCCCAGACCTGGGGCAACCGGTCCCGGCGCTGCGACTTCACCAGGAAGGCGACGAGGATGCTGACCACCAGGGTGGCCTCCAGGCCTTCCCGCAGGCCGATCAGGTAGGTGGCGAACATCCGGGCTCCGAGTGATTAGGCACGCCTCAACTAACTTAGGGCAGGCATACCTTCCTCCCGCTCACGGCTCGCGTCAAGTCGTTCGCGACAAGCTCACTCGCCCCGTGACCAGGCTCTTCGACCTCCGGGAGCCAGATCGCCCCCAGCGGGCTGTGGGAGGATCCCGTCGTGAAGGGATTCCTGCCGTGGCTGACGGTGCTGGCCGTGGTGCTGCTGCTCAGCGCGCTGCGCATGCGGGCGCTCGCCACCATCGTGTCGGTCGGGTGGCTGGTCTGGTGCGTCTGGACGTGGTTCCGCCCCACCCGGCGCGACCCCCGCTCCGGCTGAGCCGGCGGCGGATACGACGAACCGGGCCGGCTGCGAACAGCCGACCCGGTCGAAGAACCGTCGATCAGTAGCGGTAGTGATCCGGCTTGAACGGACCCTCCGTGGAGACGCCCAGGTAGGCGGCCTGCTCCTTGGTCAGCGTGCTCAGCTTGGCGCCGAGCGCGCCCAGGTGCAGCCGGGCCACCTTCTCGTCCAGGTGCTTGGGCAGCACGTAAACGCCGATCGGGTAGTCCTCGGTCTTGGTGAACAGCTCGATCTGGGCGATCGTCTGGTTGGCGAACGAGTTCGACATCACGAAGCTCGGGTGGCCGGTGGCGTTGCCCAGGTTCAGCAGGCGACCCTCGGAGAGCACGATGATGGCGTGACCGTCGGCGAAGCGCCACAGGTCGACCTGCGGCTTGATGTTGATCCGCTCCACGTCGGAACGCTTGGCCAGACCGGCCATGTCGATCTCGTTGTCGAAGTGGCCGATGTTGCCGACGATGGCCTGGTGCTTCATCCGGGCCATGTGCTCGTTGGTGATGACGTCGAAGCAGCCGGTGGCGGTGATGAAGATGTCCGCCTGCTCGACAACGTCGTCCAGAGTGGCGACCTGGTAACCGTCCATCGCGGCCTGCAACGCGCAGATCGGGTCGACCTCGGTCACCACGACCCGGGCGCCCTGACCGCGCAGCGACTCGGCACAGCCCTTGCCCACGTCGCCGTAGCCCATCACCACGGCCATCTTGCCGCCGATCAGCACGTCGGTGGCCCGGTTGATGCCGTCGATCAGCGAGTGCCGGCAGCCGTACTTGTTGTCGAACTTGCTCTTGGTCACCGAGTCGTTGACGTTGATGGCCGGGAAGAGCAGGGTGCCCGCCCGGTGCATCTCGTAGAGCCGGTGCACACCGGTGGTGGTCTCCTCGGTCACGCCCTTGATGCCGGTGGAGATCCGGGTCCAACGCTGGCCGTCCTCGGCGAGCGAGCGGTGCAGCAGCTCGAGAATGACGGCGTACTCCTCGGAGTCGGCCGACTCGACCGGCGGGACCGCCCCGGCCTTCTCGAACTCGGCGCCCTTGTGCACCAGCAGGGTGGCGTCACCGCCGTCGTCGAGGATCATGTTCGGGCCCTGCCCGTCCGGCCAGGCGAGCACCTGCTCGGTGCACCACCAGTACTCCGGGAGGGTCTCGCCCTTCCACGCGTACACCGGGACGCCGGCCGGAGCCTCGGGCGTGCCGTCCGGGCCGACGACGATCGCCGCGGCGGCGTGGTCCTGGGTGGAGAAGATGTTGCACGACGCCCAGCGCACCTGAGCACCGAGCGCGACGAGCGTCTCGATCAGGACGGCGGTCTGGATGGTCATGTGCAGCGAGCCGGTGATCCGCGCGCCGGCGAGCGGCTGCGCCTCGGCGAACTCGCGGCGAATCGCCATCAGGCCGGGCATCTCGTGCTCGGCGAGCTGGATTTCCTTACGCCCGAACTCCGCGAGCGACAGATCCGCCACCTTGAAGTCGCCGTCGGCGAGCGTGCTCGGCCGGGCCTCGGACGGCGTACCGCTGGCGGCCGCCGGGAGGGTGCTGGTCATGAAAGCTCCTGTCGAACGATGTCTGCGCCGACCCTCCACCTTACGCGCGTTGGCGGCGGGCATCCGGGGGACCGGCCGCGGACAGCGCACGGGGCGGTCGGTGGTGGACGGATCAAGCCGCCCACGTCCCGCCCGCCCCGTGCATCCCCCCGGTTTGGTTCCCCCGCACGTTCTCGGACCGTCGTCGCGATAACGCTGCGTACTCATAGAGTCACACTCAGCCAGGGGCGCGTCAAGCTATTCCGGGAAAGTCGGACTTGTGTCGTGGCCTTGCGTCGTCAGCTCAGCCCCGACGTCGCCACGTACGCATCCCCGACGCCGCTGATCCGCAGCGGCTCGCCGGCCGCCGTGCCGATCGCTGCCTGGCCGGACACGAGCGTGACCGCCCCGGCGCCATCGTCCACCGTGATCGAACCGCCACCACAGAGCACCACACGAGGGCCGGGCAGCGGCAACGTGACGGTGGGCACCGCCGCGTCGACGCGTACGTGGTGCAGCGCGAAGTCGTCCACCGGCACGGGCCACCAGGCCACACCCGGGCCCACCGGCTGCGCGGCGCGTACCGGATCGTCGAGCACCTCGAAGCGCAGCACCCGCAGCAACTCGTCGACGTCCACCCGCTTCGGGGTCAGACCACCGCGCAACACGTTGTCGCTGGCCGCCATGATCTCCACACCACAGCCGCTCAGGTAGGCGTGCAGGTTGCCGGCCGGCATCCAGATCCCCTCCCCCGGCACCAGACGTACGTGGTGCAACAGCAGCGCCACCAGCGCGCCCGGGTCCGCCGGGTACGCCTTGGCCAACCGGTGCACCAGCTCCGCGTCCGGTCCGTCGGCCGGTGAGGCCAGCACGGAACCCAACAACGCGGCGCGCTCGGCGACCGGCCAGCCGAGCAGCGTCCGCACCGCCGTCCGCAGCCCCGCCGGCCCGGTACGCAACGCGGCGACCACCGGCGACAACTCCGGTACGCCGAACGCGGCGAGCGCCTCGGCCGACTCCGTCGGATCCCGGAAACCGCACAGCGCCTCGAACGGGGTGAGCGCGACCAGCAACTCCGGCTTGTGGTGCGGGTCGGAGTAGTTGCGTTCCCCCTCGGGGCGCCCCTCCTCCGCCGCAAAGCCGGCCCGGGCCTGTTCGGCGTCCGGGTGTGCCTGCAGACTCAACGGCGCGTCGGCCGCGAGGACCTTGAGCAGGAACGGCAACCGGCTGCCGAACCGCTCGGACACCCGCTGGCCGAGCCACTGCCCCGGCTCGTCCCGCACCAGGTCACAGAGGCTCACCCGCAGGCCGGCACGGGCCACGCTGGCCGGGGCGCCCGGGTGGGCGCCCAACCACAGCTCGGCCTCCGGCCCCTCGCTGGGTACCGGCCGCCCCTGAAGAAGCGCGATGGCGGAACGGGAACCCCAGGCGTAGTCGCGGATCGGTCCGTACAGCGGCTCCACGTGTCAGCCCCCGGCCCGCCCTGTCGCCTCACCGGACGCACCGCCGGCCTGCGGCACAGCGGTGTCGGCGGCAGCGCCGGTGCCGGCCTTGGCCGCAGCGACGCTGTAGACGTCCGGCTCCAGGTAGATCACCCGGGCGATCGGCACCGCCGCGCGGATCCGCGCCTCGACGGCGTTGATGCCGCGCGCCAGGTCGTGGGCGCTCTCCCACTCCGGCACGGCGATCTTGGCAGCCACCATCAGCTCTTCCGGCCCCAGGTAGAGCGTCTTCATGTGGATGATCTGCTCCACCTCGGGGCCGTCGGTGACGGCTCGCTCGATGGCGGCCAGCTCGGACGCCTCGGCGCCCTCACCGAGCAGCAGGCTCTTCGTCTCGATGGCCAGCACGACGGCGATCACGACCAGCAGGATGCCGATCATCGCGGTGCCCGCGGCGTCCCACTCACCGTTTCCGGTGATCAGCGTCATCGTGACACCGAAGAGCGCGAACACCAGACCGACCAGCGCGCCGAAGTCCTCCAGCAGCACCACCGGCAGCTCCGGCGCCTTGGCCCGGCGGATGAAGCGCACCCAGGACTGGTTGCCCCGGGTGTGGTTGGACTCCTTGATGGCGGTCCGGAAGGAGAACGACTCCAGGACGATCGCCACCACCAGCACCACGACGGGCAGCCAGTGCCAGGACTTGATGCCGTGCGGGTCCTGCCACTTGTGATACGCCTCGTACAGGGCGAACAGGCCACCGATGCTGAACAGCACGATGGACACGATGAACGCGTAGATGTAGCGCTCCCGGCCGTACCCGAACGGGTGCTCCGGGGTGGCCGCCCGCTTCGCCCGCTTACCGCCGAGCAGCAGCAGGCCCTGGTTGCCGGAGTCGGCGACCGAGTGGACCGCCTCGGCCAACATCGACGACGAGCCGGAGAGCAGGAACGCAATGAACTTGGTGACGGCGATGCCGACGTTGGCCAGGAGGGCGGCGACAATCGCCTTCGTCCCACCGTTGGCGCTCACGCCACCGCTCCGCTTCGCCGCACGAAGCCGACCGGTCCGCGCATGACGCGCCGCCCCCTACGTCCGCTCACTGGTTCGACAGCTCCTTCATCTCGGTGATGGCCGGAACGGCCATCGGGTCCAACCCGTGTGCCAGAGCAAGGTAGATCGAGGCGAAATCCGGGACCGCGATCAGCGAGGCCAACCGCTCCAGCGCGGAGCCACCCTCGGCGGTCACCACGTCGCACCGCACACCGCGACGCTCGGCGAGGGTCTGCACCGCGTCCGCGCGGCGCTCCTCGACGGCGAAGGGTTCGTCGGTGTCGTCCTCGGCGTTGAGCCCGCCGTCACGCAGCAGCACCAACCGCAGCCGGGTGCCCTCGCCGTCGTCGTCGGTCGGGTCGGCGAAGATGTCGCGCTCCCCCTCGGCCAGGCCGCCGAAGACGCCGTCGAGCAGGCCGACCCGGCCCCGACCGGCCTCACCCAGCGCTCCGGTGACCACCGGGTAGCGGGCGTTGGCGGACAGGGTGTCGCCAAACCGGCGGGCGGCCACCGTCGCCAGCGGGGACGAACCCCAGACGATCGGGATCGAACCGGCCAGCCCCAGGGCCAGCGACTTGGCCGGGTTGACGAACGACTCCGCGGCGGACCGACAGCGGTCGGCGTCCGCGTCGAGCCGGGCCGCGGTCTCCGCCAGGTCCGCCTCGTTGACCTTCACGAGCCCGAGGGAACGGGCGGCGAGCAGGACCGGCACGGTGAGCGCCCAGAGGCTGGCTCGCGCTGGCGCACGCCGGGGTACCGGAATGAACGGCGCCCGGGCCTGCTCGGCGATCGACTGCAACTGCGAGTCGGGAGCGCCCACGGCGACCAGTCGGGCACCGCGTCGGTGCGCGGCCTCCGCCGCGCCGAGCGCCTCCGGGCTGCGGCCCGACGCGCTCACCGCGATCACCACGTCGGCCGCGCCCACCCAGCCAGGCACGCCCGCGCTGCGGTGCCCGATGATCGGGACCGGGCAGCGGGGCCCGGCGACAGTGGCCAGCACATCCCCGGTACGCCCCGCCGTGCCGATGCCGGCGATGACCACGGCTCGGGGCCGCCCGTCGTCGGCGAGGACCGACAGGTTCGCCTCGGCGGCCAGGGCGGCGCTCTCCCGGACCTGCGCACCGGCCGACGCCGTGTGCCGGAGCATGCCACCCGGGTCGTGCTCGGCCAGCGCGTCCGGGTTGTCGAGCAGGGCCTCGTCGGCGTCGCGACGTCCGCTGACCCCGGCCGTACCGTCGATCATGAGGGCTGCCCCCCACTGCCGCCGCGCGCCTCGTCGAGCAGCAGCACCGGCACGTCGTCACGGACCTCGAAGATCCGGCCGCACTCCGTGCAGGTCAACGTCTGCGCCTCGGCATCGTAGGTGAGCGGGGCGTGGTGCGTGTCCGGACAGGCAAGAATCTCGAGCAACTGCGGATCCAGGGCCATGGCACGGCTCCTTCCACGTGTGCGGCTTCACCGACGGCGGTGCCGACCGGCGCAGGCGATCTTATCGGCGAACGCGGTCGAGCACGTCGTCCCGGAGCGAGACCATCCGATCACGGGAGGGCGCCTCGACGTTGAGCCGCAGCAGCGGCTCGGTGTTGGACGCACGCAGGTTGAACCAGGCGCCGTCGGGGAAGCGCAGGGTGAGCCCGTCCATCTCGTCGGCCACCGCGTCGGGGTACGCGGCCCGCACCTCGGCCACCGCCGCAGCCTGGTCGGTCACCGTCGAGTTGATCTCGCCGGAGGCGATGTAGCGCTCGTACTCGCCAGCCAACACGGACAGCGGCAGCGACTGCTCGCCCAACGCCGCCAGGGTGTGCATCGCCGCGAGCATGCCGGTGTCGGCGAACCAGAAGTCGCGGAAGTAGTAGTGCGCGGAGTGCTCGCCGCCGAAGACGGCGTTCGTGCGGGCCATCTCCGCCTTGATGAAGGAATGCCCGACCCGGGCGACCACCGGCTGCCCACCGTGCTCACGGATGATCTCCGCGACCGCGCTGGAGGTAATCAGGCCGTGGATCACCGTGGAACCCGGGTGCTTGGCCAGCTCACGCGCGGCGACCAACGCGGTGATCGCCGACGGTGAGACCGGCTCGCCCCGCTCGTCCACCACGAAGCACCGGTCGGCGTCGCCGTCGAAGGCCAACCCGATGTCGGCGCCGTGCTCGACAACCGCGCGCTGGAGGTCCACCAGGTTCGCCGGGTCCAACGGGTTGGCCTCGTGGTTGGGGAAGCTGCCGTCCAACTCGAAGTAGAGCGGCACGATCTCCAGCGGCAGCGGCGACAGGGCGGCGTCACCCAGCACGGTCGGGACGGTGAAGCCACCCATCCCGTTACCGGCGTCGACGACCACCTTCAACGGCCGGATGCCCGAGAGGTCCACCAGCTTGCGCAGGTAGCCGGCGTAGTCGGGGAGCAGGTCTCGCCGCTCGGCCGGCCGGGTCGGCTCACCGGCCGGACGGGCTTCGCCGGAGTCCAGAAGGGCCTGGGCCCGCTCCCGGATCTCCGCCAGACCGCTCTCCTGGCCGATCGGACGGGCACCGGAACGGCACATCTTGATGCCGTTGTACTGCGCGGGGTTGTGGCTGGCCGTGAACATCGCGCCGGGCAGGTCGAGCGAGCCGGAGGCGAAGTAGAGCAGGTCCGTGGAGGCGAGCCCGATCTCGATCACCGAGCGCCCCTCTGCCCGTACGCCGGCGGCGAACGCGGCGGCCAGCCCGGGCGAGGTGGCCCGCATGTCGTACCCGACGACGACCGCGTCGCCCGGCTCGTCAGTGGAGTTGAGCAGCTGGGTGAACGCCGCCCCGAGCGCCTCGGCGGCTCGTTCGTCCCACTGGTCCGGCACCGTCCCTCGAACGTCGTACGCCTTCACGATCTGGGACAGATCAGACACGTGTTCCACTCCTAGGCCGCAAGTTAGACACCGATCCTGAGCCTAACGGAGGCACCGGTTCGTGCCTGCCTCAGCCGGGGAGCCGAGGAATGAAGACTGTGTGGCCACCCTCGTCGGTGGGCGGCTTCCCGGTCTGCGGTGAGCCAGGCATCGGCTGCGTCGCCTCTGGCACAGCACCGGCACCGCCCGACGGTGCACCGTAGACCCCGCCGGCGGCGGGTCGCGGCGACGGCGCCGCACCCCAGCTCGGGGCTGGAGGCTGCTGGCCGTACACCTGACCTGGGTGACCGGGCGCGGCCGGGGGCCTACCACCGGCGCGGTAGGTCGTGCCGCCGGGGTTGCCCGGCAACGCGCCCGGCAACGCGCCCGGCGACTCGTCGGACGGCTTGCGGTCCTGCCGCGACCGCCGCAACAGCAGCACGACGAGCAGCAGGCCGACAGCCACCATCACGATGCCGAAGAACATCACCGGCGACCCTCCGCCGGACGACTCCGCGGCAGCCGGCTTGGTGTCCGGCGCGCTGGACACCAGAGCTGCTGGGTTCACCGCCTCGTCGACTGTCGCGACCTCGGTGGGAGTCGGGGTGGGAGACGGCGTCTTCGACGGCGTCGGCGACGGGGTCACCCGCGCACCGGTCACCCGGGCCGTATCGCTGTGGTTACCCAACGTCTGACCCTCGGCGCTGAGACCCACGCCGGTCACGACGAGCCGACCCCCGGGGACACCCGCGGCGATCGCCACCCGGTACCGCACCGTGATCCCCTTGCCCTTGCACAGCCTTGGCTTCGCAGGCGACGTCTGCGCGGTCTGCACCGTGCCAGTGCTGCCCGACACGCCCACCGGAAGCCAGCGCCCGTCCGCGGCGACCTCGACAGTCACCTGTTCCGGCTGGAGACCTTCGAGGCGCAGACCCAGCGCGGTACGCAGGATGACGCACCCGTCGGTGCGCTTGCGTACCGCGACGTTCACCCCCTGCGGAGAACCACCGGCGGCGAAGCTGCTGGCCGCACCGACCCGGACCACGTCGCTGTCGGCAGACGCCGGCGACGCGCCGAGCAGCACCAGGCCGCCCACCAGAGCGCAGACCGCCGCGAGCCGCGTCGTACGTCGACGCACCGTCATGATCACCTCGCCGTTCTCCCCGGGTGGGGTCCGCGGGACAGGCTACTACCGGCCCATCCAACCCACCGGTCATAGAGCGGCCCGGATGTGTGCGGCGTTACGGTTTACGGCCCAGCCCGTCGACCTGCGGAGAGGATGAGCATCGCACCGGTTCACCGCAGGCCGAGCGGGCGCCCGGCACGGTCGGTCGAGCCTCGATTAGTCGGCTTGTTGGGCCTGGGCGAGGGCGTCGCGGCTGAGGCGGTCGGCGGTGCGGGTGGTCTCCGGCAGCCGGTAGCGCGGGGACAACGCGACCACCTGCGCTGTCGCGTTCTCCAGGCTCATCCGATGCCCGACGCTGACGAAGACCGGCTTCACGCCGTCCTGGGTACGCAGCACCCGGCCGACGACGTCACCGCCGTCGCGGAGCGGCGACCAGGCACCCCGCTGGTCAGCCGGCGGATCCCACGTCCCGACCAGTGGTGTCTTCCCCACCCCGATCGCGGGCAATCCGGTGACCACCCCGAGGTGACAGGCGAGACCGAACCGACGCGGATGAGCGAGCCCGTGCCCGTCGCAGACCAACAGGTCGGGCACAACGGTCAGGCGGTCCAGTGCGGCGAGCAGCGCGGGCAACTCACGGAAGGCGAACAACCCCGGCACATAGTCGAACGCGGGCCGTCCCACGCTGACCGCGGAATCAACAACCTCCAACGTCCGGGCGTCCAGCACCGTCACGGCCGCCGCCAGAAGGTCACCGCCCTGGGAGTACGCGACATCCAGGCCGGCCACCGTCGCAGGCGCGCTGGGCCCCGGCCCGACCAGGTCGACCAGCGGCCGCAACTCCTCCTGTACGGCCACCGCCTCCGCCACACTGCCCGGCCCCACCGGCTGTGTGCCGATGTCCGGCCCTGCGTCCGCCCCCGAGCGTGATCCACTCGACTTCACGGAAACGGGGCTATCCCACAGCGCTGGATGCCCCGTCTTCCTGAAACCGGAGTCGATCACGGTCGGTGCGGTCCGTCCGCGTCGACGCTGGTGGCACTGCCGTCCGTCGCACGCCGGCCCGAGTGGTCACGCTCGTCGCCCTGGGCCGGGAGACCTGCCGGGGCAGACTCGACGGACTTTCGACCTCTCACCAGGCCGAGGCCGACCGCGATGGCAACGCCCAGGGCGACGCCGAAAGCCACCCCACCCTTCGCACCGAACACGGGGATGCCGACAGCCAAACCGATCGCAATGCCAACCGGCCATGCCCAGACAGTGGACCAGGTGCTCTCCGAGCCGGATCTCGCCATGCGTCGATCTTATTCGGACACACCAACTCTCGCGCCCACCCCGCCCGCTTACCGTGCCACCGGAGACCGCCGGTCAGGCAAGACCCACATCCGCTTCCAGCGCCGCCAGGTCCCGCTCCGCCTCGTCCAACGACTTCGCGTCACCACCGAAGACCGCCTGCTCGTAACGCTCCCCCGCCAGCACCAACCGAGCGTCCAACCCTTCGGCCGTCACTGGCCCTCCCTCCCGTCGACCAACTCGCGGAGCAATGCCTACGCCGCTCTCGCGATGTCCGGGTCCGCGCCCAAGCCCCTAAGGTGGACCGAGTCCTGATCGGAAGTCGTAGTGGAGATCGCCGTGCGTCGGCCTCAACGGTCAGCTCCGGCACCGCTTTCGAACATGGCGCGTAGCTCGCCTTCGGCGGGCAACTTCTCGCCGCCGGTGACCGTCTCGGCCACCGCTTCAGCCTCGGCGCGGCTCACGTTCCTGTAGCGGTCGAAATTCCGGTAGTCGTCGAGGAAGCGCACAACGAGACCAGGGTCATAAGCCCAGGCGCGAGCGCGATGGTCCCAGAGAACGGCCTGTCCGTGCCCCGCGTCCATGACGAAGAGACCCGCCGGCTCTCCTTGCTCATCAGTCCGGTAGATCACGTAGTAGCTCAACAATCTCCCGCTCCAACTCTTCGGCAACGTGCGGTGCTACCGGGAAGTCACGAGACCCTAGCTCAAACTCCCGCACAACCTGCGCAAGACTTGTCCCATGCCGACTCAGCCAGCCGCGATACTCACGCCAAGCGTCGGGGTTCTGGCTGATCCATTTCGCGAAAGTGGCGTCCTTCGGGCGGAAACGGAGGTCCAGTCCGGCCGGCAGAGCATCCGGCAGGCCGCGCTCGCGGTTCGCGACAAGCATCCGCAGAAACGCGTCGATTCGCCGTTCCGGACTGTTCGACGGCCGTCGCACGACCTCATACTCTCCGTGGGTTGCCAACCACGCCTCTCGTGATGCCGGGGTGTGCAGCTGCAACTCGATCAGCATCCCGTCGGGCGACCGGAGGGTGCAGTTCAATCCATAGAAGCGATTCCCCGGCCGCCAAAAGTTCTTACATGTTGAACTTGGCACTGAGAAGTCAGCCTCTACCAGCCCAGCAAGGACCAGTTCGACGGCTTCGGTGTAGTGCTCACCGGGCGGCATCTCGAAACAGAATCTCAGGGCGTCGTTGACTTCGGACGCGAACTCGATCACGTCGATCTCGGCGAGGCGGGCTTCGTCGAGATACTTCCGTGCCAGCGATTCCAGCCCTTTGACGCGAAACCTTCGACCCCGTAGTCGGATCGATTCACCGAGGCCGAGCGTGTCAGCCACACTCCGCCCGACCCGGGCCAGGGCATCCTCGACCTGATCAGCGGCTCCGAGGGCCCGCTCGCGAAGCTCCGTCAGCGCAGCCAACTCCGCAGTCGTGAGCAGATTGAGGTCGGTCGGTGGCTGGTCCGAGTGGCCCGAGGTCGCCGCACTGTCACCTACACCCGCCGAGCCCGGGCCGTCCAGGAGCAGGTACATCCGGTTGACGTACGGGTCACCGTGGCCGCCGCTGTCGTACGTCGAGGGGTGGTCCGGGAGGTCCGGCCGCTCGCTGAACCGGCCTCGGGGTAGCCCGCCGAGCGGCATCGGTCGGCCGTCGCCGCCCAGCACCAGCGCGTCGATGCCGACCACGTCGGGGTACAACGGCCGGTCCCGGACCACACCGGTCTGCGGGTCGACGTAGAGCACGGTGCCGTTCTGGTTGAGCGCCACCCAGGCGTGCGAACCGCCGTGTGCCCACTCGGTGACCAGGAACGCGTAGCTGCCGTGGCCTCCGAGGAGCAGCTGGTCTCGCAGGTTGCGGTAACCCCGGTCGGCGGCCTGCCGCGCCTGCTCGGCGTACGTGCGTTGGCCGGACGGGGCGAGGAGTTGCTGGAAGCGCCCACCGGTGATGTCCTCCACCCGGCCTGGGCCGCCGGCCTCGCCACGGATGGGTCGGCGGATGTCACCGTCCAGGTAGCCGTCGAAGGTGCGGGGCGCGGACACCCGGGGCCGCCCGTGGACCCAGGTCTCGAACAACGACAGCGTGCAGTCCAGGCAGTTGATGCCCCGGGTGGCGTCGGCGGCGGGACCTCCGTCATTGAGGAGCCGGAACCAGCCGCCCCTGCGGGGGTCGGCGGTGCGGGTGATGGTGCCGTCCTGCTCGCGGGGCATCTGCCGTTCCACGTCGACCTGGTGCAGGGCGAGCGGCGGGCGAAGCCCTCCAGGCTGCCCGTACGGCCGGGAGTCGTCGATCGGTGGAGGATCGTCGTCGCCGGTGAGCCGGGACGGGCCGGAAGTCTCCACAGCGCCGAGCGCGAGCGCGCCCACGTCCCGGTTGGCGTGTTCGAAGGTGGCGGCGTCGATGTCCACGACCGGCGGTGCCGTGGTGCCGGTCAGCACCGCGTCTGCCAGGTCACGCCATTGGGCGTACGCGCGTGCTTCGTCGTTCGCGGCCCGCTGCCAGCCGTCGGCCCACTGCCGGTGACCTGCCTGGTGCAACTGTCGGGCGTAGGTGGCGTACTCGATTGCCCTGCGATCGTGCTCTGCGGCCCGGGCGCGCAGTCGGGTCGCCTCTGCCTGGCGGCGGTTGTGCTCGAAGCCGGTCCGCTGCGATTCGTAGTGGCCCTGGTACCGCCGCCGCTCGGCGGCTTCGGCCTCGGCGGCCCACTGCGCGGCGTAGAAGTCGTCGGTCTCCGTTGCCGACACGACCGGATCGCCGAAGACCAGGTCGACGGGGATCGACGCCCTGCCCCGGGCCGGATGCTCGGGTGCCGGGGCCGGTGCGCGCACTGTTGATGTGGTTGCGCGGGACGGCACTGCGGAACGGCCCACCACCGTCGGGGTCGTCCCGACCAGCGGGGCAGCTGAGGTGCCCGGCGGCGTCGGGCCGGGGACGGTTGTCGGTGTGGGCGCGCCGGTCGACGGAGACCAGGCGACCGGACCGGCGGTGTGCGGCGGGCTCGCGGGCTGGCCCGGCGTGACACCGGTGGCCGGCCCGCCAACCGGCTCGACGGTGCCGGCCACGGGTGCGGCCACCGACGACAACCTCGGATCAGCGGTCACCGACGACAGCCTCGGATCGGTTGCCACCGACGAGAGCGTCGGATCAGCGGCCACCGGCGGCAGCGTCGGATCAGCGGCCACCGGCGACAGCGTCGGACCGGAGTCCATCGAGGACAGCGCCGGAGCAGCAGCCACCGATGACAGCACCGGATCGACGGCCACCGCAGGCAGTGCCGAATCAGCAGCCACCGCCGGTGGTGTCTGACCGGCCGCGACCGGTTGTGTGATGGCCGCGTCCGTCAGGAATTGTGCGTTCGTCGACGGCATCGGCTCGGGCGCGCGCAGCGGATCGTCGACGCGATCCACGTCGTAACTGGCGCCCACCGTTGCTGACGCCGATACGTGCACGTCGGCGACGGCCGGCGGGTCGGCGCGTAGCGGGACCACGTCGTTCGATGGCGTGGTCTGCGTCGGAACGACCGGAGAAGAAGGCCCATCCAAACTCGCCCCGGAAGAAGAGGAGGACCCGAGCGCCGCCACCGACGGCAGTGCGGGGCCGACCAGTGAGGCCCCGGCGAGGGCGTTGGTCTGTGCGTCGAGCCGGGCGCGTAGCGCGTGGTCGGTCTGGCCGGTCACCGAGCCGGTGGCTCCGGACGCGGCGGCGCGTGCCACGTCCTCCATCGAGGTCAGGCCCTGGCCGGTGGCGAGGCTGGCAGCGCTGTCGGCGAGCACCTCGCCGGTCATCTCCCGCCCCAGGTGTTCACCGACTCGGGCCGCTCGCCCCGTCGCGTGGCGGCCGAGCCCGGCGAGCGGTGCGACCGCCCCGCCGGCCATCCCGCCGACCGCCGACGCGCCGAGGTCGGTCAGGTCCAGGCCGTGCGCCCTCCCGGTGGAGTTCTGGTACGCCTGGGTGGCCAGCGTGACGCCGCTCTCCTCCGCGGCCTCCTCCAGCCCTTCGCGGGCGGCCCGCTTGGCGAGCCCCCGCACCCCTTCGCGGGTGACCTCCTTGGCGGCTCGCTCGCCGGCCTCCCGGAGCCCGTGTTTGAGCGACTTGCTGGCCAGTTGGCCCATCAACCGCTTGATGATCTGTTGGACCAGCAGCCGCGTCGCGCCGATCGCCGCGCCGGCGGCAGGGGTGGCGGCACCGGCGGTCAGCACCGCCGCGACCGCCACCGAGAGCAACTCGATGACCAGGATGCCCAGCTCGATCCAGACTTCGAGCTTGGCGCCCTCGATGTCGCACCCGCATTCCTCGACCAGGCGGCCGAGGTCGGCGGTGACCGCGAGCAGCACGGGCAGCGGGGCGTCGGGGTTTTCGGCGATGCCTCGCCAGGCAGCCTCGAATGCCGCGTCGACGGCCCCGACCCCGCCGTAGCCGTTGCGCACCTCGACGGCGGCCGCGGCGGCGTCGGTCTGCGGGCCGGCGAGCACCGAGGCGACGTCGTACCACCGGTCGGCGACGTCCCAGACGGCCCGCTCGTTGCCCTCCGGCCACTGCACACCGACGACCCAGTCGAGGGCCTCGTAGATCCAGCCTGGAACGTCCCACAGTGCGAGGTCCAGTGGGTGCGGAATCGGGCTGGGCAGCACGCTCATCGGGTGTCCCCGGCCGTCAGGGCTGGTCGGTGAGCCGGCCGAAGCGGGCGGCGTTGGCCCCGTCGGTCTGCACGCTCGCGTCGACCGCGCGGACCACGTCGCCACCCAGCTCGGTGAGCCGGTGCCCGACACCCGCCCAGGCCCGCATGACGGTCTGCTCGATCTCGCGGTAGTTGCGCTCGAACGCGGCGCCGATGTCGTCGCGGCCCCACGGTCTGGCACCGCTGGCGGTCTCGATCGCACCACCCTCGGCCGCTCGGCGGGCCGTCACCGCCTCGCCGGCGAGCCCCAGGTCGGCGCCACCCCGACGCGCCCGGGACGGATCGAGCCAGAGCTGCCCGTCGGTCATTCCTTCACCTCACGCCTGCCGAGCACCGCGTCGGCTCGACCGAGCAGGGCCGCGTAGTTGCCGGTACGCAGGAACTCCACCGAGCCGGAGCCGGCTGGCATGCTCTCGGCGACGAGGTCGCGGGTGGCGTCGGCTGCGGCGGTCGCGGCGGCGTGGACCGTTTCGGTGATTTTTCGGCCGAGTGCCCCCGCGTCGCGCTCGCGGTAGACGGTCGACGCCAGCTCCACCTGGACCAACTCGCCGCGGGCGCCCACTGTCGCGGTGACCTGACCGTCGGCCGACCGTCGGGTCACCCGGAGCTCGGCGAGCCGTGTCTGCAGGTTGTCCAAACCGGACCTGAGCTGCTGGTATTGCCCGTACACGTCGTCGAATCGGGCTCGTAGCTCGCGGTTGGCGTGCCGGTCCACGTGTTCGCTCACCGCCGCTCCTCCCGTCACCGTCGGTAGAGCAGCACCATACCGGCTGCCATCGATCCGTGTAGTCCGGTAGTTTCAGAGCGTGATCGACCGTCAGCAGGCCGAACAGCTCGCCGCCACGTGGGCCCGCCGCGACTCGCGGCGCCTGGGCCACGAGTGCACAGCGATGGTGGACGAGTTCGACCTCGGCTACGTCATCACGTCCGTCGTGCCCACCGAGGTGCGGACGGTCCCCGGGGACCTGCCGACGACGGTCATCGACAAGCAGACCGGCACGGTTACCACCTGGCCACGGGTGCCGACCGACGTGGTGGCGGAGTTGTACCGGCGCAGCCAGCCGTCCGGGCCGACCGCTCCCCGCACCGTCGATCCGTCGAGTCTGCTGGTCCGGGAGATCCACCGGGTGGCCACCCCGAACACGTCCGCGCACCTGACCATCGACGGGCGGATCTGGACGGCGGAGGGCGCGAAGGGCGACGTCCCGCTGAATCATCACCCGCTGGTCCGCAGCTATCTCGACGAGTTGCCCCCCGGCGATCTGGTCCGGGGCGGGGAGGCTCACGCCGAGCTGATCGTCGTCTCCGACGTGCTGCACGAGTACGACCACCGCCGGGCCGCCGAAGGCATTGCGCCGATGGGTCGGGCCGAGGCGGCGGCGCTGCTGGAGGGCGCCCGATTCGAGATCTTCCGGATCCGTGAGCCCGGCGATCCGGCTGGTGGTCCCGCCGAACTGCCCTGCGAATCGTGCATCACCTTCCTGATCCGCGCCAACGTCCTGCCGGAGTCGGCTCGGGCGTACACCGAGACCTGGCGTGCGCCGGCGGCGACCGATCCCGACCCTGGTCGCTTCCCGACGGAGGTCGCGAACGCGCTGGTCGCGGCCGGCTGGCGACCGCACATCGGAGATCAGATAATGGCCGCCGCAGCCGTGCGGGATGTGACAGCGGTGCCGGGGGCGACCCACCAGCACACGGTCTTTCCGGCGGCTGTGGAGGCGCTGACCGCGTTTCCCAGCCTGGTCGGCGCCCGGCGCGGCCGGGGCGAGCAGGTGTGGATCTCGCGTTTCGACATCCGCCCACACATGATCGCGCACACCGCCGACACACTCGCGGACTTCGGCGCGGTGCTCGGCGTACGCCTCTTCCCGATCGGCACCGAGCAGCAGGACAGCATCCTGGCAGTCGACGAGCGGGGTCGGGTCTTCGCGCTCGACCAGGCCGGCGAGTGGTTCCTCGGCGACACCATCGACGCCGCACTGACCACTCTGCTGCTCGGCCGTGCCCCGGCTCGCGTCCGCGACGACGGCACCTGGCAGGCGGACTAGGGCGGGGCCCGGTGCACGGGCCCCGCCTCCGAGATCAGCGAAGCACCTCGACCGTGTTGCGGCGGACCAGGTTCTTGCCCGGCTCGCGGATCTGCTCCATCGCGGCGGAGTTGAGCAGCACGCAACTGCCCGACGGGCCGGTCACCGTCACGGTGGTCGCCCGGTTGTTGTCCAGGTTGGTCACCCGCAGCCGGGTACCCACCGGGAACTGCCCGCTGGTGGCCCCCGGTCCGGCGGCCTCCTCGAAGAAGGTGATCGCACCCGAGCACGCCGACCGGGGTGCCGGGCCGGACGCGGCGGGCGACGCGGCACCGGGGCGTACCGTTCCGGGTGCCGGTGCGGCGGCAGGCGGCGCGGCACCGTCGAGGCGCTCCACCACGTTGCGACGGATGACGTTCTTCCCGGGCTCCCGGACCAGCTCCATGGCGGCGGCGTTGAGCAGCACGCAACTACCCGACGGCCCGGTCACCGTCACGGTGGCCGCCCGGTTGTTGTCCAGGTTCGTCACCCGCAGCCGGGTACCCACCGGGAAGCGGTCGCTGGTCGCCGCAGGCGCCCCGCCCTCCGCGGAGAAGGTGACCGAGCCGGAGCAGACGGACGACCGTGTCGGGGCGGTGCCGGCGAACCCCAGGTTGGTCCCCACCGCGACACCCGCCGCGGCGAGCACCGCCACGCTCGCCGCCAGCACGTGCTTGCGCTGCACCCTCATCGCCGTCACTCCCGTCCTCGGTGTTTCCGTCACCGCCTGGTACGGACGGGACGGGCCTACCGTTCAGCCGGCACGGGAATCGATCTAGCGACGGTCAGGTCCACCGGCCCGTACCGGGTACGTGACGCCCCGGTGATCAGCGCCCAGTAACGGTCCCCGTACGACCAGTGCCACCACTCGGTCGGGTAGTTCACCATCCCGGCGCCACCGAGGGCGTCCACCATGATCTGCCGGTTTCGGCGGGCGGTCGCGCTGATGGTGGGCGCGTCGGTGAAGCAGGCGTCGGCACTGTCCTCCGGGGTGGCGTCGATGGCCGTGCCCAGGTCCAGTTCCACGCCGTCGTCGGTGCACAGTGTCAGGTCAACGGCCCCACCCGTGCTGTGCGGGGCCACCTCGACCGGTGAGACGAACTTGGTGGTCTCGCGATGCAGTCGCTCCGGGGACCAGTCCGGGTGCCGGCGACGCAGCTCGTCCCGGTAACCCGTGAAGATGGCCAGCTGCGACTGGTACGGCCGGTAACCCTCGACCACCAGCAGGCGCAGCCCGGCGGGCAGGGCACGCTGCGCGGCCAGCAGGCGGTCCACGACCTCGGCGCGCAGCCGGGCGTACGCCCCGGCGGGGTCGACCGCGCGGCCGTCGAGGCGCAACTCGGGCAGCGCCCGTAGGTCGACCAGCGGGTCTCCGTCGTCGGAACTGGGTACGGCGGCCACCCGGGGATCGGAGAGCAGGATCATCGGATGCTCCCCGCCGTCGTCGCGGGCCGTCCGGCGTGCCGGACGCGGGCCAGCTCGACGAGTCGGTCCACCACCTCCCGGTAACCGACACCGACAGCGGCCCACACCTTCGGGTACATCGAGTGCGCGGTGAAACCAGGCATGGTGTTCAGTTCGTTGACGTACACCGAACCGGTCGTCTCGTCGTAGAAGAAGTCGACGCGGGCCAGGCCCCAACCACCGATCGCGGCGAACGCGCGCAGTGACAGGTCACGGATCAGCTCGGTCACCTCGTCCGGCAGGACAGCGGGAACGATCATCGGGTCGGCGTCGCCGAAGTACTTCTGCTGGTAGTCGAACCAGCCCCCGGCGACCCGCACCTCACCGACCGCCGACGCCTCGGGGCGCGAGCCGCCGAGCACCGCGCACTCCAGCTCACGACCGGTGACCCCCTGCTCGACAATGACGAGCTGGTCGTGGCGGAGCGCCTCCTCCACGGCGGCGGCCAGGTCGTCGCCCTCGCCGACCCGGGTGATGCCGATCGAGGAACCCATGCTGGCCGGTTTGACGAAGAGTGGCCGGCGCAGCCCGACGACCAGTTCCTCCGGGTCGTCGGCCGTCCGGTAGGTGTGCGAGTCGAAGGCGACGTACGGGGTGACCGGGATGCCCTCGGCCCGCAACGCCCGCTTCATCGCCACCTTGTTCATGCCCACCGCGGAGGCGAGGATGCCGCACCCGACGTACGGCACGTTCAGCGACTCCAACAGCCCCTGCACCACACCGTCCTCACCGAACGGCCCGTGCAGCACCGGGAAGACCACGTCCAGCTCGGCGTGCACGGCGCCGGGTGCGTTGCCGGCGGCCACCTGCACGACTCCCGGGCACGGGCCACTCCGGAGCTCGACGGCCGGGCCGGTCACCACCAGTTGGTCGTCGATGGCCCGCTCTCCGGCCGGCCGGTCCCGCAACTCGGCGAGCACCGAGTCGGGCATCAGCCGGAACCCGCCGCTGCGGGTGACGCCGATGGCGACCGTGCGGTAACCGCTGCCGGCGAGCGCCCGGGCCACACCGAGCGCGGACGCGCAGGACACTTCGTGCTCCGCCGACGGACCACCGAACAGGATCCCGATCCGAATGGGCGCGCTCACGCCGCCACCCCTTCCGCCGCCGTCACGGCGATGGGCCGCTGGACCACCAACCGCGCCAGGAGCGACGCCTCGACGTTCCCGCCGGTCAGCACCACGCCGGCCGTCCGCCGCCGGCCGAAGCCCACGCCCGCGTCGCCGGAGAGCCGTAGCGCACCGGCCAGGCCGGCCGCACCGGACGGCTCGGCGAGCACCTTGAACTCCATCAGGATCAGCCGGAACGCCGCGCTGATCTCGTCGTCGTCGACCCGGACGACCCCGCGCAGCGCGTCGCGCACGATGGCGAACGGCAGCTCACCCACGCAGGACGGCCGCAGCCCGTCCGCGATCGTGGGCGCCGACGCGACCGGCACGCGCACACCGGCCGCCAGGCTGCGGGCGAGCGAGTCACAACCCACCGGCTCCACGCCGTACACCTCGATGCCTCTGCCGGCCGCGGCCAGGCACGCGCCGGCCACCCCACCACCACCACCGACGGGTACGACAAGCGCGTCCAGTGGTGTGCCCGCGCGCTCGGCCTCCTCGATCAGCTCCAGGCTGGCCGTGCCCTGCCCGGCGATGACGTCCGGGTGGTCGTACGCGTCGACGACGGGGTGACCACTCTCGTCGCTGAGCTCGTTGGCCGTCGTCACCCGTTCCTCGACGTCGGTGCCGGCGAGCACCACACGTGCCCCCGCCGCACGGGCCCGGTCGACCTTCGTCGGTGCCGCGTCGACCGGCAGGACCACTGTCGCCGCGAGCCCGTGCTCCCGGGCCGCCAACGCCACCGCTATCGCGTGGTTGCCGGTGCTCTGTGCGATCACACCGGTGTGGCCGGCCGCGGCGAGCCGACCGACCGCCCGCAGCGCGCCCCGCATCTTGTACGAGCCGCCGTTCTGCAGGTTCTCCGCCTTCAGCAGGATTCGCGCCCCGGCCAGATCGTCGATCACCGGGGACCGCAGCACCGGAGTGCGGACCACCCGACCGGCGAGCCAGGCGGCGGCCCCCTCGACATCGACCCGGACCTGGCCAACGGTGCGTGACATCGTTTCTCCTTTCGGGCACGCCGCAGGTGGGGTCCAGCGGTACGCGGACCCCGGCGGTGTGGTGGAAGCGTTAGTGCGGGTTGGGTAGTCGGACGTCGACTCTCAGGCCGCCGTGCTCGGCGGGCCGGGCCGCGATGATGCCGTCGTGCGCCTGGGTGATCGAGCGGGCGATGGCCAGGCCCAGGCCGGCGCCCCCGCCCTGCGAGGTGCGGTCCCGGGCCAGCCGGCGGAACGGCTCGAAGAGACCGGCCACCGCTTCGGCCGGCACGGGCTGACCGGTGTTGACCACCGACAGCGCGGGTTCGCCGCTCACCGTGACAGTGAGCGAGCCGCCCCGCCGGTTGTACTTGATCCCGTTCTCCACCAGGTTGGTGACCAGGCGTTCCAGCAGCACCCGTTCGCCGACGACGATCCGGGGCGCGAGGTAGGTGTCGATGGTGACGTCGGCCTCCCGGGCACGGTCCTGGTAGCCGGCGAGTACCGCCTCGACGATCGTGTCGAGCCGCTGCGGTATCCGCGACCGCAGGCCCTGGTCGCTCTCGCTGAGCGCGAGCAGACCCTCGATCAGCCGCTCGTTGCGCTCGTTGGTCTCCAGCAGTTGGCCGGTCAACAACTCCAACTGCTCGCCGTTGAGCGCTCGGGCCATGCCGACCTCGATGAGCGTCCGCTGCACGGCGAGGGGCGTACGCAACTCGTGCGACGCGTTGGCGGCGAACCGCCGCTGCCCGTCGTACCCGGCGGAGATGCGTTCCATCATCGCGTCGATCGCCCGGGACAGTTGGGCCAGCTCGTCGCGGCCCCGGGGCCGGATCCGGTGACCGAGGTTCTGCGGGCCGAGATGCTCGATGGGGCCGGTCAGGTCACGGACGGGACGCAGGCACCACACCGCGCCGAGCCAGACCCCCACGAGCGCGGCCACTGTCACGAGCAGGACGGCCGCCAGGGGCAGCACGAACGCCCCCGGGCGCGCGTCCGCGCAGACCGTGTACAGCCCGGGTATCGGCAGGTCACAGAACTGCTGCCCCCAGGTCCAGGTCATCGCCGCCACCCACTTGCCGATGGCCGGCAGCGCAGGCCCGGCCAGCAGTGCCAGCAGACCCACCAGCAGCACCCGACGTCGGGGCGTCCAGGTCACGCCGTCCCGCCGATGCGGTAGCCGGCCTTCGGAACGGTGTGGATGACCGCCGGATCGCCGAGCTTCTTGCGCAGGGTCATCACGGTGACCCGTACCGCGTTGGTGAACGGGTCGGCGAACTCGTCCCAGGCCTGCTCCAGCAGATCCTCGGCGCTGACGACCTGGCCGTCCGCGCGCAGCAGCACGTGCAGCACCGCGAACTCCTTCGGGCTGAGCGCGAGCGGGCGGCCGTCCCGGGTGGCCGTGTGCCGACCCACGTCGAGCACCAGGCCCTCCTGGGCGAGCACCGGTGGCAGCGCCGGCGTGGACCGGCGGCCAAGGGCCTGTACCCGGGCGACCAGCTCGGCGAAGGCGAACGGCTTGGTGAGGTAGTCGTCCGCGCCGAGCCCGAGACCCTCCACCCGGTCCCGGATGCCGGCCGCAGCGGTCAGCAGCAGCACCCGCGTGCCGACCTGAGCGTCGGTGATGCTGCGGCACACCTCGTCACCGGTGTGTCCTGGCATGTCCCGGTCCAGCACCGCGACGTCGTAGCGGTTCACCCCGATCCGCTCCAACGCACCGTCACCGTCGTAGCAGACGTCCACGGCCATCGACAGGCGGCGCAGCCCTTCGGCCACCGTGTCCGCCAACAACCGCTCGTCGTCCGCCACCAGCACCCGCACGTCGTCCGCTCCCCCGCGTTCCGCTTACCCGGCATACCGTGGCAGGCCCGGGTTAAGGGTTCTGTAAGCACCCGCCGACAGCCATCGTCCACGGCATTGCCCCAGGGACAAGTAACCGCGACCCAGGTGGCCGCCGGGTTCGTCCCGGCCGCCGACCTCATGCGCCCTGTGTCCCGACGTCCCCGGCGGCAGGTGACCCAGAGTGAGCCGCGTCACCGGGCAGCGGGGCCGCTCGGCCTCACAAGCGATACCTCTGAGTCATAGATATGACTCAGAGGTATACCGCTCTCTGCTCTGTCCTCCTCCGGGGAGGTGACGCCGCGTGAGCACGGGCCGCTGGGCGGGTCAGTCGCAGGCTGTGCCGTCGCCGTCGCGGTCCAGGTCGTAGATGTCGGACCCGATCACGCGGATGGGGCCGCTGACGTAGGCGGGACCGTTGCCGCTGCCGCCCGCACAGTCGACGTCGCTGGCGATCGGGACGCAGCCGCTGTAGTTGGGGTCGCACTTCGACGACTGCGGCTTCTTGGTGCCGACGGCGACGACCTGGGTCACCGGCTGCTTCGTCACTGTGGACTTGACCAGCTTCCTGGACGTCCGCACCCCGTTCGTGGTGGTCACCTCGTACGTCAGGGTTCGTACCCCGTTGACGCCCTTGGTCCGCACGACCCGCTTGCCCTCGGCCAGGGAGGCGTCCTTGACGGTCCTCTCCGCGTACCGGACGGTGGCTTGCTCCGTCTCGGTCGTCACCTTGACGACCGGCGCGGTCGCGGCATCCGACGGGGTCGGCGAGGCCGCCACCGAGGAAGCGACGGCGTCGGGCGTCGCGACCAGCTCGGCGACCGGGGCGGGAGACTCCTCGGTCGGGTCGGCGGGCGCCGCCACGATGGGTTGCTGCGCCTGCTCGGCGGCTGTGCCGGTCTTGGTCGGCTCCGGCTCGCCGGCCAGCGCGCCGATGATGGCGGTGCCGGTGCAGCAGAGCAGCAGGATCGACAGGGTCACCGAGCCGAGGATCACGGCGGTACGGCGGGCAGGGCTGGCCCGACGGAACCAGTTCGGGCGGGGGGCCTGACCGAACGACGACGGGTACGGCGGGCCCGGGTTCTGTGGTGGTTGCATCGTCACGGCGATGAGTGTCGTCGCAAACACCGTGTGCAATATCATCCGTCGCGCTCGTCACCTGCGCCGTTCGCTTCGCACCGATGATCCGTGGGCGCTTCCTCGGGCGACGAGGCGTCACCTGCGGCAAACCTCCAGGCCGGTCGGCCAGGGCCGATCGTGCGGCTGCATTTGCCCACAAGCCTCGCAAATCCGCACTCCCCACGCCCTCACACCCTGCACAGTCGACGGACGGCCGGGAATGTGTCGAGATGCCGTCAGCAGGGGGTCAACGCGGCGTCGGCGTCGGAGCAACCCGCGACGTCCGCCTACCGCGCAGCGACGTGAGCCCCACCAGCAGCAGCGCGATCGCGAACATCGCGGTGCCGATGACGTTGACCTGCGGTGGGATGCCCCGCTGGGCAGCGCCCCACACGTACATCGGGAAGGTGACTGTGGTGCCGGCGTTGAAGTTCGTGACGATGAAGTCGTCGAAGCTCAGCGAGAAGGCCAACAGCGCGGCGGCCACGATGCCGGGCAGCACCAGCGGCAGGGTGATCCTCCGGAAGGTCTGCCACTCGCTGGCGTAGAGGTCCATCGCCGCCTCCTCCAGCCGCCGGTCCATCCCGGCCAGCCGCGCCTTCACGGTGACCACCACGAACGACACGCAGAACACGACGTGCGAGATCACGACGGTCCAGAATCCCTGTGGCACCCCGGCGGACACGAACAGCGCCAGGAGCGACGTGCCCATCACCAGCTCCGGGGTGGCCAACGACAGGAAGACCAGGACGTTGACCCCGGCCCGACCTCGGAAGCGGTGCCGGACCAGCGCGAACGCCATCAGGGTGCCGAGCACTGTGGCGACGACAGTGGCGAGGAACGCGATCTGCACACTGCGGACCACCGCATCGCACATGTCCGCTGTGGCACACGGCCGACGCCAGTTGTCCACAGTGAACTCGTTGAAGTCGTACGACAGCCGGTTCGACGGGCGGTTGAACGAGAGCGCCGCCACCACCAGGTTCGGCAGCGCCAGGTAACCGAGCACCAGCAGCGCCACGATCAGCACCCAACGGTCGGCCAGCCACCGCGCGATCCTCACAGCACCTCCTCCCGGCCTGCCGTGCGGAGATATCCGAAGACCACAGCGAGGATCGCCGCCATCAGGAGGACCGACAGCGCGGCGCCCTGCGGATAGTCCAGCCGGACCAGGAACGCCGAGTCGACGACGTTGCCGATCATGTACTCGTTCGGGGTGCCGAGCAGCTCCGCGTTGATGTAGTCGCCGCTGGCCGGGATGAAGAACAACAGCGTGCCGGCGACCAGACCGGGCTTGGACAGCGGCAGTGTCACCCGACGGAACGCCTGCGCCGGGCTCGCGTACAGGTCGCCGGCCGCCTCCAGCAGTCGGGGATCCAACCGCTCCAGGCTCGCGTACAGCGGCAGCACCAAAAACGGCAGGAAGGTGTACGTCAGGCCGAGCACCACCGCGAACGGGGTCGCCAGCAGCCGTCCGTCCGGTGCGAGCAGGTGCGCGTCACGCAGCAGACCGGCGAGCGTCCCGTTGTCCGACAGGATCGTCTTCCAGGCCAGCGTGCGGACCAGGAAGCTGGTGAACATCGGTGCGACAACGCACACCAGCAGCAGGTTCCTCCACCGGCCGGCCTTCACCGCTATCGCGTACGCCAGCGGGTAGCCCAGCAGCAACGCCAGCACCAGCGCCAACCCGGCGTACCCGAAGGAGCGGAGGAACTGCGGCCAGTACGCCTGCACCACGTCGGAGTAGTTGCCGAACGCCCAGGTCATCGCGTAGCCGGTGGTGAGCGAGCCGCTGGGGTCGTAGAGGCTGGCCGCCGCGAGTTGCGCCAGCGGCACACCGAAGAACACCAGCAGCCAGGCCACGCCAGGCAGCAAGAGGAGGTACGGCAGGAGCCGCCGCCGCGTCAGCCGGGTCACGACGACGCGGGCAGCAGGAACGCGTGCCGTGGATCCCAGTGCGCCACGGCCGCCTCGCCGACCGCCACCCGCGTCGACGTTCCACTGTTGGCGACGAACACCGACAGCTCGGCACCCCAGCCGGTACGCAACAGGTACTGCGTGCTGACCCCCACGTAGGAGGCGTCGGTGACCACCCCGGCGACGTGCTGATGACCCACTGGCACCTGGGCGGCGGAGCCGACCAGTTGCAGTTTCTCCGGGCGTACCCCCAGCTGGACCGGCCCGTGGTCGGCCCGTGCGCGGCCGACGGGCACCGAGAAGCGCGCGCCGTGCGCCGTCACCGCGACGTCGCCGGCGCTGACGCCGGTGGCCACGCCGGCGAGCAGGTTGGACTGGCCGAGGAAGTTCGCGACGAACGCGGTGGCGGGGAACTCGTACAGGTCGGCGGGTGCGCCGAGTTGCTCGATCCGGCCGGCGTTCATCACCGCGACCGTGTCCGCCATGGTCATGGCCTCCTCCTGGTCGTGGGTGACGTGCACGAAGGTGATGCCGACCTCGGTCTGGATGCGCTTCAGCTCGATCTGCATCTGCCGCCGCAGCTTCAGGTCGAGCGCGCCCAGCGGCTCGTCCAGGAGCAGCACCTGCGGCCGGTTGACCAGCGCGCGGACCAGCGCGACCCGTTGCTGCTGACCGCCGGACAGTTCGGCGGGGCGGCGGCTGCCGTAACCGTCGAGCTGCACCAGCGACAGCATCCGGTTGACCTCGTCGTCCACCGAGCGGATGCCGCGTCGACGCAACCCGAAGGCCACGTTCTCGAAGACGTCGAGGTGCGGGAAGAGCGCGTAGCTCTGGAAGACGGTGTTGACCGGTCGCTGGTGGGGCCGCAGCCGGCCGATGTCCCGGTCGCCGAGCAGCACCTGACCGCTGGTCGGCTGCTCCAGACCGGCGATCATCCGCAGGGTGGTGGTCTTGCCGCAGCCGGAGGCACCGAGCAGCGCGAAGAAGGAGCCCTGGGGAATCGTCAGGTCGAGGGCGTCGACAGCGGTACGGGTGCCGAACCGCTTGGTCAGGTCGGCCAGGCGCAGATCGCCGGCCGGTGTCTCCCGCGCCATCCTCGTCACGCTCCGATGACCTGCTGGAACTTGCCCTCGTACTCCCTCTCCTGCTTCTCGTCCAGGGTCATGAACACCGTGGACCTCGACAGCAGTGCCTCGTCGGGGAAGATCAGCGGGTTGGCCGCCAGCTCGGGGTCGATCTTCTCCATCTCGGCCTGGGCGCCCCGGACCGGGCAGATGTAGTTGACGTACGCGGCGAGCTTCGCGGCGACCGCCGGCTCGTAGTAGTAGTTGACGAGCTGCTCGGCGTTGGCCTTGTGGGTGGCCTTGTTGGGCACCAACATGTCGTCGCTGTAGAGCATCACGCCGGAGTCGGGCGCGACGAACCTGACCTTCTCGTCCGCGCCGGCGAGCTGGATGACGTCGCCGGACCAGCCGATACACGCGGCGATGTCACCCTTGGCCAGGTCGGGCGCGTAGTCGTTGCCGGTGAACCTGCGGATCTGCCCGGAGTCGACGGCCTTCCTGAGCTTGTTCAGCGCGTCGTCGAACTGGGCGGGCGTGAAGTTCGCCGGGTCGTGCCCGTTGGAGGAGAGCAGGAGGCCCATGGTGTCGCGCATCTCGCTGAGCGCCGTGACCCGGCCCTTGAGGTCGGGGCGGGTGAGCAGCTCGTCGACAGTCCGCAGCTCCTTGGTGACGTTGCCGTTGTACGCCAACCCGGCGAGGCCGGACTGCCACGGGATGGAGATCCGGTTCTCGGTGTCGAAGGAACGGTCGAGCAGCGATGGAAGCAGGTTGGCCCGCACGTTGGGGATCCTCGCCGGGTCGAGCTTCTGCACCCAGCCGAGCCGGGTCATCCGGGCCGCCATCCAGTCGCTCAGCACGATGATGTCCCGGTCGATGCTCTGACAGGCGGCGAGCTGGTTCCGTACCTTGCCGAAGAACTCGTTGTTGTCGTTGATGTCCTCGGTGTAGGTGACCTCGATGCCGGTCTTCGCGACGAACTCGTCCAGGCTCGGCCGCTTGGACTCGTCAGTCTCGTCCACGTCCAGGTACTGCGGCCAGTTGGAGAAGGCGATCTTCTTCTCGGTGCCGGACAGGTCCTCGCTGACGCAGCCGGCCTCGGTCTGCTGGGCGCCCTTGGTGCCGCAGCCGGCGAGGCTGCCGCCAGTGGTGAGCACGGCGACCGCGCCCAGAGTGCCGGTGAGTAGTCCACGCCGGGAGAGGGGCCGGAGGGGCGCGCGCATCAGTCTTCCTCAGGGTCGGTGCCGTGGACGCCTGACACGATGACAAACCCGCAGCGCCAGAAGAGCATCGGGGCCGACGCATCACCGCCCGTGCAGGCGGTCCTCACGCTCAGCTCGGTCCGCTCGCGTGCCGGGCGGCTCGATCCCCTCGCCTTCCGGGAAGTCGGGGTGTCCGCGCGCCGGGATACCGCGCTTTGCAAGAACGCGAGTGGATCAGCGGGCGGCCAGGGACGAGTGGCCGGTCAGGGCGGCCAGGGACCAGCGGCCGGGCGGCCAGGGATCAGCGGCCCGGGCTCAGCGGCCGGGCCGACGGACACCCTCGACGAAGGACGCCCAGGCGGCCGGCGCGAAGGCCAGGGTGCCGCCGTCGCGGTCCTTGCTGTCGCGCACCAGCACCCGACCGGGCAGGTTGGCGGCCACCTCGACGCAGTCGCCGCCGTTGTTGCTGCTGCGGGTCGCGGTGTGCCAGCGGGCGTCGGTCATGTCCATGTCGTCGCCACTTCCCTGATCAGCTCGGTCGACCGGCGTTGGGGCAACGCCTCGCCGGTGACGCTCTCCCACCTGCGTCCCAGGCTAGCGACGTCGGCGGGATCGGTCACGATCTGACCGCGGAGCTGGTTGTCGAGATACGCCAATTCCGTCCCGTCGGGCAGGCGACCCAGCACGAAGGGACCAGCCAGACCGGTGTGCCACGGGCTGTCGGCCGGGATGACCCGGACCTGCACGTGTTCCCACTCGGCGACCGCCGCCAGGTGGGTCAGCTGCTCGGACATCACGGCGCGGTCGCCGACCAGCCGACGCAGCACCACCTCGTCGATCACCGTCACGAGCTGCGGTGGGGCATCGCGGCCGAGGACCGCCTGCCGTTCGAGGCGGCTCGCCACGATCAGATCCACCTCGGACGGTGGGACCAGTCCACCGGTGCCCAGCACCGCGCGGGCGTACCCCTCGGTTTGCAGCAGGCCCGGCACGAGCAACGGCTGATAGGACCGGATCGAGGTGGCGTCCTGCTCAAGCTCGGCCCATGGTCGGAACCACGGCAGGTCACGGCGGCGGAACGGCTCCGGCCAGAGGTCGGCCGCGTCCCGGCACAGGACCTTGGCCACCGCGACCCGGGTACGCGCGTGCGGGATGTGCCCCACGGCAAGCCACCGCGCGGTCGTCTTGGGGTGGACGCGAACCTTCTCCGCCAGCGACTCGACCGTCTCCCCCGCCTCGGCCATCGCCACCCGCAACGCCTCGTTCGCCACCGGAGCCTCCCGCCCGCCAGGCGCACATCGCGACTTCGCTCGATGCACGTTGCGGCGGATGGTAACCACGCTGCGTGGCGATGTCTGCGGTCTACCGGCGTGTGGCGGTCAGACATGTCGGCGCGCTTCCAGAACGCTCACTGAACGCCCCGAAGGTGCCCCACCAACGTCCCCAGCCAGGCCGCCGCACCCGTGCGACCGATCCACTCCACGTCGCCGATAAGGCGGTATCAACCGGCCCCGACACCGCCACATCGCCGATCAGGTGTGGATCACCCCGCACCCACCTCGCCCACGCCTGTTGATCAAGAGCTTTCGGTCAGAAGTCGGCGCGTTCTTGACGCAAACCTCTTGATCAACACCGAAGGGGCGGGGGCCCAGGGGTTAGTGGTTGGGGGGGATTACGCGGAGGTGGCCTCGGCGGCCGGTGGAGTGGGACTGGTCGGAGTGCGACCGGTCGTGGGGCTCCTCCGGCGGGCGGGGGGCCGGGCGGGCGGCTTCGCGGACCGCCTCGGCGAGCGCGACCAGGTCGTCGGTGGTGGGCGGCGGCGGCTCGAACTCACCCTCGTGCCGGACCACGTCCCAGCCCCGCGGCGCGGTCAGGCTGCGGGCGTGCGGCTCACACAGGTCGTACGTGTGCGGCTCGGCGAACGCCGCCAGCGGCCCCACCACCGCTGTCGACTCGTTGTAGACATAGGTCAATGTGGCGACCGCTTGCCGGGGGCAGCCGTTACGGGAGCAGCGCCGTGGTGACCTCACGGCGGCAGGGTATCTCCATTACCGGGTCCGGCGCATCGCTTCGCGTTGCGACACGCCCGTCATGGTGATCACAGTTGACCGTTCCGGGCACGCCGCGCCACGGGAGCGGCGCTGCCGCTGACCAGCCCAACGTGGGCGCTACCCTTTGCCTCATGACGAGTCCGGAACACCGCCGCCCCGGCTCCGGCCGGCGTGCGCACCGCGACCGGCACGGGCGCGGCCTGCGCGGGCGGTTGGTGCCGGCCACCGTGCCGCTGGCGCGGACCAAGGCCGAGGTCTTCGACGACCTGGTCCTGGACACGGTGGAGACGCTGGAGCGTCGGTTCGCCAAGGAGTTGGCCGGTGTCGAGTTCGCGGTCGAGGACGTCCCACCGGACCTGAACGTCTACGACTCCGACGTCCTGGAGGACGGCGAGGTCCCCCTGGCCCGACTGCTGCCCGGTCGCCCGGGCCGGCAGGAGGTGCCGCCGAGGATCGTGCTGTACCGGCGGCCCCTGGAGTTCCGGGCGATGGACCGTGAGGACCTTGCCGATCTCGTCCACGACGTGATCATCGAGCAGGTGGCGAACCTCCTCGGGGTAGACCCCGAAGAGCTGGCCTGAGCAGTCCGGCCGTGCGCCGCGCTGAGCGACCCCCCGCGGGCCGGACCCTGCTCCGGTAGAGCTGCCATCCGGGTGTGCTGTCGGGCGGCCCCCACCGCCCCGACCTCGCACCGCTCAGGCGGCCCGCCGCTTCAACTTGCGCCGCTCCCGCTCGGAGAGCCCACCCCAGATGCCGAACCGCTCGTCGTGACCCAGAGCGTATTCAAGGCACTCGGTCTTGACCTCGCAGCGCCCACAGATCCTCTTCGCCTCGCGGGTGGAACCGCCCTTCTCGGGAAAGAACGCCTCGGGGTCGGTCTGCGAGCACAGTGCTCGCTCCTGCCACTCCGGCGCGTTTCCGAGCAGGTCGGCCACCTCAAGCTGGCCGTCCATCAAATGCCTCCTTGTCGCGCACCGGCGTCATCGCCGCTGCAACCCCCCACGCGAAAGGCGTGCTTGTCCGTCCGGTCCCATTTTGTTGCGTTCCGTGCGAACAACCCCATTCAAATTACACGCGTGTAATGCGTGCGCCGTCAAGCCAAACTTGATAATGGAGTCGCCCTCCCGACACCCCCGGCCGGCCATCCAGGCCGTCCAGCCTCGCAACCTGCCCTATCGATTCAGACCCCGGCCGAGTAACGCCCTCTTCGGCGAGTTGCCCGACTTTTCTGCCGTGGCGCTCCCCCCACGGGCCGCCGCCAGGGCAGCACGAGACACCCCCATCACTAAGCTGATCTTGGTGGGGGACAGGTTAACGCGGCGCGGCACAGACTGCCCGTCGAGCAGTGGACAGCACGTACGCCCCGTCCACAATGTGGACGGGGCGCGACGTGGAAATCGGTGTCGAGAGGTCAGCTGGCGACCCCGAAACCGCTGCTGGGCCACACGAACTCGGCTATCCCTCCACCATGGACAGAAACCGTCCCCGCAGAGGTCATCTCGTCCCACCAGACGGTATAAATTCCGGCCGGCAGGTCGGGATAGACCGCACTGTGGAACGAGCCGTCCCGCACCCGGCGCTCACGCACCGCCGAGTGGACCCGACCGTCCTCCTCCCGGCTGATCTCGATCTCCCGACCGTGCAGATCCGGGCTCGTGTAGACGATCAAGGCGCCGGTGTCGCCGCCCAGATCGAGGACCACACTCCCGGTCTCCGACGGCCCGTACGCGTGATCATGCATCCGCTTCTCCCCCGCGCCGATCAGGACCCCGCCGGCGGGTTGTTGAACCCGTCGTACGGCGTACCCAGGTAGGGGAAGTTCCCGAGGAACGGCGCTGTCACATCCGCGGCGCTCAACCCCGGGGTGACCGCGGCAGCCGCCGCGTCCGGGCGGAACGTCTTGTCCACCAGCGGGACGGTCAGCCCGGCGATCGCCCGCAACGCGATGCTCACCACGTCGTCGCCGACCCGCCGCCCGTTCGGGAACCCGGCCAGGTCACCCGCGAGCACCCCGAACCGGTCCGGACGCTTGGTCGGCGGGATCGCGGTGTTCAGCCGCAGCATGTCCGCCTGCACGTCGCCGGTCGCGTTGGTGAAGCCGTCGATCAGCCCGGCCGGTACGCCCGTGAGCAGGATCGCCACCAGGTCGGCGCGGGCCTTCTTGGCCTTGGTGAGCTTGTCCAGGTTCGGGAAGACGTCCGGGTAGAGCGCCGGCAGCAACGCTGCCAACTCCGGCTGCTCGACGAACTGCGCGAACCGCTTGTCCTCCGACGGCGGCAGCGAGTTCCACTGGTCCTTCTTGGACATCGGCACGATGACCTCGTTGAACAGCGGATTGCCCAACCGGGAGACCTGCGTGAACGGGCCGGTGGCGGTGTCCGCCGCACCCCGGTCGCCGAGCACCCGCACCTGCCGGCGCGACGCCGACGTCCACACCCCGATCACCGACGCCCGGTCACCGACGCCGTACCGGTTGGCGCGCCGACGCACCCGGTCCAGCGGCACCTGGACGGCGATGCTGTGCACGTTCATCCGGTCGGTGGCGTTGACCGGCTCGCCCTCGGCCTTGAAGATCTTCTTGCCGGCGACGTGCAGCTGCTGGAACGGCCGCAGCGTGCCCAGATCGAAGATCGCCCCCAGGTCGACGAAGAAACCGTCAGCACGCTGGCCGGCGAAGACCCGTTCCCCGGTGGACAGCGAGTACGTCGCCTGCCGGACCAGCTCGGCGTACTTCGGGGTCGACAGCGGGCCGACGTTGCACGGCGGGCAGGGCAGTTTGTGCGCCAGCCGGTGCTCCCGACCGTCGGCCACCCGGGTCAGGCTGTAGAACTGGCGCCGGTTCCAGGTCTTGCTGTCCAGCGAATCGATCGGGCCGGTGTTGTAGAGGAAGCTGTTCGGGTTGGTGATCTCGGTGGTGAATTCGAACCGGTAGGTGACATCCGGGCGGCCGTCACCGTCGTTGTCGATATGGATCTCGTAGCGCACGTCGTCGCCGAACTCGAAGAAGTTCGGACCCCCGGAGGGAAGCTGCAACGGCACGTAGTTGGCGATCAACGTGACCGTGTCGCGCTTGTCGGGGCTGACGAACGCGTACAGGTCGGAGCTGTCGGCGACCGGATCCTTGGCTATCTCCGGGGCCTCGCGGTGGGAAGACATGGCGGACCAACCTCACTGGGCGGGAACAGGGTGGCAGGGCGGGATGTCGGGTCAGCGCCGGGCGGCGCGCCGCAGTCGATCCGCCAGGCCGCGGTCGCGTACCTCGATCCGGGTCTCACCGACGAAGACGTCCATCGTTCCGGAGCTTGCGTCGCGCAGATGCACGACGATCGGCTCGTCGGCCCGCCCGGCCGCGCCGGGGGCGTTCTGCGCGGCCGACAGGCCCGGCACGGTGAGCGCGGCGGCCCCGAGGGTGGCGCTGGCCGCGGCGGTCAACGTCTGCCGGCGGGTCAGTCGCGGCCACTGCCGCTTCCGCTGATCACTGGTCATGGGCAACCTTTCCGGCGGCGGCGCGAACGCGCCCGCTCAGACGGTCGGGTCCGGTGCCGTCCAGCGACGCCGGGCCCCGAAGGGACACCGGCGGCGGTCCTCGCCGCGACCGCCGCCGGCATCGCGTGGTACGGCCGGAGGCGGGGAAAGGTTCGACGTCAGGATCTGGCGTGACCGTACGCGGTCGTACGCTTACGCGCCGGACGCCCGGCCGCCGTCGCGATGGCCCGCAACTGCTCCTCGGTACGCGCCGAACCGTTGCCGGAGCCGGCCATCCGGGAGATGGTCTCCTCCATCAGCGTGCCGCCCAGGTCGTTGCAGCCACCCTGGAGCATCGCCACAGTGCCCTCGTCGCCCAACTTCACCCAGGAACACTGGATGTTGTCGATCCGGCCGTGCAACAGCAGCCGGGACATCGCGTGCACCACCCGGTTCTCCCGCCAGGTGGGCCCGGGTCGGGCGATCCCGGCCAGGTAGATCGGGGCGTTGGTGTGCACGAACGGCAGCGCCACGAACTCAGTGAACCCGCCGGTACGGTCCTGCACCCCGGCCAGCACCCGGAAGTGCGCCAGCCACTGCCCGGGATGGTCGACGTGGCCGTACATCATCGTGGAGCTGGACCGGATGCCCAGCTCGTGGGCCGTGCTGACCACGTCGACCCAGGCGGCGGCCGGGAGTTTGCCCTTGGTCAACACCCACCGCACATCGTCGTCGAGGATCTCGGCGGCGGTGCCCGGGATGGTGTCCAGCCCGGCCTCCCGCAGCTGGGTCAGCCACTCGCGGACCGGCACGCCGGCCTTCGCGGCGGCGGTGACGATCTCCATGGGCGAGAACGCGTGCACGTGCATGTCGGGCACCCGGGCCTTGATCGCGCGCACGATGTCGGCGTACCCGGTGACCGGCATCTTCGGGTCGATGCCGCCCTGGAGGCAGACCTCGCTGGCGCCGGCCGCCCACGCCTCCTCGGCCCGGTCGGCGACCTGGTCGACGGAGAGCCGGTAGGCGTCGGCGTCCCGTTCGCGTTGCGCGAAGGCACAGAACCGGCAGCCCACGTAGCAGACGTTGCTGAAGTTGATGTTGCGGTTGACCACGTAGGTCACGTCGTCGCCGACCACGTCGCGGCGCACGTCGTCGGCCAGACGGCACAGCTCGTCGAGCGCCGGCCCGTCCGCGCCGAACAGCGCCAACGCCGCGTCGGTGTGCCGGGGGTCGAGCAGCGCCGCCGGATCGTCGGCGGCGAGCCGCAGCCCGGCCGCCAGGTCACGGTCCGCGCCGCTCCCGGTCGGCGTCGGGGGTACGCCCGCGCGACGCGCCGCCGCCTCGGGTGCGACCTTGCCAGCCACCTCGGACCAGTCGCCGTAGACGCTGTCGAAGTCACCGCGCCGGTCGTCGGTGCGGCCGGTGGTGTCGATGGTGGCGTGCAGGTCGACCCGCCCGCCGAACGTCTCCTCCGGCTCCTGCCAGGGGCGCCCCTGCGGCAGTGCCGACTCGACAGCCATGCCCGTCTCCGGATTGGCGAGCGCGCTCACGTGCGGCAGCAGCCGAGGATCGAGCCACGGGTCACCGGCACGCACGTACTCCGGGTAGATCGTCAACCGCTCCCGCAGTGTGAACCCGGCCAGCTCGGTGTGCCGGGCCAGCTCCTCGATCTGCGGCCACGGGCGCTCCGGGTTGACGTGGTCCGGGGTGAGCGGGGAGACGCCACCCCAGTCGTCGATGCCGGCCCGCAGCAGCAGGTCGTACTCGCCGGCGATGAGATTCGGCGGGGCCTGGATCCGGGCCTTCGGGCCGAGCAGCAACCGGGCCACCGCCACCGTGGCGGCCAGGTCGTGCAACTCCGCGTCAGGCATGCCGCGCATCGCCGTGTCCGGCTTGGCGCGGAAGTTCTGCACGATCACCTCCTGGAGGTGCCCGTACTCCCGCTGCGCGCGGCGGATCGCGAAGAGCGCGTCCACCCGCTCTGCCGGGGTCTCCCCGATGCCGATCAGGATGCCCGTGGTGAACGGCACCCCGACCCGGCCGGCGTCGTCCAGCACCCGCAGCCGGACCGCCGGCTCCTTGTCCGGTGAGCCGAAGTGCGGGCCACCCGGCTCGGACCAGAGCCGGGTCGCGGTCGTCTCCAGCATCATGCCCATGCTCGGCGCGACCGGCTTGAGCCGCTGCAACTCCGACCAGGACAGCACCCCCGGGTTGAGGTGCGGCAACAACCCGGTCTCCTCCAGCACCGCGACCGCGCAGGCGCGCAGGTAGTCCAGTGTGGAGTCGTAGCCACGCTCGTCCAACCAGGTCCGGGCCGCTGGCCACCGCTCCTCCGGCCGGTCACCCAGGGTGAACAGAGCCTCCTTGCAGCCCTGCGCGGCGCCCTCCCGGGCGATGGCCAGCACCTCGTCGCGGTCCAGGAACGGCGCCGGCAGCCGGTGCGGCACCGTCGCGAACGTGCAGTAGTGGCAGCGGTCCCGGCAGAGCCGGGTCAGCGGGATGAAGACCTTCTTGGAGTACGTGACCACGCCCGGCCGCCCGGCGTCGCGCAGCCCGGCGTCCCGGATCCCCCCGGCCACCCGGAGCAACTCGTCGAGCGCGTCACCACGGGCCGACAGCAGTGCGGTCGCCTCGTCGACATCCAGCGCCCGCCCGGTCGCGGCCCGGCCCAGGGCGCGCCGCACGCTCGCGTCGCTCGGGCCGGAGTGGTCGCTCAGGCCGGAGTCGCCGCTCGCGCCGGAGTGGATGCGATCAACCATCCGCTCAGCCTATGCGCAGCGCGAGCCCGTTCGACCGACCAGTGCCCGCACCGTGAGAAACGGCCCACCTGGCTCGGCACCCGGCGCGGTGACGGTGCCCGCTGATCTCGCCGCGCCGGCGCTGGCGATCCCCCCTGGTGATCAGGTGATGAAAAGTAGGTGCCAGAGCGTCTGTGGAACTACTTTTCATCACCTGATCATGAAGTCCGGCTCAGCGGGGCTGGTCGGGGTGCTCTCCGGGCTTGATGTGCTGGGTGCGGTCGTCGTCCGAGTCGGTGGGACGGGTGATCGCCTGCGTCGGGTCTGCGGGAGCCGAGTCGGGGTGCGCGATGGCCTGCGTCCTGTCGGCGGCGGCCGAGTCGGCGGGCTGACGCGGGATGGCCTGAGTGGGATCTGCCGACGGCGGCTGCCCGAACGGCGGCGCGGCGGGAGACGGCGGCGCGGGGTTGACCGGCGGCGCGGACTGCGGGAACGGCGGCGCCGACTGCGGCGCAGCCTGGAACGGCGGCGACGGCTGACCGAACTGGCCCGGGTACTGCGCCGGCGGGTATCCGCCCGGCTGGCCGGCGGAGGGCCATCCACCCTGCTGCTGACCACCAGGCTGCCCCGGCGCCGGCCAACCACCCTGCTGCTGCGGCCAACCAGGATGCGGCTGACCCGGCTGCGGCTGCCCGTAGACGCCGGGCTGCGGCTTGGGCCGCGGCACGTAGTAGTGGGCACGCCAGACCGTGTAGACCACCCACGCGGCGACCGCGAAGACGACCATCCAGGCGAACCGGGTGAGCACCCCGAGGAGCGCATCGAGGATCTCGGCCTGGGCCAGGCGGCCGACCGTCCAGATCAGCATGGTCAACGTGCCGAAGAAGGCGCTGACCGCGTACTCGACGAGGGCCACCTGTGTGATCAGCTTCGCCTTCGGCAGCACCGGCGAGATGTGCGTGGCCAGCAGCACGGCCAGTAACGGCAGAGCCACCGCCTCCACCCCGATGAACGAGTAGAACGCGCTGCCCGCCCGGTCGGTGAAGGAGCTGTAGTCGTTCGGGGCGATCAGGCGGAGCAGGCCCACGAAGAGGAACACGGCGTTGGCGCCGAGCAGCGCGAGCGCAGCGAGCTCGCGTAGTGGCTTGGTCAGCTGACGGGCCTGCGTCGCGTCGGTCGACGCGGGCTCGGCGGGGCTGGTCACGAGCTCCCCCTCGGGGCAGGAACGAACAGGGCGCACGTGAGCCTAGTCTCCCGGGTCACCGGCGGACCGGAGGCGTCACGTGAGCGAGGATGGTCGACATGCGCATCGTGGTTCTGGCCGGCGGCATTGGTGGCGCCCGGTTCCTGCTCGGCGTCCGGGCGTACGCCCGGGACGTCGGCGCGGAGGTGACCGCCGTGGTCAACGTCGGCGACGACCTGTGGCTGCACGGGTTGAAGATATGCCCTGACCTGGACAGCGTCATGTACACGCTCGGCGGCGGCGCGGACCCGGAACGGGGCTGGGGTCGGGTCGGCGAGAGCTGGACGGTCAAGGACGAGCTGGCCGCGTACGGGGCGCAGCCGACCTGGTTCGGTCTCGGCGACAAGGACATCGCCACGCACCTGGTGCGTTCCACCATGCTCAACGGCGGTTACCCGTTGAGCGCGGTCACCGAGGCGCTGTCCACCCGCTGGGAGCCGGGGGTACGCCTGCTGCCGGCCACCGACGACCGGCTCGAAACCCACGCTGTCGTCGAGGACGAGCAGGGGCAACGGGCGATCCACTTCCAGGAGTGGTGGGTCCGGTACCGGGCTGACATCCCCACCCAGCGCTTCGTGTTCGTCGGAGCGGAGACGGCGAAGCCGGCACCCGGGGTGCTGGAGGCGATCGGCTCGGCCGACCTGGTGCTCGTCGCGCCCAGCAACCCCGTGGTGAGCGTGGCGCCGGTGCTGGCCGTACCGGGGCTGCGCGAGGCGGTCGTGGACGGCCCGGCGCCGGTGGTCGGTGTCTCGCCGATCATCGGCGGTGCTCCGGTGCGCGGGATGGCCGACCGGTGCCTCGACGTGCTCGGCGTCGAGTGCAGCGCCGCCGGGGTGGGCGGCCTGTACGGAGGCCGGCCGGACGGCGGCCTGCTGGACGGGTGGCTGGTGGCCGAGGAGGACGCCGGCACGCTGGTGCCCGATGTGACGGTCCGCTCGGTGCCGCTGCGGATGACCGACGAGGCGGCGACGGCGGCGATGGTCCGCGCCGCGGTGGAGTTGACGTGAGGCTCGAAATCCTGCCGGTGCTCGGCATCGGCCACGTGACCGAGGGTGACGATCTGCCGGCGGTGATCGCGACGGCGGCACCGTGGCTGCGTGACGGTGACGTGCTGGTGGTGACCAGCAAGATCGTCTCCAAGGCGGAGGGGCGGCTGGTCGACGTCCCGGCGGACGGGCCGGAGCGGCTGGCCGCACGCGACGAGGTGCTGGCCGGTGAGACCGCCCGGGTGGTCGCCAGCCGAGGGCCGACCCGGATCGTGCAGACCCACCACGGCTTCGTGATGGCCTCGGCCGGCATCGACGCGTCGAACGTGGACAAGACCCAACTGGTGCTGCTGCCGGTCGACCCGGACGCCTCGGCGCGGGCCCTGCGCGAGGCGCTGCGGGAGCGCTACGAGCTGGATGTCGCGGTGATCATCAGCGACACGATGGGGCGGCCCTGGCGCAACGGGCTCACCGACGTGGCGCTCGGCGTGGCCGGAATGCCGGCCATCCGTGACCACCGGGGCGAGATCGACCCGTACGGCAACGAGCTGCAGTTGACCCAGATGGCCGTGGTGGACGAGCTGGCGGGCGCCGGCGAGCTGATCAAGGGGAAGTGCGACCAGGTCCCGGTCGCTGTGGTGCGGGGCTACCTGTCCAGCACCGACCCGGAGGACACCGCCGGTGCGCGGGCGCTGGTCCGCGACGCCGCCCAGGACCTCTTCTCGCTCGGCACCGCCGAGGCCCGGGCCGCCGGACTCGCCGACGCCGCCACCCTGAGCGACGCGCTCGGCTCGACGCCTGCGGACCTGGGCGCGGTGCGACGGGCGATCGACGCGATCGCCGACGTCGTCGCCCCCGGCACGGTCTTCACACTGGTCGACGAGGCGGAGGTACGCGCCGGACTGGTCGCCGAGATGCCGGGATGGCCAGAGGGCGCGGCCCTGCTGCTGGGCTCGGCCCCGACGCCGGTCGAGCCGATCGGTCTGGTCCGCTTCGGCGCCGACCTGCACCGGCTGCGCGTCGCCCTGGCCGCTGAGGGTGTCGAGTCCACTCTGTTGCCGCCACCGCCGGGCAGCCCGGCGAGCGCCGCGCTCGCTCTGTGAGAGACGGCCGGGTCAGGCGTCCAGCATGGCCCGGCCGAGCGGCGTCAACGTGTGCAGCACGCTGTTGCGTTCCCGGTGACTGACCAGCAGGCCGGCGTTGCGCAGGACTGTGGCGTGCTGGCTCGCCGCGGCGGGCGAGATGTTCAGCTGGCGGGCGACCTCGCCGGTGGTGCAGCCCTCGTCGCTGGCCTGCAACACCGCCGCCCGGGTACGGCCGAGCAGCGCGGCGAGTGAGTCGCGGGTAGCACCGGACGGGGCAGCAGCGATGCCGTCGGCCGGCGCGAGCCCGCCCAGCCGGTCCACCGGGTAGACCAGCACCGGCGGCAACGCCGGGTCGAGCAGCGCGACAGGGGTGCTCGCGCAGAAGAACGACGGCACCAGCAGCAGCCCGCGACCGTCCAGGTGCATCTCCCGACTGTGCGGGTAGTCCCGGACCTCGAGCACCCCGCCGTCCCAACGCATGGCCGGCCGGAGGCTGGTGAGCAGACCCTCGACACCGCCGTCGAGCAGCGCGCGGGCCCGGCGAGCCCGGTCCGCCGCCACCGCGGCCTGGATCCGGTTCCAGTACGGGCTGATCGCCAGCGACCGGTACTGCTCCATCGATTCGGCGAGGTGATGCAGCACCGCCACCTCGCCTCGGGCCAGCGCGGCGGCCGAGGAGGGCAACTGGTTCTCGGCGGCCAGCACGCTCAGGTCCCGATGCAGGAGCTCGGTGGGGGTTCGGCGGAGCGCGTCCAGCCCGGCTTCGAAACCGTCGACGCTGGCGTACGGGGTGAGGAAGTCGGGAAAGTAGCCGCGTGGCGGGTTGAGCGCGAACAGCAACCGGAGCTGCTCGGAGGCGACGTCCTGACGCAGCCCTCGGGACACGGAGCGCCGCCAGTGCGCCGTCAACGGATCGCGGTTGCGGCCCTGGAGCACGTGCAGGCTGAGGACCAGCTCCCAGATCGGGTCCGCAGCCGGCGCCACCCGGGTCCGGAGGATGTCCTCCCCAGAAAAATGGATCTTCAGCATGGTGCGCTCCCGTGTCGCCGGCAGGGGGATGCCGGTTGACCGTTCGACTCTACCTGGACGGCACTAATCTCCATCTTTAAGCCTGAGCTGAAAAACCTCGACGTCCTCCGGGCCGGTTCGGCATGCTTCCAGTGCTCGAGCACGAGGTGCCGGCGCGTCCTCGACGTCCCGGCGCAGGGCACCGGGACCGGGGAGGCCCCGGTGATCGGGCGGCACCACGAGGGTCTGCGGCCCTTGCTCCGCAGAGGTGCCGCCCGGTCACCCCACCCACGCATCCTCCCGCCCGACTCAGCCGACCCAGAGCGCGACCCGGTGGTCCTCGTCCGTGACGTAGAACGGCCGCCCGTCCAACTCGGCCACCCCCTCGACGTGGTGGAACGGCGCCAAATCCGCCACCAGTTCCCCGCCGAGCCGGCACGCGTCGTCCGACCTACCGTCCGGGAGTCGGAAACGCACGTGTCGGGAGGTGACGTCACCCCCGCCGGGGTGGTCGTCCAGCAGCACCGATCCCTTGCCCAGCGCGTCGATCGAGCCGATCACGGCCGCGTACCCGCCGTCCGCCGTCGGGCTGATCGCCCGAAAGCCGGTCAGCTCTCCGGGCGGGGTGACCCCGGTCAACACGTACGTGCGCACCGCCCGTGGCCACGCCGGCTCGGCCGTGAACATACCCGGCACGTCGGCCACCTCGACCAGGATCGGCTCACCGGCCTCGGTGACCGGGAAACGCAGCCCGAGCAGCACCGTCCCGCCCGGGGTGAAGGCCGCAGCCTCCACGTTCAACGGCAGGTCGTCCGGGGTGAGGCGACTCACCCAGCTCTTCTCCCGGGCGGTGCCCCTGGCCAGGGTTTCCACGATGAACCGGGCCCGCACCCGTTCCCCCCGGGGCAACAGGACCAGCGGCGACCCGGCGAGGGCGTCGTTCACTGCCCGGTGCAGCCGGAACGAGTTGCGCACCACGTGCACCGGGAGCGGCCCGGCCGCCGCCTCGTCCTCCCGGAACCGGGCCACGAAGGCACGTCGGGGGCGCAGCGGGCCACCCTTCGAGCCGAAGTGGGAGCCGAAGACGTAGACCCAGCCGTCGTGGTGGGCGAGCGCCTCACCGTCCTCGGTCCGCCCGTTCTCCGCACCGGCGTCCGCCAGCACGTGCCGGGCCGTCCACTGGCCGTCGTCCAGTTCCAGCAGCAACGCGAGGCAGCGCTCCACCGGCCCCTCGTCCAGCACTGTCCAGAAACCCCGCCGAGCGCCGTACGCGCGAAGCAGGGCCGCCGACCGCACCGGCAGCAGGTCACTGGCCTCGTTGCCGGCCACCACGAATTCGACGAGTCGCAGGGTCACCGAGCCAGCCTACGGAGCACACGCTCGTACAGTGTCGGGGTGCCCGACACCGCGATCCCCGGACCGACCGCTCACCCGACCGATGCCGCGACGTACACGGCGCTGCACGCCGACGCCACCGCGCTGCTCGGCGACTGGCAGCCCACCAGCCCGGATGCGGCCCGCGCACGGGACCGCACCCTCCGCCTGCTCGACGCCGGCCCGATCGCGATGAGCAGGCAGCACCGCCCCGGGCACATCACCGCGAGCGCGCTGGTCCTCGACGCCACCGGCTCGCGCGTGCTGCTCTGCCTGCACGGCAAATTCGGGCGGTGGGTGCAACTCGGCGGGCACTGCGAGCCGGTCGACCAGACCCTGGTGGCCGCCGCGCTCCGCGAGGCCACCGAGGAGTCCGGGATCGCCGACCTGCGCATCGACCCGGTGCCGATCGACGTGGACGTACACCCGGTGCAGTGCCAGGGTGGCTCCTTGCACCACGACGTCCGGTTCGCCGTGCTCGCCCCGCCCGGGGCGGTGGAGCAGGTCAGCGACGAGGCCGAGGAGCTGGGCTGGTTCCCGCCGGACAACCTGCCCGAGCCACTGGCCGGCGGGACCGTGCAACTGGTCGCGCCGGCCCTCGCAGCCCTCAGACGTAGCCCTCTTCGCCTCGCTCCTTGAGCTCGTCGACCAGGGCCTTGACGTCCTGCGCCCGGTCGCGCGGGCAGACCAGCACCGCGTCCGGGGTGTCCACCACGATCAGGTCCTGCAACCCGAGGACGGCCACCAACCGTCCCGACTGCGGCACGACGACCAGGTTGCTGCTGTCCCGCAGCAGCACACCGGGCTTCGCGTCGGTGCCGAGCACCACGTTGCCCGCGTCGTCGGCCGGCAGCACGTCGCCCAGGGTGTGGAAGTCGCCGACGTCGTTCCAGCCGAAGTCGCCCGGCACTGTCGCCACTCGACCCGCGGTGGCCGCGCCCTCCATCACCGCGTAGTCCACCGAGATCTTCGGCAGGGTCGGCCAGATCGCGCCGAGAACCTCGTCCTGCTCCGGGGTGCCCCAGGCGGCGGCGATCGCGACGACGCCCGCGTGCAACGCCGGCTGTTGACGGGCCAACTCGGCGAGGAAGACGTCCACCCGCCACACGAACATGCTCGCGTTCCACAGGTGCCGGCCCGAACGGACGTACGCCTCGGCGACCTCGGCGCCCGGCTTCTCCTTGAACTCGGCCACCTGCCGCCACGGCGAGCCGTCGGTGTCCTCGCCGGTCTCCAGGTAGCCGTAGCCGGTCTCCGGCCGGGTCGGGGTGATCCCGACGGTCATCAGCATGCCCTGCTCGGCACCGCGGACCGCCTCCTGGACCGTGCGGACCCAGCTGTCCGGGTCGCGGATCAGGTGGTCGGCCGCGAAGCTGCCCATCACCGCGTTCGGGTCGCGCGCCGCGATCACCGCCGCCGCCAACGCGATCGCCGCGCAGGAATCCCGAGGGGACGGCTCGACCAGGATGTTCTCCTCGGGCAGACCGGTCAGCTGCCGGGCCACCGCCGCGACGTGCGCGGCACCGGTGACCACAAGGGTCCGATCCGGTGTGGTCAGCGGCGCGAGCCGTTCCACGGTCGCCTGCAGCAGCGAGGCGCTGGTGCCGGTCAGCGGATGGAGAAACTTCGGGTGGCCGGCGCGGGACAACGGCCACAACCTCGTGCCGCTGCCACCTGCCGGAATGACCGCATAAAGCATCCGCACATCATGCCCGACGAGCCTGTCCGGAGTGGCACGGGTCACCACTCGGGTCGGAGAGTCAGGATCGGGCCCGGCTCCAGGCGGCGATGTGCACCTCGGCGCTGGACTCCCAGGTGAATTCCTTCGCCCGGTCGAAGCCCGCCTTCGCCAGCGACAACCGTCGTTGCTCGTCGTCGAGAAGGGCGGCCAGGTCGGTGCCGATCTGCTCCGGGTCCTCCGACGTGTACGCGACCGCGTCGCCACCCACCTCGGGCAGCGACAGCCGGGGAGTGGTCAGCACCGGGGCGGCGCACGCCATCGCCTCCAGGATCGGCAGGCCGAACCCCTCGCCGTAGGACGGATAGGCGGCGACCAGGGCGCCACCGAGGAAGCCCGGAAGGTCGGCGTAACGCAGGTAGCCGGGGCGCAGCAGGCGCAGGTGCGACGGCACCTCGGCGACGGCCCGGTCGATGTCGTCGTCGTGCCCCTGCCCGCCGGCGATCACCAGGGCCGGCGGGTCGGACCGGTCGGCCACCGCGCGCGCCCAACCACGGATCAGGTTGGGTACGTTCTTCCGCGGCTCCTTGGCCCCGAGGAACGCGACGTAGCTGCTGTTGCCGAGCCCCAGCCGAGCGCGGACTCGGGCCTTCTCCTCCTCGGTGGGAGCGTGGAAGGCAGCCTGGTCGACACCGTGGTAGGCCACGTCGATCCGGGTCGGGTCGGCGTCGAGCAGCCGGATCAGCTCGTCCCGGGTGGCCTTGCTGGGCACGATCACCCGGTCGGCGCGGCGCAGCGAGGTCTTGATGGCGCTGCGGAAGAACGTGCGGCGGGACTTGTCGTAGTGCTCCGGCTCGGTGAAGAACGTCGCGTCGTGCACTGTGACAGTGACCGGACAGCCGGCCCGCAGCGGGCAGGTGTAGAACGGCGAGTGGAGCACCTCCGCACCGACCTGCTGGGCGAGCAGCGGCAGGCCGGTCTGCTCCCAGGCGAGCCGGGCCGGACGGTGGGCCACGGCGGCCGGGGCGGGAATGATCTCCGCACCGGGCAGCATGCGGGTGTAACGCTCCAGGTCGGTGCGGAGGCTGACCACCGCCAGCTCCACCCCCGACCCGCACACCTTGCCGAGGGCACCGAGCAGACCGTCGACGTAGCGACCGACACCACCACGGTCGGCGGGGACACTCGTGGCGTCGATGAGCACGCGGGGCGGGCGACCGGCGGTCACGGGGCGACTCCTTGCACTGGCGGGTCTGTGGGGAAAAACACTCCGGGGGCCAAGCCTACGCCGGAGCGCGGGGGCGGCGCTGACTGCGACCCGACGGTACGCCGACTTGTCATCGCCATCGAGTACGGCCGGCAGGGGCGTATCGTTCGCGCCGATGGCCGACAATATTGCCCGGGTCTTCGCCGATGCGATCGCGACCGACCCGACCAGACCGTTGCTCACCTGGTACGACGATGCCAGCGGGGACCGCACCGAACTTTCCGGCGCCACCCTGGCGAACTGGGTGGCGAAGACCGCCAATCTTCTCGTCGACGAGGTCGGCCTCGCCCCGGGCACCCCGGCCGGCGTGTTGCTGCCGCCGCACTGGCAGGCCGCGGCGGTGCTGCTGGGTTGCTGGTCGGCCAAGTTGAACGTCGTCGACACGCCGGGAGCCGTGGACGTGCTCTTCGCCGCCGTCGACCAGTTCGACGAGGCGCAGTCCTGGGCTGCCGACGAGCGGTACGCCCTCGGGTTGGCCCCGCTCGCCGCCCCACTACGGCAGGTGCCGCCAGGGTTCGCCGACTACGTGGTGGAGGTACGCCGGCACGGCGACCACTTCACGCCGCAGCCCGGTCCGGGCCCCGCCGACGCGCGTCTGCTGACCCGGGCGGAGGCCCGCGCCGACGAACTGGGCATTCTTCCCGGCGCCCGGGTCCTCATCGACGCCGCCGGGCACCCCGACCCGGTCGACTGGCTGCTGGCACCGCTGACCCGGGCCGCCACCGTGGTCCTCTGCGCCAACCAGGACCCCGCCCGGTTGGCCGACAGGCTCATCACCGAGAGAGTCACCCACTCCCTCCGGTAGTCCGGTCGCCGTGCCCTGCGGAACGTCCGACGTGCGCGCCCGCGAGTGGGCCGACTAGGTGCTGAGTCTCCCTTTGCTCTGCACCCGCCGATGCGCCAGCCGCCACCCACCGACCTTCCCTTTGCTCTGCACCCGCCGATGCGCCAGCCGCGTCGGCCCGCACCGACCTCCACGGACCAGTGCGGGACTCCGACTGGCGCATCCGGGGGTGCAGAGCAAAGGGGCAAACAATCCCGGGTCGGGGTCGGGGTCGGGTCGGGTCGGGGCCGATCGCCGCGACGGGCGTGGACGCGGGGAAGGTGAACAAGGGACGCGGACCAGGCCTCGGGCGGGCCCTCCGAGCCCAGCGCGGGAGGTCTCAGACGGGCGTTCCGGTCGGGGGACGGCGTTGGGCCAGGGCCGCGAAGGCGGTCAGGGACTCGGGGTTGGCCAGGGCACCCTTCGCCGCGGCCTGGTCCACCGGCGTGCCGGTGAGGATCTTCTTGACCGGCACCTCCAGCTTCTTCGCCGACAGGGTGCGGGGCACCGACCGCACCTGGTGGATCTCGTCGGGCACGTGTCGGGGCGAGAGAGCGGTGCGGAGTTCGCGACAGATCGTCGCGCGCATCGCGTCGTCAAGGGTCAGACCCTCGGCGAGCACCACGAAGAGCAGCAGCTCACCGGCGCCACCCTCGTCGTCCTCCAGGTGCACGACGACGGAGTCGAGCACCTCGTCCAGCCCCTCGACCACGGAGTAGAACTCGGCGGTGCCCAGCCGCACCCCACCACGGTTGAGGGTGGCGTCGGAGCGTCCGGTGATCACGCAGCCGCCCCTCTCGTTGATGGTGATCCAGTCGCCGTGCCGCCACACGCCGGGGTAGACGTCGAAGTACGCCTCGGCGTAGCGGACGCCGTCCCTGTCGTTCCAGAAGCCCACCGGCATGCTCGGCATCGGCTCGGTGATCACCAACTCGCCCAGTTCACCGATGACCGGGGTGCCGTCGGCGGAGCGGGCCTCCACCTTCGCGCCCAGGGCACGGCAGGCGATCTCACCGGCGTACACCGGCAGCAGCGGCACCCCACCGACGAAACCGGTGCACACGTCGGTGCCACCGGAGAGCGACTGGAGCTGGAGGTGGTCGCCGACGGTCTCGTACACCCAGTGGAAGCCCTCGGCGGGCAGCGGCGCACCAGTGGAACCCACCCCGCGCAGCGCGGACAGGTCGGCGATCTCCCGTGGGACCAGCCCGGCCTTGCGGCAGGCCAACAGGAACGGGGCGGAGGTGCCGAAGTACGTGGTGCCGGTCTCCGCCGCCAGCCGCCACATCCCACCGAGGTCGGGGTGGCCGGGATTGCCGTCGAAGAGCACGATGGTCGCGCCCACCGCCGGGCCCGAGACCAGGAAGTTCCACATCATCCAGCCGGTGGTGGTGAACCAGAAGAAGCGGTCCGCCGGGCCCAGGTCGTGGTGCAGGGCGAGCATCTTCAGGTGTTCCAGCAGGATGCCGCCGTGGCCGTGCACGATCGGCTTGGGCAGCCCGGTGGTGCCCGAGGAGTAGAGAACGTAGAGCGGGTGGTCGAACGGTACCGGCGTGAACGTCAACGGCTCGTCGGTCGGCGCGGCCAGCTCGGCCCAGCCCAGCTCGCCGTCCTGCGGCGTCGCCTGCGGGTCGAGGTAGGGGATGCTGACGGTGTGCCGCAGCGACGGCAGGGCGGCCCGGATCGCCGCCACCTCGGCGCGCCGGTCCACCGGCTTGTCGCCGTAGCGGTAGCCGTCCACGGCGACCAGCACGGTCGGCTCGATCTGCTGCCACCGGTCGGTGACGCTGCGAGTGCCGAACTCGGGCGCACAGGACGAGAAGACAGCGCCCAGGCTGGCGGTGGCCAGCAGGAGGACGTACGTCTCGGGAATGTTGGGGGCGTACGCCGCCACCCGGTCACCGGCGGTGACGCCGAGCCGGCGCAGCCCTGCCGACACCCGGCGCACCTGCGCACGCAGCTCCCCGGCGGTCAGCGTGACCGGCGGTCGGGTCTGCCCGTGCGCGATCACCACCGGGTCGTCGTCGACCCGCCCCGGCATCCGCAGCACGTTCTCCGCGTAGTTGAGCGTGGCCCCGGGGAACCAGCGGGCCCCGGGCATCCCCCGCTCGGCCAAGGTGGCGGTCGGCGGGGTGTGCGCGATCACCTCGAAGTGATCCCAGATGGAGCGCCAGAACCCGTCCAGATCGGTGGTGGACCAGCGCCACAGCGCGTCGTAGTCGGCGAAGTCCAGCCCTCGGTGCTCCCGCAGCCAGCGCAGGTAGCCGCCGATCCGGGACCGCTCGCGTACGTCCGCCGGCGGCGCCCACAGCATGTCACCCACTGGTCCACCCTCCCCTGGCCCGGCACGACGTTGTGAATGGGCCGTGGCGCCATCTTGCCCTACCTCGAAGCGCCATTCTGCGCACCGGGTGCGCCGACCGACGCGTGCCCGTCCCACACTCCACCCCGCCGACCCATGTGGGTCAGCCGGCGCGGTGGGCCTGGATGGCGCGGCGGCGGGCGAGGCGGTGCGCCCGGCGGATCTCCGCCTCCTTGTACCGGCGCTCGTCCTCCGCGGTCTCCGGCAGCACCGGGCGGACCGCCCGCGGCGCCCCGCCGACGTCCACGCCGACGAAGACCAGGTATGCGGTGGCCACCCGCACCGCCGCGTCCTCGGCCGAGTCCCACCGTTCGGCGACCACCCGCACGCCGACCTCCATCGAGGTCTGGCCGGTCCAGTTCACCTGCGCGTGCGCGTGCACCAGGTCACCGACCCGGACCGCCTCGGAGAAGACGATCTCGTCGATCGCCGCGGTCACCGCCGTGCCTCCGCTGTGCCGGGCCGCGGCGGCGCCCGCCACGTCATCGACGAACTTCATCAGGACCCCGCCGTGCACGGTGCCGTAGAGGTTCACGTCCACAGCGGTCATGATCTTGCTCAGCGTGACGCGCGAGTACGACGTCGGCTTGCCGACCGGTGCGGCGGAGAGGTGCTCAGTCATGTCGAAAACGGTACGGTGCGCGGATGCGACATCTCTGGAGCTTCCTCGCCGGGCTGGTGGTGGCGCCCATCACCTGGGTGCTGGTCACACTGGGGCAGGACGGGTCGAGCCGGACGGTCGACCGCTGGGTGGAGATCGGCACGTTCAACACCGCCAACCTGATCGAGCCGGCCGTGTACCTCGGTGTCGGCGGTGTCCTGTTGGGCCTGCTCGGCACGCTGCGTTTCTCACCGCTGGGCCCGCTGGTGGCCGGATTGCTGCTGGTCACCCCGTACATCGGGATGTTCGTGGCGCCGTTCGCGGTGCGGGACGCGATCCCGCACGGGTGGAAGGTGTTCGGCGATCCGCTGCCGCTGCGGCTGCCGGTGGAGAACGGCACGCTCTTCCTCGTGGGCCTGCTGCTGCTGATGGCGACCTTCAGCATGCAGCGGTGGCGGCAATGGCCCCACCCGGCGACCGAGCCGGCCGCGACGCCGGCCCCCGTGCCGGACGGAGGCCCCCGCAACGACGACTTCACCCTCACCGACTGGCCGCCGGCCACGCCGACGGAGCGGGACACCGCGCCGCTCACTCTGGGTTACCCGGCTGATTCGACGCCGACCGAGCCGCTGCCGCGCCGGGTCGGTGGCGAGTCGCCCTGGTCCGCTCCGCCGCGCGGTCAACCGCGCCCGGAGGACACCACCGAGATCCGCTGAATCGTCGGGCGGGCCGGGTGACCGGCCCGCCCGCTGTCTCGTGCGGCCCTAGTGCACCGCGACCGCGAGGTCCGGGTCGACGGCGCCGAGGCTGGCACGGGGGACGACGACGAGCATGACCACCAGGGCGGCGGCCATGCCGCCCGCGATGACGATCGCCATCGGTACGCTCCCGGTGCCGAACAGACCGGCCAGGGGCGCGGACAACGCGCCGATGCCGAACTGCACCGCGCCGAGCAGCGCCGCGGCGGTGCCAGCGGCCTCGCTGTGCCGGCTCATGGCCAGCGCCGGCGCGTTCGGCAGGGCGAGGCCGGCGGCGGCCAGGACCAGCCACAGTGACGCGAGCAGGGTGCCCAGGCCACCGATGCCGGTCGCCGCGAACATGACCAGCAGCAGGCCGGCCGCCGTGCCGGCGATCAGGGCGCTGACCAGGATCTGCTGCGGGGTGTAGCGGCGCAGCAGCCGGACGTTGAACTGGGTGGCCCCGATCAGGCCCACCGCGCCGGCCCCGAAGGCGATGCCGAACTGCTGCTCGTCGAGGCCGTACTCCTGCTGAAGCACGAACGACGAACCCGAGACGTACGCGAACAGGGCAGCCATCGCCAGCCCGGCGACCAGCACCAGGCCGACGAACGCCCGGTCGTTGAACAGCCCCCGGTAGTCGCGCACTGTGGCAGCCACCCCTCCGTGCCGCCGACGCGCCACCGGAAGGGTCTCCTGGAGCCGGAGCGCGGCAACGACGATCAGCAGCGCACCGAGCACCGCCAGCGCCGCGAAGACGCCCCGCCAGTCGGTCCAGCTCAGCAGACCGCTGCCCAGGGTCGGCGCGAGAATGGGCGCCAAGCCCATGACGAGCATCAGCCGGGAGAAGATCCGGGCGAAGGACGCCCCGCTGAACAGGTCGCGGACGACGGCCGTGGCGACAACTGTGGCGGCCGCGACACCGAGCCCCTGCAGCACGCGCAGCGCGCCGAGCACCTCGATGTTGGGCGCGAAGACGCACAGCACGGAGGCCACGATGTGCGCGGCCAGCCCGGCCAGCAGCGGAATCCGCCGTCCGACCACATCGGAGAGCGGACCGATCAGCAGCTGGCCCAGGGCGAGACCGACAAGCGTGCCGGTCAGCGTCAGCTGCACAGCGGTCTCGGTGGTCTGGAGACCTGCCGTGATGGCGGGCAGCGCGGGCAGGTACATGTCGATGGTCAGCGGCCCGATCGCGATCAACGCCCCCAGCACGAGGACGAGTTGCACCCGCTGACGGTTGGTCATCAGATCGCCGGGCAGGACGCCCTCGGTGATCGTCGGATCTGCCGTGCGGGTGCCCGCTCCGGTCTCTTCCACGGACTGCTTCATCATCTCGATCTCTCTGCGGAAGCGGGTGTCTCGTCACACGCGGTGCGGGGCGTCCCCGCACCCGCAGGAGCAGCGGGCATGGTGGGGCGAGGCGAGGACATGACGAGCAGGGGTCGTGGTGGAGGTGAACGCCCGGAAGGCGTACGACGTTCCCAGTGTGTGGGGTGTCACGCCTCGACGGATCGCGGTCGACGGATGCCAGGTGTGACGGCGGTCACGGCAGAACGAGAACCGAAGCGGGGGTACGCGTCGTCTTGCCTTTCGTGAGACGAAGTCTGGACGGGCTCGACGAGGGCGAACTGCTCCGCCGGGTCGCTCGGGGCGACCGACGCGCGTTCGACGCGCTGTACCGGCGTACCGCCCCCTGGTTGACCGCACGTCTGCGTCGGCGCTGCGCCGACGAGGACGTGGTGGCCGAGGTGTTGCAGGAGACGTACCTGGCGGTGTGGCGGTCGGCCGGCAGTCAGGCGCAGTCGTCCTCCGCGTCCGGCAGCGCCGTGGGCTGGCTGTGGACGATCGCCGCCCACCGGCTGGTCGACGCGTTCCGCCACCGGGCTCGACGCGAGCGGATCCCGGCGGTGCAGACCTTCGAGACAGTGGCCCCTGCCGCCGAGGAGGAGGCGCTGGCCGGCGGGTTGGACGCCAACCTCGAAAAGGCCCTGCACGCGCTACCCCCGGAGCTACGGCAGGTACTCCGCGCGATGGTCCTCGACGGGTTGACCGCCCGGGAGACGTCGCTGCTGCTCGGCATGCCGGAGGGGACCGTGAAAACCCGCGCGCGACGGGCCCGAATCGCACTCCGGGAGGCGCTGTCATGACCACTCACCCCGCACCCGCTCTCATCTCCCACTACGCCTCGGGCGGTGTGGGCGTCGACGACGCGACCATCTGGGCGGTGGAGGCGCACCTGGAGACCTGCGCCGACTGCCGGGCACTGCTGACCGATGCTGTCGACCCCGGCACGCGTGACCTGCTGGACCGGGTCGCCGGCACTGTCGCCGCCGGGATCGCCAGCGGTCCGGGGCCGGTGCGACGGCGGCGGCTACGGCGTACCGGGGTGGCCGCCCGGATCCTGCCGTGGCTCGGCACCGCCGCCGGGCTGATGCTGGCCGCGGTCCTGTTCGAGAAGACCTTCGCCACCCTGCCGTCACTGGTGCTGCTTGTCGCGCCGGTCGCGCCGCTGCTGCCGGTGGCCGCCGTCTGGAGCCGGCGCGTCGACCCGGCCTGGGAGTTGACGGCCACCACACCTCGTACCGGCCTGCCGCTCCTCATGCGCCGCACGTTGGGGGTGCTGGTCGCGGTCCTGCCGGTGCTGGCGGTGGCCGGCTGGGGCACCGGGCACTCCCCCGGCCTCTGGTTGCTGCCGGCCCTGGGCTTCACCGCCGGGGCGTTGGCGCTCGGCACTGTGGTCGGGATCGACCGGGCCGCCCTCACGTTGGCGCTCACCTGGTCCGTGGGTGTGGTGGCCCCGAGCCTGGTCGGCGGGCGACTCCCGGCCGTCCTCGCGGGCAGCAGCCTGACCGGTTGGGCGCTCATCACGGTGCTGTTGCTGGCCGTGGTCTTCGTCCAGGCCCGATGGCGGTCGCAGCTACCCACCAGCACCTTCCGATGACGAGATACGGAGACATGATGATGCGTACGGTCAGCGTGGCGGAGACCGCGCCGTCGACCTACCCGTGGGCGGTGCACGCCGAGACGTTGCAGGTCAAGGCCGGCCGGCACCTGGCGGTCAACGGTCTGGACCTGTCGTTGGGCATCGGCGTACACGGGCTGCTCGGCCCCAACGGCGCCGGCAAGACGACGTTGATGCGGGCCCTCGCCACCGTGGTGAAGCCGTCCGCTGGTCGACTCACACTGCTCGGCGAGGACGTCACGTCCGGCGCGGACCTGCGCCGGGTACGACGTGGCCTGGGCTACCTGCCGCAACACTTCGGCTTCTACCCGCGTTTCACGGTCCGGGAGTTCGTCGAGTACCTGGCCTGGCTCAAGGAGATGCCGAAGGCGGTCATCCCCGGTGCTGTGCAACGGGCCATCGAACGGGTGGGTCTGGAGGACCGCGCCGACTCCCGGATGAAGACGCTGTCCGGCGGGATGCTGCGCCGCGCCGGCATCGCCCAGGCGATCGTCAACGACCCGGCGGTGCTGCTGCTCGACGAGCCGACGGTCGGTCTGGACCCGGAGCAACGCCTCGACTTCCGTGAGCTGCTGCGTGAGATCGGCCTGGACAGCTGCGTACTCGTCTCCACCCACCTGGTCGAGGACGTCGCCGTGGCCTGCACCGACGTGGTGCTGGTCAGCGAGGGCCGGTTGGTGTGGCAGGGCAGCACCGGTGAGCTGGCCGAGCAGGGCGGCGCCGACGACGCCGGCGACAGCGCCACCGAACGCGGCTACTCGTCGGTGCTACGCGCCTACCGTGGGCGGGTGTCGGCGTGACCGGACGAATTCTGCGCATCGAACTCCGCCGGTCGGCGGCGGTGGCCGTCGCCCTGCTGATGCTGGTGACCGGCACGGTCCTGCTGCTCACCGCCACCCAGTTCTTCGCCGGGCGCTGGATGCAACTGGCGGTCACCACCCGGACGATGCTGATGGTGCTGCTCCCACTCGCGCTGGCCGGCGGGGCGTGGCTGGGGCGGCGCGACGCGCGTAACCGGGTCGACGAGTTGTTCGCCAGCACCGTCCGGCCACGGTGGCAACGCGTCGGCCCGACCGCCGGCGCCCTCGCGATCGCGGTGGTGACCGCGTACCTCCTGGTGTTCCTCATCGCGGCCGGATGGGTGGTGCGGACGTCGGCGTACTTCCCGGCCAGGGCGATCGTCGTGACCGCGGTCGGCGTCCCGGCGTTGGTCGCCGCGGCCTGGCTGGGCATGGCCGCCGGCCGGGCCGTGCCGCGCCTGATCACCGCACCCGTCGTCGCCGTGCTCGGCTTCGTCCTGGTGGGGCTGGTACCGGACCTGGTCATGATGGCTGACACCGCCTCGACCATGACGAGGTTCCGGCCCGAACCGTCGGCGGTGCTGCTCATCCCGGTCTTCAGCGGGGGCGTGGACGACTTCCAGACGGTCACCAACCGGGTCAGCCTGCTCCAGATGGTGTGGCTGGTGTCCCTCGCCGCCACCGGGCTACTGCTCCTGGGCGCGGTCCGGCGTCGGGCCATCGCGCTGGCAGTGCTCCCCGCTGTGCTCGGCGCCGCCGTCACCGTGCCGCTGCTGCCCGTGGGCGGAACTCGCGGCGCGGTCGCCCCCGACCCGGTCGCCGTCGAGCTGGTCTGCGACAACGACGGCCCGCAGGTCTGCGTGACCCGTGCACACGCCGGGGTGCTGCCCGACGTCGTCGGCCCGGCCCGGGAGGCCCTGGCCGTGATGGCGGCGAAGCTACCCAACGCCCCGGTCCGGGCGGTGGAGACCCGACAGGTCGCCTACTGGGCGCAACTCTCCCCCGACCTGTCACCGCCCCGGCACCCCGTCGACACCGTCGTCTTCGAGGCCCCGACGATCACCAGCACCGGAGGCGCCGACCTGTCCGACGACTACTTCCGGCCGTCCCTGCTCCGGGCCGCCTGGCAGCAGGAGTGTGGCGAAGGGTCGGAGCGGGACGACGAGCCCCTCGCCCGGATGGTCGCCGCCGCCTGGCTGAGCGACCAGCCACCGACACTGGAGTCCTGGTGGGATCGCGCGGACGCCGAGCGGGCACAGCGTGCCTACCAGGCGCTGGTGAGCCTGCCGCAGGCCGAGCAGCGCCAACGGATGGCGGCGGCACGGGAGGCAGCGCTGGACTGCCGCTACGACGACCTGCTGGCGCTCCTGCCCGAGGACAAGCCGTGAGGTGGCTCCAGCTCTACCTGCGCTCCCGTCGGGTGCCCCTCGCCCTGGGTGTCGCCATCGCGGTGATCGTGCTGGCGTGGGTGATGTCGTCGACCTACACGACCTCGACGACGATCAACGCCCGTACGGCCAGCCTCACCATCATGCTGGCGGTGGTCGCGCTCGGGGCCACCCTCAACGGCGCCGACGACGCCCTCGACCACACCGCGTCGGTCAACTGGCCACTGCGGCGGGCCGGGCACCTGCTCATCGCCGCCGCCGTGATCACCGCCCTGCTGTCGCTCAGCGCACTCACCGACGTGCGGTACGAGCCGCTCGCCCTCGTGCTGCGCAACACCGCCGGCCTGCTCGGGCTGACCGCGCTCGGCACCGCAGTGTTCGGCGCCGCGCTGTCCTGGATCGCCCCGCTCACCTGGACCCTCATCGCGGTCCTGCCGTTCCTGGGGCCGAGCGCTGACGTGCGGGTACAGGTCGCCAGTTGGCTGACCCAGCCCGCCGGCACCACGGCTGCCACCGTCTGCGCCACAGTGCTGGCCGTGACCGGTCTGCTGGCGTACGCGCTACGCGGCGGTCCTCTGCGACCCGCCAGCGAGACAGCGCCCGACCGATGACGGAACCGCCGGTGGTCCGGCGCGCCGGTGCCGGCGCACCGGACCACCGGCGGCTACGCGCCCTAGACGACGGCGGCCAGCAACTGCCGGGCCATGACGATGCGCTGCACCTGGTTGGTGCCCTCGTAGATCTGGGTGATCTTGGCGTCCCGCATCATCCGCTCGACCGGGTAGTCCCGGGTGTAGCCGTAGCCACCGAGCAACTGCACCGCATCTGTGGTGATCTCCATGGCGGCGTCCGAGGCGAAACACTTGGCCGCCGCGCCGAAGTAGGTGAGGTCCGCGTCGCCCCGCTCGGACTTGCCGGCGGCCGCGTACGTGAGCTGCCGGGCCGCCTCCAACTTCATGCCCATGTCGGCGAGCATGAACTGGATGCCCTGGAACTCGGCGACCGCCTTGCCGAACTGCCGGCGCTCCGTCACGTACCCCTTGGCGTAGTCGAGCGCGCCCTGCGCGATCCCGACGGCCTGCGCGGCGATGGTGACGCGGGTGTGGTCCAGGGTCTTCATCGCGGTGGCGAAGCCGGTGCCCTCCGCGCCGATCATCCGGTCGGCGGGGATCCGCACGTTGTCGAGGTAGACCTCGCGGGTCGGCGAGCCCTTGATGCCGAGCTTCTTCTCCGGCGCGCCGAAGCTCACCCCGGCATCGGACTTCTCGACCACGAAGGCCGAGATGCCCCGGGACCGCGCGGACGGGTCGGTGACGGCGAAGACGGTGTAGAACTCCGACACGCCGGCGTTGGTGATCCAGCGCTTCACGCCGTTGAGCACCCAGTGATCCCCGTCACGCACCGCCCGGGTGGTCATCGACGCCGCGTCGCTGCCCGCCTCCGGCTCGGAGAGGCAGTACGAGAACATGGCCTCACCCGCCGCGACCGGCGTCAGATAGCGGCGCTTGATCTCCTCGGAACCGGACAACAGCAGCGGCATCGTGCCGAGTTTGTTCACCGCCGGGATCAACGAGGAGGACGCGCAGGCGCGGGCGACCTCCTCGATCACGATCGCGGTGGCCAGCGCGTCCGCGCCCGCCCCGCCGTACTCCTCGGGGATGTGGGGGGCGTGGAAGTCGGCCGCTCGCAGCGCGTCGTAGGACGCCTTGGGGAACTCCCCGGTCTCGTCGGCCTCGGCGGCGTGCGGGGCCACCTTCGCAGCGCAGACCTCCCGGACCGCCTCCCGGATCGCCTGGTGCTCATCGGGCAACCGGTAGACGTCGAACGACTCCCCTGCGGCCATGTCGGCCCCTCCCCTTCACCGCTATCATGCGCAGTCTGTGACGACTCCGGACCGCTGACCGAGCAGACTGAAGACTAGCGACTGCAGTTCAGGAGATGTTACCGGCGCGTAGGCATGGGCATGAGGGTGCACCCACGCCGCTGGGCAATGATGGAGGGCAGACAGTGAGCCACCCTCCGGTGCCCCGCCCAGGCGCCGCAGCAGAATGCGACGCGACGACGCGCCGCCAGTGCGAGCGGAGAAGACAGGCGTGACGATCCCCTACCCCACCATCCAGCCGACCCCCGCCATCGCCGCGGTGACACCGCCCTCGGGCGCGCCTCGGCCGCGGGTGACGTTCCTGGGGACCGGCTACCTCGGTGCCACGTACGCCATCTGCTACGCCGAGCTGGGCTACGACGTGCTCGGTTTCGACGTCGACGCGGACAAGATCGCGATGCTGAACGCCGGTCAGGTGCCGATCCACGAGCCCGGCCTGGACGAGCTGCTCCGGCGCAACCTCGCCGCCGGACGCCTGCGGTTCAGCACCGACATCGCCGAGACCGCCGACTTCGGTGACGTGCACTTCATCTGCGTCGGCACCCCCCAGCGAGCCGACGGGATGGGCGCCGACCTGTCGTACGTCGAGGCGTCGGTCACCAGCCTCGCGCAGCACCTGACCCGCAAGGCCCTGATCGTCGGCAAGTCCACCGTGCCGGTGGGCACGGCCGAGTGGGTGGAACAGCTCGTCGGCAAGCACACCCCCGACGACCTCGGCGTCGAGGTGGCGTGGAGCCCCGAGTTCCTCCAGGAGGGCTTCGCCGTCGACGACGTCCTGCGCCCCAACCGGATCGTCGTGGGCGTGAAGAGCGAGTGGGCCAACGGCATGCTCTACGCCGCGCACAAGGGCGTGTTCGACCTGGCCGCCACCGAGGACCGCGAGGTGCCCCTGGTGGTCACCGACTTCGCCACCGCCGAGCTGGTCAAGGTCGCCGCGAACGCCTTCCTCGCCACCAAGATCTCCTTCATCAACGCCATGGCCGAGGTCTGCGAGGCCTCCGGCGGCGACGTCACCCAACTGGCCCGCGCGATCGGCTACGACCCGCGCATCGGCAACCGGTTCCTCCAGGCCGGCCTCGGCTTTGGCGGCGCCTGCCTGCCGAAGGACATCCGGGCGTTCCAGGCCCGGGCCCAGGAGTTGGGTGCCGGCGAGGCGCTGCGTTTCCTGCACGAGGTCGACCTGATCAACCTGCGCCGCCGTACCCGGGTGCTGAACCTCGCCGCGGACCTGCTCGGCCGCCGCTCCGGGCCGGCCGGACCGGACTTCTCCGGCACCCGGATCGCCGTGCTCGGCGCCACCTTCAAGCCCAACACCGACGACGTCCGCGACGCCCCGGCGCTCGCCGTCGCCGCGCTGCTGCACAAGGCCGGTGCCGACGTGCACGTGTACGACCCGCAGGGCACCGACAACGCCCGCCGCGCGGTGCCCGAGCTGACCTACGAGCCCGGCATCAACGAGGCGGTCACCGGCGCCGACCTGGTCTGCGTCCTCACCGAGTGGGCGGACTTCCGCAACGCCGACCCGGTCGCCCTGGGCGAGCTGGTCGGCGGCCGCAAGGTCGTAGACGGGCGCAACTGCCTCGACTCGGCACTGTGGACCCAGGCCGGCTGGGAGTACCGGGGCATGGGCCGCCCCTGACGATTCACCACTCATCGGCCGGCCGCGAAGCGCTCCACGCGGCCGGCCGATGATGTTGTTTGCCCCGGACCCGCCGACAAGTGTCGAAATCCGCGCCAGCTTTGGGCATGCTGCGACAGTGGGAGTCCACAGTGCGGGTGGAGGGGTGTCGTGGCGACCTTTCAATGCTCCTCGTGCGGCCGGGAGATCAAGCCGGCCGTCCGATGCCCGCACTGTGGGGCCGACCAGCCACAGTGGGTCGAGCACCTGGCGGACATCGAGCGTTCCATCGCGGAGATGAAGGCGCGCGACGCTGCCATCGCCCGTGAGCAACGGCAGATCGCCGCCAAGATGCAGGCCGCGCTCTTCCAGCGGGACATCCTCGCCCACGCCGGCGAGGAGCGGGTCAAGCAGGCCACCCGACCCCGTCGCGTGCTGCGCCGCCGCCCTGGCCGGCGGCCACCGACCGCCACCACCGGCGCGCCTCCCCGGGTGCCCCGCCAGAACACTCCGCACCCCCCGGAGGACCCGCCGCCGCCACCCCGATGGCTCGACGCGGACGACCCGGAGCACCCGCCGGAGGCCTCGTCGCGCGAGGTGCAGAACATCCCCCTCGGGCTGGGCGCGCTGCTGCTCGGCGTGGCCGCGGTGGTCTTCGCCGCGGTGGCGACCAGCTCGATGGACGCGGTGGCCCGGCTCGGCATCCTGCTCCTGGCCACCGTGCTGATGCTGCTCGCACCGCCCGTGCTGGCCCGGCGCGGGCTCACCTCGACCGCCGAGACCATCGCCGCGGTCGGCCTCCTCCTCGTACCGCTGGCCGGTAACGCCCTCTGGGCGGTGGACCGGATCGGCACCGGCGGCATCTCCGCCACCGTCTTCAGCGGGGTGATCTTCGCGGTCACGGCGGCCGTCGCATTCGGGTACGCCGGCTGGACAGGCCTGCGCGCACCCCGCTTCGCCACCGTGCTCGCCGCACAGCCGGTGCTGCCGCTGCTCGCATACGACCGGATCACCGGCCCAGGCGGCTGGGCGCTGGTGCTGGCCCTGGTCGCCGTCGTCGACCTCGGGCTGGCCCGCTCCGGCGTGGTGCTGGAACGCCCCGTCCAGCAGGACCTGCCACTGCCGGACGCCTCGTCGGCGCCTCGCCAACGCAACGCCGAGAGCCGGCCGGAGGGCGACCCGGAGGAGGCCGCCGAGCTGATCGACGCCGACGCGGGCTCCGCCGACCCGCGACCCGCCCGCCCGGTGCCCGGGCTGCGCGAGCTGACCTGGTTGCTGCACGCGGTGGCGGTCGCTGTCGCCCTGGCGTACGCGGTCACCGCCCTGCTGCGGGCGCAGACCGTGCCGACGGCCACCGGCGCCGGGATGGTGCTGCTGCTGGCCGCCGCGGTCGGGCTGGCCGGCGCGCTGGTGCTGCGTCGACCGCCGTTGCCCGACATCGCGGCCGGCATCGTCACCCTGGCCGTGATCGGTGCGCTCAGCCGAATCGTCTCGGTGGCGCTGCCCGGCCGGGCGCTGCTGCTGATCGCGCTGGTCATCACGGTGACCGGGCTGGCGGTCCGCGCGGTCCCCGAGGCCGCCCGCCGTGGTCCGCAGATCGCCTCGGCGGTGGCGCTGACGGTCAGCGGCCTGGTGGTCGCCGGTGGCGCACTACGCGCCGGGGTCGCACCGGTCCGGGCGGCGCTGCCCGCCTGGGGCACCGACCTCAGCCGGTACCCGGCCGAACTGGCGGCGGCGGTCGGACCGACCACCTGGCAGCTCGCGGGTGCCGCGTTCCTGCTCACCATCGCTGCGGTGCTGGCGCTGCCTCCGGAGATCCGCCGCGAGTTCGCGGTCGCCGGCGCGGCCCTGACCGCGCTCGCCGTTCCGGCCTCGTTGGGTCTCGGCTGGGCGGCAGCCCCGTGGCCGATGGTGATCACCTCGATCGGCATCGGTGTCATCGGGCTCTCCGCCCGCACCGACCGCGCCGCGGTGGCACACGCCGTCGGCGCGGCGGTGGTGGGCCTCTTCGGTGCCGGTGCCAGCCTCACCCGCCCCGCACTCACCGCCGCGGTCCTGATCACCCTGTTCGTGGCCGGCACCCTGGTCGCGTTGGCACCCCGGATCCGGATCGCCTCGGCCGCCTCCGACACAGTCACCGCCTGGGCCGCCGGTGGTGCCGCGTTCGCGTTGCCCGGGGCGGTGGCCGCGTTCGTGACCGCCACCATGCCGGTCGACCCGACTCCCACCCCGGCGAGTCTCCGGGAGGTGACCGTCCCGGTGCTGGCGCCCAGCTTCCTGGCCGTCTGCCTGACTCTCGGCTACGCCGCGATCGTGCAGGTCTCCCAGCGCCGCATCCCCGCGCCGCTGTCGGTCGGCACCGGGCTGGGCGCGCTGCTCGTCACCGCCGCCGCGTTCGGCGCGCCCGGCGCCACCGTCGCCGACGCCTGGGTCGGTGCGCTCCTGCTGGTCGCGGCGGTGCTGCTCTTCCTGGCCCCCTCCATCGACGCCGGCCGTCGCGCCGACCTCACCCTCGACGGCTCCGACCTGGCCGCCGCCGCCGTCACCACCGCCCTGGTCGCCACACTGGTGCGGATCGGCGCGGTGCTCGCACCGGGCGGGCAGTTGGCGGTGGCCGCCGCCCTCGTCCTGGTCGTCGCGGTCGGCGCACGCAGCATGCCGGAGGAGTGGCGACGCGGGCCGATCCTCGGCCTCACCGTCGGTGGCCTCCTCATCGGCGTACTCGCCGGATGGTCCGCGGTGCGCGGCGGGGTCGGCGTGCTCGCCACCCCGGGTCCGATCTGGAGGGGTGACCTGAGCGGCTGGCCCGCCGCTCCCGTCGGCGGCTCCACCTGGCAGGCGCCCGTCGCGTTGGCGCTGTTGGCCCTCGCCGCCGGCATCCTGCTCCCGCCGCCCTGGCGCTGGGACGCGTCCGGCGTGGCGGCGGTGCTCGCCACGATCGGCGCGCCCGCCGCGTTCGACCTGGCCTGGTGGTCGCCGGTCCTGGTCGGCGGCATGGTCGCCACCGTGTACGGGATCGCCGCAGTTGCCACCGAGGAGGCCCGCGCCGCGCTGTCCCGGGCCACAGTGGCCGGGGTGGTCGCGTTGCACGCCGCCGGAGCCGGCCTGGTCCGGCCGTGGACGACGGCGCTGGCACTGGGCAGCATCGCGCTCATCGGCGTGGTGGTGGCCACGCTGGCCCGCGTCCTGGCCGGCCCGCAGGTGACCGACATCGACACCGAGGGGATGCCACCGCACCTGGCACAGATCGGTGGTGCGGCCCTCGGCGCGGCGCTGCTGGCCCTTCCCGGTGCGGTGGCGGCGCTGGCCGCCGAGTTCGAACACTCGGCGCAAGTGGTGCTCACTGGGGCCCTGGCCGCGTCCAGCCTCGGCCTGGCCGCCGTAGCGGCGGTCCGCAGGCAGGTACCGCAATATCTGCCCTGGGTCAGCGCCGCTGTGGTCGGCGGCGCCACCATCAGTGCCCTCGCCGCCATCCCCACCGGCCTCGCCGCAGGTGTCTACGCGGCCGCAGCGGCACTGCTCGGCGTGCTGGCCGAGCTGATCCGAGCGGCCACCGTGCCGCCCACCGGCGCCGCCCAACCGGTCCGGCGTTGGGCGGTACGCCTCGACGGGGCCCTACGCCGGCTGCCGGACGACCCGGAGCGACGGCGGTGGCGTTTCAACCCCGCAGCCGGTGCGCTGGCCGCAGCGGCCCTCCCGACCGCCCTGGCTCTCGCCTCGATCGCCCCCGCGCTGGTCGCCGCGCTGGTCGAGCCGCACCGCACACTGACCCGGATCTGGGACGGCCCGCCGCCGGAGCTGCTCAGCCCGCCCCCGGACGTGGTCGACCCCACCCACGTGCTGACCGCGCTGCTGCTCACCGCGACCGCCGCGCTCGCGGCCACCGGCTTCAGCGGTGGACGACGCTCGCGAGCCGTGCCTGTGGTGCTGCCCGGGGCCGCCGTCACGCTGTTGATCACGCCCATCGCGTTGGGCAGCGGCTGGCCGGCGAGCACCCTCGCCGCGCTCTCCGTCTTCACCATCGCAATGCTCGGCCTCGCGTTGACCCCACCGCCGCCGCTGGCCGAACGGGCCCGCTCGCTGCGGCTGGCCCGGGTCCTGGTGTTCGTCATCGGGTTGGCCGCCGGCGGCGCCGGGCTCGCCGGGAGCCTCGCCGCCCGGGAACTCACCCTGTTCACGCTGGGCGGGGCGGTCGGGGTGGGCGTGGTGGCGGCCCTGTTCGGCACCACCCAGCGGGCCCGCATCCTCGGTTGGCTCTTCGCGTCGCTGATGGCGCAACTTTTCGTGCTCACCGCCGGTCTGGTCGCCGGGCTGGCCCCGGTCTGGTCCGCGTTCGGGGTGCTCGCGGTCGGGGCCGTACTCCAGGTGTTCGCGGCGGTCCTGCCCCGGCTGCGGCAACCCGAGGCGCAGCGTGAGGCCTCCACGGTGCAGTGGAGCGGATACGCTGCCGCGCTCATCGCCCTGGCCCTCGCCTTCGACTCGCCCCGACACATCGCCGCCCTGCTGGCCGCCTGGGGCGCTGTGCTCGGCGTGGCGGCGACCAGGCCCGGTCGCCGGCCGGTGGAACGCCGGATCCTGTTCTGGGCGGTGGTGGTCTGCGAGATCACCGCCTGGTGGATCCTGATGCGGGTCGCCGACGTCGCGCTGCCCGAGGCGTACACCTTGCCGTTCGCCGCACTGGCCCTACTCGTCGGAGTCCTCGAACTGCGTCACCGGCCTGATCTGAGCAGCTGGGTGGCGTACGGGCCGGCGTTGGTCACCGCCTTCGTCCCGACCCTGGCCATCGTCCTGGCCACCGAGTCCAGCACCCTGCGGCAGATGCTGTTGCTGCTCGGCGCGGTCGCGGTGCTGATCTTCGGCTCGTCCACCCGGCAGCAGGCCCCGGTGATCGTCGGCGCGTCGGTCACCGCGATCACCGCGATCCACGCGCTGGTCAGCCTCGGCCCGTGGCTCGCGCTCATCCCGGTCGGCATCCTGCTGCTCGTGCTCGGGGCGAGCAACGAGCGCCGCCGCCGCGCCCAGGAACGCCTACAGACCGCCCTGCGCGGCATGAGATGAGACCGGAGGGTCACGGCGGGATGGGTGACGACGCAGGCTGAGAGGGCGCGCTTCCCACGCCGCTGCGGCTGGTGGGGGGCAGCGTTAGCGGAGGGTTTTCTGGAGGGCTGCTTCCTTGGTGGCTACCAGCTCCTCCAGCTCCCGCTGGTAGGTCGTCATCCTGGTGCGCAACCCCTCGTCGGAGGCACCGAGGATCCGCACGGCGAGCAGGCCGGCGTTGCGCGCGTTGCCGATCGACACGGTGGCGACCGGAACACCGGCCGGCATCTGCACGATGGACAGCAGCGAGTCCATGCCGTCGAGGTGCTTCAGCGGCACCGGTACACCGATCACCGGCAGTGGCGTCACCGAGGCCACCATGCCCGGCAGTGCGGCGGCACCGCCCGCCCCGGCGATGATCACCTTGAGGCCACGGTCGGCGGCGTCGCGGCCGTACTCGATCATCGCGACCGGAGTCCGGTGCGCCGAGACCACGCGCACCTCGTACGACACGCCGAAGTCGTCCAGCACCTCGGCGGCGGCCCGCATGGTCGGCCAGTCCGAGTCACTGCCCATGATCAACCCGACGGTGCTCACTGCGGCCCTCTCCTCGTTCCCGCTCACTCGTGCCCCTCGCACAGCCAACGAACGGCCCGTGCCGCCCGCGCCCGTACGTCATCCAGGTCGTCGCCGAGCACCGTGACGTGCCCGATCTTGCGGCCCGGTCGCACCTGCTTGCCGTAGAGGTGCACCTTCGCGCCCGGCTCGGCGGCGAAGAGGTGGTGCAACCGCTCGTCGATCGACATCCCGCCGGGCTCACCGCCGAGCACGTTCGCCGACACCACCACCGGCGCGGTCAGCGCCGTGTCGCCCATCGGGTAGTCCAGAACCGCCCGCACGTGCTGCTCGAACTGGGAGGTCCGGGCACCCTCGATGGTCCAGTGCCCGGAGTTGTGCGGGCGCATCGCCAGCTCGTTGACCACGATGGCGGGACGGCCAGCGTCGTCACGGACCTCGAACAGCTCCACGGCCAGCAGACCGATCACACCGAGCGCGGTGGCCAGGTCGATAGCGAGCTGCTGCGCGGAGACCGCCAGCTCCTCGTCCAGGTCGGGCGCCGGGGCCAGCACCTCCACGTTGATGCCGTCGCGCTGCACGGTCTCGACCACCGGGTACGCGGCCACCTGACCGAACGGCGACCGGGCCACCTGCACTGCCAACTCCCGGCGCAGCGGCACCCGCTCCTCGACGATCAGCCGCGTGCCCCCGGCCAGCAGGGTTTCTGCCAGCTCGGTGGCCTGGGCGGCGTCGTCGACCATCCAGACGCCCCGGCCGTCGTACCCGCCGCGCGCCGCCTTGAGCACCACGGGCCAACCGACCTGCTCGCCGAAACCGACCAGGTCGGCGGGCTCAGCGACCGGTCGCCACGCCGGGTTGGGAGCACCCAGCTCGGTGAGGCGTTCCCGCATCACCTGCTTGTCCTGGGCGTGCAGCAACGCGTCCGCCGGCGGGTAGAGGGTCACCCCTTCCGCCGCCAGCGTGCGGATGTGCTCGGAGGGCACATGCTCGTGGTCGAAGGTGACGACGTCGCAGCCCTTGGCGAAGGTACGCAGGGCGGCCAGGTCGGTGTGGTCGCCGTACTGGACGTCGGCGGCGACCAGCGCCGCGCCGTCGTCGGGGGCGGTCGCGAGCACACGCAGTGACTGGCCGAGGGCGATCGCGGCCTGGTGGGTCATCCGGGCCAACTGGCCGCCACCCACCATGCCGACAACAGGCAGTCCGGTACGGGAATCCATAGCGCGGCCAGCCTATCCGGGCCCTCGGCACGCCTCCCCGGAGGGCCGGCGACCCTGCGCCGGGCGTCCCGTTCCCACACCGGCGTGGCGCACCGACGACTACCGCGTGCTACCCAGCTCGGCGACCAACTCCTCGACGGAGGTGACCGGCCGCTGACAGACGAAACCCCGGCAGACGTACGCGGCGGACCGGCCGTCGACCAGCGGACGGTCGGCGAGCAGCGGCACACCGGGCTGGTCCGGGCGGCCGGCGACCACCACCGCCCCGGGCGGGGCGTACCGACGGGCAGCGGCCACCAGGGGGTCGCCCGCCGGGTCCTCGGTGACGACGGCGATCTCGTACGGCCCGGAGAGCAACGCCTCGCCGGTCATGGCCGCGTACCCGGTGAACCGGGGGTGCCGCCCGACGATCGGCGCGACGGTGGCGAGCGCCGCCTCGGCGGCCTCCCGGTAGCGCGTCTCCCCGGTCAGGGCCGAGTACGCGACGAGCCCGGCGATCAACGCCGACCGGCCGGACGGGGTGGCGTTGTCGGTCGGGTCGGCGGGTCGGGCGACCAGCTGTTCCGCGTCGTCGGCGGTGTCGTAGAAGGCCCCACCGGGTGCGGCGAAGCGCGCCAGCGCGGTGTCCAGCAGCTCGCCGGCCAGCGTCAGCCAGCGCCCCTCGCCGGTGAGCTGGTGCAACACGCAGAAGGCCTCGGCCACACTGCCGTAGTCCTCCAGGACACCGGCCGGCTCGCCGACCTTGCCGTCCCGGGAGACCCGACGCAGCCGGCCGTCCACCATGTGCACGGTGGCCAGGTGCTCGGCGGCCTGACGCATCGCGCCGTCGGCGACGATGGTCACGCCGTCCATCAGGTTGGCGTCCTCGTCCTGCGGAGACGCGTACAGGGCGGCGACCTGCTGGAACTCGGCGATGGCGGTGATCGCCAGCCCGTTCCAGGCGGCCACCACCTTGTCGTCGCGGGCCGGCTGCGGACGGGTGTCCCGGGCCGCGAGCAGCCGTCCCACCGCCTGCTGCCAGCGGGCGCGGACCTCCGGCGCGGCATCGTCGACGTCCCGAGCAAGCCTGAGCACGCTCGTGCCGTGCTCAAAGGTGCCCTCGTCGGTCACCGTGAACAGGTCGGCGGCGAACCTGCCGTCCTCCTCGCCCAGCGCCTCGACGAGCTGTCCGGGCGTCCAGGCGTAGGTGAGGCCCTCGACGCCCTCGGTGTCGGCGTCCAGCGCGGACGCGAAGCCCTCGCCCGGTCGGTGCAGCTCGTCGGCGAGGAACCGGGCGGTGTCCCGGGCGACACGGCGGGCCAGCGCGTCACCGGTGAGCCGCCACAGCTGGGTGTAGAGACGGAGCAGGAGCGCGTTGTCGTAGAGCATCTTCTCGAAGTGCGGCACCGTCCAGTGCGCGTCCACCGAGTAGCGGGCGAAGCCGCCGGCGAGCTGGTCGTAGATGCCGCCCCTGGCCATCGCCTCGGCGGTGTGCCGGGTGATCTCCAAGCTCTGCGGGTCACCGGTGCGCTGATGGTGGCGCAGCAGGAAGAGCAGGTTCATGTGCGGCGGGAACTTCGGGGCACCGCCGAAGCCGCCGTTCGTCGCGTCGTACTCGCTGGCCAGTTGGCCGGCCGCGGCGTCGAGCAGCGGCGCGTCCAGCGGGGCGGTGGGGCCACCGACGGCCTGCGCGCCGCCGATCGCCTCGACCACGGCGGCGCCCTGGCGCACCACCGCCTCGCGCTGCTCCCGCCACGCGGTGGTGACCGACTGGAGCAACTGGACGAAGTTGGCCTTCGGGAAGTAGGTGCCGCAGAAGAACGGGGTGCCGTCCGGGGTGGCGAAGACGGTCATCGGCCAGCCGCCCTGGCCGGTCATCGCCTGGGTCGCGGTCATGTAGATCGCGTCCACGTCCGGACGCTCCTCACGATCCACCTTGATCGACACGAAGTTGTCGTTCAGCAAGGCCCCGACCTGCTCGTTCTCGAACGACTCGTGGGCCATCACGTGACACCAATGACAGGCCGCGTAACCCACCGAGATGAGCACCGGGACGTCGCGCCGTTTCGCCTCGGCGAACGCCTCGTCGGACCACTGCCACCAGTCGACCGGGTTGTCGGCGTGCTGGAGCAGGTACGGACTGGTGGCGTCGACGAGTCGGTTCACCCGACGACCATAACCACCCCTGCTCGGACGTGCCCGGCGGTCAGGAGGCGCCGTCGGCGCGGAGCCGGAACACGTTCGACTCCGCCGAGTCGCGCAGCGACCCCAGCACCGCGCCGATCTTGTCCGCCGGCATCGGCTTGAAGAAGTGGTAGCCCTGCGCTGAGGTGCAGCCCAGCTCGGCCAGGGCCATCCGCTGCTCGGCGGTCTCCACCCCTTCGGCGACCACGCGCAACCCCAGCTCGTGGGCGAGACCCACCGTCGTGCGGACGATCGCCGCCGCCTCCGGCGAGTCCGCCATCCGGATCACGAACGAGCGGTCCACCTTCAACTCGTCCACGGCGATCCGGGTGAGGAAGGTCAGCGACGAGAAGCCGGTGCCGAAGTCGTCCACAGCGAGTTGCACGCCCATCGACCGGAGGGTGGCCAGCACCTCGTCGATGACCTCCAACTCGCTCATCACCACCGTCTCGGTGATCTCCAGGACGAGCCGGTGCGGTGGCACCTGGTGTCGGCGCAGCGCGTCGGCGATCTCCGCCGGCAACCGGGGGTCCAGCAGGCTGCGTGCCGACAGGTTGACCGAGATCGGGACGTCCAACCCCTCCCGGGCCCAGCCGGCGGCCACACCGAGCGCCTTGTCCAGCACGTAGCGGGTGAAGGTGCCGAGCTGCTCGCTGTTTTCCACCGGCCGGATGAAGTCGGCCGGGTTCAGCCACCCACGCCGCGGGTGCTGCCAGCGGATCAGCGCCTCCACGCCGGTGGGCGCGCCCGTGGTCAGGTCGACCGCCGGCTGCAACGCCAGCACCAGCTGGTCGTCCACAGTCAACGCCTCCCGAAGCTCGGCCAGCAGGGCGAGCTGATCCGTGCTGGCAGCGTCGCGGGTGCCGTCGTACGCCGCGACGTTGCCGCCGCCCTCCTTGGCCTGGTACATCGCGATGTCGGCGCGGCGCAGCAGCTCGGTCAGGTCGGCGGTGCCGGCGTCGGCCACCACCACACCGACGGAGACCTCGATCGACATCCGGACGCCGGCCACCTCGGTCGGCGCGGCCAGCCGTTCGGCGATCTCCCGGGCCTGGCGCATCGCGTGGGCCATCGGGGCGGCCCGGTCGCCGAGCACCGGTACCGCGGTCAGGAGCAGGGCGAACTCGTCACCGCCGAGACGACCGAGCAGGTCGCCGGGGCGAACCAGCGTGTCGAGCCGGTTCGCGGTCAGCCGTAGCAACTGGTCGCCCGCCGCATGACCGAGGGTGTCGTTGACTTCCTTGAACTGATTGATGTCCAGCAGCAACAACGCCACCGGGTGATCGTGCGCGAGCTGCCGCAGCGACTGGTCACCCTTGCCGAGCATCGCCGCCCGGTTGACCAACCCGGTGAGCGGGTCGTGCACCGCCTCGTACGACGATCGGGCGGTCACCAACCGCAGCTCGCGGTGAGTCGCGGCGTCGTGCAGCGCGGCAGCGAGCGCGTCGCCGAACGCGGCCACGGCGTCGCGTTCCCGGGCGGTGGGCGGAGCCGACCGGGGAAACCGCACCCGCAGTCGACCCACCGGGGCGGCGCCGACCGACAGTGCCCGGCTCAACTCGTGCTCGTCCGGCTCCGTCTCCTCCGGTGGGTCCGTCTCGCGGTCGGCCGTTTGACCGCTGGCGTCGCCCCGGTACCGGTGCCACCGGCCGTCGGCCCGGGCCACGTCGACGTCCACCAGTTCGGCGTTGAACAGCGTCAGCGCACCGGTGACCGCAGCGCTTGCCACCCCCCGCTCGTCGAGCTGGTTGAGGGCGGCGGTGGCCTCGGCGAAGGCCCTCCAGGTGCGGCGCTCCAGATCGGAACGCAGCCGGTACCGGTAGGTCTGCTGGAGCAGCCAGAGCAGCGGCGGCAGCAACAGCAACCAGCGCGGGTCGAGCTCCAGCAGAGCGACCACCACGAGGCCGACCGCCACGTTGCCGACGAACATCAGCAGCTTGCCGCGCAACGCGGCGAGCAGCGGCGGCCCGATCGGCAGGCCGTGCCGCAGGCCCAGCGTCACCCCACCCAGCCAGGCGGTCACCAGCAGATAGGTCACCGACCCGGCGACCACAGCCAGCGCCAGCATCGGGGTGGGCGGGGAGAGCAGTGGCCGCCCGAGCGCCGTGGTCACGGAGACTGCCAGCGCTGACGCGGCGGCCAGCGACGCGGCGATCCGGACGATCTCCAGGGCCGGGCGGCGGTCGTTGTGCAGGGAGAGCACCGTCCAGGCCAGCCCGGCGCCGAGCAGCGTGGCGGACGGGAGCCAGCCGGCCGGGGTCAGGTAGAGGCAGACGATCAGCGCCGCCTCACCCCAGGTGATGCTGACCATGCCGGCGGCCGAACGGAACCGGAGCCGGGCCAGCTGGGCGAGGCCGAGGACGGCGACCGCGATGCCGAAGCGGGCCGGACCGCCGAGCGGGTCGTCGGCCGGCAGGCGGGCCGGGAGGGTCAACCCGACCGCGGCGGCCACCACGGCGGTCAGCGTGACGGCGGCGGTGAGCACGAGTAACCGGCCCGGGGTGCCCCGCACCCCGAGCCGGTCGAACGAGTCGTTGGCTGGACCGGAGGTCATCGACCTCCCCCGTCAGCCGACCGACCGAGGTTGCGGCGGGCTGCCGGTGCTGTGCTGGTCATCGGCGCCCCCTCCCGCACACGGCTCGGAGACTTTTGGTCCCCCGGCGGAAGGCTAAGCCAAACCGGGTGGTCGCAACAGGGGGCGACCACCCGGTTCGGCGTGATTCACGGGGCGACTACCCGTTCCGGTGCTGCTGGTGCCCGTTGGGAGCGGGCGTGGATGAATCACGCCCCCCGGTCCCGTCTGTCGGATCGACGACTGCCGCATCGGCCCTGGTCGGGTCGGTCGGCCCCGTCTGCTGCGGGAACTGGTCCGGCAGGCGACGCAACCGAGAGTTCATGTTGCGGATCAGCAGGATGGTCGCGGTGGCCAGCAGCAGGATGAGGAACAGGCCCATCGGGCCGGCCAGACCACCCGTGCGGGTGTCCCCGAAGTTGTTCTCCGCGAGCACCTGGGCAGCGGTCAGCATGGCGTTCCTCCGATGTGCGGTTGGTAACCAGGGTAGACCCGCCCGGAATCAGCGTGCGTGCGCCGTCTCCCGCACCCCGGCGAAGAGATCCGACTCGGGCAGCGGGCTGTCGACCACCGAGCGGGCCAGCTCGTAGTCCTCGGTCGGCCAGGCGCGCTGCTGCAGCTCCATCGGCACGTGGAACCAGAAGCCGTCCGGGTCGACCTGGGTGGCGTGGGCGCGCAGCGCGTCGTCACGAACCGGGAAGTATTCGGCGCACTCGACGCGGGTGGTGATCCGAGGACCCTTGTCGGGCCGATCCTCCCACCGCTTGAGCCACTCCTCGTAGGGCGACTCCAGACCCGCGGCCAGCATGCCCTCGTGCAGGGCCATGATCTTGCCCTTGGAGAACCCGATGTCGTAGTAGAGCTTCAGCGGCTGCCAGGGGGCACCCAGCTCCGGGTAGCGCTCCGGATCACCGGCGGCCTCGAAGGCGGCCACGCTCACCTTGTGGCACATGATGTGGTCGGGGTGCGGGTAGCCGCCCTCTTCGTCGTACGTGGTGACCACGTGCGGACGGAACTCGCGCATCAACCGCACCAGGGGCCCGGCGGCCACCTCGACGTCCTGCAGGGCGAAACAACCCTCGGGCAGCGGCGGCAGCGGGTCACCCTCGGGCAGGCCGGAGTCGACGAAACCGAGCCAGGCCTGGTCGATGCCGAGGATCGCCCGCGCGGCGTCCATCTCGGCACGCCGGATGTCGGCGATGTTGGCCCAGACGTCGGGTCGGTCGAGCTTGGGGTTGAGCACGCTCCCGCGCTCGCCGCCCGTGCACGTCACGACCAGGACATCCACCCCCTGTGCGACATATTTCGCCGTCGTCGCCGCGCCCTTGCTCGACTCGTCGTCCGGGTGCGCGTGCACGGCCATGAGACGCAGTTGCTCTGCCAACTTCGGCGCTCCTCGTCTGTGCCGGACGGTGGACCCGACCGGGCTCGACCGGCTGACCTGCCGGGATCTTCCTCACCGCACCCTTGTCGCCGGTCAGCAGCGCATGCATGACCTGCCATTCCTGCCGCTGGACCGGGTGGGAGGATGGGACTCTGCCATTCTTGCTGATGCCGCCGACAACAACGCCAGGAGATACCCGCCGGTGACCGAGACGCACGCCACAATTTCATCAGGCGCGCCGGTTTTTCCGGCCGGGCGCTACGGCCGTCGCCGGGCACCGGGCGGACGGCGGCGACGCACGCTGCTGGCCGCACTGGTGCTGCTGGCGCTCGTGGGGACGCTGACCGTGATCTCCGTACGGCTATACCGCCAGTACGGCGACCCGGTCTACGACGCCCAGGTGATCACTTATACGGACATCACCGACAACCAGATGCTTGTCGACTTCCGGGTGACGGTGCCGTCGGGTGGATCGGCGGTCTGCCTACTGCGCGCCCGGGACCGCGCGGGTGCCGAGGTGGCCCGGGAACAGGTCACGGTGACCGCCCAGCCGGGCAACCGGCACGTGACGACCCGACACCGCCTCGCCACCACCGCACGGCCGTTCATCGGCGAGGTCCTGCGCTGCCGCCCCCCGTCCTGACCTGCGGGAACAGCCCTTTCGACGGCGGCAGCGACCCATCTACGCGCGGTGTCGGATCCGGGCACCGGCGGTGATGGCCGACACGCTGTGTCGTACCGCACTGGTAACTTGGTAGTTCACCTGTCAGCCAGCCACGCACAACTGAGGAGAACGCCTGTGTCCACTGGCAACGAGGCGCCCGCCACCTGGCTGTCGCAGGACGCGTACGACCGCCTCCAGGCCGAGCTCGACGAGCACATCGCCAACCGCCCGGTGATCGCAGCCGAGATCAACGCTCGGCGCGAGGAGGGCGACCTGAAGGAGAACGGCGGCTACCACGCCGCCCGCGAGGAGCAGGGCAAGGCCGAGGGCCGCATCCGCTACCTCCAGGAGCTGCTGCGCACCGCGAAGGTCGGCACGGCGCCGACGGCTGACGCGGTCTCGCCCGGCATGGTCGTGACGATCTACTTCGACGACGACACCGACGACACCGAGACCTTCCTGCTCGGTTCCCGGGAGATCGCCGCCACGACCGACCTGACCGTCTACAGCCCCGAGTCCGCGCTGGGCAAGGCGATCCTGGGCGGCCGGGCCGGGCAGACCTGCACCTACACGGCGCCCAGCGGCGCCGACATCAAGGTGACAGTGGTCAGCTTCGAGCCGTTCTCCGGCTGACGTCGGCGGCCATACGAGCCGCACCCCAGCACCGCTTCCGAGGCGTGACACCCACCGGGTGTCACGCCTCGGCGGCGAACACCACCTGGTAGCCGCTGGCCCGCAACGCGCTGATCAGCGTGTCCGAGTGCTCCACGCCACGGGTCTCGACCGACAACGCCACCTCCACCTCGCCGAGGCCGAGGTGCGGGTTGGCCCGCTGGTGCTCCACATCCACGACGTTGGCCCGGTGCTCGGCGATCTGGCTGAGCAACGACGCGAGCTGCCCCGGTCGGTCCGAACACCGCACCGTCACCCGCAGGTAGCGACCCGCCGCGGCCAGCCCGTGCTCGATCACCCGCATCATCAGCAACGGGTCGATGTTGCCACCGGAGAGCACCGCGACCACCGGCGTCTCCACCTCGACGACGCCCGCCAGCAGCGCGGCGACACCGACCGCCCCGGCCGGCTCGACAACCTGCTTGCCGCGTTCCAGCAGCATCAACAGGGCACGGGAGATGTCCTCCTCGGACACCGTGACCACCTCGTCGACCAGTTTGCGCACGTGGTTGAAGGTGATCTCCCCCGGCCGGCCGACAGCGATGCCGTCGGCGATGGTGGAGAACGTGGGCAGCCGGACCGGCTCGCCGGCCACCAGTGAGGGCGGGAACGCCGCCGCACCGGCCGCCTGGACGCCGATGATCCGTACCTCCGGCCGCAGCGCCTTCGCGGCCACCGCCATGCCCGAGATCAGACCGCCGCCACCGACTCCGGTGATGATCGTCTTCACGTCCGGGCACTGTTCGAGGATCTCCAGCGCGACAGTCCCCTGGCCGGCGATCACGTCCCGATGGTCGAAGGGGTGGATCAGCACCGCGCCGGTGCGCTCGGCGTACGTGTGGGCGGCGACCAACGACTCGTCGACGGTGTTGCCGGCCAACTCGACCTGCGCGCCGTACCCCTTGGTGGCCGCCACCTTCGGCAGCGGCGCGTTGACCGGCATGAAGACGGTGGCGTGCGTGCCGACCAGGCCGGCGGCGAGGGCCACGCCCTGCGCGTGGTTGCCCGCGCTCGCCGCGACCACGCCGCGCTCCCGCTCCGCCGCCGACAAGCGGGAGATCCGCACGTACGCGCCCCGCACCTTGTACGAGCCGGCACGCTGCACGTTCTCGCACTTGAGCCAGGTCGGCCCGCCCAGCGCCGCGCTCAGCGGACGCGAGGGCTCCAGCGGGGTGGTCCGGGTGACGCCAGCGAGCAACTCCCGTGCGGCCCGCACGTCGTCGAGACCGACCAGTTCCGTCATGCCCCCGATCGTGCCACCCGCCCCCGGAGCCCTCGGCGGCGACACCGGCTCGATCACCGCGACATCGCCGACACGGCGGTATCCCTCCCACCTCGATACCGCCACATCGGCGATCCCGAGTCGATCGCCAGTCGGGGGCGGCCGATCATGCGACGGCCGGCGACCCCGTTCCGATCCGGGGGTAGCCGGGGGCGTGGCGCGCCCAGGGGGCGGCCATCTCGAACTGGCCGGCCACACCGAGCAGCAGCAACTCCGAGCCGGGCGGACCGACCAGTTGCACCGCGACCGGCAGACCATCCGGGCGCCGACCCACCGGTACCACCACCGCCGGAAGGCCGGCGACGTTCCACGGTGCGGCGTACGGGGCGTACCGGATGTTGGCCGTCATGTTCGCCCGCCACGACCGCTCGGACCAGCGCGCGGCCTCCGGCGGCGCGGTGGCCAACGCCGGGGTGAGCAGCAGGTCGACGGAGTGGTCGCCGAAGAAGTCGATCGACCGTTGCCGCCACGCCGCCCGGTCGGCCTCCCGCACGTAACCGCGGCGCTGCGCCCACTCGCCCAGCGCGACGTGCCGCCGGGTACGCCGTTGCAGACCACGCCGGTCCAGCCCGGACGCCCGGACGTCGGTGGCGGCCGCGGCGAACCACGTGGCGATGCCCTGCAGGCCGAGCGCGGTGGGGTAGACCGGATCGGCCGGCACCGTGTCGTGCCCGGCGGCGGCGAGGAGCCGGCCGGCGGCGGCCACCGCGTCGCGGTTGGGTTCGTCAGGTGTGACACCCCGCACCGGGGACCGCAACGAGACGCCCACCCGCAGCCGCTGCGGCGGGACCAGCTTCTCGGGACGTCGACCGGCGAGCACCGAGAAGCCGACCGCCGCGTCGGCGACCGTGCTGGTCAGCATGCCGTGTTCGGTGAGGCCGAACCAGTCGTCCGCACCGAGCTGGCAGGGCACCACACCACGACCCGGCTTGAGCCCGACCAGGCCGCAGCAGGCCGCGGGGATCCGGATCGAGCCGAGACCGTCGTTGCCGTGCGCGATCGGCACCAGCCCCGCGGCCACCGCGGCGGCTGCGCCGCCGGAGGAGCCACCGGGGGTACGCGTGCTGTCCCACGGATTGCGGGTCACCGCGCTGTCGTCGTCGGTGAGCGCCCACAGCCCCAGCTCCGGCATCCGGGTCACACCCAGGATCACCGCGCCCGCGCCGCGCAGCCGACGCACCACCTCGTGGTCGGCCTCCGCGACGTCGGTGCGGGCGGCCGTCGACCCGTTCCAGGTGGGCAGGCCGGCGACCGGGGTGTTCTCCTTCACCGCCACCGGAACCCCCGCCAGCGGCAGGTTGGCGAGGTCCTCCTGCTCGTCGACCTTCTCCGCCTCGGTGATCGCCTCGCCGCCGCGAACGGCCCGGAACGCGGCCAGCTCACGGTCGGCTCGGGAGATGTACTCGAGGTGGTCGGCGACGACCTGGGTGGCCGAGACGTCACCCCGGCGTACGCCCCGGGCGATCTGCTTGGCGGTCGCCCCGACCCAGGTCGCCATGATGTCCTGCACGGCCATCCTCCCCAGCGGTCAGCCCAGTGCCTGCTCCAGATCGGCGAGCAGGTCGTCGACCGTCTCGATGCCGACAGACAGTCGCACGAGATCGCCGGGAACTTCAAGCGGCGAGCCGGCAGCACTTGCGTGTGTCATCCGGCCGGGGTGCTCGATCAGGGATTCCACGCCGCCCAGCGACTCGGCGAGCACGAAGAGCTTGGTGCGGTTGCAGATCTCGACGGCGTGGTCCTCACCGCCGGAGGCGCGGAACGAGATCATGCCGCCGAACCGGCGCATCTGCTTCGCAGCCACCTCGTGCCCGGGGTGCGAGGGCAGCCCGGGGTAGATCACCTGGGCCACCTTGGCGTGCCCGTCGAGGTACGCGGCGAGCCGCTCGGCGTTGTCGCAGTGCCGGTCCATGCGTACCCCGAGGGTCTTGATGCCGCGCAGCGTGAGCCAGGCGTCGAACGGGCCGTTGATCGCGCCCATCGCGTTCTGGTGGTAGCGCAGTTCCTCGCCGAGTCCGGCGTCGGCGACGACGAGCGCGCCACCGACCACGTCGGAGTGCCCGCCGATGTACTTGGTGGTGGAGTGCACCACGACGTCCGCGCCGTGCGCGATCGGCTGTTGCAGGTACGGCGAGGCGAAGGTGTTGTCCACGACGAGCAGCGCGCCCGCGTCGTGTGCCACGGCGGCCAGGGCGGCGATGTCGGCGATGCCGAGCAGCGGGTTGGTCGGCGTCTCCAGCCAGACGATCTTCGTGCGGCCGGGCTGGACGGCGGCCCGGATCGCGTCCGGGTCGGAGACCTTGGCCGGGGTGAACTCCAGGCCCCAGCGCTGGGCGACACGGGCGAAGAGCCGGTAGGTGCCGCCGTACGCGTCGTCGGGGATCACCACGTGGTCGCCCGGCTGGCACACGGCCCGCAGCAGAGTGTCCTCCGCGGCCAGGCCACTGGCGAAGGCCAGCCCCACCGGCCCACCCTCCAGCGCCGCCAGGCACTCCTGGAGCGCGTCGCGGGTCGGGTTGCCCGAGCGGCTGTACTCGTAGCCGAGCCGGGGCGCACCGACGGCGTCCTGCGCGTACGTGCTGGTCTGGTAGATCGGTGGGATCACCGCGCCGGTGCGGGCCTCAGGGTCCTGGCCGGCGTGGATGGCGAGCGTCTCGAAGCCGTGGTTCATGGTGTGAGGCTAGTGCCCCGTCCCGAGGGCTGGAACGGAACCCGCGCTCCCGGGCAGGAGCCGGACCGTCTGGCCCGGCCCCACACCCGGAGAGGTGGTCAGGCGGCCGGGACGGGCAGGACGTGCAGGGTCGCCGGACGGGCTCCGGTCCAGTCCGAGGTGACCGCGTAGACCCGGGCCCCGTTCGGGGACCAGGCCAGCCCTCCGGCGCTGAGCTCGGCACCCAACTCGTAGCGGGCCAGTTCGGTGCCGTCGGCGCTGAACAGGAAGACGTCCGGGTCGTACGCGGCATCGGCGCCGGCGGCGATCTGGGTGCCGGTACGCGACACCTCGACGGCACGCGGGTAGGGCCCGGTGGCGTACGTCGCGGTGGGGCTGGTGATGTCGGCGAACGGGAACGCCTGCACCAGCGGCGGGGACCCGGCAGCCGTGTAGAGGGTGGCACCGGTCGGGTCCAGGGCGATGTCACGCAGGTTGCTGCCGACGGCCGAGAACTGGTTGGTCCGCAGCAGGGTCAGTGCTCCCGCGGTGCCGATGCCGTAGGCGTAGACCGACGCCGGACTCAGCGACGCCTGCCCGGCGAGCAGCACCGACCGGTTCTGACTGGCGGCCGCCAGCAGTGGCGCGTTGTAGAAGTCCTCGCTGGCGACCCCGGTGCTGAGCCGGGCTGGTTGACGTCCCAGGTCGATCCGGCCGATGTTGCCACCCCACTGGTCGCATCCGTAGCCGAACCACAGGTAGCGCCCGGTGAGCGCCAGCGACGACGGGCACTCGCCCGCGCCGGTGTCGTAGCGGGCCGACTCGACGAGTGAACCGGTGTCGAAGGCGGCGATGGCGTTGGCTGTCGGCAGCGCCACGTAGAGGGTCCGCCGGTCGGCGCTGAGCAGCAGGTCGGTGGGGCCGGGCAGGTCGGACAGGGTGCCGACGACCGCGCCGGCCGCGCTGGTCACGACGACGTCGGTGGCGGAGCGGCCGCCGCTGACGAAGACCCGGTCACCGGCCGACACCACGTCGGCCACCGTGCTCAGCGGCAGCGGGGTCGCTGTCGGCGCGGCGGCGGCCAGGGCCTGGCCCGGGACCCCGCCGGTGAGCAGACCGGCGGTCAACGCCGCCACGGCCAGGCTGATGCTTCTTCTGAGGTGCACGGTTCGTCCTTTCGGAGCTTCGCCACAGCACGCCACCCCCGTGCTGATCGATTCATGTAGATGGATACCACAGTCGGGCCGCGCGCAGGGGGCGGCGTATCCCGCGAGGTCGCGGCATAGCCTGTGCCGATGAGCGGTTGCGTGTTCTGCGGGATCGTGGCGGGTGAGGTGCCGGCGTTCCGGGTGGCCGACACCCCGGACGGGGTGGCGTTCCTGGACACCCGGCCGGTGTTCAAGGGGCACGTGCTGGTGGTCCCCCGGGTGCACCTGGTGGCCCTGACGGATCTGCCGTCCGACCTGCTGCCGGGCTACTTCGCGCTGGTCCAACGCCTGGCGGTGGCCGTGGAGTCCGGTCTGGGGTCTGGCGGGACGTTCGTGGCGATGAACAACAAGGTGTCCCAGTCCGTCCCGCACCTGCACACCCACGTGGTGCCACGGACCAAGGGCGACGGGCTGCGCGGGTTCTTCTGGCCGCGTACCCGCTACGAGGACGACACCGAGGCCCAGACCTACGCGGACCGGGTCGCCGCCGCGCTCTGAGGCGCGGCCTGACTCACACTCGCGCGGGTAAGGAAGGTGGACCCACCGGTGTTGCACGCTGCGAGAGGTACGAGAGGAGATCCCCACGTGTTTTTGCGCCGTATGAACGCCGAGATGGTTTCGCCCGACCAGGCCCTGCCGGGCCGTCCGATCGCCATGCCGGTCGCTGACCGGCACGAGGTGCTGGGCACCCCGTTGAAGGGCCCGTTTCCGGAGGGCCTCCAGGTAGCGGTCTTCGGTATGGGCTGTTTCTGGGGCGCCGAGCGGCTGTTCTGGACGCTGCCCGGTGTCTACACGACCTCCGCCGGCTACGCGGGTGGCATCACCAAAAACCCGACGTACGAGGAGACGTGTTCCGGCCGCACCGGGCACGCCGAGGTCGTCCAGGTGGTGTACGACCCCAGCAAGATCAATTATGAGGACCTGCTGAAGGTCTTCTGGGAGAACCACGACCCGACCCAGGGCATGCGCCAGGGCAACGACGTGGGCACCCAGTACCGGTCGGCGATCTACACGACCACCGACGAGCAGCGGACCATCGCCGAGTCGTCCCGGGACGCGTTCCAGCCGATCGTGGCGCGGGCCGGCAAGGGTGAGATCACCACCGAGATCGCCCCGCTCGGCAGCTACTACTTCGCCGAGGACTACCACCAGCAGTACCTCGCCCCGACCAAGAACCCGAACGGGTACTGCAACCACGGCCCGAACGGGCTGAGCTGCCCGGTCGGCGTGGCCCGTGTCGCTGGCTGAGTCGAGGCGTTAGCCTGATTCGGACGCATGGGAGGGCACGATGAGCAGCGACAGCGCTAGCCGTCCGCACGGTTACGCCAAGCCGGTCGTCGTGCCCGAAACCCTTGATCAGCTTCGCGGGCCAACGTCCGGGGTAATAGACCTACCACGCCACTTGAAGTGGTCCGGCAACCCCCGCTACGACCTTACGCAGCCCGGACGTATCGGCGACCTGTACCGGACGGTCCTCAACGAGGCCGCGACTGCGGCCGACCTCTACGCCTACGTCAGCCGCGACTCTTTGATCCAGCTCTGGCCGTCGATGTGGTTACCCCAGGCCGTGCGCCGAGCCTGGGAAGAACGCTTCCCCGAACTTCGCAGCGCCCATCGCCGCGCCGCCTGAACGATGCTGCCGAGCCACATCAACATCACCAGAGTCGCTCTCGCGGCGGCCGGCCGATTTGGCTTCGCCCTGGCCGGCGGCTACGCGGTGAGCGCGCACGGCATGGGCAGTCGGCTCAGCGGCGATGTGGATCTCTTCACGGCCTGGGACCTACGCGCATCGTTCCCAGAAGCGGTCGACAACGTCATCAAGGCTCTGGAAGAGCACCCACCAATACACGGTCACCTCCCTGATTAGGAACGACACGTTCGCCCGCCTGCTCGTCGGGGACCGCAGTGATCCAGACGGGGAGCCGGACAAGCTAGAGATGTCGGCGGACTGGCGAGCGCACGCCCCCGTTATGTCCGCCGTCGGCCCTGTCCTTCATCCCGACGACGCCGTTGCCAACAAGATGTGTGCGCTCTTCGGCCGTGCCGAAGCCCGGGACTTCCTCGACGTGGACGCCGCCCTCCTGAGCGGCCGATACACGAGGCAACGCCTGCTCGAACTGGCCGCGGCCGCGGATCCCGGCTTCGAGCCGCGGGCCTTCGCGGACGCACTGGGCGCGTTGACCCAGATCACGGACGCGGACTTCGACTGCTACGGGATACCAGCCGCAGAGTTACCCGCTGTCCGCGAGCGTTTCGCGCACTGGCGACGCGAGCTCATCGACACTCCATAGACACAGTGGCTGAGACCGCGTCCACCTGCGCACGCGTGATGCCCGACCGCCCAGGAGGTGGCCGGTCATTCCCGTTCGGCCCTGTGATCGAAATCCGTTGCCGAGGGCGGCGAGAACTCGATAGCGTGGCCGTACACGTGAAAGGAGGTGGTCCAGACTTGTATAGCAATCGGACTCGTGAGGTGGCTGTCAGCTAGCCGCTGTCCTCGACAGTGATCGGCCTGCCGCGAGGCAGGCAAAAGCACCATCGTCGAGACCGTGTGGCAGCGGTGCGGCGAATCCACGACAGCCACCCGACCCCCGGGGTGCCGGCCAAGTCCAGCCGGCCCGCGCGCGAGCGCGGAGCGCCCCGGGGGTCGCTCCATCTCCGGAGGCCCGCCGATGTCGATGCGCGAACTGGTGGTGCTGGGGACTGCCAGCCAGGCACCGACGCGGCAACGCAACCACAACGGGTACGTGCTGCGCTGGGACGACGAGGTGATCCTCTTCGACCCGGGTGAGGGCAGCCAGCGGCAACTCCTGCACACCACGGTCACCGCCAGCGACCTCACCCGCATCTGCGTCACCCACTTCCACGGCGACCACTGCCTCGGCCTGCCCGGCACCATCCAGCGACTCTCCCTGGACCGGGTGCCGCATCCGGTCGCTGTGCACTTTCCCGCCGGGGGCGCCGAATACTTCGCCCGGCTGCGGCACGCGACCTCCTTCTACGAGACCGCCGAACTGCGGGTCGAACCCATCGAGGCGGACGGGCAACGGATCACCCTGTCGTGCGGCACGCTGGAGGCACGCCGGCTGCGGCACCCCATCGAGACGTACGGCTACCAGCTGGTCGAGCCGGACGGCCACCGGATGCTGCCGGAGAAACTGGCCGCGTACGGCATCGCCGGGCCGGCCGTCGGCGAGCTGATCCGCGTTGGCCACCTCGACCTCGACGGGCGTCGCGTCACCCGCGACGAGGTCAGCGAGCCCCGGCACGGGCAGCGCTTCGCGTTCGTGATGGACACCGGCCTCTGCGACGGGGTGTACGCGCTCGCCGAGCACGCCGACCTGCTGGTCATCGAGTCGACCTTCCTGGAGTCGGAGGCCGCGCTCGCCGCCGAGGTCGGCCACCTCACCGCGGCGCAGGCCGCCCGGGTGGCGACCGAGTCCGGGGTACGCCGGCTGGTGCTCACCCACTTCTCCCAGCGCTACCCCGACCCGCGCCGGTTCCACGACGAGGCACGCGAGCACTTCGACGGTGACCTGATCATCGCGGAGGATCTGACCACGGTGCAGCTCCCACCCCGCCGGGTAGCCTCGTCCGGGTGACCGTCACGCTCCGCTCCGCGACCGGCGACGACCTGATGGCGGTGGGTGCCCTGCACCAGCGCTCCCGGGTCGCCGCGTACTCCGCCTTCCTCCCGGTCGAAGCCCTGGCCGACCCGACACCGGAGGCGATGGGGCGGTACTGGGTCGAGCGGTGGCGCTGGGAACAGGCCACCCACCGGATGACAGTGGCCGAGCGGGCCGGAGTGCTGGTCGGGTTCAGCCACCTGGGCCCGGACGACGAGGACGACCCCGCCACCGGGCTGCTCAACGCGATTCACCTCGACCCGCGCGAGCAGGGCCGGGGCGTCGGTCGTGCGCTGATGGTGGATGTCCTGGACGCCATGCGTGCCAGGGGTTGGCGTCGCGCGGTGCTCTGGGTGCTCCGGGACAACGCCCACGCCCGCTCCTTCTACGAGCGCGGCGGCTGGACGTCGACGGGCATCGAACGCGAGGAGCACATCGGCACCGCCCTCACCCCACAGGTCCGCTATACCCGCCCCCTCTAACCCAACCCCACCCCACCCTGCGCACCCCACCCTGCGCACCCCGCCCCGCCCGCGCCGACCTGCCTGGTCGATCATGGACTTATGGTGGGCGCTTTGGTGACTTATGCCCCCTTTGGGCACCACCACAAGTCCATGATCGACGCGCAGCCGGGGCGAGGGCGGGGGTGAGTGCGGGGTCAGCGCGGGGGTGGGTGGTGGTGCGTATGCGTAAGCAGAGCAAAGGGCGCGACAGTCACCCGGTGCCCCGCCCGCAGGCGGGGCACCGGGCGGGAGTCAGTGGGCGCCTAGGTGGGCCAGAAGGTCCTGGCGGGTCAGGACGCCCTTGGGCTTGCCGTCGACCAGCACCAGCGCGGCGTCGGACTTCTCCAACAGCCCGACCGCCTCGCTCACCGGCTGGCCGCCGCCGATCATCGGCAGCGGGTCGCCCATGTGCCGCTCGATCGTGTCGTGCAGGTGGGCCTGGCCGGTGAAGAGCGCGTCGAGCAGGTCCCGCTCGGCGATCGAACCGGCCACCTCGCCGGTCACCACCGGTGGCTCGGCCTTCAGCACCGGCAGCTGCGAGACGCCGTACTCGCGCATGTAGTCGATCGCGTCGCGAACCGTCTCGGTCGGGTGCACGTGCACCAGCTCGGGCAGCCCGCCCGGCTTGCTGGCCAGAGCGTCGGCCACCGTCGGCTCCGCGCCGGAGTTGTCGAGGAAGCCGTACCGGGCCATCCACGAGTCGTTGAAGATCTTCGACAGGTAACCCCGGCCGCCGTCCGGCAGCAGCACCACCACGACGTCGTCCGGACCGGCCTTGCGGGCGACCTCCAGCGCGGCGACCACCGCCATCCCACAGGAGCCGCCGACCAGCAGGCCTTCCTCGCGGGCCAACCGCCGGGTCATCTCGAAGGACGCCTTGTCGGAGACCTCGACGATCTCGTCCGCGACACCCCGGTCGTACGTCTCCGGCCAGAAGTCCTCGCCGACGCCCTCCACCAGGTACGGACGGCCGGTGCCGCCGGAGTAGACCGAACCCTCCGGGTCCGCCCCGACGACCCGGACCCGACCCTCGGACGCCTCCTTGAGGTACCGCCCGATGCCGGAGATCGTGCCGCCGGTGCCGACGCCCGCCACGAAGTGGGTGAGCCCACCCTCGGTCTGCTTCCACAGCTCCGGGCCGGTGGTCTCGTAGTGCGAGCGCGGGTTGGCCGGGTTGCTGTACTGGTTGGGCTTCCAGGCGCCGGGGATCTCCCGGGTCAGCCGGTCGGACACGTTGTAGTACGAGCGCGGGTCCTCCGGCGCGACCGCGGTCGGGCAGACCACCACCTCGGCGCCGTACGCCCGGAGCACGTCCTGCTTGTCCTGGCTGACCTTGTCCGGGCAGACGAAGACGCACTTGTAGCCCTTGAGCTGGGCCACCAGGGCCAGCCCGACACCGGTGTTGCCGCTGGTCGGCTCGACGATGGTGCCGCCGGGCTTGAGCAGGCCGGCGGCCTCGGCGTCCTCCACCATCCGCAGCGCGATCCGGTCCTTCACCGAGCCGCCCGGGTTGACGTACTCCACCTTGGCGAGCACGGTGGCCTGGATGCCCTCGGTGACGTTACGCAGACGTACCAGCGGGGTGTTGCCGATCATGTCGACGACGTTGTCGTAGTACTGCACGGTGTGCCCTTCGTTGCGGCGCCGGCAACGGCGGCCGGGCAGACGTTTACTCGCGCCCAGCGTACGTGCCGTCAGGGCGCCAGCCCCCCGGGGATGACCGAGCTGCGGCGGCCTTCCCACTCCAGGAAGCGATCGGTCTCGGCGAGCACGCTGCCGGCCAACCAGGTGATCATGACCGCGTCGTCGGCGAGCCCGAAGATGGCCAGCGGGATCTCCGGGAGCAGGTCGATCGGCGAGACGATGTACGCCGTGGCCGCTGTCATCAGGGCCAGCCGGAGGCCGCCGTCGTACTCTCCCTTGGTGGTGGCCCGGATCATCCGGGGCAGTGCGGCCAGGCGGGTGCCCAACGACGGCCCACCCCGGGCCCCGGACGCCAGTGCCCGCGCCAGTGCCGCGAACGCCGCGCTGCGCTTCAGTGTCTTCCCCATCGTCGTGCTCCTCTCCGCCGGATCAGCGTGGCGGGTCCGCGCAAGTCGGCCGGCCTCTCCTGGACAGATACCCCGTCGCGTCGGTTTCCAGGCACCCGGGTGCCGTCACGACGACAGCGGCGTGTCGTGCCGGCGCGATAATGTCGCGGTATGGGGGTGGCTGATTCCGTCGTACCCGGTGGTGCGAGATGGCGACAGGCCCGGCGGTTCGCCCGCCTGGTGGCCATCGGCACGGGTGCCACCGCGGCGGCCGCGGTGGCTACCGGCGGGGTGCTGCTCGGCCAGGCTCGGCAGGCTCGACGCACCATCCCGATGGCCGAGGCGCCGCCCCCGCGATGCGACGGCATGTACGGCGCGAAGTTCCCCGGTCCTGCGCTCACCATGGTCGTGCTCGGTGACTCGTCGGCGGCCGGCTACGGGGTGCACCGCCGTCGGGAGACACCTGGGGCGCTGCTCGCCAACGGTCTGTCCCGTCGGCTGCACCGGCCGGTGCGACTGCACCGCTTCGCGGTGGTCGGTGCCATCTCCTCGGCGCTCCGTCACCAGGTGGAGGCGGCTCTGGAGTGCCGACCCGACATCGCGGTGATCCTCATCGGTGGCAACGACATCACCAACCGCACCCCGCGCGGGCTGGCGGTGCGCTACCTGGTCGAGGCGGTGCACACGCTGCGCGACGCCGGCTGCGAAGTGGTCGTCGGCACCTGCCCCGACCTGGGCGCGATCCGCCCGATCCAACCGCCGCTGCGGTGGTTGGCGCACCGGTGGAGCCGGCAACTCGCCGCCGCCCAGACGGTCGCCGTGGTCGAGGCGGGCGGTTGGACGGTCTCCCTCGGCGACCTGCTCGGCCCCCGGTTCACCGCCGAGCCGACCCGGATGTTCGCCTGGGACCGGTTCCATCCCTCCGCCGAGGGTTACGCGATGGCCGCCGCCGCGCTCCTGCCGACGATGCTGTCCGCGCTCGGCGCTGCGCAGGAAAGACGGGTTACGCCGACCCGGGGCGAGGGCGTACGGTCGCTGCCTGAGGCCGCGCAGGAGGCGGCCCGGCACGCCGGCACGGAGGTCAGCGCCACCCGGGTCCGGGGCCGCGACCGAGGGCCGGCGGGCAGGTGGGCGCAACTGCGTCGCCGCGCGTTCTTCGGTGTGGGCGCGGCGCCGCAGCACGGCTCCGCCTCGGACACCTCGACAGTGGAGGGACTGGCATGAACGAGCGCACAGTGCGGGGCGTGACCGCCGGCGTCGCCGGCCGGCTGGGCCGAGCGGCGGCGTTCTCGCTGCTCGCCGGCACCGTGGGGGGCGCTGCCGTCCTGGCTGGCGAGGCGTTCGTCGCCCGACACCGTCGCTACGCTCAGCCGGAGCTGGGGCTGGCCCTGCGGGCCACGATCGGCCGGGCCGAGGCTCCCCCGCTGCGGCTGGTGCTGCTCGGTGACTCGTCGGCCCTGGGCGTCGGTGTCGACCGTCTTGAGGACACCATCGGCGGGCAGTTGGCACACCTGCTCGCCGAGGGCCCGACCGGCCGGCGGGTGCACCTGTCCAGCGTCGGTGTCTCCGGTTCCCGCTCGACCGACCTGGCCACCCAGGTGGCCCGGTCCCTGCTCGGTGAGCGGCCCGACGTGGCGCTGATCCTGATCGGCGCCAACGATGCCACCGGGCTGCGCCGGCCCACCGACGCGGCGGCCTATCTCGGCGCGGCGGTGCACCGGCTGCGGGAGGCGCGGGTCGAGGTGGTCGTCGGCACCTGCCCCGACCTCGGCGCGGTGCGTGCCATCGCCCCTCCGCTACGCCAAGTGGTCGGCTGGTCCGGCCGGCGGATGGCCCGAGCGCAGACCACTGCCGTGCTCGACGCCGGCGGCTCCGTGGTCGACCTGGCCACCGAAACCGGGCCGGTGTTCCGGGCCGACGCGGGGACGCTCTGCCACGACGGCTTCCACCCCTCCGCCGACGGCTACCGGGTCTGGGCGCACGCGCTGCTGCCCGCCGTCGCCGCCGCCGCGACGGTCGCCACCCGGCGCTAGATCGGCCCGGCGGGGGTGACATTTCCCGCCGCGCCTGCGCCTTCCGCGCCATGTTACTGGCGGGTTAACGTTGGTCCATGCCGATTGAGTCGTCCCGCGACGCCGTCATCGTCGCCACCGCCCGCTCCCCCATCGGCCGGGCGTACAAGGGGTCCCTGCGCGACGTCCGCTCCGACGACCTCGCCGCGACCATCGTCCAGGCGGCCCTGGACAAGGTCCCCGCGCTCGACCCGACCACCATCGACGACCTCTACCTCGGGTGCGGCCTGCCCGGCGGCGAGCAGGGCTTCAACATGGCCCGGGTGGTGTCGACGCTGCTCGGTCTGGACACCGTGCCCGGTGCCACGCTCACCCGCTACTGCGCCTCGTCGTTGCAGACCACCCGGATGGCGATGCACGCGATCCGGGCCGGTGAGGGCGACGTGTTCGTCTCCGCCGGCGTGGAGATGGTGTCCCGCTACGCCCGGGGCAGCTCCGACGGGCTGCCCTCCGAGGCCCAGGCCCTGGTCGGCGGTGGCTGGGAGAACCCCCGCTTCGGCGCGGCCGCCGAGCGCTCCAAGCAACGCGCGCAGGGCGGCGCCGAGGTGTGGACCGACCCGCGCGAGACGGGCGACCTGCCCGACATCTACCTGACCATGGGGCAGACCGCGGAAAACCTGGCCCAGGTGTACGACGTCACCCGCGCCGACATGGACGAGTTCGGCGTACGCAGCCAGAACCTCGCCGAGAAGGCCATCGCCGACGGTTTCTGGGCCCGGGAGATCACCCCGGTCACCACGCCGGACGGCACCGTGGTGAGCACCGACGACGGTCCCCGTGCCGGCGTCACCCTCGACGCGGTCTCCGGCCTCAAGCCGGTGTTCCGCCCGGACGGCCGCATCACCGCTGGCAACTGCTGCCCGCTCAACGACGGGGCGGCCGCCGTGGTGGTGATGAGCGCCCAGCGGGCCGAGGAACTCGGGCTCACCCCGCTGGCCCGGATCGTCTCCACCGGTGTGACAGCCCTGTCGCCGGAGATCATGGGCCTCGGGCCGGTGGAGGCGTCCCGACAGGCGCTACGCCGGGCCGGGATGACCATCGACGACGTCGACCTCGTCGAGATCAACGAGGCGTTCGCAGCGCAGGTCATCCCCTCCTACCGCCAGTTGGGCATCCCGGAGGAGAAGCTGAACGTCATGGGCGGCGCCATCGCGGTCGGTCACCCGTTCGGGATGACCGGTGCCCGGATCACCGGCACCCTGCTGAACGCCCTGGAATGGCACGACAAGACCATCGGTCTGGAGACGATGTGCGTGGGTGGTGGCCAGGGCATGGCCATGGTGCTCGAACGGCTGAGCTGAGCCGCCGCCGGTCGCTCCCGCCCATCGCGGAGCAGGCCTCAGAGCGCGCTGCGGGTCGCCGTCACCTCGGCGGCGGCCCGCGCCAGCACCTCGTCGTCGGCCCCGGCGGCCAACAGGTCCGCCACCACCACCCGCACCTGGTCGGGTAGGGCCAGGTCGTTGTCCAGCCGGGGCACCGTCCGTCGCGGCTCCCCTTCTGCGTCAGCGGCCAGGTTGGCGACCTCCTGCACCAACCGGTGCACCAGGTCGGCGCGGGACGCGTTGCCTGCGGTGGCGACCGCCGCCCAGCGCGGTTGCTGCCAGTGCACCACCTGACGCACCAGCAACGTCACGGCCTTGTCCAACTCCGCTGCGCTCATCGCCGCCGAGTCTACGGCCGGTTGCGGGCGTCGGTCAGCGGCGCAGGTAGCTGAGCAGCCGCAGCAACTGCCAGTAGAGGAAGACCAACCCGGTGAGCAGGCCGAACGCGCTCAGCCACGCGAACCGGCGGGGTCGCCCGTCCCGCACCGAACGCTCGACGAGATCGAAGTCGAGGATGAAGCTGAACGCCCCGGCGATGATGGCGACCACCGAGAAGGCGTACGGCAACCAGCCGACCTCGCCACTGACGCTGTAGACCGCCAGCCCCGGCCGTCCGGAGATCAGGTACGACACCAGGTTGACCACACTGAGCACGGCGATGCCGAGCAGCGTGCCGATCACCAGACGCGCCAACCGGGGGGTCGCCCGGATCACCCGGGCCCGGTAGAGCGCCGCCATGCCGAGGAAAACGCCGAAGGTGCCGGCCACCGCCTGCACCACGATGCCGGGATAGACCTGCTCGAAGGCGCGGCTCGCCACCCCCAGCAGCAGACCCTGGAGCACGGCGTAGCCGACGATCGGCACCGGGTTGGTGATCGCGCGCAACGAGATGACCAGGACCAGCGCGATCGAGGCGAGCGCGCTGCCGGCCAGCGCGGCGCCCAGCCACGCCGCGTCCGGGATCACCGCCCAGGACACCGCCGCCGCCGCGCCGGTGACGAGGAGCAGCCCGACGGTACGCACCACCACGTCGTCGACGGTCATCGGCTCGACGTCGCGGGAGCCGAGCACCCGGGCCTCCACCCGGCCGGCCTCGTCCAGCCGGTTGAGTACCGGGTTGTTGCTGCGCACCGCCGCCTCCTTCGCCCGCGTACCCCCGGGTGTTGCCCTCGCAGTCACTCTGCCCCGGGCGGACCGGCGGCGGCGGGGAAACGGCGCGGACGACGGCGCCCGCCCCCACCAGAGCGGGGACGGGCGCCGTTCGGAAGGCCGGACGAGGTCAGTCGTCGCCCTGGAAGTAGCTCAGCAGGCGCAGGATCTCGATGTAGAGCCAGACCAGGCTGACCAGGATGCCGAACGCGGCCACCCAGGAATAGCGCTGCGGCAGGCCCATCCGGACGCCGTCCTCGATTTCCTTGAAGCTGAGCACAAAGCTCAGCGAGGCGACGACGATGCAGACCAGGCTGAAGCCGATCGCCAGCGGGCTGCCGTCACGCAGACCGGTGTTGACGCCGAACATCGCCAGCACGAAGTTGATCAGCATCACCGCGAAGAGGCCGGTGATGACAGCGATCATGCCCTTGACGAACGCCGGGGTGGCCCGGATGACCTTCGCCTTGTAGAGCATCGCCATCAGGAAGAAGATGCCGAAGCTGGCTGCGGCGGCCTGGAGCACGATGCCGTCGTACGCCGTCTCGAACGCCTTGCTGACCATGCCGACGAAGACACCCTCGACGACCGCGTACGCGATGACGAGTGCCGGGTTGGCCATCCGGGAGAACGAGATGATCAAGCCGAGGACCAGGCCGACCACCGCCGCGCCGATCCAGGCGGTACCGACCAGCGCGTCGGGCACGAGCACCCAGGCGGCCGCAGCGGTGATGCCGAGGATGCCGAGGAGGGCGACCGTCTTGACGACCACGTCGTCGACGGTCATCGGCGCGACGGTGGGGGGCGCGGCCGGGTAGCCGGCCTGGGACGGGTACTGCTGGGGAATGCCGGGCTGTCCGTACGGCCCGGCCGGGGCGTACCCGGCGGAGCGCTCCCGCTCGGCCGCTTGGCCGAGCCGGGCGAGCACCGGGTTCGAGGTCTTCACTGTCTGGCCTCCCTCAGGGGGTCGTTTGCACGTGAACGTGCCCTCCAAGAGTAAACGGCGCAGCCAAGTCCTGGTGATCACGAATGAGAATGCGTCTGAGTGACGGGTGCCCGGGGCGGGGGTCGAACCCGCACGCCTTTCGGCAGCCGCTTTTAAGGCGGCCGTGTCTGCCTTTCCACCACCCGGGCGGGTGGCACCGGCGCGCCGACACGCACAGTGCAGTGTCACCGTAGCCGGTCTCCGGCGACCCGGCGTACCCCGACGGGTTGGCCACATTAGGGTCGATGCCGTGAGCAGCGCAGCCCCCACGGCCCCCGACGCCGCCCCTGAGCAGGCCTTCCGCCCCGCCGATCAGGTCAACCGCCGTCCTCGGACCACCCGGCTGCTGGCCGCCGTCGGCCGACACCGGGGCGATGTGCTTGTCGCTCTGCTCTGGGCCGTGCTGGCCGGCTGGCTCACCCACGGACTGTGGCCCGACCCCGCCGGCCGCATCCTGTCGCTCAACCCGGAGGACCAGGCCCTCTACGAGTGGTTCCTCGCTGTCGACGCCCGCGCGCTGCTCGGCGACTTCGACCTGCTCAGCGACCGGCTCAACGCCCCCGACGGCGTCAACCTGATGGCCAACACCACGGTGATCGCGCTCGGCGTCGCCTTCGCGCCGGTCACGCTGCTGCTGGGCGCGCCGGTCACCTTCGCGCTGCTCGCCGCCGCCAACCTCGCCGGCACCGCTCTCGCGTGGTACCTGCTGTTCCACCGGACGCTGCGGGCCCGCCGGCTCGCCGCCGTGCTCGGCGGGGCTCTGTGCGGGTTCGGCCCGGGGATGGTCTCGCAGACCAACAGCCACCTGCACATGACCGCCCAGTGGCTGGTACCGGTGATCGTGTGGCTGGTGGTCCGGCTGCTGCGCGCGTCCGACCCGGGGCCGACACCCGACGGTCCGGGTCGCGACCTGGCCGCCGGGCCGGACCGCCGACGGATGATCACCTCCGCTGTCGGGCTGGCCGCCGCGGTCACCGCGCAGGTCTTCGTCGGCGAGGAGGTGCTCTTCCTCGCCGCCATCACCCTGCTGGTGATGGCGATCAGCTATGCCGTGGCGGACCGGGACCTGGCCCGGCGGGCGCTACCCGGCTTCGCCGGCGGGCTGGCCATCGCCGCCGGGCTGGCCCTGATGGTGCTCGGCTACCCGCTGTGGTTCCAGTTCGCCGGCCCGCAGGGAGTCGCCGACGGCATGTTCACGCCGGCCTACTTCTCCGCCGACCTGAGCAGCTGGTGGACGGTCTCCCCACTGTCGGTGGCCGGCAGCGACGAGTCGGCCCGGCTGACCACCGGACCGGCCGAGTACAACACCTTCCTGGGTTGGCCCCTGCTGCTGGTCGCCGCGGCCTGCGCGATATGGGTCGGGCGACGTCGACTGGTCTTCGCCTGCGTCGTGGCGGGCCTGGTGATGGGTGCGCTCTCCCTCGGCCCGGAAGTGGTGCTCGGCGGCACCAAGACGGCGATTCCCGGCCCGTACGCCCTGATCGGCGGGCTGCCGGTGGTGGACGGCGCGCTGCCGATGCGGTTCGCGCTGGCACTGCTGCCGATCATCGCGACACTGCTGGTGCTGGCGGTCGACCGGGCTCTGCGGAGCACCGGTCGCGTACGACGGCTGGTGCCACTGGCCGTCGGCGCGGCGCTGCTACCGATCTTCCCGACCCCGCTGCCGACCGCCGAACGACCCGCTGTGCCGGAATTCGTCACCGGCGGACACTGGCGGCAGTGCGTCCGCCCCGGTGGGGTGCTGGTCCCGGTGCCACTGCCCACGCCCAAGGAGCCCTGGCCGATGCGCTGGGCCACCGCCGCCGACGCCGCGTTCGGTCTGCCGGAGGGGTTCTTCATCGGCCCGTACGGGCGGGGCGGCAGCGCCGCGATGGGCACCTTCAAGCAGCCCACCTCCGCTCTGCTGGCGGACGTCGCCCGACGCGGCGACCAACCGGCAATCGGCGACGAGCAGCGCCGTCAGGCCGCCCGGGACGCCGAGTTCTGGGGCGCCTCCTGCGTGGCGTTGGCCGACGGCGCCCCGCACGCGGAGAGCCTGCGGGCGACCCTGGAACAGCTCTACGGCCCAGCCACCCGGGTCGCCGACGCCTGGATCTGGCGGGTCTGACGGTTAGCCCAGGCATGACGAAAGGGCCCCCTCCGACGGAAGGGACCCTTTCGCAAGCTTGCTGGTCAGACGCGCGGGGCGCCGACCGGCTGAGATGCCTCGGAGAACTCCTCACGCGGGTCGTGCAGCTGCCCCAGGGCGACAACCTCACGCTTGAGGACGAACGCCAGCGTCCAGTCCACCACCACGCGGACCTTGCGGTTGAACGACGGGATCCGGCTCATGTGGTACGTCCGGTGCATGACCCAGGCCGGCCAGCCGGTCATCTTGATCCCGTACACCTGGGCGACGCCCTTGTGCAGACCGAGGCTGGCGACGCTGCCGACGTGCTTGTGCTTGTAGTCGACCGGCTCGCGGCCCCGGATCACGGCGGCGATGTTGTCGGCCATCCGAGCGGCCTGACGCACCGCGTGCTGCGCGCTCGGCGAGCAGAAGTTGCCCGGCTCCTTCGTCAGGTCGGGCACCGCGGCGCAGTCACCGGCGCTCCACGCCCCCTCGACCACCTGGTCGCCGTCGACCACCTGAAGCGTGGGCAGGCAGGTGATCCGCCGACGGTCGTCGCGCGGGAAGTCGGTCGAGTCCAGCATCGGCGAGGGCTTCACGCCGGCCGTCCACACGATCGTGTCGGACCGGAAGCTGTCACCGTCGGAGAGCTTCACCACGCCGTCGACGCAGGACTCGAGCCGGGTGTCCAGCCGGATGTCCATGTTCCGCTTCATCAGCTGCTGGACGGTGTAGGCGCCCATGTCCCGGTCGACCTCGGGCAGCACCCGCTGGGTGGCCTCGACCAGCACCCAGCGAACCTCGTCCTGCTTCAGCTCCGGGTAGTAACGCAGGGCGTCGCGAGCCATGTCCTCCATCTCGGCGAGCGCCTCGATGCCGGCGTATCCACCGCCGACGAAGGTGAAGGTCAGCGCCGCGCGACGGACGTCCGCATCGGGCGTGGCAGCAGCCACGTCGAGCCGGTCCAGCACGTGGTTGCGCAGGTAGATCGCCTCGCCGATGGTCTTGAACCCGATGCCCTGCTCGTGCAGGCCGGGGATCGGCAGGGTGCGGGACACCGAGCCCGGGGCCACGATCACGTGGTCGTAGGTGATCTCCCGGGCCGGGCCGCTGATCGGCTGCACGGTCGCCACCTTGCGGTCGTGCTCGATCCGCGTGACAGTGCCGGCCACCATCTTGCAGCGCTTCAACTCCCGCCGCAGGGGCACCACGGAGTGCCGCGGGGAGATGTTGCCCGCCGCCGCCTCGGGCAGGAACGGCTGATAGGTCATGTGCGGCTGGGGATCCACCACCATGACCTCAGCCTCACGGGAGCTGAGCTTCTTCGACAGGCGCAGGGCCGCGTACAGACCGACGTGCCCGGCACCAACCACAAGGATCCGCTTCGGATTCACGTTGTCTATCTTTCCCCGGCCGGCTCAGGTAATCCCGCTCGCGCCCCCCATCTGTGACGGAGCACAACCCCTGTGACCTGCGTAACCCTCCCGTAGCAGCGGTCACCGCCGCCGCAGGAGCCAGCCCAGCAACGCTGCCGTACCCACGGCGAGCAGCAAACCCAGCACCGTCACCCACTGGTATCCGGTGTCCGCGCCCATGGCCCCGGCCTGCAACAACAGCACCCCCAGCACGGCGGTGCCCAGCAGGACCGCCGCCGAGCGCAGCAGCCACCGAGTGATCAGTTCGGGGTCCACCACCGCGTCGTACGGCAGCAGCGCGGCCAGCGCGCACAGGGTGTGCCCCAGGTAGAGCAGGGCGGCGAGGGCGAGCAGCCGCCAGAGGGCAACCGGGCGGCCGTACCCGTCGGTGGCGAGCAACCAGCCACCGACAGTGACCAACGCCGTGAAGGTCGCCCAGACCCGACGCGGGCCGAAGGCGGGCAACAACGCGGCAACCGTCAGGAACAGGATCGGTCGCCCGGCAAGCACCTCAGCGGGAAAGGCGAGGGCGAACCCGGCAAGCACGACGACGAAGATCGCACACCGCACCAGGAGCGGAGCGACGCTGATCCGGGTGACAGCGTTCTGGACCGCCCGGACCCGCCCGGACACGGCGTCGATCATCTGCCCCTCCGCTCGTTCGCGACTGCGGGGCCCGCAAGCTCACTCCTCGCGCTCACCGGCCACCAACCCTTGGGGCCGTCGCCATCCTCGCCACATCCCGCAGCACCTGGTCCAGGCTCCCGGCGCCGGCCCAGCGCACCACCGGCACGCCGTGCTCCCGGAGCTGCCCGATCATGACCTCACGATCCAACCGCCACAGCCGGTACGCCACCTCGGCCCACCCCCGGTCCTTCGGTGACACCAGATCCGTCGGCAACGTGTCGACAGCCACCACGAACCGGCCGGCGCGGGCCAACCGGGCGAGCATCTGCGCCGACCGTTCGTCAAGCAGCGGGGTGAGCACCACCACCAGCGCGTCCGACGACAGCAGTTGCGGGCCGAAAACCTGGTCGTACGGTTCGTGCGAGGACGACGTGACGTGAATGTCGAGCAGCCACTCCAGGACGGTCAGGTACTGCCGTCGTCCGGCCGCCGGACGGAGCCGGCGGGCTGCCGGCCCGTACTCCAGCAGCGAGACGCGGTCACCGCGGTGCAGGTAGTGCTCGGCGATCGCGGCGGTGGCCCGGACGGTGGTGTCCAGCACCGAGGCGGCACCGTTCACCCCGCCGGAACGCCCCGCCTCAGCGAGCACGTCGAGCAGCACCACCACCTCAGCGTCCCGGTCGGAGAGGGTGGAGGCCACGTGCAGTTGGCGGGCGCGCAGCGAGACCCGCCAGTCGATCCGGCGCAACCGGTCCCCGGGGGCGAAGACCCGTACCCCGGCCAGTTCGCCGCCCTCACCGGGCCGCCGCGAGTGGTGCGCCCCGACCAGACCGGCGGCCCGGGGCATCGCCTCCACCGCCTCGAACGGCTCGGTACGCGGGTACACGCGCACGCGAACCGGCTCGACGATCACCGCGCGGGAAACCAGCAGGCCCCCTGCCGTGGCGACCCGAGCGCCGGCCGGGCCGACCGGGTGTCGGCCCCAACGCAGGGCGCGGCCGGCCAACTCCAGGTCGACAGCCGACCCGACGGGCACCGACGTCACGAACGGCCGGTCGGCCACCGAACGACCCGCGCCGCTGGCCGCCGGACCCTCACCACCGGTCGGCGGCACGTCGGCGACAGCCTCGTCCCGGGCGAAGCCGGCCCGAAATATCCGCAGCCACGGCGACACCCGGGTACGCAGCACCACCAGGTCGTAGTCGACAGTGTCCGGATTGCCGACGCTGACGGCCGCCGTCGCGGCGCCGCCCTCGACCAGTGGCCCGTCGTCACCTGCGGTGACCCACACCTGCGGCAGCGCCGTCGGCCGCCGACGCAGCGCGTACGCGGTGCCCAGTGCGAACGGGGCGGCCAGCACGATCAGGTCGACCCGCCCCAGCAGCACCCCCGCCACGAGCAGCAGACCGGCGAGCAGCACCGCCCGACCGAGCGCCGGGGTGGGTGCCCAGCCGGCGGCCGGTTCCGGCTCGGTGGATCTCGACTCGGTCGGTGCGGTCATCAGCGCTGGGGCCCGCCAGCGGCGTAGCTGGGCAGTGCGCCACTCGCCGGTGCCGGCGTGCCCTCCAGCACCTCGCCGACCACGAACGCCGGATCGACCCGGCGCAACCACATCTCCGGGCGCAGGGTGATCCGGTGGGCCAGCGCGGGTGCGGCCACCTCCTTGACGTCCTCCGGCACCACGTAGTCCCGCCCGGCGAAGACGGCACGCACCCGGGCCAGCAGCAGCAGCGCCAACGAACCGCGCGGTGAGGCGCCGACCAGCACCGACGGGTGCTCCCGCGTGGCCGCGGTGAGGGCCACGATGTACCGGCCGACGGAGTCCTCCACCACAACGTCCTCCAGGGCGGCCTGCATGGCCCGCAGCGTGGCCGCGTCGACCACCGCCTTGATGTCCGCCTCCTCGCGGCGACGACTCATCCGACGGCGGAGCACCTCCCACTCCTCTTCGTGGTGCGGGTAGCCGAACGAGACCCGCAGCAGGAACCGGTCCAGTTGCGCCTCGGGCAGCGGGTAGGTGCCCTCGTACTCGATCGGGTTGGCGGTGGCCAGCACGTGGAACGGCTCATCCAGCTTGTAGGTCACACCCTCCACCGAGACCTGCTTCTCCTGCATCGCCTCCAGCAGCGCGGACTGGGTCTTCGGCGGCGTCCGGTTGATCTCGTCGGCGAGGAGCAGGTTGGTGAACACCGGGCCGGCCCGGAAGGCGAAGTCGCCGTTGCGCTGGTCGTACAGGAACGAACCGGTGACGTCGGCGGGGAGCAGGTCGGGGGTGAACTGCAACCGGCGGAAGTCCAACCCGAGCGCCTGCGCGAACGAGCGCGCGGTGAGCGTCTTACCCAACCCGGGCAGGTCTTCCAGCAGGACGTGCCCACCCGCGAGGATGCCGGCGAGGACCAATTCCAACGCGTCCCGCTTGCCGACCACGACGGTGCCGACCGCGTCCAGGACGGCCCGGGCGAGGTGGCCGACCTCGGCGGGGGCGATGCTCCGGTCCACGTCCTTCATCAGATTTTCTCCAGTTCGGCGACGATCACCGCGAGGTCGCGCGGCGACGGGGTGCGGCGAGGCGGGGTCTCCAGGAACGTCCACAGCCGGTCACCCAGCAGTGCACGGGCACGGGCCGGGTCCGACTCGCGGGTGACGCCGTGCTTCAGGCGCATCCGCTCGTCGGCCAGCTCACCGATCCGGGGCAGCACCGTCCCGGTGAACCGCTCGGGTCGCGTCGCGGACCAGTCCAGGGGCCACTCCCACCGGTTGATCGCGCTCCGCAGCGCGTCCCGGGCACCCCAGTTGTAGCTGCCGTCCTCCTCGCCCGGCGCGGACCGGGCACCGGCCGGCGGCGGGGGTGGCGGCGCGAGCAGGGCGGTGACCCGGCGGACCGCCAGGACGGCGAGCACCCCTGCGATCAGTACCGGCAGTGAGATCTGGAGGCCGACCGCGCGGAGACCGACGAGCAGCACCGCGACCAGCGCGGCGGCCCACGCGAGCGCACGCAGCACGGGACCCAACCGGGAGCGGCGCTCCGGCGGACCGGACGGCGCCGCTTCCTCCTCGAACGCGAGCAGGTCGTCAATGCTGGTGCTGCTCATGTGGTCGTCACCACCGTGGTGAGCTCGCCACGCAGCCGGCGCAGCGCGGCGCGGGCCTGGTCGCGGGTGCGTTCGTCGACCGGACGGGTGGCGTACCGGGCCTCCCGGTAGACGTGCGCGAACTCGGCCAGCACGTCGGCGCTGACGATCGCCGGCACACCGGCCGCCGGGTCTCCGCGCAGCAGTCGGCTGACCAGATCGGTGGGGGTGTCCCCGGTGAGCCGTGGCACGCCGGCCGCGGCGGCGGCCTCCTCAAGGCGCACCCAGCAGGCGATCACCGCCACCCGTGGGTCGGTGTCCCGGTCGTCCAGCTCCACCAGGCCGGCGTCGAGGGCGGCGACCACCTCGCGGGCGGTGCCCTCGGCGGTACGCCGGGCCCGCTGCGCCGGCAACGTCCGGGTGGTACGACGCAACGCACCCCGGATCAGGACCCAGGTCAGGTAGCCGAGGGCGGCCAGGATGGCGAGCCCCAGCAGGACCATCGCCACGGTGGCGATCCACTGCGGTATGTGCGCCTGGGTGGCCTCGCCGGCCTCGCGTGGCTCGACCGGGATGGACGGCGACGGCTCGACGGTCGGGTACTCGGGCACCCAGGGCACGTTCTCCGCCGCTGGTGGGATCCGACTGGTCCCGAGCGACGAGTGGGCGGACGCCAGCGCGGCACCGGCCAGCAGCGCGGCCACCGCGCCGACCGGCCACCACCTGCGAAGCAGGCCCAACGCCGGGCGCAACACACCGGACTCGTCAGCAGGTGACGGCGCGGGTGGGCGTGTTCCGTCTGTCATCGCCACCGCCCCACGCGTTCTCAGTCCACCTCGGCCAGCTGTTTAGCCTGGTCGAAGACGTCGTCCAGCATCTTTGGCGTCAACCGCCCGGTGAAGGTGTTCTGCTGGCTGACGTGGTAGCTGCCCAGCAGGTCCGGAGCGGCTGTGCCGGACCAGTGTGCCCCATGACCGAACGCCGGTCGCGGGCTGGGCGGTCGCAGCCCGTACACCTGACGCAGCACCGGCCACCACGCAGCCCAGGCGAATGCGCCGAGCGCGACCACGACGCGCAGCGTGGGCCGGATCAGCGAGACCTCGCGGTGCAGCCAGGGTGCGCACGTGTCCCGCTCCTGGGGGGTCGGTTTGTTGTCCGGCGGCGCACATCGGACGGCCGAGAAGATCCGGATGTCGCGCAGGGCGAGCCCGTCGTCGGCGGCGACGCTCGTCGGTTGGTTGGCCAGCCCGGCCCGGTGCAGCGCGGCGAACAGCACGTCACCGGACCGGTCGCCGGTGAAGATCCGACCGGTGCGGTTGCCGCCGTGCGCCGCGGGCGCCAGACCGAGGATCGCGATCCGCGCGTCGGAAGCGCCGAAGCCGGGCACCGGCCGACCCCAGTACTCCTGGTCACGGAAGGAGGCCCGGCGGGTGCGGGCCACCTCCTCCCGCCACTCGACCAGCCGAGGGCAGGCAAAACAGTCGCTGATGCCCGCGTCGAGGTCGGCCAGGTCGGTCGCCCGCGCTGCGCGGGCGACCACCTGTTCCGGGGTACGCGACTCAGCCAAGCTTGGCCCGGAAGAGTTCCAGGGTGCGGGCGAAGGCCGTGGAGGCGGCGCGCTGGTCGAACGCCTCCGGCCGGTCGTCGTTGAAGAAGGCGTGCGAGGTGCCCGGGTAGTCGTAGAGGTGGCAGTCGCCGCCGGCCTCCTCGATGGCCCGGCGGGCGGTCTGCACACCCTCGGCGGCCGAGGTGCCGTCCTCTTCGGAGCAGTGGATGACAGCGGCCTTGCCGGCGTAGTCGGCCCAGTCGGGACGCATCGACTCCCAGGGCAGCACGGGGTAGAAGCCGGCGGTGGCGACGATCCGCTGGGAGATGGTGGCCGACCAGAGGGCCAGGCTGCCACCGGCGCAGAAGCCCACGGCACCGACCTTACCGGTGACCTCCGGCCGTCCGGCGAGATAGTCGGCCGCGCCGGCGATGTCCTTCGCCGCCTCGTCCATCCGCATCGCCATCAGGAGGCGCTGCGCCTCGTCGGGTTCGCTGGTCGTCTCGCCGTGGTAGAAGTCCGGGGCGAGGGCGACGAAACCGGCCTCGGCGAACCGGTCCGCCACCGACCGGATGTGCGGGACGAGGCCCCACCACTCCTGGATCACGATGACGGCAGGGCTGGCCATTCCGCTGGCGGGTATCGCGAGATACCCCTCGCTCGTGCCCCCGTTGCTGCGGTAGCTCACCATTTCGCCCATGGGCCGTCCTCCTAGCGGTCAGTCATCGTTGGCTGGTCGCCCAGTGGTCCTACGTGCCGGTAGCCTGCCACGCCGCGCGGCCGTCGGGAAGACGCCGGAACAGTGGCATTCACCTCCTGTTCGCCGGCCGGTGACTGCGGGTACGCCGACGGCGGCGGGATCCACTCCCACCGCCGTCGATGCTGGTCTTTCTCGCTGGTCAGGCCTTCCAGGTCAGGCCTTCTTGGTCAGGCAGAGCACGTAGCCGGTCTTGCCCGGCTCGATGCTGGAGAAGACGTACCCCTCCTCGCCCTCCTTGAAGAACTGGTCGCAGGCGGTGCCGGCCTGGGCCTGGGCCTGGCTCTGGTCGTTCACCCGACCGACCACCGTGTACGCGGCGTCGGTGGAGGTGCAGGACACGACCTTGGCGCCGTCGACCTCCTCCTGCTCGGTGCCGGTGACCTCGGGCAGCTCGGCGATGCAGTCACCGACCTTGGCGTCAGCCGTCTCGTCCTTGTTGAAGTAGTTGCCGATCGCCGAGGCGACGCCGAACTTCAGGCCGGCGATGACGACGACCGCGAGGATCGCGCCGATGATGCCCAGCGCCTTCTTGCCACCGGACTTCTCCGCCTCCGGCTTGGCCGCGTCCGGCGCGGGGGTGTTCGGCGCGGCCGCATCGGGCGCGGGGGTGTTCGGCGCGGCCGCATCGGGCGCGGGGGTGTTCGGCGCGGCCGCATCCGGCGCGGGGGTGTTCGGCGCAGCCGCGTCCGGCGCGGGGGTGTTCGGCGCGGCCGCATCCGGCGCGGCCTCGTCCGGCTTGGCCGTCTCCGGCTGGGCCGGCGTCGGCTGCGGCGTCTCGACGGCCGGCTGGGGTGCTGCGGCGTCGGGCGCGGAGGGGGGTGCGACCTGCTCTGGCACTGTGGTTCCTTCCGAGGGATTGATGAGCAGACGACACCGTAACGATCATTGATTTCCGGTGCCGTCCCGCTCGCCTCGTCCGTTCAGCTATTTCCCAGCTTCAGCAGCATGATCCAGTTCACACCGTTACTCAGCTCGTCGCGGTCGGTGTCGGTGTGCCACTCGGCGTCCCGGTGGAGCCCACCGAGGGTTGGCCTGAGGCCGTCTCGCTCGGCTGCGGCGCACCGGGCGTACCCGGTGTGGCGGTCGGGTCCGGCGTGGCGGTCGGCGTCGTCGCCGGCGCGGCCGGTGGCGTGAGCGGTACTGTCGCACCGGGGGCACGAGGCCCGAAGGGCGCCTGCTCCGGGCAGTACGGGTACGGCCGCAGCAGCGGATTGCCGTACTCGTCGATGTTGCCCCCGCAGTCCGGATAGCCCAGCCGGATCGGGTTGCCGTTCTGGTCGAAGAGTCGCGCGTCCTCCACCAGACGACCCTCACGGTCGTAGACGTAGACGTCCCGGATCTGGCTGTACTGACTGTCGACCGAGGTCTGGTCGTAGTAGTAGTCGCGGTCGAGACGGTCCTCCGCGTGGCCGAGTGCGGCGAACGCGAACACCACCAGGACGAACGTGCCGCCATGCAGCGCCCACCGTGGCCAGCCGGCCAGCCGGGCGGATCGGCGACCGATCCAGATGGAGGCGAGCACGAATGCGACGAGCATGACCATGCCGGCGAGCAGTTCTCCGCCGAACCGGGGCAGCAGCCCGTAGCTCCCATTGGTGCTCATCATCGTCACCAGCATCGCCGCCAGGTAGCCGCGCAGCACCCACCAGGCGGGTCGCAGCAACCGGAGGAACTCGCTCGCCGTCTCGTACCCGAGCGCCGGGCCGAGTCGGACGTCGATCGCGCGCAGCCGGGTGCGGACCCGGACCATGGCGGTGGCGACCCGCTGGTCGAGGTTGCGTCCGCTGACGCTGGCGGCGCCGGCTGCGGCGCGCAGTTCGGCGGCGTACGTCTCGGGCTCGCCCAGCCGCTCGACGAGCGTGCCTCCGGACTCGGCGGCGACCTCGGTGAGGTGGTCGGCGAGGTCCTCGGTCAGCTCCTCGCGTTGGGCGGGCGGCAGGTCGGCCAGAGCGGCCCGGACCCGCGCCACGTAGTCGGTGATCTCCTGCTCCGTGACGGTCATGCCGCCAGCCCCCGATCGTCGAGCAGAGTGTCCATTGTGGTGGCGAACGAGCGCCAGAGCTTGCCGGAGCGGGTCAACTGGTCACGCCCCGCGGCGTTGAGTGAGTAGTACTTACGGTGCGGCCCGGATTCGCTCGGCACGACGTAGGTGGTGAGCAGGCCGGCGGCGAAGAGGCGGCGGAGCGTCCCGTAGACCGAGGCGTCACCGACCTCCTCCAGGCCGGCCTCGCGCAACCGGCGCAGGATGTCGTACCCGTAGCCGTCCTCCTCCCGGAGCACGGCCAGGACGGCCAGGTCCAGCACGCCCTTCAGTAACTGTGTGGTGTCCACGCATTGGAGACTAGTGTGTAATGCGAAGTAGCGTCAACGATCACGCCTCAACACGCCGAACCGAGCGCAGGGCGCGCGGAACGCGGCGCGGCGCGGATGGCCGAGTGCCGAGTGCCGAGTGGGCGCCACTTGATCGTGCTCAATCAAGGATGTAGTGGCCTCGGCGCTGCGGATTCACCACTACTTCCAGGATCGAGCGCGATCTTGGGGCGTGCAGCGAGATCAACACGGAGGATCCGCGCACCATCGGGGATGTTGCGCGAATCTTGGCGCGGGCGCGGGCGCGGACGCCCCGACTTCGGCGAAGGCGAGGTGACCGAGCCGCTAGCGGGTGGCTGGTTGGAGGCTCCAGGCGATGCCGTCGAGGATGTCGTGCTCCGAGGCGACCACGGATGGCATCCCGGCCCGCTCCATGATCACGCGAAGCACCAGCGCGCCCGCGCCGATCACGTCGGCCCGGCCCGGGTGCATCACCGGGATCGCCAACCGCTGCGCACGGGTCTGACCCAGCAGGTCCGCCGTCACCTGGGCGACCGCCTCGTACGACACCCGGGCGTGGTGGATGCGCTCCGGGTCGTACTCCTGAAGGCCCTGCGCGATGGCGACCACTGTGGTGACCGACCCGGCGAGGCCGACCAGTGTGGCCGCCTCCCGGCCGGGCACCGCGGCGAGCGCCCGGTCCACCGCGGCCGCGATGTCGGCCTGCGCGGCAGCGACCTGCTCGGGCGTCGGAGGGTCACCGGGCAGGTGCCGCTCGGTCATCCGGACACAGCCGATGTCCACCGAGATCGCCGCGCGCACCCCTGCCTCCCGGTCGCCGACCACGAACTCGGTGGAACCGCCGCCGATGTCGACCACCAGGAAGGGCGCCTTCGCGTCGGCCGGTAGCCCGCGCACCGCACCGGTGAACGACAGCCGGGCCTCCTCGTCTCCGGTGACCACCTCGGGCGCGACACCGAGGGTGCGCTGCACCATCTCGGTGAAGTCGGCCGCGTTGGCGGCGTCCCGGGAAGCCGAGGTGGCACACATGCGGACCCGCTCCGCGCCGAACTTCTCGATGTCGGCGGCGTACGACGCCAGCGCCACCCGGGTCCGCTCGATCGCCTCCGGGGCCAGTCGACCGGTGCGGTCCACACCCTCACCGAGCCGGACGATCTCCATCCGTCGGGTCAGGTCGACGAGCGGCGCCGGCGGCCCGGCCGAGTCGTCGGGCAGGTCGGCGACCAACAGTCGGATCGAGTTGGTCCCGCAGTCGATGGCCGCCACACGCGTCGTCACGGCAGCAACCTTACGGCAGGCCGGATGGCCATCCGGCAGACCGGCACGGCGGTGGACACGTCACGGGCGGGTCGTCCGACAAGCCCCGCAACAGATTCGCGCCGAGCGTCGTCAGGTGATGCCGGACCGCCCCACCCTCCCGCTCGCTGACCACCAGCCCGGTCGCCCGCAGCGCGCTGGCGTGCTCCGAGGCCGAGGAGAGGCTGATGCCGACCGCCCGGGACAGCACCGTGGTGGTCAACCCACCCTCGGCTGCGAGGCGGCACAGGACCAACGCCCGGGTGACGCCGAGCAGCCGGCCGAGGGCGTCACGGTCGGCGGTGGCCGGACGCGCGGGCATCGCCGACGGGTAGACGAGCAGGATGGGGCGACCCGGCTCGGCCAGGACCCGTGGTCGGGGCCCGGCCAGCGGGGAGGGCAGCAGGAGCAGCCCGTGACCGGTGCCGGGCAGGTCCCCGTCCCACCACGTTTGTATCTCCAGCACCGGCTCCCGCCACCTGATCGCCGGGTGCAGGCCCGCGAACAGGCCGGCCAGGCCGTGTTGCGCCAGCTGCCGGCTGGCACAGGTCACCTGCTGGCGGTACGCGGAAACCAGCTCGGACCAGTGCGGCGCGAGGACGGCGTCGAACCAGGTGCGGACGGCCCCGCCGAACAGGTCCAGCACCTCCGGGTCGGCCGCCGCGAACCGTCGCCGCAGCGGGGTGGCCGCCACATCCCCGTACGCGGCGACGACCTCGTCGCGTACCCGCCGTGCCGGGGTGGCCTGGATCGCCTCCAGCCCGGCGGTGAGCGACTCCACCCCGTCGAAGGGCGTGACGAAATCCGGCAGACGCCCCCGTGCCGGCAACAGGTGTCGCAGGATCGCGGTGGCGGCCTGGGCGGTCCCCGTGCTCTCGACAGCTGCCGCTCGCTCGGCCAGGGCCGGCGCCATCATCGCGACAGTCGGGTCGCGCAGCCACTGCCCGGCCAGCAGCGCGGTGCCGACCGGGTGCAGCCGGGCGCCGAAGCGCACCCGGCAGAGATCCGCCGACCCGAGATGGAGGCGAAGCATGGGAGACAGCCTGCCCTGCTTCGCCCAGGACCGAAAGGGTTGTTTCCCGAATCGGCCACCTCCAGGGTGGACGGCGGGGTCGACGGGGGGTGGCCGACGTGCGGCCGACGGTGGCAGTGTTGACGGGGCTCTGCCCCACCGTCGTGGCTGCAGCTTGTGCTGAGCGGGGGCAACCCTCGTCGGCCCCGACCACCGCAGCCTCCGCGTCGAGCTGACGCCCCGGCGACGAACACCCGACTACAGGCGCAGCAGCATCCGGGTGTTGCCCAGCGTGTTCGGCTTGACCCGCTCCAGATCCAGGAACTCCGCGACACCCTCGTCGTACGAGCGCAGCAGCTGCTCGTACACGGGTTGCGGCACCGGTGCGCCGTCGATCTCCTGGAAGCCGAACGCGCCGAAGAACTGCGTCTCGAAGGTGAGCACGAAGATCCGTGCCACGCCCAGCTCCCGGGCCGCGTCGATCAGCTCGCTGACCAGCCGGTGCCCGATTCGCTGACCGCGACACGACGGGTCCACCGCGACGGTGCGGATCTCGGCCAGGTCCTCCCACATCACATGCAACGCGCCGCAGCCCACCACGACGCCGTCCTCGGCGCGGACCGCGACCCGGAACTCCTGCACCTGCTCGTAGAGGGTGACGGTGGCCTTGCTCAACAGCCGCCGGTCGTCGGTGTAGGTATCCACCAGACGCCGGATGCCCCGGACGTCCCCGGTGCGGGCCCGCCGCACCGTGATCTGATCCGCAGTCTGCGCGCTCACTCGTCCGCCGGCACGTCCACGCACGGACCGGCCGCCCACCAGGGCTCGACCAGCTCCAACGTCTCGTCGCCGAACGGGTTGACCCCGGGGCCGGCGCCCAGCGCGTGCCCCAGGTGCACGTGCAGGCACTTCACCCGGCCGGGCATCCCGCCGGCCGAGATGCCGGCGATCTCCGGCACCTCGCCGATCGCCTCCCGGCGGGCGAGGTAGTCCTCGTGCGCGGCGCGGTAGTGGGCGGCCAGCTCGGGGTCGGTCGTCAGCCGGTCCGCCATCTCCTTCATCAGTCCCGCCGACTCCAGTCGGCTGCACGCCGCCGTGGCTCGGGGGCAGGTCAGGTAGTAGAGCGTCGGGAACGGTGTGCCGTCGGCCAGGCGCGGGGTCGTCTCCACCACGTCCGGAAGGCCGCACGGGCACCGGTGGGCGACCGCCCGGGTGCCCCGGGGTGTGCGACCGAGCTGCGCGGCCACCGCTGCCAGGTCGGCCTCGGTCGCGGGCTCCCGCTGCGGCAGGGGTACGGAATCCGCCGCCGGCTCCGACGGTGGTACGACAGTCACGGTGCCCATCTCTCCTGGTGCGCTGATCGGTGGTTCACTTGCCCGGCTGCTGGTTGTCGGCCGCCTGCACGCTCGACCAGAGCGTGTCGTACCAGGTGGTCGGCCCGGCTGGTGGCGTTGAACCGGCCGACTTCCCGGCGTCCCGGGCCGCGCCCTCCGGGTCGTGCAGCACCACCATCATCTTTTCGCCCGGTTCGCCCATGAAGAACCGCTCCCGAGCCTGCGTCTTGATGTACGCCGGGTCCTCCCAGTTGGCCGCCTCGGCCGCGAGCTTGGCGATCTCCGCCTCCTGCGCCGCCTGGGCCGCCTCCATCCGCTCGATGTCGGCCTGCTGGTCCAGGTAGACCCGGACCGGGTACGTGTAGGCCAGCGCGAGCGCGATCAGGACCGCGAAAAGCACGGTGGCCCGACCGGTGAAGCGACGGGGGTGGGGTGCGACGAGCCGTTTGACGGACCCACCGGCGGCGGTACGCCGAGCGGCGGCCGGACGATTCGCCGAGCGCACACCCTCGGCGCCCCGGGCCGCGCCCGGTGCCCGACCAGCGGCGGTACGGGGTTCGGCGCGTACGCCGGCCTCCCGCACCGATCCCCGCGTGGAGCGGCCTCCGCCCGGCCGACCGGACTGACCCGGCCGACGGGCGGGACGCTGACCACCCGGTGTGCGGCGCTGCTGCATCGTCACACCCCTCCCCCGAGGCTTCGTGCGTTACAGGGTTTGTCGGGAAGCCCCGCGGCGGGGCTTCCCGGCAGCGTCTCAGGCCGAACGGTAGCGCGGGAACGCGCCGGCGCCCGCGTAGCGCGCCGCGTCGGCCAGCTCCTCCTCGATCCGGAGCAGCTGGTTGTACTTGGCGACGCGGTCCGAGCGGGCCGGCGCGCCGGTCTTGATCTGGCCACAACCGGTGGCGACCGCCAGGTCGGCGATGGTGGTGTCCTCGGTCTCGCCGGAGCGGTGGCTCATCATGCACTTGAAGCCGGCCCGGTGGGCCAGGTCCACGGCGTCCAGGGTCTCGGTCAGCGAGCCGATCTGGTTGACCTTGACCAGGACCGCGTTCGCGGACTTCTCCGCGATGCCGCGGGCGATCCGCTGCGGGTTGGTGACGAACAGGTCGTCACCGACGATCTGCACCCGGTCGCCGATCGAGGCGGTCAGCGTCTGCCAGCCGCTCCAGTCGTCCTCGGCCAGCGGGTCCTCGATCGACACGATCGGGTACTCGTCGGCCAGTTTGGTGTAGTAGGTGCTCATGTCCTCGGCGGACTTCGCGGCACCCTCGAAGGTGTAGGTGCCGTTGTCGAAGAACTCCGTGGCCGCCACGTCGAGCGCGAACACGATGTCGCTGCCGAGCCGGTAGCCGGCCTTCTCGACCGCCTCGGCGATCAGGTCCAGGGCCGCCGCGTTCGTCGGCAGGTTCGGTGCGAAGCCACCCTCGTCACCGAGGCCCGTCGACAGGCCCTTCTTCTTCAGCACCGACTTCAGCGCGTGGTAGACCTCCGCGCCCGAGCGCAGCGCCTCCCGGAAGGTGGGCGCGCCGATCGGCGCGATCATGAATTCCTGGATGTCGACGTTCGAGTCGGCGTGCGCGCCACCGTTGAGGATGTTCATCATCGGCACCGGCAGGAGGTGCGCGTTCGGGCCGCCCAGGTAGCGGAAGAGGCTCAGCTCGGCGCTGCCGGCAGCGGCCTTCGCCACCGCCAGGGAGACCCCCAGGATGGCGTTCGCGCCCAGCTCCGACTTGCTGTCGGTGCCGTCGATGTCGAGCATCTTCTGGTCGATGAGCCGCTGCTCGCTGGCCTCGTACCCGATGATCTGGTCGACGATCTTGTCTTCGACGTTGGAGACCGCCTTCTCCACGCCCTTGCCCTGGTAGCGGTCGGCGTCACCGTCGCGCAGCTCGATCGCCTCGAACGCGCCGGTGGAGGCGCCGGAGGGCACCGCGGCGCGAGCCACCGTGCCGTCGTCCAGGCCGACCTCGACCTCGACCGTGGGGTTGCCCCGCGAGTCGAGAATCTCCCGGGCGACGATTCCCTCGATGGTTGCCACTGAGTCGCTCCTCGTTGTTGTAATCCGGTCCGTGGGTGGGCCGCGACGGTGCGGCTGAGGCAGGTGTTGAACGCAGCGTATCGGGCCACGGGAAACGGCACGGCGTCGCCCGCGCACCCGAGTCGCCCCGCACTGACGGACATTCCCGGATTTCCGGGCGTCAACCGGCAACGGGTTTGCGCTGCGCGGACCAGATCCACCAGGCTGGTCGGCATGCCCGCCGCCTCGACCACCCTCCGCATGCTCGCCGTGTCGGTCATCGCGTCGCTCACGGTCACTGGCTGTCAGACATTCGAGGACGCCGGAGTCGCCATGGGTCGCTCGGAACTCGTCAACGACCTCGCCGCCCGACTCGACCGGGCGTTGGAGCTGACGTACTCGGCCGACTACCAGCTGCCCGGCGGCCAGAGCGCCGCGATCGTGCAGGCGCAGGACCCGGCCCGCTCCGCGTACACCTATCCGGGCGGGCGGCTCACCGTCACACCGGAGGCGATCACCCGGTGCACGACCACCGGTGCCCGGCCGGAGTGCACCCTGGCCACCCCGCCCACCCCGGGCAGCAAGCCCACAGTGACGCTCTTCGGCGAAGCCAACCAGCAGGGGCTTGTCACACCGCCGGTGGTGGTCGGACTGCTGACCACCGCCGCACTCGACCCACAGGCGGTCATCAAGCAGAGCGACACCACGATCGCCGGACACCACGCCGCGTGTGTGAACGTGGAAAGTTCCTCCGGTGACTTCACCGCCTGCGTGACCACCGAGGGCGTGCTCGGCAGCTTCACCGGGCCCGTCGACGGCAAGCCGATGGAGTTGGCGCTGAGCCGCTACTCCGCGACCGTGGACAACGACGCGTTCGACCCACCGGCCGGCGCCGGCGTCGTGGACAGCCGCCCGGGAGGGTCGTGACCGGCCCGGCCGCCGCTGCCGGGCTCGACCCACCCGCGTCCGCGGCACGACCCGCCGGTTTCCAGCCCGGGGCCGAGCGGGGGCGGCTGCCCGCCCCCGGCGACCTGGCCCTACCGGTGACCGGCGCGAAGCTGCTGACCGACGCCGACGGTCGACCACTCCGCGTCGCCGACCTGCCCGCCGACACCGACTGGGTGCCGCTGGGCACCCTCGACGGGGTGCCCGCCTGGGCCACCGATCTCACCACCGCCGGCACTCTTCCCGGCCGGGCACGTGGCTGGGCGTCGCTCGCCGCCGAGGTGCCGGAGCCACACGCCGCGCTCGCCAGCCGGGCGTTGGCGGTGATCACCTGGCGGCGTACCCACAGGTGGTGTGGCGCCTGCCGCGCCGAGCTGACCGACAAGCCGGGCGAGACCGCGCGGCGGTGCCCCGACTGCGGCCTGTACGTCCCGATGCAGCTCTCCGCCGCGGTGTTGGTGGCGATCACCCGGCCCGGCCCGGCCGGTCGCGCCGACGAGCTGCTGCTGGTCCGGCACGCCACCGGACCGACCGGGCTGTGGGCACTCGTGGCCGGCTTCGTGGAGGCCGGCGAGACGCTGGAGGCGGCGGTGCACCGGGAGGTCGGCGAGGAGGTCGCGTTGTCCGTCGACCGACTGGCGTACTTCGGCAGCCAGCCGTGGGCGATCTCCGGCCCCGGCGTGCTGCTCGCCGGTTTCACCGCCCGTGCCGCCGACCCGCACGCCGAGCCGGTGGTCGACGGCCGGGAGCTGACCGAAGCCCGATGGTTCGGCGTGGATGCGCTGCCGGCGGAACTGCCGCCCGCGTACTCCATCTCGCGCTGGCTGATCGACGCGACAGTGACCGCCGCACGGCGCTGAACCGCGCGGGCCCGGCGGGCTCCTCAGACGCCGAGCAGGGTACGCAGGTGGCGCGGGGGCGGGCAGTCGTGGGACAGCATCGCGTCGTGCCAGTCGCGCAGCGACACTCCGTCCGGGCGGGCGGCGGCGACCTCGGCGACCTCGCTGTACCCGACGAAGTAGGTGGAGAGCTGGGTGGAGGTGAGCAACGAGCGACGCCACTTGCCGGCCGCCTCGCCCTCCTCCTGGAAGCCGCGCCCGGTCATCAACGCCATCGCCTCCGCCTCGGGCAGGTCCTCGGCGTGCACCAACTGGTCGAGCAGCGCGTTGATGGTCATCCGGAGCTGCATCTTGAGCTGCTGCAACCGCACCGGCAGGCCACCGAAGCCGAGGCCCGTCATCAACTCCTCCGCGTACACCGCCCAGCCCTCGATGAACGGGCCGGACTCGGCCAGCGCACGGACCCGGGTGCCGCCGACGTAGCGGCGCGCGTGGGCGAGCTGGAGGAAGTGCCCCGGCATCGCCTCGTGCACGGTCAGGTTGCGGATCATGTGGTCGTTGTACTCGCGGTAGAACGACTCGACCCGCTGCGCCGGCCAGTCCGTCGGGGTGGGCGCGATGCAGTAGAAGGTCGGCACTGCCGCAGTCTCCAGCGGGCCGGGCGCGTCGCAGTAGGCCACCGCGACACCCCTGGCGAACTCCGGCATCTCCTGGATCACACACCTGTCGTCGACCAGGGTGACCAGGTCGTGGGCGCGGACGAAATCGGTCGCCTCGTCCAGTGTCACACCGGCCAGCTCGACGATTGTCGCGTCGTTCGGGTGCTCGGCGGCGAGCAGGTCCAGCGCCCTGCGTACCGCGGCGTCGTCGGCCGGGCCACCGACCAGCTCGACGGCCGCCTCGCGGATCTCCGCGGTGACCCGGTCCAGGTTGGCCCAGGCACGGCGCTGGATCTCGGCGGCGCCCAACTCGGTGTCGAGGGTGTGCCACAGCCGGGCCTCCCAGCGGCGGCGGCCCAGCCGGGGGTCACGTCCGGGGCCCGCGTCGGCGGCCAGGCCGGCGCGCAGCCACGCGACGAACTCCTCGATCGCGGCGATCGCCGCGGTGGCGGCCGGCTCGACCCGGTCGAGGGCGCTCGGCGCCTGGGCGAGCAGGGCCGGCAGCTCGTCGCGGATCAACGCGGCCGTGCCGGCGAACTGCCCGACCGCCGTCTCCGCGTGGATCCGCGGCATGTCGCGCAGCGTCGAGCGGGCGGTGGCGAGGGCGTCCGGTACGGCGGCGAGCCGACCGGCCAGTTGGGTCAGTCGCACCTCCGCCGGGGCGTACGGGCGGGTCAGCAACGGGTGCAGGAACGATCCGGGGTTGTGCCACAGCGGGTTCCACTCGTGCGACCGGATCTCGGTCAGCTCGAACAGCTCCCGGTCCACGAAGGAGGTCAGCAGCGCGTGGTCGACCTGCTCGTCGACGTCGAGCGAATCCGGGTCCAGCTCGGACAGCGCGTTGGCCGCGTCGGAGAGCATCGCCCGATCGGCCGCGAGCCCGTCGGCGGACAGATCAGGAAGCCGGTCGTCGAACCGGTGGTCGCCGGCGGCGGTGGCCACCCCCGGCCGCGACTCCAGCAACGCCTCGACAACCCGCTCGGCCAGCACCCCAAAGGCTTCCACCCGGCCCACCCTACCGATCACCCCCGACGACGCCGCCGGTTCCGCACGCTCCCGTCGATGCCCCTCCCACTCCCGTCGATCATGGAGTTGTTGCCGTCCGCCTCGGCGTGTCGTGGCAACAACTTCATGGTCAACGCGGGTCTGGGGGTGGGGGTTCGACGGCGCGGAGGGCTTCGGCGTAGGCGAGGGTCGTGCGGCGGAGGGCCGCTTCCGGGTTGATGCCCGCTTCGCGGGCAGCCGCCACCGTTGCCAGGAGGCTCGCGCCCAGCCTTGCTTCGGCGTCCACCTGGGTGTCCGCCAGTGGCGGTGGAACACTCATGCCCGCTCGGGCGGCACGCGCCAGGATCTGCGTGGCCAGGGCCAGGGCAGGCTGGCTCAACGCGACGCCGTCCAGCACCGACTTCCGGGCCTTCTCCGCGCGCTTGATCCGCTCCCAGTTCTCGGTGATCTCCTCCAGCGTGCCCGCCTCGGCACCGGCGAAGACGTGCGGATTGCGCCGGATCATCTTGTCGACCAGGCCACCGGCCACGTCGTCGATGCTCCACCGCTCACCCTCGGGCAACTCCTCGGCGAGCCGCGCGTGCAACACCACCTGCAGGAGGACGTCGCCCAACTCCTCACGCAGCGCATCGGTGTCGTCGGCGTCGATCGCGTCGTACGCCTCGTAGCTCTCCTCCAGCAGGTAACCGGCGAGGCTGCGGTGCGTCTGCGCACGCTTCCACGGGTCACCACCCGGCGAGGCCAACCGGTCCAGCACGGCCACCGTGTCGAGCAGTCGCGCGCCCGGCGGGTCCCACGAGCCGTACATCAGCTCCATCTCGGCCAACCCCGGCTCCCGGGCCAGCCGCAGGCCCAACTCCCGGGCAAGAGCCTCGTCGCCGGCCGGGCCGGCCAACCACACCGCCGTGCCGTGCGCCGCCACCGTGTCCAGCAGCCGTTGCGTCGCCGGGCCGTCCACCACGACGACCTCGGCGCCCGCCTGGCGCACCGCCGTGACCAACTCGCTCTCCGCGCCGGTCAGCACCGGGTGCTGGCGTACGACGTCCCAGGCCGCCGCCGTCAGCAACCCGGCCGGTAGCCGGGGCGACGTGACCAGCAGGACGATCCGTGCCGTCATGTTCAGCTGGCCGTGCCCTCGGCGTCGGGGGTGGCGGCCGACTCGACCGACTCCGGGGTGGAGACGTCGGTGACCATGTCGGAGCCCGGCTCACCCAGCGGCACGCTCACCGCGGGAATGTCACCAGGGAAGCTGAGCACCGGGAACTCCAGCGGGCGGTACCGGGGGCTGACCGTTACGTCGTAGCGCTCGACCGCCTCGACCAGCGACCGTCGGGTCGCCAGCGCACCACGCAACTGGTCGCCGTCGAGCTGGCGGGCGGCCTCCTCGTCGCTCGTGGCGGCGGGGATCTGGCCCGCCTCACGGCCGACCGCGATCAGGGTCTTCATCTCCTGCTCGGTCGGCGCGACCGACTCGGACGGCACCCCGGACAGGCAGGTGTAGAGGGCGGACACCTGCTGCACGTACTCCGTGTCAGCCGTCAACTGGAGCGCCTGGGCGACCTGGTCGGAAGCCACCTGGCCACGCGGCTGGTAGTTCTTCTCGGCGGAGACCTGCTTACACACCTCGCTCAGCACCAGCACGCTGGCCACGTCGGCCGGGCCGGTCGGCTTCGGCGCCGCCTGGCCGGGCTGGCTCGCGGCGGGCGACTCCGGGTTCTTGTCGCGCAGGTCCTTCAGCACGGCGGCAACCCGCTCGTCGGTGATGCGGTGGTCACCGATGTAGGCGGCGATGCCGGGCTCGGCACGACATCCGGAGAGGGCGATGAGACCGACCGCCACGCTGGCGACGGCGACAAGACGGCGAGCACGCATGACGGTCACTCTCTCACGGCAGGGCACGCCGCTGTGACGCCCCCCACCGCACGAGCGGCTCAGGCCGGCGCCCCCGCCACCACTGCGGGGGCACCGAGCACATCGGAGAGCAACTGCGCGCACCACTGCAACAGCGCCTGGTCGCGCAACGGCTCGCCGCCGATCCGGCGGGTGGTCGGTCGGGGCACGCTGACCTGGTCGGTGGCCTGCTTGTAGACGGCATCCGGGTGGTAGCGCTTGAGCCGCAACTGCTTCGAATCCGGCAGCGGCAGCGGACCGAACCGGACGTGCTTGCCCTGCATGGACACGTCGGTCAGGCCGTAGCGGCGGGCCAGCAGGCGGAACCGGGCCACCTCCACCAGGTTCTGCACCGGGGCCGGCGGCTCGCCGTACCGGTCGGTCATCTCGGCGATCACCTCGCCCAGCCGCTCCTCGTCGCGCGCCTCGGCGAGCTTGCGGTACATCTCCAGGCGCAGCCGCTCCACGCTCACGTAATCGTGCGGCAGGTGCGCGTCGACCGGCAGATCGATCTTGACATCGACCTCCTCCTCCGGCCGCTCGCCCTTGAACGCGGAGACCGCCTCGCCGACCATCCGCACGTACAGGTCGAAGCCGACACCCTCGATGTGCCCGGACTGCTCACCGCCGAGCAGGTTGCCGGCACCCCGGATCTCCAGGTCCTTCATCGCCACGTACATGCCGGCACCCAGCTCGGTGTGCTGCGCGATCGTCGCCAGCCGCTCGTGGGCGTGCTCGGTGAGCGGCTTCTCCGGCGGGTACAGGAAGTACGCGTACGCCCGCTCCCGGCCCCGGCCGACCCGGCCCCGGATCTGGTGCAACTGGGCCAGGCCGAGCAGGTCGGCGCGCTCCACGATCAGTGTGTTGGCGTTCGGGATGTCGATGCCCGACTCGACGATCGTGGTGCAGACCAGGACGTCGAACTCCTTCTCCCAGAAGCCGACCATCACCTTCTCCAGCGCGTCCTCGCTCATCTGGCCGTGCGCCACCGCGACCCGCGCCTCGGGCACCAACTCCCGCAGCCGCCGCGCCGCCCGGTCGATCGACTCGACCCGGTTGTGCAGGTAGAAGACCTGCCCGTCGCGCAGCAACTCGCGGTGGATGGACGCCGCCACCTGCCGGTCGTCCTGCGCGCCGACGAAGGTCAGCACCGGGTGCCGCTCCTCCGGCGGGGTGGCGATCGTGGACATCTCCCGGATGCCGGTGATCGCCATCTCCAGGGTCCGCGGGATCGGGGTGGCCGACATGCTCAGCACGTCGACGGACGCGCGCAGCGTCTTCAGGTGCTCCTTGTGCTCGACACCGAAGCGCTGCTCCTCGTCCACGATCACCAGACCGAGCTGCTTGAACCGGGTGGCGGTCTGCAACAGGCGGTGGGTGCCGATGACGATGTCGACGGTGCCGTCGGCGACCATCTCCATCGTGCGCTCGGTCTCCTTCGCCGTCTGGAACCGGGACAGCTGCCGGATCTGGACCGGGAACTGGCTCATCCGCTCGGCGAACGTGTTGTAGTGCTGCTGAACCAGCAGGGTGGTGGGCACCAGCACCGCCACCTGCTTGCCGTCCTGCACCGCCTTGAACGCCGCCCGGACCGCGATCTCGGTCTTGCCGTAGCCGACATCACCGCAGATCAGCCGGTCCATCGGGACGGTCTGCTCCATGTCCCGCTTGACCTCGTCGATCGCGGCGAGCTGGTCCGGCGTCTCCTGCCAGGGGAAGGCATCCTCCAACTCGCGCTGCCACGGGGTGTCCGGACCGAACGAGTGGCCCTTGGACGCCTTGCGCGCCGCGTAGAGCTGGATCAGCTGGGCGGCGATCTCCCGGACCGCCTTGCGGGCCCGAGCCTTGGACTTCTGCCAGTCCGAGCCGCCCATCTTGTGCAGCGTCGGCTGCTCCCCGCCCACGTAACGGGAGAGCTGGTCGAGCTGGTCGGTCGGCACGAAGAGGCGGTCGCCGGGCTGCCCACGCTTGCTGGCCGCGTACTCGATCACCAGGTATTCGCGGCTGGCGCCGTTGACGGTGCGCTGCACCAGCTCGACGTAGCGGCCGATGCCGTGCTGCTCGTGCACCACATGGTCGCCAGCCTTCAGCTCCAGCGGGTCGATGGTGTTGCGCCGCCGGCTCGGCATCTTGCGCATGTCCCGGGTCGACGTACCCCGGCCACCTGTCACGTCGTTGCCGGTCAACAGCACGAAACGGGACGCCTCGTCGACGAAACCGCTGCCCAACGCGCCGCAGGTGACCACCAGCTCGCCGGGGACCGGCGCGGTCGGCACCTCCTCGGCCAACCGGGCGCCCAGCCCGGCGTCGCGCAGCACCTCCACCGCCCGCTGAGCGGGGCCGTGCCCCTCGAAGACCAGCGCGATCGACCAGCCCTCACCGGCCCAGCGCTTCAGATCGTCGACCACCCTGCTGGTCTCGCCGTGGTACAGCGGGGCCGGCTGAGCGCCGAGGGTCACCGCGATGGCGTCGTCCGGGGTGACGGCGGCCTCCTCGGGCGCGTCCTCCCAGGGCTGCCGCGTCTCGGCGTTCTCCGCTTCGACCAGCCCGAACGGAGACAGCGTCCACCAAGGCTGGCGGAGCTTGCCCGCGGCGGCGCGGACTTCGCCGAGGGTGCGGAAGGCGGCGGCGCCGACGTCCACCGGGGCCTGGCCACCGACCGCGGCGGCGGCCCAGCTGGCCTGCAAAAACTCCTCCGAGGTACGCACCAGGTCGTGCGCCCTCGTGCGGATCCGCTCCGGGTCGCACAGCAGCACGTGGGTGCCGGACGGCATGGCGTCCAGCAGCAACTCCAGCGAGTCGGGGCCGACCAGCACCGGCGCCAGCGACTCCATCCCCTCCACCGGGATGCCCTCGGCGAGCTTGTCGAGGATCTCGGCCAGCTCGGGGTGCTGCTCGGCGAGGGCGGCGGCCCGCTCACGGACCGCTGGGGTGAGCAGCAACTCCCGGCAGGGCGGCGCCCACAGCAGCGGAACCTGCTCGATGGTCCGCTGGTCGGCCACGGCGAAGGTGCGGATCTCCTCCACCTCGTCGCCCCAGAACTCGACCCGGGACGGGTGCTCGTCGGTGGGCGGGAAGACGTCCAGGATCCCGCCGCGCACGGCGAACTCGCCGCGCTTGGTGACCAGGTCGACCCGGGCGTACGCCATGTCAATCAGCCGGCGGGCGACCTCCTCGAGGTCTGCCTCCGCACCGGCGGCGAGCTGCACCGGCTCCAGATCACCGAGCCCCTTGAGCTGCGGCTGGAGGAGCGAACGGACCGGGGCCACGACCACTCGCAGCGGCCCGGTGCCGCCGTGCGCGTCGGTGGCCTCCGGGTGCGCCAACCGGCGCAGCACGGCCAGCCGTCGACCCACCGTGTCCGAGCGTGGGGACAGCCGCTCGTGCGGCAGCGTCTCCCAGGAAGGGAAGACGACCACCTGCTCCGCCGGCAGCAACCCGCCCAGGGCGGCGACCAGGTCGTCGGCCTCCCGGGTGGTGGCGGTCACCGCCAGCACGGGCCGCCCGGCCCCCTCGTTGTCGGCGGCGACCGCCGCGACGGCGAACGGACGCAGCGCCGCCGGGGCGGTGATGTCGAGGCCGTCGACCTGGGCGGCACCGGAGCGCGCCAGGTCACGCGCCCGGGCCAGCCCGGGGTCGGCCAGGGCAGCGGTGAACAGACCGGTGAGCAAGGGAATCCTTCCAGGGGAGTCGACGCACACGACGGCGGCCCCGCGTCCAGCCGGACGGGGGGCGCACAGCAGCCAGCCTATCTCCGTCGACCGACAGACACCCGCTTCCGCCCAGGTCCCCGCGCCTTGCGTCTCGATCCGCGCAACATCGGCGATGTTGCTGCCTCCGACGCGCGGGAAACACCAACATCCCCGATGTTGCGCGGATCTTGACCTCTCCACGGACCGGGGCGAGGTTTTGGGGCGACCCACATCGGCCAAGGTCACGCTCGAACAAGGATGTAGGGGCCTCACCGACGCGCCGAGACCACTACATCCTTGATATTGCGCGATCTTGGAGAGTGGAGGGCCTCCGGCACAGAGGTCACCGACCCGCACACCTTGCTCGCCCCAAGATCCGCGGGAGCGGGAGCGGGGCGCAGCGGTCTGCCATGGCCTCTCGCGGATCTTGACCGACTGACGGCTGGCGTGGTCGGGTTTGTGGATGGGTGAGCAGTGGCGGGCGCAGTTCGACGCGGAGGTGAGCTTCGCCAACGGCGGCGGACTGCGTACCGAGGGGTTTCGGCTGGACATTCCGGGTCAGGACATCAGCGACGAGGACCTGGCGGCGTTGTTCGTCCGTCACCTCGGGCTGCTGATGGTCGCCGAGGTCCGGATCAGCGCGAAGTCGATCATCGAGGAGCCGCACAAGGGCGGCCGGGGCGTGGCCGTCGATCAGCCAGTGCCCGGCCGCAGACTGGTCGAGTTGAGCCACGTGATCAGCGACGGGATGACCGCCCTGCCCGGCTGGCCGGGGCCCCGGATCACCGACTGGCTGACCTTCGCGGCATCGCGGGAGCGCTACGCGGCCGGCACCGAGTTCCACGTGGCCCGGATCGACCTGATCGCCAACACCGGCACGTACGTGGACACTCCCGCCCACCGCTGGGCCGGCCGTGACGATCTGACCGGGGTGCCGCTGGACCGTCTCGCCGACCTGCCCGGGGTGGTGGTCCGGGTGCCGGCCGGCACCCGCGCCGTGGATCGGCTGATGCTCGCCCCGTACGAGGTGAGTGGTCGGGCGGTACTGCTGCACACCGGGTGGGATGTGCACTTCGGCACGGAGCGGTACGGCGCGCCGGAGGCGCCGTACCTGACCGGGGACGCCGCTCAGGCGTTGGCCGACGCGGGTGCGGCACTGGTCGGCATCGACTCGATCAACATCGACGACATGAGCCCGGCGGCCGGAGGTCTACGCCCCGCGCACAGCACGCTGCTCGCCGCCGACATCCCGATCGTGGAACACCTGACCGGCCTGGACGCGCTGCCGCCGACCGGCTTCCGGTTCACCGCGGCCCCACCGATGGTGGCCGGCATGGGCACCTTCCCGGTCCGCGCCTTCGCCGTCGTCAACCCCTGACGCGATACACCGCCGCTGCCGGCGCGCACCTGGCGGGAGCGCCCTGGGGCCCGCGCGTCAGTAGCGCACCGAGATCCGGCGCGCGACGGCGTCCACCTGGATCTCCCCGCCGTACGGGATGATCAACTGCGGGTCGGTGTGACCGAGGTCGACGTCGAAGACCACCACCGCCTCCGGGTTGTACGGCGTGAGCGCACGCATGACCGCTTCCCGCTGGGCCTCGCCCCACGCCTGCCGTTCCGGCACCGACAGCGGCTTGTCGAAGTCCCACGCCTTGGGGCGCCCGACGATGATGGCTCCGAAGGCGGCGAGCAGGCCCCGCTCCCCCATGTTCCGCACGATCCGGAACACCTCCTGGGCGCTCGGCATCTCCTCGGAGGTCTCGAAGAGCAGCACGGACCCGGCCAGTTCGTCGGCGGTCGGCACCCGGTCGGCGGCCATCAACCAGTGCAGAATCTCCAGGTTGCCACCCCAGGTGCGCCCCCGCACCACCCGCTGCGGCCCCTGCCAGCGCCAGCCCTCGCCGGGCAGCATCTCCGGCTCGTACGCCAGCGTCTCGGGCTCGGTCCACGGGTTCGGCCGGTCACCCCAGGTGGGCGCGGGCGTCAACTCGTACCAGTCGGTGGTGAAGAGCGCGGCGCGCAGCGAGTCGACTGTCAACGGGTGCGGCGCGCCCGGCCGGCCGAGGTGCACCAGAACCGACCCACCGTGGTACGCGACGATGCCCAGCCGGTACAGGTGGTTGAGCACGTTCGTGTTGTCCGAGTAACCGAAGTAGGGCTTGGGATTGGCCCGGAGAACGTCGTCGTCGAGGTGCGGGGTGACCGTGATCAGGTCGTCGCCGCCGACCGTGGCGAGCACCGCGGTGATGCTCGGGTCGGCGAACGCGGCGGTCAGGTCGCGGGCCCGGTCGCGAGGGTCCGCACCCATGATCCGCGTGGTCGGGTACTCCACCGGCTCCAGACCGAACTCCTCGCGCAGCCGGCGCAGCCCCAACTCGTACACGTGGGGGAAGAGGCCCGGCAGGCCGGCGGAGGGTGAGACGACAGCGACCCTGTCGCCCGGCTGTGGTTTGGGTGGATGGATCAGCGTCCCCATGATCGAAGGCTAACGGTCCGGCCAACCGGTTTCCGTCCTGCCGTTCCCAGATCGGACATTAGGCTCTCGATGTGGATGAAGCACGGCAAAGGCGCGACCGTGACTGGGCGCCGCGCAGCATCGGGCTGCTCATCGGCACGCTCGCGCTGGCCACCGCGTTCATCGCGGCCTACGTCGGAGCACTGCACCAGCCCACACCGCGCGACCTGCCGACCGGCGTCGTCACCAGCGACCAACGCGCGCGGGCCACCCTCGAGGCCGTGCGCGACCAGACCACCATCCTCAAACCCATCGAGTACGACGACACGGGCGCCGCCGAGCACGGCCTGCTCAGCCGCGCCGTGTACGCGGTGCTCAGCACCGGCCCGGACAACGGCCTGCTCCTCACTGTGGCGAGCGCCTCCGGCCCCTCCGCCACCAGCGCGATCAAGGAGGTCCTCAGCACCGCCGCCACCCGCTCCGGCACCCCGTTGCAGATCGTCGACCGGGTGCCGGTCACCTCGGACGACCCGCGCGGTGTGGTGCCGTTCTACCTCAACGTCGGGTACGTGCTCGGCGGTTACCTCGCCTCGACAGTGCTCGGGATCTCCGCCGGCACGACCCCACGGTCGGCGCGGCGGGCTGGACTACGCATAGCCGCCCTGGCGGTCTACAGCGTGCTGCTGGGCATCGCGGGCGCTGTCGTGGTCGGGCCGGTCCTGGACATCTGGCAGCACGACGTGCCGACGATCGCCGCGATCGGCGCGCTGGCCGTCTTCGCCGCCGCGATGTTCGCCAGCGCCATCCAGGGGTGGCTCGGTGTCGCGGGCACCGCGCTGGTCATCCTGCTGCTGGTGGTGCTCGGCAACCCCGGCTCCGGCGGCATCTACGCGCCGGAGTTCCTGCCCGGGGTGCTGCGTGGCATGCACCGGTGGAACATTCCCGGGCTCGCCAACGACCTCACCAAGGCCGCGGTCTACTTCGACTGGCGATCCGCCGGCTGGCCCGCGATCGCTCTCGCGCTCTGGGCGGTGGCCGGCATCGTCGGGTTGGTCAGCGCGAGCCTCGTCCGCGGTCGCCGGATCGTCGCCCCCTAAGGGCACGCTCGGGCCCCTGAGTAAGCGGCGACGGTGGTTGAGATCACGCCGGAAACGCCGACCCGGAGCCAGTGGATCACCCGGGGGCCCTCCGCACATCCGGTGCGCGCGGATACCATCCAGTAAGTCGGACAGCGCTGTCCTTCGTCACCACGTAAGGGAGCGCATCGTGACCGATCAGCACGACCACGACGGCCCGGACGCCGCGCTGCGGGCCGACATCCGTCGACTCGGCACCCTGCTCGGGCAGACGCTGGCCCGCCAGGAGGGTCGTCCGCTGCTCGACCTCGTCGAGGAGATCCGCGCCCAGGTCCGCACCGACGCCCCGGCGGCCGCACAGCGCCTCGGCGGGCTCGACGTGACCACCGGCACCAAGCTGGCCCGCGCCTTCTCCACCTACTTCCACCTGGCCAACATCACCGAGCAGGTGCACCGTGCGCGGGATCTGCGCCGACGCCGTGCGGTGCAGGGCGGGTGGTTGGACCAGGCCGCCAAGATGATCGCCGAGCGTGGGGTTCCGGCCGACGAGATCGCCAACGCGGCGCGCCGGTTGGCGGTCCGTCCGGTTTTCACCGCGCACCCGACCGAGGCGGCCCGCCGCTCGATCCTGTCCAAGCTTCGGGCGATCGCCGACGAGTTGGACACCGAGACGGCCAACGCGATCCTCTACGGCGCCAGCGACGAGGGCCCCGCCAACCGCCGCCTGGCCGAGTTGTTGGACCTGATGTGGCAGACCGACGAGCTGCGGCTCGACCGGCCGGACCCGACCGACGAGGCCCGCAACGCCATCTACTACCTGCGCGACCTGTACGCCGAGGCCGCCCCTCAGGTGCTCGACGATCTGGCCGACACGCTGCGTACCCTCGGCGTGGAGACCTCCCCGACGGCCCGGCCGCTGAGCTTCGGCACCTGGATCGGCGGCGACCGCGACGGCAACCCGTTCGTCACCCCGGCGGTCACCCGTGAGGTGCTGACCATCCAGCACGAGCACGGCATCGCCGCGACCGAGAAGGCGATGGACCACCTCATCAACGAGGTCTCGGTCTCCCGCCGGCTGCGCGGGGTGTCCCTGGACCTGTCCGCCAGCCTCGCCGCCGACCTGGACGCGCTGCCCGAGGTGGCGACACGGTTCCGTCGGGTCAACGCTGAGGAGCCGTACCGGCTCAAGGCGCGCTGCGTGAAGGCGAAACTCGCCAACACGCGGCAACGGCTACGCCAGGGCACCGCGCACGTGCCCGGCCGGGACTACCGCGGCTCCGCCGAGCTGATCGCCGACCTCGATCTGCTGCGCGCCTCGCTGGCCCGCAACTCCGGGCAGCTCACCGCCGTCGGCCGGCTGGCCTCCACCATCCGTACGGTCTCCGCGTTCGGTCTGCACCTGGCCACCATGGACGTCCGGGAACACGCCGAGGCGCACCACGCGGTGCTCGCCCAGCTCTACGAGGCGGTCGGCGAGGTCTCCGACTACCCGGCGCTGACCCGGCTGGAGCGCACCAAGCTGCTCGCCGACGAGCTGACCGGCCGCCGGCCGTTGTCCACCGTCGACACGTCGCTGACCGAGCCGGCCCGCAAGACGTTCGACGTGTTCGGGACCATCCGGGAGGCGCAGGACCGGTTCGGCGCCGAGGTGATCGAGTCGTACATCATCTCGATGACCCTGGGTGTCGACGACGTCCTGGCCGCCGTGGTGCTGGCCCGCGAGGCCGGCCTGGTGGACGTGCACAGCGGGCGGGCCCGGGTCGGGTTCGTGCCGCTGCTGGAGACCCCGGCCGAGCTGAACGCCGGCGGTGAGCTCCTCGACGAGCTGCTGTCGTTGCCCGCGTACCGGGCGCTGGTGACGGCCCGGGGCGACGTGCAGGAGGTGATGCTGGGCTACTCCGACTCGAACAAGGAGGCCGGGATCACCACCAGCCAGTGGTCGATCCACCGGGCGCAGCGCGCACTGCGTGACGTGGCCGCCCGGCACGGGGTGCACCTGCGGCTGTTCCACGGCCGGGGCGGCACGGTCGGGCGCGGCGGCGGGCCGACGCACGAGGCGATCCTGGCCCAGCCGTACGGCACGCTGGACGGCGCGATCAAGGTGACCGAGCAGGGCGAGGTGATCTCCGACAAGTACACCCTGCCGTCCCTGGCCCGGGAGAATTTGGAGCTCACCCTCGCCGCGGTGCTCCAGGCGACCCTGCTGCATACCGCACCCCGGCAGCCCGCCGAGATGTTGGAACGCTGGGACGCGACGATGGACGTGGTCTCCGAGTCCGCGTTCCGCTCCTACCGGTCCCTCGTCGAGGAGCCGGACCTGCCCGCGTACTTCTGGGCGTCGACCCCCACCGAGCTGCTCGGCGCGTTGAACATCGGCTCCCGGCCGGCGAAGCGCCCGAACACCGGCGCGGGGCTGTCCGGTCTGCGGGCGATCCCGTGGGTGTTCGGCTGGACGCAGACCCGACAGATCGTGCCGGGTTGGTTCGGTGTCGGCTCCGGGCTGGCCGCCGCGCGCGAGGCCGGTCTGGCCGACGTGCTGGCGGAGATGCACCGCAACTGGCACTTCTTCCGCACGTTCCTGTCGAACGTCGAGATGATGGTGACCAAGACCGACCTGAGCATCGCCCGTCGGTACGTGGAGACGCTGGTGCCGAAGAAGCTGCACCCGATCTTCGAGCAGATCGAGCAGGAGTACGAGCTGACCAAGCGGGAGCTGCTGGCGGTCACCGCCTCACCCGCCCTGCTGGACAACTCGCCGGTGCTCCAGCGCACCCTGGCCGTCCGCGACACCTACCTGGAGCCGCTGCACCACCTCCAGGTGGCGCTGCTGCGGCAGTACCGGGAGTCCGGCGCCGCCGGACGGGCGGTGGCCACCGCTCCGGGCGGGCGGCGCGCACCGAGCGACGGCACCGCCCTGGAGCGGGCGCTGCTCACCACCGTGAACGGCATCGCCGCCGGAATGCGTAACACCGGCTGATCAGCTGAACGAGGAACAGGCCCCGGTCACGACGACCGGGGCCTGTTTCGTCTGCCACCCGAACGGCGACCAGACCGTCACCGACGATCAGAAGTCGCCGCCGCCGAAATCACCACCGCCGAAGTCGCCGCCACCAAAATCGCCGCCACCGAAGTCACCACCGGCGTAGTCGCCACCGGCGTAGTCGCCGCCCTGGTCGCCGCCACCAAAGTCGCCGCCCTGGTCACCACCCTGGTCGAAACCGTCGCCGAAGCCCTCCTGGTAGCCGGCGTCGTAGCCGTACCCCGGGTCGGCGAAGGCCGGCGAGAACAGCGCGTCAGCGATCAGGATGCCGCCGAGCACGCCAGCGCCGGCGCCCAGCGCCGTCTTCCACCACGGCGTCGAATACCACCCGGCCGGCACCGGCCGGCCCTGATAACGCCCACCGGGGTAGTAGTAGGGCGTTTCCCGGCCGGGTTGCGGGCCGGCCCGGAAGGTCTGCCCCTGCACGTCGACCTCGCGCTCCTTGGTCAGCTGGCCCACGCCGCGGGCGGCGGCCAGTGCCGGCACCTCGGGGCCCGGGTCGATGCCCAACGCGGTACGCGCCGCCCGGATGTAGGCCAGCCCCTCCAGCGCGGTCTCCCGAGCCAGCCCGAACTGGTGCGGCGTACGCGCCTGCTCCAGCTGCGAGCCGGCCGCGTTGTACCGCTCACCGGCGTCGGCCAGCGCCTGGCGTACCGCCGGGTCGTCACCGTGCAGGTTGATCAACTGGCCGCCGAGGCGCTCGTACCACCGTTGCGCGTCGGCGCGGGCGTCTGCGAGCGCGGTGCGTCGACGCGCGTTGGCCCGCGTGCTGGCAAGCACGCCGGCACCCACCACGCCGATGAAGATGACCGCGAGGCACAGGACAGCTTCCATGCCCTCGAACGTACCCCCGGGTGTCACGTCGTATCCGTCTGGCAAGCTCCGGTGATGGACGTCTCGACCCTGCTCCTGGTGATCGTGTGCCTCGGTGCCGGCGGGGCGGTGGGCTGGCTCGCGGCGCGTTCCCGGTCGGCGGCCGACATCGCCCGCCTCGACGCCACCCTGGCGGCCACCCGCGAGGGCGAAGGCCGGCTGGAGCAGTCCATGCGGGCGCTCAGCTACGAGGCCACCGCGCAGTCCCAGGAGGCGGTGGCCCGGGCTGTCGCCCCGCTGCACGACACCCTGCGCCGCTACGAGCAGCGGGTGGCCGAGTTGGAGCACGACCGGGTCGACGCGTACGCCGAGCTGCGCGAGCAGGTCCGCTCGATGAGCACCGTCTCCGGTGAGCTGCGCACCGAGACCAAGCAGCTGGTGGCGGCGCTGCGGGCACCGCAGGTGCGGGGCCGCTGGGGCGAGCACCAGCTGCGCCGGATCGTCGAGGCGGCCGGGATGCTGGAGCACTGCGACTTCGCCGAGCAGGTCACCGCCGCCACCGACCAGCAGGTCGTCCGCCCGGACCTGGTGGTCCGGCTGCACGGCGGCCGATCGGTGGTGGTGGACGCCAAGGCGCCGTTCGACGCGTACCTGACGGCAATGGAGTCGCGCGACGAGCGCGGCCGGGACACCCACCTCGACGCGCACGCCCGGCACCTGCGAGGGCACGTCGACGCCCTGGCCGCGAAGTCGTACTGGTCGGCGTTCGACAGCTCACCCGAGTTCGTGGTGCTGTTCGTCCCCGCCGACCCGTTCCTCGACGTCGCGCTCCAGCGTGACCCGACTCTGCTGGAGCACGCCTTCACCCGCAACGTGGTGCTGGCGACGCCGGCCACGCTCGTCGCCCTGCTCCGCACCGTGGCCTACTCGTGGCGGCAGGAGGCGCTGGCCCGCAACGCCGTCGCGGTGCACACTCTCGCCCGCGAGCTGTACGGGCGGCTCTCCACACTGGGCGACCACGTGGGCAAGCTCGGGTCGTCGCTGGCCGGTGCGGTGACCGCGTACAACCGGGCGGTCGGCTCGTTGGAGGCGCGGGTGCTGGTCAGCGCCCGCAAGCTCGCCGAGTTGGGCGTGTCGGACGACGAGTTGGCGACGCCCGCGCAGGTCGAGTTGACGCCCCGGCAGCCGCAGGCGCCCGAGCTGGTCGACCCGGCCGACGACGAGGTCCCGACCCGCTGACCACCTATGTGACAGTGCGTATGCATGCATGTCACGAAGTGGTCACAAGGGACTGACCAGTAGTGACAGTGCTCATCGATACACCGAAAGATTTTGCTCACCCACGCGCCCTTGTCCCTGAGGGCCCTGTTCTCTGGAGGAAAGAGAACGTGAGCAAACCCCGAGATCTGCGTCGGCGTACCTCCGCCGCGCTCTTCGCGTCGGTCCTGGCGGCTGGCGCCGTGACCGTCGTGGGTGGTGCCGCCACCGCGGCCGCCGCCCCCGTCACCACACCGGACGCTTCCCCGGCCACCGCCGCCGAGACGCTGGGCGCTCACGACGCCAAACTGCTCAGCGCGGCCAGGGCCAAGAAGGCCCCGACCGTCACCCTGATCGTCTCCACCGAGAAGGGTGAGGCGGGGGACGTCGCCGACAGCCTCACCAAGCTCGGCGGCACCGTCAGCCAGCGGCAGGACAAGGTCGGCTTCGTGCTGGCCAAGGTCCCGACCGACAAGGCCCTCGCGGCGGCACGGCTGCCCGGTGTCTCGGCCGTCGACCTGGACGAGGTCATCCAACTGCCCGACCCGACACCGGAAAAGACCCCCGCCGGCACCGCCGGCGCACGGCAGGCCACTGTCGCGGCGCCGGGCGAGGCCACCCGGGCGGACAACCCGTACATGCCGACCAACGAGACGGGCGCTGTCACGTTCACCGACGCCCACCCGGAGTGGGACGGCCGGGGCGTGACGATCGGCATCATGGACTCCGGTGTCGACCTGGCCCATCCGGCGTTGCAGCAGACCACCACGGGTGAGCGCAAGATCGTCGACTGGGTGACCGCGACCGACCCGCTGGAGGACGCGACGTGGCGGCGGATGCAGGCCGAGGTCACCGGCCCGTCGTTCACCATCGCGGGCGGCACCTGGACGGCACCGGCCGGCACGTACCGGTTCAACCTGTTCAGTGAGACGGTCACCAACGCCAGCGACGCCCGCGGTGACGTCAACCGCGACGGCGACACCACCGACACCTGGGGTGTGCTCTACAACCCGACCACCAACAACATCTGGGTCGACGCCAACCAGAACCGCAACTTCACCGACGACCCGATGATGCGGCCGTACAAGGAGAAGTACGACGTCGGTTACTTCGGCACCGACAACCCGGCGACAGCGGTCGCCGAGCGGCAGCCCTTCGTCGTCGAGTTCCGCAAGAACGTGAACACCACGCCGATCGGGCTGCCGGGCACCTACGACTACGTCAACATCGGCATCGTCGAGAGCACCCACGGCACCCACGTCGCCGGCATCACCGCCGCCAACGACATGCTCGGCAACGACGTCTTCGACGGCGCGGCCCCGGGCGCCAAGCTGGTCTCCGCGCGCGCCTGCTCCTGGGGCGGCGGCTGCACCGCGGCTGCCCTCACCACCGGCATGATCGACCTGGTGGCCAACCGCGGGGTCGACATCGTCAACATGTCGATCGGCGGCCTTCCGGGCCTGAACGACGGCAACAACGCCCGGACGAACCTCTACAACGAACTGATCGAGACGTACGGCGTGCAGCTGGTGATCTCGGCCGGCAACTCCGGTCCGGGTCTCAACACCGTCGGTGACCCGTCCGTCGCCAGCAACGTGATCAGCGTCGCCGCCAACATCAGCAAGGACACCTGGCTGGCCAACTACGGCTCGGTGGTGCGGAAGAAGAACGCCCTGTTCAACTTCTCCTCCCGTGGCCCGCGCGAGGACGGCGGCTTCAAGCCGAACATCGCCGCCCCCGGCTCGGCCATCTCCACCGCGCCGACGTGGCAGCTCGGTGCCCCGGTCCCCGAGGCCGGCTACGCGCTGCCCCCGGGCTACGCGATGCTGAACGGCACCTCGATGGCGTCCCCGCAGACCGCCGGTGCCGGCGCGCTGCTGCTGTCGGCCGCCAAGGCCACCGACCGGGGCGTCAGCCCGGCCGCTCTGCGGCGTGCGCTGTTCACCTCGGCCAAGCCGATCGCCGACGTGCCGACGTACGCGCAGGGCTACGGCATGGTCAACGTGCCGGGCGCCTGGCAGCTCCTGCGCCAGGGCGTCGAAACCCGGTCGTACGTCTCCGACGCGGCGGTCTGCAGCCCGCTGGCCGACCAGCTGACCATCTGGAACGGCGTGAAGTTCGTGCCGAACCCGGGTCGGGGCACCGGCGTCTACAACCGTTGTGCCGCCTCCGACGGCGGTCACAAGGTCGGGCAGGGTAAGACCTACCCGGTCAAGATCACCCGTACCAGCGGCCCGGCCGGCACCATCAAGCACGACGTCACGTTGCAGGGCAACGACGGCACGTTCAAGGCACCGAAGACTGTCGCGCTGCCGCTCAACAAGGCCGTCACCGTCAACGTGACCGCCAAGCCGACCGCCGAGGGCGCCCACGGCGCGATCATGCGGATCGACGACCCGGCCACGAACGTGGTCGACTTCGAGGTCTCCACCGTGGTGGTGGCCTCGAACGACGTGAAGAAGCCGACCTTCGCGTACGCCAACGAGGGCTCCGTCGACCGCAACGGCTACACGTCGTACTTCGTGACGGTGCCGGAGGGCGCCAAGGCGCTCCAGGTGAACCTGTCCGGGATCGCCACCGATTCCCAGACCCGGTTCATCGCCATCAACCCGCTGGGTGTCCCGGTGGAGGCGACCACCAGCACCGTCTGCTACACCAACTTCTCCGACGTCAACGTCTGCAAGCCGCAGGAGAGGGACTACCAGAACCCGCTGCCCGGGGTCTGGGAGATCGAGGTGGAGTCGCGGCGGACCTCGCCGGCGCTGAACAACCCGTTCAAGCTCCAGGTGCGGGTGCAGGGTCTGGCGGTCGAGCCGGCGCTGGTCGAACTGCCCAGCGTCAAGGCCGGTGAGCCGACCAACGTGAGCTGGGACGTGACGAACGTCTTCGGCCCGGTCTCGGTCAGCGGCCGTAGCGGCGCGCTGACCGGTGTGCGCACCGAGCGCCCGACCATCACCGAGGGTGGCCCCAACCAGGAGTGGACCGTCGAGATCCCGGCGGGCACGTCGACGTTCACCGCCCGGATCGGCAACCCCGCCAACGCGGGCGCCGACCTGGACCTGTTCGTCTACCGGGGTGACGCCGAGGTCGGCCGGGCCGCCGACGGCGACTCGGAGGAGGCGGTGACGCTGACCAACCCACCCGCGGGCACCTACCGCGTCGTGGTGGAGCCGTACGGGGTCGACGGGCCGGGCACCAGCACCGCCTACGACTACTACGACGCGTTCGCGTCCGCGTCGCTGGGCACGATCACCGCCCCGGCGACCGCGGTGCCGCTGATGCACGGCGAGTCGACCACCATCACCGGCACGGTAACGGCGGTGGCCGTTCCGGCCGACGGGCGGCAGCTCTCCGGTGAGCTGGCGATCGTCACCATCGAGGGCGCTGTCGTCGGCCGCGGCACCGTGTCCATCGGCGCCGTGAACTGATCAGGCCGTAACACCAGCAGGAGCCCGTCCCCGGATCCGGGGACGGGCTCCTGTGTCAGAGCGAGGGGTTGCTGAGGGCCCGGGTCGCCTTGAGCGGACCGGCCCCCGACGGCGTCAGGACCGGTGGGCGGCCGACACGACGAACGGCGTGCCCTGCTGGCAGGTGGTCATCATGCCGGGCTCCACCCGACCGGTGACCTCGACCTGCGCGCCGGGCGTCAGCACGTCACGGGGACCGCCGATCAGCAGGTAGCCGTCGAGCAGCACGCAGCCGGGCTCCACGCCGCCCTGCACGGTGCCGCTCAGGGTGGTCGCGCCGACTCCAGGGGGCGTGCTGGGGCCGCCCGGCTTCGGGGCCCTCGGAGTCTTCGAGCTGGCGGGCGGAGTGGGATCGGCTGTCGACGGCGAAGCGGTCGGGTCGGGCGTGGGCGGGCTGGTCACCGGCTGCGCTCCCGTCGGGGTCGGAGTGGGTGTGCCGCCTCCGGCGTCCTGGCTGCCGCAGGCGCTCAGCGCCACGCAGACGGCCAGCGCGGAGACGGCGAGCCGAAGAGTCCTCATGCCGAATCTGACGTACGCCGGGTCGGGTTCGTTCCCGCGTTCAGCCGCGAGCCGCGGCGGCCTTCATGTCCCGCTTCAACTCCTGCGGAAGCGAGAACGTGAGCCGCTCGTTGGCGGTGGTGATCTCCTCGACGTCACCGAAGCCCCGGGCGGCGAGGTAGGCCAGCACATCCTGGACCAGGTCGTCCGGGACGCTCGCGCCCGAGGTCAGGCCGACCGTGGTGGCGCCCTCCAGCCAGGCGTCGTCGATCTCGTGGGCGAAGTCGACCAGGTGACCGGCGCGGGCGCCCGCGTCCAGGGCGACCTCGACCAGGCGAACCGAGTTGGAGGAGTTGGTCGAGCCGACGACGATCACCACGTCGCAGTCGGCGGCGATCTCCTTGACCACGTGCTGCCGGTTGGAGGTGGCGTAGCAGATGTCGTCGCTGGGCGGGGACTGCAGCAGCGGCAGCCGCTGCTTGAGGCGGGCCACCGTCTCCAGCGTCTCGTCGACCGAGAGCGTGGTCTGGGAGAGCCAGACCACCTTCTCCGGATCACGGACGGTGACCTTGTCGGCACCGTCCGGACCGTCCACCAGCTGGATGTGGGCGGGGGCCTCACCGGCGGTGCCGATGACCTCCTCGTGCCCCTCGTGACCGATGAGCAGGATGTCGTAGTCCTCGGCGGCGAACCGCTTCGCCTCGTGGTGCACCTTGGTGACCAGCGGGCAGGTCGCGTCGATCGCCTTCAGTGAACGGGCCTTGGCCTGCTCGTAGACCTCGGGAGCGACGCCGTGCGCGGAGAAGATGACTGTGGAACCCTCCGGCACCTCCTCGTTCTCCTCCACGAAGATGGCGCCCTGGGCCTCCAGGGTCTGCACGACGTGCTTGTTGTGCACGATCTGCTTGCGCACGTAGATCGGGGCGCCGTAGAGCTTGAGCGCCTCCTCGACGGTCTGCACCGCGCGGTCGACGCCAGCGCAGTAACCGCGGGGCTTGGCCAGGAGCACGCGCTTGCCGGTCCGGGGGGTCGCCTCAGCCTCAGTCACCCGCCCATCCTACGTGCCCCCCTCAGAACCACCACCGAACCCGAACCCCCGCACCGCCCTGGTGATCAAGAGGTTTGCGTCAAAAACGCGCCCAACGCTGACGCAAACCTCTTGATCACCGGGAGGGTCCGTAGGGTGGGCGGGTGACTGAGGGTGGACGGGTGGGCGGCGGCGGGGCCAGCAGCGCTGAGGAGCCTTGGCCGGTGCGGGTGGTCAGCCAGAAGGTGGGGGCGTGGATCGCCAAGCTGGGCTGGGTGTGGGTGGACGGGCAGGTAGCGCAGATCAGCCGCCGTCCCGGAGCCAGCACCGTGTTCCTCACCCTGCGTGACCCGTCGGCGGATCTGAGCCTGACCGTCACCACCAATCGGGACGTGCTGGACGCCGGCGCGCCGGAGCTGCGCGAGGGTGCCCGCGTGGTGCTGCACGCCAAGCCGGAGTTCTACGCCGCCCGGGGCACACTGAGCCTGCGGGCCGACGAGATCCGCCAGGTGGGGCTCGGGGAGCTGCTGGCCCGGCTGGAGAAGCTCAAGAAGCTGCTCGCCGCCGAAGGGCTCTTCGACAGGGCCCGCAAGCGCCGACTGCCGTTCCTGCCCGGCCGCATCGGCCTCATCACCGGTCGCGCGTCGGCGGCCGAGCGGGACGTGCTGACCAATGCCCGGCGGCGCTGGCCCGCTGTGGAGTTCCGCACTGTCAACGTCGCCGTGCAGGGCCCGTCCGCGGTGCCCCAGATCGTGGACGCGCTCAGGGTGCTGGACGCCGACCCGACCATCGACGTGATCATCATCGCCCGGGGCGGTGGCGGCATCGAGGATCTGCTGCCCTTCTCCGACGAGGCACTCTGCCGAGCGGTGTTCGGCTGCCGTACCCCGGTGGTCAGCGCGATCGGCCACGAGACCGACGCGCCGCTGATCGACTACGTCGCCGACGTCCGCGCCTCCACCCCGACCGACGCGGCCAAGCGGGTCGTCCCCGACCTCACCGAGGAGGTACGCCTCATCGGCCAGGCCCGGCACCGCCTCGAACGGGCGGTCCGCAACCTGGTGGACCGGGAGACGCACCGGCTCGACGGGCTGCGGTCCCGGCCGGTGCTGGCCCGGCCGCAGGTGATGGTGGACCAACGGGCGACCGAGCTGACCGCGTTGCGTCAGCGGGCCGGCCGCTGCCTGGAACACCGGCTCTCCGCTGCCGACGACGACCTGCGGCACACAGTGGCGCGGCTGCGTGCGCTCTCCCCCGCCGCCACCCTCGACCGGGGGTACGCGATCGTGCAGCGCGCCGACGGCCACGTGGTCCGCGCGGCGGCGGAAGTCGGCAAGGGCGACCCGCTGCGGGTACGGCTGGCCGACGGTGAGCTGGCCGCGACGGTGGACGGCTGAGCGGCGACCCGGTGGGACGGTCGAGTGGCAGCGCGATGGAACGGCTGAGTGGCGACGCGGGGGGCCGGGGAGCGATGTGTTGAGATGGACGCGATGACTGACGACACAAAGGCCGGGCCGGACGAGCGGCTCAGTTACGAGCAGGCCCGCGCTGAGCTGGCCTCGGTGGTCGAGCGGCTGGAGGCCGGTGGCACCTCGCTGGAGGAGTCTCTGGCGCTCTGGGAGCGTGGCGAGGCGCTGGCGGTGATCTGTCAACGCTGGCTGGACGGCGCGCGGGCACGGATCGACGCCGCCCGGCAGGAGCCGGCTTCCTGACCGCAGGCTGGACCAGCACCGCCCGCGCCGGGAGCCGTCGCCAAGATCCGCGCAACATCCGAGATGGTGGTGTCTCCCACGTCCTGGAGGCAGCACCATCCGGGAAGTTGCGCGGATGCTGGGCTTGGCGAACAGCGACCACGGGTGGGGCAGCCGAGGCCGCCCCACCCGCGTACGTCAGTTGAACAGGTTGTACAGCTCGGCCGGGGCCTCGACGACCTGGTCCGCCGGCGGCTTCTGCGCGGCGGTGGCGGCGCCGTAGTCGGAGTACGTCATCTTGATTTCCTGGGCGGCGGTCTGCCCGGCGGCCGGCAACTGCAACACGAGCTCGCTGAGCCGACCCTGCGGGTCCACCTTCGCGGTGAACGGCACCGTCTTCGCCTGGGTACCCAGCGCGGCGATCGTCGCGGCGTTCAGGGAGCCGGCCTCGGCGGCCTTGGTGACGTCGATGGTGCCGGCGTACGCGCCGGTGCCGGTGCTGCGTACCTCGGTGATGCCCTGGGTCAGCACCGCGCTGCCCGCCGGGTCGACCTTGTCGAAGTCGAAGCCGAGATTGCGGTTGCCCTTGATCCGGGCCTGGTCCAGGTGCTGGTACTTGCCGAGGTTGAGCTGCTTGATGGCGGGCAGGCTGTTGGCGGTGGGGCCGCTCAGCTCCAGCTTGACCCAGCTGTCCGGCTTGAAGTGGATCACGTCGAGCTTCATCGCCAGGTCGGATGAGGGGCCGCCGATGGCGATCTTCATCGCGGCACTCTGGCTCGGCTGGTGCACCTGCCCCTCCACCGTCGACCCCGCACCGGCGAGGGCGAACCGGAAGTTGCCGTTGCTGATCTCCTTGGTGGAGTTGAGCAGCGCCTGCTTGGCGTCACCCGCCGCCGGGGCACCGGACGGGCTCGCCGTGCCGGACGCGGTCACCGTCGGGGTCGCGGTCGAGCCGGCGGTGCCGGTGCCACCGCTGGCGCAGGCGGCCAGGGCGGGCGTGATCAGAGCGGCGGCCACCAGGCCGGCGCCGAGTCGTCGGACAGTCATACGTGTCTCCCAAGAGGGTCACCCGACGACCTGGGCGGCGCCGGAAACCGGGCGACGCAGCAGCACCGTCGGCTGCGTCGCGCGATCCGGGCCGAGCAGCGCGCCCGGATCACTCCCTCTCTGTTCCCTGTTGACGCGTCGGACAATCACCCTTCTGTCCGGTTGTTGCTAAGCAACCGGCGCCGAGTGCGTCCGAGAGGCGGGGTCGGGGAGGCCGCTGGCCCCCCGACCCCCGTACCGACTACTTGAACATCTCGTACGTCTCGGCGGACGCCTCGACGACCTTGTCAGCCGGCGGCTTCTGCGCGCCGGCGCCGGTCCCGTAGCCCGAGTAGCCGATCTTCACCTCGTGCGCGGCGGCCTCGCCGGCCGCCGGCACGGAGATGGCCAGTTCGGTGAGCCGGCCCTGCGGGTCCAGCTTGGCGGTGAACGGCAGCGCCTTCGCCTGTGCGCCCAGGGCCTTGACGACCTCCTCGTCAAGGGCGACCGAATCGACGGCAGCCGAGATGTCGATCTTGCCGGCGTAGACGCCCTCGCCGGTCTTCTGCACATCGGTCACGCCCTTGAGCAGCGCGTCGCTGGAGATCGGGTCGAGTGACTCCGGGTCCAACTGCAGATCCTTGATGCCCTCGACCTTGGTCTTGTCGAGGTGCTGGTACTTGCCCTTGTTCTTCGCCACACCAGGGACGGCGCCCGCCAGGGCACCGCCGAGGTCCATCTTCACCCAGCTCTCGGAGTCGATGTAGACCAGGTCCATGTCGATCGACACGTCCTGTGACGCGTCACCGAACTTCATCCGGAACTGCGCACTGTTGCTGGGCTTGTGCACCAGACCGCCACCGGTCATCTCGGCACCCGCAACGGTGAAGGTGAAGTCACCCTTGGCCAGTTCCTTGGTCGAGGCGAGCAGAGCCTCCTTCGGGTCGGCCGGGACCGCTGGCGCGGAGGGGCTCGCGCCGGCGGTCGGCTCGGCGGCGTCGGACTTGCACGCGGCCAGGCCGGGGACGAGCAGGGCGGCGGCGAGGAAGCCGAAGCTCCACCGTCGAATGTTCACGAAGATCTCACTTCGAAGCAGGGGGGTACGTCCGGCGGCGACACCTGCCGGACCTGAGCCGGGGCAGCCTAACGGATCTTGATCCTCGCTCACGTCCGCCGATCGGTGGATCCCCCGTCAGCGCAGCGAGCCCGCCAACTCGCGCAGTTCGTTGTCCCGGGCGTCGCCGACGACGATCACCGTACGGTTCGGCTCCAGCAGGACCAGCGCCTGCTGGTTGTCCCGGGCCGTGTAGCGCTGCCAGTTGCGCCCGCCCAGCTCGGTGGGCCCCTGCGGCTGGGCCTGGCCGGTCAACTCGGCGGGCAGCAGTCGCTCCGCCGGCACGTTGCTCTGCAGGAGCTGGACACCCCGTCCCTCCGGGGTGAGATAGCCGAGCCGCAGGTTCGCGCCGCCCTCGACGGTCTGGTAGCGGGCGCTGACCGTCGACCAGTCGGAGCCGAGCCCTTCCGGCTGGCTCACCGGAAACACGTTCGCCGACCGGGCCTGCTCGATGGCCGGGGCCGGATCGACAGTGGTCGGCTGGTCACCACCGAGGAAGCCCCGGTAGAACGCCAGCAGCAGCGCGATCGGGACGAGCAGCACCAGCAGCGAGATCGCCATGTCCTTCGGCGAGCGCTCGGACTTGCCGGACGTCATTCGCGGCGGCGGCGTCGGATCGGTCGCGGCAGGCTCACCACCGGGGCCGGTGGGGGCGTCGACCGGCGGCTGACCGTCGGGCGGCGTGCTGTCGGCGGGGGCGCGGTCGGCTGGCTGTGCGGGTTCCACCCCTCCATCTTCGCAGCAGCCCGACCGGCGGTATCCGGGCCATCACCGCCCCGCGCCGACGCCGGGTCGGCCATCGTGTGAGGATCAGCGACAAAGCCGGCAGCGGGGACCGCCCCGCTACCGGTCGTCCCCGCACCGTCGCGAGGAGGAGCAACCGTCATGACGAACACCAGGACGCGGATCCCACAGGATCTCGACCGAAACCTCGCCCTCGACCTGGTACGGGTCACCGAGGCCGCGGCGATGGCCGCCGGCCGGTGGGTGGGTCGGGGCGACAAGGAGGGCGGCGACGGAGCCGCCGTCGACGCGATGCGCAAGCTGATCAACTCGATCCAGATGCGCGGCGTGGTGGTGATCGGCGAGGGCGAGAAGGACAACGCCCCGATGCTCTTCAACGGCGAACACGTCGGCGACGGCACCGGCCCGGAGGTGGACGTCGCGGTCGACCCGGTCGACGGCACCACCCTGATGAGCAAGGGCATGCCGAACGCGGTGGCGGTGCTCGCCGTCTCCGAGCGGGGCGCGATGTTCGACCCCAGCGCCGTGTTCTACATGGAGAAGCTCGCCGTCGGCCCGGCGTACGCCGACGTGATCGACATCAACGCCGGCGTGGCCGAGAACGTGCGCCGGATCGCCAAGGTCAAGGGCACCGACGTCTCCGAGGTCACGGTCTGCGTACTGGACCGCAGCCGGCATGACGACCTGGTCGCGCAGATCCGGCGGACCGGGGCGGGCATCCGGTTCATCTCCGACGGTGACATCGCCGGCTCCATCGCCGCCGCCCGGGGCGAGTCGGACGTCGACGTCCTGATGGGCATCGGCGGCACCCCGGAGGGCATCATCTCCGCGTGCGCGCTGAAGTGCATGGGTGGCGCGATGCAGGCCAAGCTGTGGCCGCGCGACGAGCAGGAGCGGGAGAAGGCGATCGCCGCCGGGCACGACCTGGACCGGGTGCTGGGCACCGACGACCTGGTCACCGGTGACAACTGCTTCTTCGTGGCGACCGGTGTCACCTCCGGGGATCTGCTGCGCGGGGTCCGCTACCGGGCGGGTGGCGCGTACACCCAGTCGATCGTGATGCGCTCCAAGAGCGGCACCATCCGGGTGATCGACTCGTACCACCGGCTGGAGAAGTTGGCGCTCTACTCCGCTGTCGACTTCGACGGTCGTCCGCTGGCCGAGCAGGAGTGACGAACACCGACACGGCGGCCCCGCAGGTCCTGTCGGCCACCCGCCGGATCACCGGTGTCGCGCTGGCATCGGTCTCCGGGGTCGCGGTGGCGGTGCAGTCGCGCATCAACGGCGAGCTCGGGGTACGCCTCGCCGACGGTTTCGCCGCCGCTGTGGTGTCCTTCGGCCTGGGCCTGGTGGTGCTCCTGGTGCTGGTGCCCGCCACTCCCGGCGGGCGGCGTGGCCTGGCCGCGTTGCGGCGCGCGCTCGCGGGCGGTGCGTTGCGGCCCTGGCAGTGCCTCGGCGGGATGTGCGGGGCGTTCCTGGTGGCCACCCAGGGTCTCACCATCGGTTCGCTGGGCGTGGCCGTCTTCACGGTGGCGGTGGTGGCCGGTCAGACCGGCAGCAGCCTCGCCGTGGACCGCGCGGGGATCGGGCCGACGGGCCGGCAGCCGGTCACCCGACAGCGGCTGGCCGGGGCAGGGCTCACCGTGCTGGCGGTCGTCCTGGCGGTCGGTGACCGCCTCGAGGACCCGGGCATGCTGGCGTTGGCCCTGCTGCCCCTGCTCGCCGGGGTGGCCATCGCCTGGCAGCAGGCGGTCAACGGACAGGTGCGGGCGGCGGCCGACAGCGCGTTGACCGCCACCCTGGTCAACTTCGCCGTCGGCACTGTCACCCTGCTCGTGGCGTTCGCGATCGACATCGCGGTACGCGGTTGGCCCACCGGGCACCTGCCCACCGAGCCGTGGCTCTACCTGGGTGGTCCGATCGGCATCGTGTTCATCGCCATCGCCGCCGCGATCGTGCGGTTCACCGGGGTGCTGCTGCTCGGTCTGGCCACCATCGCCGGGCAGATCGTGGGCGCGGTCCTGCTGGACGTGCTGCTACCCACAGCGGCCTCGCACCCCGGCCCGAACACCCTGCTCGGGGCGGCTCTGACAATGGTGGCCGTGTTGGTCGCCGCATTGGCCCCACCCGCCCGCCGCTGACCACCAACCGTCGGGGTCGGGGGTCAGTGCGGCGGCACCTGCTGGTGCGATTGAACCGGGTACGGCGGGTAGGGCGGAGTGGGCAGGTAGTAGGGCCTGTTCCGTCGACCGCGCGGCAGGGTCCGGTCGACCAGCCCGGAGATCCGGACGGCCAACAGCAGGCCCGGCACGGTGGCCAGGAGGGCCAACGACACCGCCCACCGGGTCTGCGGCGGGTTGCCGTACAACCAGCCGATCAGCGGCACTCCGGTGAGGAGGACGGTGAGCGCGAGGCCACCCAGCATCCAGCCGAACCAGCGTGCCGTCGCGCCCGCGTACCAGGCGCGGACGGACAGGACGATGGCCGGCAGGATGCCCAGCGGCAGGATGGCGAACAACACGAACGGCCCCGCGAGGAAGTCGTCGGATCGCTGCCAGAGAGCCGTCAGCACGAGACCCGCGAGCAACATCGGCAGGCTGCCGACGATCCCCCACGAGTTTTCGCCGACCGCACGGCGGATGGCCAGAGCGCTGGCGACCAGAGTGACCGTCGCTCCGAGAGTCAACGCGAGCAGGACGGCGAGCAGCAGATCCATCTGCCGGTTGCCGGGGCTACTGCCGTCCAGGCTGGGCGGATCCTCCCAGTGGATGGCGGTGCGGCCCTCCTCGAAGAGGAAGCCGTCGCGCTGCCACCCGCCGTCCGGCGGGCGGCGGAGGAAGCCGTCCCGGCCGTTGGCGACCAGCACCTCGTGGCCACCACTGGCGAGGGGATAGACGACCAGTTCCCGGGAGGCGAAGTGCCGGCCGATGTCGCCCGGGTTCGGTGAGCGGCGAGCCAGTGCCTCGCGCTGCCCGTCCGGCACCTCCCAGGCCACCCGCCAGGTGACACCGGCGTCGTCGCTCTGCTCCACCCGCAGGTGCCCGGTGACCACCCGGTAGCAGCGGCGGGAATCATCGGGTGCACAGGCCTGCTTGCGCGGCGAGTCCTGGTTGTTCAGCCGCTGCTTCTCGTCCTCCGTGGCTGCCCGCCAGGTGGCCGCGCCGCTGTCGCTGACCGCCCACTCTCCGTCCAGTGGACTGGTCGGCCAGTCCGACATGCTGTAGCCGCTGCCGACCGAGATCGCGGGCTTCCCGTCGAGCGTCGTGGCGCCTACGGCGTACGGGTAGTAGACGGCGCTGGTGGCGGCCACGGCCAGCACCGCCGGCGGCAGCACGACGAGCATTCGGGCCAACCGCGCGGCCCGTTGCCGCACCGGCCGCTCCCGGGCCCGCGTCCAACTCCACCAGGCCAGGCCGAGGGCCGGCACTGTGAGCAGGTCGGTCCAGTCGGCCCGGACCAGCGACGGTCCGGCCAGCACGGTCCAGGCAGAGGAGGCGAGCTCGGCCGCGTACCCGCTGGATTTGACGACCGCGAACCCGGCGCCCACCGCGACCAGGCCGGCCACCGCGGCGATCCGGGCCGGCAGCCGCGGCACCAGGAGGGTCAGCAGCACCGCGACCAGCGGCGGAGCGAGCACCAGCCCGGCGACGTCGCTCAGCTTGCCGGTCAGCAGCCCGGGAAAGGCGGGCTTCAACACGTGGTCGTTGACGACCAGCAGGACCAGGGCGAGCAGCGTGGTGGGGTGGCAGAGCCAGGACAGTGTCGTCGATGCGCCGTCGTGCCGTGCCTCGAGACCGGTCATCCCCTCAGGGTCCGGTGAGCGCGTCTCGGTCCGGCTACGGACTGGTTTGCTTCCGGTACCGACGGTCAACCTGCGTCGGAGGAGTGCCCCGGGAAGAGGTGTGCGCTCGGGTCGATCGCCACGGCCGCGTTGTTGACGGCTGTCGCGGCCTCGCCGAAGCCGGTCGCGATCAGCCGGACCTTGCCCGGGTATTCGGTGATGTCACCCGCCGCGAAGACCCTCGGCAGGTTCGTCGCCATCGCGCTGTCCACCAGAATGTGCCGGCGGTCCAGGTGGAGCCCCCACTCGGCGAGAGGGCCCAGGTCGGCGGTGAAGCCGAGGGCCGCGACCACGACGTCCACCGGCAGGGTCTCGGCCGCGCCGCCGCGCACTGTCACCTCTGCGCCGGTCACCGTGCCATCCCCGAGCAGCCGGCTGACCTCGGCGTTGACCACCACTCGCACCGGCAGCGACAGCACACGGGCCACCGTCGAGGCGTGTGCCCGGAACTTCTCCCGCCGGTGCACCAGGGTCACCGAACGGGCCAGCGGTTGCAGCGCCAGCGCCCAGTCGAAGGCGGAGTCGCCGCCACCGACGATCAGCACGTCCCGGTCGGCCAGCTCGGCGGGATCGGTGACGAAGTAGACGATGCCCGTGCCGGGAGCGCCGTCGGCGCACGGCAGCGGCCGAGGGCTGAAGCTGCCGAGCCCACCGGTGATCACGACAGCTCCGCACTGAAGCTGCTCGCCGCCGGCCAGACCGAGCACCGGACGACCATCGGAGTACGCGAGTTTCTCGGCTCGGGTGCCGAGCAGGTACTGCGGACTGAACGGAGCTGCCTGGGCGACCAGGTTGGCCACCAGGTCGCGGCCCTTGACGGCGGGGAAACCGGCCACGTCGAGGATCAGCTTCTCCGGGTACATGGCGGTGACCTGACCGCCTGGCTCCGGCAGCGCGTCGATCACCGCCACCGAGAGACCCCGGAACCCGGCGTAGTACGCGGCGAAGAGACCGGCCGGACCGGCCCCGATCACGGCGACATCGACCTCACGCATGGCGTACCGTCGCTTTCCGCTTACGGATCAACGCTTGCTGATCTCGACCGTAGGCGGGCGGCGGCGGTCGGGCAAGCACGTCCCAGGGGCGCGCCGGAGAATCGGTCAGGGCAGGCTGAGCGTGGAGCCCGAGTAGTCCGGACCCTCCACCGTCGGCCGCCGTCGCCGGAACAGGATCGCCGCGACGACCCCGCCGAGCAGCCCGAACAGGTGGCCCTGCCAGGAGATCCGCTCGTCGGTGGGGAGGATGCCGACCAGTTGCCAGCCGTAGAGCAGGCCGACCAGGAGGACGACGGCGAAGTTCCACCAGCTCCGCTCGACGATGCCCCGGGTGAGCAGGATGCCGAGGTAGCCGAAGATGACGCCGCTCGCGCCGACCACCACCGAGTTGGGCGAGCCGGTGAACCAGACGCCGAGACCGCTGACCAGGATGATGACGAGCGTCGACCAGAGGAACCGGCGGGCTCCGGCGGCCAGGACGAACGTGCCCAGCAGGATCAGCGGGATGCTGTTGCTGTAGAGGTGGTCGAAGCCGTGGTGCAGGAACGGTGAGAAGAAGACACCGTCCAGCCCGTCGATGCGTTGCGGGATGATGCCGGCCGTGGCGTCCAGGCCGAACGCGAGGCCCTGGTCCGCGGCCTCGATGAGGAAGAGGAACGGGACCACCGCGCACATGGCGACGAAGGCCCGGCCGAGCGCGGCGTAGAACGCCTCGGTGCCGAACCGGTAGGGGTCGCCACTTGACGGGTGCAGGGTCACGCTACAACTGCTATCAGCAAAAGCGGGCGACCGCCACTCGCGTCCCGTTCGAGCAGACCGGTGTACGCGCGACGGCGGGGCGGTGGCTTGCCACCCGCCCCGCCGTCGAACCGTCAGTAGCTGCCGTTGTTCTGGAAGTACGTCCAGGCGCCACAGGGCGTCTTGTACCTGCCCTTGATGTAGCTCAGCCCCCACTTGATCTGGGTGGCCGGGCTGGTCTGCCAGTCGGCGCCGAAGGCGCTCATCTTGTTGCCCGGGTACGCCTGCGGGATGCCGTACGCGCCGGAGGAGGAGTTGCGGGCCTTGTGGTTCCAGCCGCTCTCCTTGTTCCAGAGCTTCTCCAGGCAGGGGAACTCGGCGATGCCGAAGCCGCCGTCGATCATCAGCGCGCAGCCGATCTTCCGGTTGCCGCTGTATTCCTCGCAGGACGCGGGGATGGGCCCGTCGTACGGCTTCGCGGGAGCGTTGGCCGCGTCGCGCTCGCGCTTGCGGGACGCCGCGGCTGCCTCGGCCCGGCGGGCCCGCTCGGCGGCCTCCTTGGCGGCCTGTGCCGCGCGCAGCTTGGCCTGGTATTCGGCGGCCCGCTGCTGGGCGAACTTGACCTGGTTCGTGGCCTGCCGCTCGCGCTGGTACGCGAGATCGGCCCGGTCAACCTCGTGGCTGACCTGCTCGGCCAGGCCCTGTTGCTGGGTTTCCCGGTTTTCGCCCAGGTAGAAGCCACCGGCTACGCCCACGGAGAGCAGCGCCACGGCGGCCGTACGGGCACCCAACCGGCTCCACAGCCGACTCACGAAGTGGTCCCTTCGTCGGGGGCAAGGACGCGGCCCGGTGCCGACCGCAGGTGGGCCGTCAACCGTGCCACGAGCGCCCCGACCGATTGCCGGTCGCGCCGACGCACCGACCGCCGCCGATGTCGTTCCGTTCGGGACGAACGATCACCAACGATGCTCATGGTGCGTGGACGCTCGTGGGACACGATTGCGCACAGTGAGGCCGTTGGGAAACCAACCGACCTCTTTGTGATCTGCGCCACGTCTAAAATATAGACAAAGAGCCCCAAAAAGTCATCAGATCGGGATGTCCTCCAGTAGATCGGTCACCATCGCCGCGATCGGCGACCGCTCCGAGCGGCTGAGCGTGACGTGCGCGAAGAGTGGGTGGCCCTTGAGCGCCTCGATGACGGCGGTGACCCCGTCGTGCCGGCCGACCCGCAGGTTGTCCCGCTGGGCCACGTCATGGGTGAGCACCACCCGGGAGCCCTGCCCGATCCGGGACAGCACCGTCAACAGGACCCCACGCTCCAGCGACTGGGCCTCGTCCACGATCACGTACGCGTCGTGCAGGCTGCGCCCCCGGATGTGGGTCAGCGGCAGCACCTCGAGGATGCCCCGCGAGGTGACCTCCTCCAGCACGTTCTCGTGCACCACAGCGCCGAGCGTGTCGAAGACCGCCTGCGCCCAGGGCGACATCTTCTCCGACTCCGAACCCGGCAGGTAGCCCAACTCCTGACCGCCGACGGCGTACAGCGGGCGGAACACGATCACCTTCTTGTGCCGGCGACGCTCCATCACCGCCTCCAGCCCGGCGCAGAGCGCCAGCGCCGACTTGCCGGTGCCGGCCCGGCCGCCCAGCGAGACGATCCCGATCGACTCGTCGAGCAGCAGGTCGAGCGCGATCCGCTGTTCGGCGGAACGGCCGTGCAGACCGAACGCCTCCCGGTCGCCCCGGACCAGACGCACCGACTTGTCCGGTAGCACCCGGCCGAGCGCCGAACCACGCCCCGAGTGCAGCACCAGACCGGTGTGACAGGGCAACCCGGCCGCCTCGTCGAGGTCGAGCGTCTCGCCGCCGTACAACTGGCCGATCTGCTCGTCGCTCAACTCCATCTCGGACATGCCGGTCCAGGTGGGGTCACTGGCCTGGCCGTGGCGGTACTCGTCGGCGCGCAAACCCACCGAGGCCGCCTTGACCCGCAGCGGCATGTCCTTGCTGACCAGGGTGACCTCCCGCCCCTCGGCGGCGAGGTTGAGCGCGACGGAGAGGATCCGTGCGTCGTTGCTCTCGGTACGGAAGCCGGGCGGCAGCACCCCGTCGTCGGTGTGGTTCAGCTCCACCCGCAGAGTGCCGCCCACGTCGTTGGCGGGCACCGGCGTGTCCAGCCGGCCGTGCCGGATGCGCAGGTCGTCGAGCATTCGCAACGACTGCCGGGCGAACCAGCCCAGCTCGGGATGGTGCCGCTTGCCCTCCAGCTCGGTGATGACCACCAGTGGCAGCACCACCTCGTGCTCCGCGAACCGGTGGAACGCCGCCGGATCGGAGAGCAGCACGGACGTGTCCAGGACAAAGGCCTGGCCGGCTGGTCGCGGCTCCTTGGGGTCGGCCAGCGCGGCGGCCGCCGTACGGCGGCTCCTGGTGGCGCGGCGGGTCGTGGCAGTCGCGGCCGGGGTCTGGTCGGCACCGGCGGTGGTACGGCGAGTCGTCACAGGCCTGCTCCGACGGATGGGCACCCGCCACCCGTGTTCCGCCTCCTCCGGTGCCCGGAGACACGGGGTCGGATGCGGAACCCCGTGCGAGGTCGCAGATCCGGGCGGACCGGCTGGCTCGGGAGAACCCCGTGCCATGCCTAGACGCTAGCCCTGCCGGACCCTCTCGGCTAGAGGTCGGACGTGGATCTCCCGAGACGGGTGCGTGAACACCCCTTCACCAAGGCTCCTACCAGCCGGAAGGCACTGCGGCGGAACCGGCCGGGATGCATGCCCCCTGCGCGCATCCCGGCCGGTGGGGCCACCGTCACCGGTCTGACGGGACCCCCGACGGTGCGTGTCCGCCGCGGACGACGCACCGCGTTCGTGGCGTCGGTCGGCGGAACGGCACCCGCCGGCCGACCTCAACCGGTACGTCGGACGAGCGTGCCGGTCGGGTGCCGCCCGGTGATGGGGGCGGCCGGCGCGGTGAACGACGAGCCGGTGTACGTGGTGCCGGGCCGGGGAGCGACGGCGCCCGCCGAGCGGGCCACGCTCGCCGGCGCGACCGACAGGGCCGAGGCGATTGCCGCCTGGGCGTCGCGACGACGTCTGTTCCAGGCACCCCGGTCGCCGTCGAAGTAGCCCTGCCGGTAGCCGAAGCGGTAGCCGATGCGATAACTGAGCTGACCGTGCAGGCGGCCGGCGGCGTAGCTGGTGGCACCGAGCACCAGGACGAGGAAGACCGCGAGGAACGGGCTCATCGGGCAGCTCCGGCCCCGCTCGGACGCCGGGTCATCGCTCCTCCGGCTCGATCGTGGTGGGATCCGCGACGAGCAGCCGGTCCAGGTCATCGGTGCTGACCTCCTCGACCAGCTCGACGCTGATCCGGCAGCCGTCGAGCACGACCTCGGCCACCGAGGAACGGCGGATCTCACCGCCGGCGTCGTAGACCCGGACGCTCAGCTCAGGGCAGCCGAGATGGGTACGCCAGGCGTTCCACTCGGTGCGATCGCCGACGCTCAGCGACAGGTAACGGCAGCCTCGGGCAAGGTAGAGGCGCCAGGGGGCGGTCAGCCCCGCGGCCACCCCCTCGGCGATCAGCCCGAAGGCCTGGGCGCGGGTGGCGAGCTCGGTCACCACACCCCCTCGGCACCGGGGGCGTGACGCATGTGAGCACCAATCGTCTCATGCACGTGACACACCGTAGATTGTCCCATGGGCGTGACAGTATCAGCTTTTCGTCCCCTTACGCTGACCACTACGGGCATCTATTCTGCCCGCGTGACACCCCTCAACAGCGACACCGAATCGTTTACCGGAAATCCGAAGATTCCGTCACGTCCGCGTGACAGTGGCGAGCCGGGATGGGCGCTCACCTCCCGCTGGCCGTACGGTCACGGGGTGACCGAGACGGCCAATGCGCGGAAGATCGCGTTCGCCACCTTCGTGCGGCGCGCCCTGGACGAGGCACGGGCGACCCGGGCCTGGAGCGGCACCGAGGTGTCCCGGCGCACCGGCGTCTCCCGACAGACCATCAACCGATGGGTCCGGGGCGACTGGGCCAGCGACCCGGAGGCCGAGCGGGTCGTCGCCTTCTGCGAGGGCCTGGGGCTGAACCCGGCGGCCGCCTTCGCCGCACTCGGCTGGGACCGCGCCGCGACGGGTCATCGCACCGGTCAGCCCGCCCCTCCGATGGACCCCGACGTTGAGGCGTTGCTGCGCCGACTCGTCGATCCGAACGTGTCGGACGCGGAGAAGTTCCACATCCGCGAAACCATTAGATACCTCGCATACCGCCCAACGTTGCCGGTCGATGTCCGAAAAAGGGGCAATCAGGCCGGGTAGTTCCTCAGATAGCGAAAGAACGCCTGGTCAGGTTCATTCGTTTACCTCCGGGGCAGGAACGGGCACGCTAGCGTCCCTATTCGTACTGCTTGGGCTCGTCATCGGCGGGGGGACGGGACAAGGCCGAACCTAGCCCTGCGGGACAGAAGGAGGGGTCTGTCCATGACCCTGAAATGGTTGGCAGTCGTGGTCGCGACCGTGTCGATGACACTGTGGGCGACCGGCAACGCGGTGACTCTGGCAGTCGACGGCGGGCAACTTCCGCTGCTCGTCAATCTCTTCGTGCTCATCGCCGCCGGCACTGCGGTCGTCCTGGCCGTCGTCGCCGAGCTGCACGAGCGCCTCAACGATCGGATCACCGCCCTCACCGAGTTCCTGGTGGCACGGCTCAACGAGATCGAGAACCACACCGGTGATCGCAACACCGGGTTCGTGGAGGGCTACCTGTTGAGCCACGGCCAGGAGGCGGCGGTGGTGCCGTTCGGCCGGCGCGGACGGGGAGCCGCCGAACGCTGATCGCGTACCGCCGAACGGGTCCGCTCGGCCAGGAATGAGCCCCGATCGCCGGGGTACGCTGACGCGCGTGCCGCCGTTGAATCTGGGCAATCAGCAGCCGAGGACCCCGTTGAACGCCGACCAGGTCTGGCGGACAACCGCCGGCCGGGCCGCCGGGACCGTGCTCTTCTTCGACTTCGACGGGACGCTCGCGCCCGTCGACGACGATCCGACAGCGGTTCGCCCGGCACCCAAGGCGCTGGCCGCGATCGAGGCGTTGGCCCCGGTCGTGCAGCGGGTCGCGATCGTGTCCGCCCGACCCGTCGAGTTCCTCCGGGATCAGCTCGGCGGGCTCGCTGGCGTGGACCTCTACGGCCTCTACGGGCTGGAGCACAGCCATTCCGGCGGGGAGACGGTCACCGAGCCGGCAGCGCTGCCCTGGGTGCCGACCATGGCGGAGCTGGCCGACCAGGCCCGGGCGGAGCTGCCACCCGGCACCCTCGTCGAGTACAAGCGGCTCTCCGTCGCGTTGCACTGGCGCACCGCCCCGCAGCTCGGCTCCACCGTGCAGCACTGGGGGGAGGCGCAGGCCGACCGGCTGGGGTTGCGGGTGCAGGCAGGGCGGATGGTGCTGGAGCTCAAGCCGCCTGTCGACCGGGACAAGGGCATGGTCATCGGCGAGGCGATCAAGGGCGCCACCGGCGCCTGGTACTTCGGCGACGACGTCTCCGACATCAAGGCCTTCGCCGCGCTGCGCGCCCGCGCCGCCGCCGACCCGGACTTCCTCGGCGTCTGCGTGGCGGTGGCCAACCCGGAGACCGGTCAGGAGGTGGCCAACGCCGCCGACCTGACGATCGAGTCGCCGGCGGCTCTGGGCGACTTCCTCACCCGGGCACTGACCCACCTGCCCTGACCCCACCAGCCTGGCGGGTGTGGCCCCGCCAGGCTGGCGACGGTCGCGTCTCGGCCCGCTCAGGCGCCGTAGCGGCGTTGCCTGGTGGCGTACGAGCGCAGCGCCCGCAGGAAGTCGATGTGCCGGAAATCCGGCCAGTTGAGTTCGCAGAAGTAGAACTCCGAGTGCGCGGACTGCCAGAGCATGAAGCCGGACAGTCGCTGCTCACCGCTGGTGCGGATGACCAGGTCAGGGTCGGGCTGGCCGCGGGTGTAGAGGTGCTCCGAGATGTGCTCGACGTCCAGCACCTCGGCCAGCTCCTCGAGCGTGCCGCCGGAGGCGGCATGCTCCAGCAGCAGCGAGCGGACCGCGTCGGTGATCTCCCGGCGACCGCCGTACCCCACCGCGATGTTGACCTCCGCGCCGCCGCTGCGCTCGCGCGTGCGCTCCTCGGCGCCCTTGAGCGCCGCCGCGGTCTGCGCCGGCAGCAGGTCGAGCGCCCCGACGATGCGCAGCCGCCAGGGGTTGCCCTCCTCCGCCAGCTCCACCACCAGGTCCTCAATGATCTTGAGGAGTGGGTCCAGCTCACTGGCCGGACGGCGGAGGTTGTCGGTGGCCAGCAGGTAGAGGGTGACGTGCCCGACGCCGGCCTGGTCGCACCAGCCGAGAACGTGCTTGATCTTCGCCGCGCCAACCCGGTGCCCGTCGTTGGGGTCGACGAAGCCCATCTCCCTCGCCCAGCGGCGGTTGCCGTCGCACATCACCCCGACGTGGCGGGGCACCGGCTTACCGGCGAGCTTCGCCGTGAGCCGGCGCTCGTACACGGAGTAGATAAGGTTCCGCAGCGTCATCACCTTGCAGCGTAGCGACCCTTCGTCCAGATCACTGCCTCGGAGCCCCACCCCGCCCGGCCAGACCGATGCCGATCATCGCCAGTGTGCGCGCATTGAGACGCCCGTCACCCAGACCCAGCTCGACCACGTCGTAGAACACCCGGTCGTCCCGACGGGCAGCCCGGACCGCTCCGTCCACCACCCGCCGTCGCCGCGCCAACCAGGCGGCGAACGAGCTGTGCCGCAGGTGGGTGCCGAGGCGACGACGCAGTCCGTGGGCGTAGCGGGCGGCGGCCTCCTCAGGTGCCCGGGCCGCCGCCGCGCCGGCAAGCGCACCGGAGAGCAGCGCGTAGAAGATGCCCTCCCCGGTGAACGGATTGATCAACGACAGGGCGTCCCCGGCCAGCAGCGTGCGACCCCGACCCGGAGCCGGCCGATGGGTGGACAGGGGCAGATGGTGGGCACGCAACGCGGTCACCGTCGCCAGGTCGGTGCCGGGCAGCAGCGCGGCCAGCCGGTCCAGCAGGTAGGACCGGCTCAACGGCTCACCGCGCAGCACCTCCCCGTATCCGACGTTGGCCCGTCCGTCACCGATGGGGAACGACCAGGCGTACGCCGGCCAGCGTGCCTGCGAGGTGACGATGAGCTGCTCGGACGGGCCGGGCAGAGCCGGGGCGTACCCCCGGATGGCCAGCGCGAGGTGCCGGTCGGGATTCTGTGGGTGGCCGAGGGCACGCCGCACCACCGACCCGGCGCCATCCGCGCCCACCACCACCCTCCCGGACAGCTCCCCGTCGAGCACCACCCGGTCGGCGCGCGGCTCGACCCGGCGCACTGTATGCCGACGCAGCTGGGCGCCGGCCGCCACGGCAGCCGCCACGAGACGCGCGTCGAAAACCTCCCGCGGCACTGTGTACGCGGGTCGGGGCAGCGCCCGGGCCACGGCACCGCCACCCGGCGCGATCATGCGTAACGCGGGCAGCGGGGCGTAGCCCGCCACCGCCTCGGTCACCCCCAGCTCGGCGAGCACGTCCACCGAGTGCGCGGCGATCCCGTCCCCACACGCCTTGTCTCGGGGGAAGTCGGCCCGGTCCAGCAGCAGCACGCTGGCGCCCGCCCGGCGAGCGGTCAGCGCGGCGGCCGCCCCCGCCGGCCCGGCTCCCACCACCACCACGTCGAACTCGTCGCTCACCGCGCCTCCCTCCAGTCCGAGCCGGCGCTGCCGCTGCCGACGACGACGACGCGGTCGGCCTTGCGGTCGGCCGGACCGACAATCTCCGCAGCCGCCCCGACGCCGACCGCTGTGACCGACGCCATCCGTCATCCTGCCCCCTGTCCGCCCCTGACGACCGCTCCCGCACCGGCCCGGCAGGTCTCACCCGCCCCCTTTGCTCTGCACCCGCGGAGGCGACGGTTACCGTCCGCGACCGGCGCCTATAGGAATGCAGAGCAAAGGGGGGAATGGCAAGGGCTGGGCCGTGGTCGGCTGACGGGTCGGCATCCAGCGGCGTCGGTGCGGGACCCGCCGTGGTCAGGGTTGACGTTCGGGTCGGGCGGCGTCGGGGGCGCGGGTGGCCCGACGCAGGCCGTAGAGAGCCAGCGCCGCGGCAGCGACCAGCGGGCCGCCGTCGCGGACCAGGCCGTCCACGCCCAGCAGCCACCAGCACAGCGGCAGGTCCACAGCGAGTACGGCGACCGTGACGGCGACCAGCAGGCCACGCGCCCAGTCCTTGCCCCGCATCAGGAACGCGGTGCAGAACAGCACGGCGTAGCTGGCGGCGATGCCCGCCCCAAACCAGAACAGCACTGCCGGTACCGCGCTCAGCCGCCCGTCCAGGATGGATCCCCCGGCCACCAGAGCTGGCACCAGCATCAGCGGGCTGTAGGTGAACGCCGCCACCCGGCTGGTCAACAGCCAGGCGTTGGCCTGCGGTCGGCGCGGAGGGGTCTCCCGCCAGGAGATGCCGGCCCGGTCGATGACGATCCGGGGCCTGTGCCGGACCAGGTGCCCGGCCAGCGCCGACGAGCGGTAGAGCAGCCAGACCACAGCGGCGCAGAGCGCGGTGAGCACGGCGAAACCGAGTAGGCCGGGCAGCGGCGGCACTCCCTGCCGGGGCACGATGAGTCGACCGACCGCGAAGATCGTGGTGACCGCGAGGATCAGCCCGAACGGGCGGGCCACCGTGCGGCCCCGCCGGACGTGCCCGATCAGCAGCAGGAAGCCGAACGAGCGCAGCATCGCCCAGCCGGTCCGTACGGCGAGCCCGAAGCCCTGCTCCGGGGCGTACCACCAGTTGAGCAGCTCGACCACGACGGTCGCCGCCGCCGTCGTCGCGAGCAGGATGGTGAGCACCCGGACGGCGGACGGCCGCCGGACCTGGGTCTCGGCGGCCGTCCTCATGGGATCCGATGATGCCCGCAGGGGGCAGTTTTCACACCTAGCGCTGCGGCTGCGCGGCGTCCAGGCGCGCGCGCAGCGCGTCCAGCTCGGCCCAGAGCACGCCGGGCAGCTTGTCACCGAACTTCTCGAACCACTCGGTGATCATGGGCAGCTCGTTGCGCCACTCGTCCGGGTCGACCTTCAGAGCGATCCGGACGTCCTCCGGGGTCATGTCCAGACCCTCGACGTCCAGCGCGTCCGGCGCGGGGACCATGCCCACCGGGGTCTCGACCGCGTCGGCCGAGCCCTCGATCCGCTCGACGATCCACTTGAGCACCCGGGAGTTCTCCCCGAAGCCCGGCCAGAGGAACGAGCCGTCCGGGTCCTTACGGAACCAGTTGACGTAGTAGATCTTCGGCAGCTTCGCCTCGTCGCCGTCGGCGCCCTTGCCCATTTCGATCCAGTGCCGGAAGTAGTCCCCGGCGTGGTAACCGATGAACGGCAGCATCGCCATCGGGTCGCGGCGGACCACGCCGACCGCACCGGACGCGGCCGCGGTGGTCTCCGAGGAGAGCGTGGCACCCATGTAGACGCCGTGCACCCAGTCGCGGGCCTCGGTCACCAGCGGGACGGTGTCCTTGCGGCGGCCACCGAAGAGGATGGCGTCGATCGGCACGCCGTTCGGGTCGAAGTACTCGTCGGCGAGGATGGGACACTGGGTGATCGGGGTGCAGAACCGGCTGTTCGCGTGGGAGGAGAGGCTGTCGCTCTCCGGCGTCCAGTCGTTGCCCTTCCAGTCGATCAGGTGCGCCGGCGGCTCCCCCATGCCCTCCCACCAGACGTCGCCGTCGTCGGTGAGGCCGACGTTGGTGAAGACCGAGTTGCCCCGGTCCAGGGTGCGCATGGCGTTGGCGTTGGTCTTCCAGTCGGTGCCGGGCGCGACACCGAAGAGGCCGTACTCCGGGTTGACCGCGTACAGGCGACCATCCGGGCCGAACCGCATCCAGGCGATGTCGTCACCGATGGTCTCGACCTTCCAACCCGGGATGGTCGGCTCGACCATGGCAAGGTTGGTCTTGCCGCAGGCGGAGGGGAACGCGCCGGCGATGTGGTAGACCCGACCCTCCGGCGAGGTGATCTTGAGGATCAGCATGTGCTCGGCGAGCCAGCCCTCGTCCCGGCCCATCACGCTGGCGATCCGCAGGGAGTAGCACTTCTTGCCGAGCAGCGAGTTGCCGCCGTACCCCGATCCGTACGACCAGATCTCCCGGGTCTCCGGGAAGTGCGAGATGTACTTGGTCTCGTTGCACGGCCAGGCGACGTCCTGCTGACCGGGCGCGAGTGGTGCGCCGATCGAGTGCAGAGCGTGGACGAAGTCCGCGTCGTCACCCATCGCCTCGAGGACCCGGGCGCCCATCCGCGTCATGATGCGCATCGAGGCGACCACGTACGGGCTGTCGGTGATCTCGACACCGAACATCGGAGACTCGGCCTCGACCGGACCCATCACGAACGGAATGACGTACATGGTGCGACCGCGCATCGAGCCCCGGTACAGATCCGTCATCGTCCGCTTCATCTCGGCCGGTGCCATCCAGTTGTTGGTGGGGCCGGCGTCCGCCTCGTCGACGGAGCAGATGTAGGTGCGTTCCTCGACCCGGGCGACGTCCGTCGGGTCGGTACGCGCGTAGAAGGAGTTGGGCTTCTTCTCCGGGTTGAGCCGGACCAGCGTGCCGGCCTCGACCAGCTCATCGGTGAGGCGGCGCCACTCCTCGTCGGACCCGTCCACCCAGACGACACGGTCGGGGGTGGTCAGTTCCGCGACCTCACGGACCCAGGCGAGCAGTTTCGGGTGGGACGTCGGGGCCTGATCGATACCCCGCACAACAGCCGGAGCAACCATGACACATCTCCTTGTGGTCGACGCTGACCGATCTATGGGATGCACGAGACTCAGCGGCGCGATGCGTCGCCTTCGTGGAAACCTGGGATTGGCCTCAGCGTAAACCGGACAGCCTTCCGAGTCAGTGGGACTGGTTGTGAAGAACTGCACAAGCTATGGCTACGCTGCGGCATCACGAGCTATTACCCGCTTTCCCGCGCAGTTTCACGCAAATCTTGTTGTGCACCCCGGCGGACTCTTGTTGCGGTCGGGCCGTGGACATGCCCCGCCGACCGGAGCGTGGATTCCCGTTCCGGGCCGCGACAGTCCTCCCAATTGGTTACGCTGCGTTCAACCGTTCCGCACACGGCGCTGGGCTCCCGTGTGCGACCCCACCCGCTCGCCGTTGCTACCCCGCCGACCGGTCCACAGCCGGTAGGCTCGCCCTGTGGCCGCCACGATGACCGGGGAGCAACCGGGTCCCCGGCAGACCCGACCGGGTCTGGTCGGCAAACTGCTGGACCGTTTCGGTCACCTCGTCCGCGAGATGAGCAAGTTCGCCACCGTGGGCGGCATCGCCTTCCTCATCGACTTCGCGCTCTTCAACTACCTGACGAGCAGTCGCGGCGTGGAAGAGTTGACGGCGAAGACGATCTCCACGGTGATCGCGGCCTCCGTCGCCTTCCTGGGCAACAGGTTCTGGACGTGGCGCCACCGTCAGCGCAACAACCCGGCACGGGAGTACGCGCTGTTCTTCCTCTTCAACGCGGTCGGCCTCGGCATAGCGGTGGCCTGCCTCGCGATCAGTCGGTACGGCCTCGGCAGCGTCTGGCCGGCCGTGTTCGAGACGCGCCTGGCCGACAACGTGGCCAGCTACATCGTCGGCACCGGGCTCGGCACGCTGTTCCGATTCTGGTCGTACCGGCGGTTCGTCTTCGTCGAAGCGGGAACCCCGACCCTTCCGCAGGTCATGCCGGACCGTGACCACGGGGCGTGACCTGCCGCCCACCCTGTTCGGTCGGTGATCGCCGGCCGCCACGACTGCCCTAAGGTGTTTCGCATGCGTCTTGTCCGTCTGCTGCCTGAGCGCTGGCAGAAGTTCATCCACGAGGCGCTCAAGTTCGGCATCGTCGGCGGCATCAACACCGTCATCAATTACGCGGTGTTCAATGCCCTTGCACTGACCGTTTTCGTCAATGGTCAGTTGAAGGCAACAGTGATCGCGACCATCGTCGCCACGATCACGTCGTACCTCATGAATCGGCACTGGACGTACCGGGATCGTCCGAAATCGGCACTTCGGCGAGAGTACGTCCTTTTCTTCCTATTCAACGGCGCTGGTCTGCTCATCGAGCTCGGTGCGGTGGCCGCAGCCAAGTACGGGCTCGGCGTACACGGCCTGCTGGCACTGAACGTGGCCAAGACCGTCGGCGTCCTGCTCGCCACGCTGTTCCGGTTCTGGTCCTACCGGACCTTCGTCTTCCAGCCTGTCAGCGCTGTCGAGGACGACGACAAGGAGTCGGACTCCACCTGGCACGGCCTCCCACGCGACGAGTGGGACACCATGGCGGAGATGGACCCGGTCGCCGAACTCGCCGAGTCCGTCACCGAGTTGGAGGAGGCGGAGTCCGCCCGCCGTGGCGACCCACCTCCCGGCGCTCCCATGCAGGGGCGGCCCACGCGGCTGAGCGTGAGCCCCGCTGCCGACCTGGACGCGGAACTCGCCGCAGAGCTGCACGTCGGCACCCGCCGCTCGCCCCGCCGGTGACGCCACCCGCCGCGCGCTCCGGCACCGGGCAACCCGCCGAGCTGTTCTTCGAGGATCTGGTCCCCGGGCTCACCGTCGATCTCGGCGTGGTCACCGTGGACGGCGACGAGATGGTCGCGTTCGCCCGCCGATTCGACCCGCAGTGGTACCACGTCGACCCCGAGCTGGCCGGGGAGAGCCGGCACGGCGGCTTGATCGCCAGCGGCTTCTACACGGTCAGCCTGTTCATGCGCGCCTACGTCGACCATCTGCTGTCCCGGGCGGCTGCGGACGCCTCTCCCGGCCTGGAGGAGCTGCGCTGGCTCGCTCCCGTACGCGCTGGCGACCGGCTCGCCGTCCGGGTCGACGTGATGGGCGCCCGACCGTCCACCGCCCGGCCGGGGCTCGGCACCGTCAGCCTCACCGGCACCATGCTCCGCCTCGGCCCGGACGACCGGCCCGAGCAGGAGGTGCTGCGCACCCGGTTCCGTGGCTGGTTCGCCGCGCGACCGACCGAGGGCGAACCTCCCGCCGCCGACCTGCCCGAATCTGGCGCACCCGGGGCCGAGGTGCCCGACGAGGGCCCGGCTGCGGCCGAGGTGCCCGCCAACCCAACGTCGGCAACCAGCGCGGACGGGCCCCCGAGCGCCCCTGTCGAACCATACGACTGACCCGCCCCGACTTCGGCCAGGGCGGGTCTCGGTCGTTCCGGACGATCAGGTCGTGGTGTCGCGCAGCGGCTTACCCTCGCGCATGTCGGCCAGGATGTCGCGCATCTCCCCGTCGCCCAGCGAGTGCTTGTCGTGCTGCGCCTCGACCAACTCGTAGAGGGTGGTCTGCACGCGGCTTACCCCCGGCACGTCGGCCAGCACCGACTGGCCGCGCTCGCCCGCCGACTCGATGGTGAGCGTGCCGCAGCCCAGCAGACGCTCGAAGAAGTGCTGGTTCATCGAGTGGTCGTTGATCCGGGTGAGCGGGAGGTCCCGCCGGTCCCGGGAGAAGACACCCTGCTGCAACAGCACACGCTCGTTGGTGAACAGGTAATGGGTGGTACGCCAGACCAGGAACGGCCACAGACCCAGCCACAGCACCGCTGCCAGGGCGATTACGCCGATCACGGCCAGCGCGATCGAACCGCCGCTGCTCTCGGGCAGCAGGAGCACACCGACCACCACCGCGGCGATCGCCAGCACCAGCACCACGATCGGCCGGATCAGTGCCTTCCAGTGCGGATGTAGGTGCAGCACGACATGCTCGTCCTTGGTGAGCACGTCTTCGGGAAACGCCACGGGGAACCTCCAACGCCATCTTCTCGACGCGCAGACCGTAAACCCCCAGAGCCCACCACAACATCCGCCACGCGGCCCCACCCCACTCTTCACGATCTTGCAAGTGGGCGGCCGGTCGCGGCCGTCGTGCGTTCGACGCCGGTCGTGCGATCAGCGCAGGTGGAGGACGTCACCCGCGGCCAGGGTGCGGGTGGTCGTGGCGGTGGCGACCTGGAGTTGGCCGTCCCGGTCCACCCCGGTCGCGCTGCCGGTCAGCACCTCACCGTCGGGAAGCAGGACGCGCACCTCACGACCGACCGTCGAGCAGGCTGCCAGGTAGGCGTCCCGCAGGCCGCTGGCCACCGCGTCACCGCCCGCCGAGCGCCACCTGTCGTACCACTCGGCCACCGAGCGCAGCAGCGCCCGCAGCAGCGGGTCCCGGTCGGTAGCCGCCGCGCCGGCCAACTGCAGCGACGTGGCCGGCAGTCCGGTCGGATTCACCGGCAGCTCGTCCGCACGCAGCGTCACGTTGAGCCCGATGCCGAGCACGATGGCCGCCGGCTCCTCCGGTGCACGGCCAGGCACCACCTCGGCCAACACGCCCGCGCACTTCGCGTCGTCGATCAGCAGGTCGTTGGGCCACTTCAGGGAGGCCTCCAGCTCGGCCAACCGGGCCACCGCCTCCACCAGCGCCACGCCGGCCAGCAACGGCAGCCACCCGTACCCCGTGGGTGGCACCGGTAGCCAACCGCGGTCCGGCACGGCCTCCCCGGGCCGCAGCAGCACGCTGGTGGTGATGCCGGCCCTCGCCGGCGACTGCCAGACCCGACCGCGTCGGCCACGCCCGGCGGTCTGCTGCTCGGCGACCACGACCAGGCCCTCGGGCTCGCCGACCCGGGCGGCCTCGGCCACGTCGGCGTTGGTGGAGCCGGTCTCGGTGCGCAGCTCCAGGCGGGCCCACGGCCCGTCCGGCGCGACCAACGCGCGGCGCAGCCGGGCCGCCGACAGCGGCGGGCGATCCAGATTGGTGTACGGGGAGCCCGACATCCCGTCAGCCTACGGCGGTCGTCCCGTCGGCACTGAGGCGTACTGCACAGCGGCACCCACCTGAACCATCGTTATATTCCCTGGGTGACTACCGAGACCGGGACCAACATCCACAGCACCGCGGGCAAGCTGGCGGACCTGGAGCGCCGGGTCGACGAGGCGGTGCACGCCGGGTCGGCCCGCGCTGTCGAGAAGCAGCACGCGCGCGGCAAGAGGACCGCCCGCGAGCGGATCGAGATGCTGCTCGACGAGGGCTCCTTCGTCGAGCTGGACGAGCTCGCCCGGCACCGGTCCACGGCCTTCGGGCTGGAGAAGAACCGCCCCTACGGCGACGGTGTGGTCACCGGCTACGGCACGGTGGACGGCCGGCAGGTGTGCGTTTTCGCACAGGACTTCACGGTCTTCGGTGGCTCACTCGGCGAGGTCTTCGGCGAGAAGATCGTCAAGGTGATGGACCTGGCCATGAAGATCGGCTGCCCGGTCGTCGGCATCAACGACTCCGGCGGCGCACGCATCCAGGAGGGCGTGGTCTCGCTCGGCCTCTACGGGGAGATCTTCTTCCGCAACGTACGGGCCTCCGGTGTCATCCCACAGATCTCGCTGGTGATGGGGCCCTGCGCCGGCGGCGCGGTCTACTCCCCCGCGGTCACCGACTTCACCGTGATGGTCGACCAGACCTCGCACATGTTCATCACCGGACCCGACGTCATCAAGACGGTGACCGGCGAAGACGTCGGCATGGAGGAACTGGGCGGAGCCCGTACGCACAACTCCCGCAGCGGCAACGCGCACTACCTCGCCAGCGACGAGGAGGACGCGGTCGACTACGTGAAGGCGCTGCTGTCGTACCTGCCGTCGAACAACCTCGACGAGCCGGTGGTGTTCGAGGCGCCGGCGGATCTGGAGGTCACCGACGAGGACCGCGAGCTGGACACGCTGATCCCAGACTCCGCCAACCAGCCGTACGACATCCACACGGTGATCGAGCACGTCCTCGACGACGGGGACTTCCTCGAGGTCCAACCGCTCTACGCGCAGAACATCGTGGTCGGCTACGGCCGGGTCGAGGGGCGGCCGGTGGGCGTGGTCGCGAACCAGCCGATGCACTTCGCCGGCACCCTGGACATCGCCGCCTCGGAGAAGGCCGCCCGGTTCGTCCGTACCTGCGACGCGTTCAACATCCCGGTGCTGACCTTCGTGGACGTGCCCGGCTTCCTGCCCGGCACCGGCCAGGAGTGGGACGGCATCATCCGCCGGGGCGCCAAGCTCATCTACGCGTACGCCGAGGCGACAGTCCCCAAGGTCACCGTGATCACCCGCAAGGCGTACGGCGGGGCGTACGACGTGATGGGCTCCAAGCACCTCGGCGCAGACCTCAACTTCGCGTGGCCCACCGCCCAGATCGCCGTGATGGGCGCGCAGGGTGCGGTCAACATCCTCTACCGCTCCGAGCTGGCCGGCGCGGACGACCCGGCCGCGGTCCGGGCCGAGAAGATCGCCGAGTACGAGGACACCCTGGCCAACCCGTACGTGGCCGCCGAACGCGGGTACGTCGACGCGGTGATCCCGCCGCACGAGACGCGTACCCAGATCGTGCGGGCGCTGCGCGTCCTGCGTACCAAGCGGGAGACCCTGCCCCCGAAGAAGCACGGCAACATCCCGCTCTGAGCCCGACCTGCGCCGGCGATGATCCGCGCACGTGGCTCGCGCCGGCTTGATCCGCGCAACTTCACGGATGTTGCTGCCTCCGGGCCTTACGAGGCACCAACATCCCTGATGTTGTGCGGATCATCGCCGCCTGGGCCAGGTCTTCTTCAGCAGGGCGGGTTGGCGGCGGCGCACATCCGGGCCGCCGCCACCACGGCAAGCTGCATGAGTTCCGCCTCGGTGCTCTCGTAGCCGAGGCGGAGCACCGAGACGGTGTCGCCTACCCGGACGACCGCCAGCAGGATCGGCGACGGATCGTCGGCGAGCGGCTGCCCGGTCTGCACGTCCCGGGGGGCGGTGAGCGAGTCCCGCAGGATGGCGGCGTCGTCCCCGGCGAAGCCCCGCTGCGCCACCGACCACCGGTGCAGCGCTTCTGCCGTGCGGGTGCCTCCTGCCGTCAGGATCGGCCCCACGCTGAGCCATTCGGCACAGGGCGCGACAAGGTCGTCCAGACTGGCGAAGACCTGGGTGGCCGCCTCCGGCGTCAGCCGGAAGAGATCCTGCATGACCAGTACCCGCCGATCCTCCTGGACGCCCGGCGGGTGCTCCCGCAGCAGGGTCTGCGAGCGGGACCAACGCGAGATCTGCCAGCCCTCCGGTAGCGCCTGACTGGTCCGGCAGTAACCGAGCATGTCCTCCAGCCGGACCGGCTCCCCCAGCCCCGATTCGCCGAGCTGCACGCCGACCGGTTGGGCCAGGTCGGCCGGCTGCAACAGTGCGTCGGCGGTGATCTCACCGCGCGTCGGTGCGGCGGCTGGCGCGCTCGTTGACGGAGATTGCCGCGGAGCAGCGACCGCCACGCCGGCAACCCCGGCGAGGGCCAGTACGGCGGTGGCCGCCACGATTCTGCGCTGGCTGCGTCGGCGGGCCTGGGCACGGATCTCCTCCGGACCGGGCCACCGCACGTCCTGAAGGTCCCGCTGGACCTGTTCGACGAACGTCAGGTCGTCATGCATCGGTGGCCTCCTCCAGGTCAGAGACGGCGAGCAGCCCGGCGAGCGCGGCACGCCCCCGGGAGAGTCGGGCCTTGACGGTGCCCACCGGGGCTTCGGTCTCCCGTGCCACCTCGGCGACCGGCATACCCATCAGGTAGTAGAGGGCGATGGCGACGCGTTGCTCCTCGGGCAGCCGACGCAGGGCGGCGACCACTTCGACGGTGTCGGTGCCCGGGCCGGGGACGGTCTCGGTGGCGCCGTGCCGCAGGTACGCGCGGGCCCGGCTGCGCAGGCTGCGCCACCTGCTGACGGCGATCCGGCTGGCGACCACCCGCACCCACGCCTCCGGGTCGTCGTAGCCGCTGACCGTGGACCAGCGCTGCCACGCCCGGATGTACGCCTCCTGCACGGCGTCCTGCGCCTCGCCCCGGTCGCCGGTGAGCACGTAGACGAACCCGAGCAGCCGTTGCCGGCTCCCCCGGTAGAACTCGTCGAACCCGTCGACGTCCGGCACCCGCTACCTCCCCGTGTCGGTCGCTGGGAACACGCACCGGACAGGGCCGTCGGTTGCCCCGATCAGGCGATCATCTTCTCCAGCTCGGCGAGCGGGAACGCGCCGGCCGCGATCCGCTCCCGGACCGCCCGGCGTACCGCCCGCTGGACGGCGACGTTGGCCGGCGTCGGTACGCCGTGCAGCCGGCCGAGCAGCGCGACCTCCCCGTTGAGGTGGTCGACCTCGGTCGAGCCGGTGCCCCGGGCCAGACTCTGCCAGGTGGAGCCACCGGAACGGGCCTCGCCGTCGACCGGGCGCTGCCCGACCAGGTCACCGCGCTCGGCCTTCTCCTCCTCCGGTGTGGTGTGCGCGATCCCGGCGGCGGCGAACGCGGCGACACCTTCGGCGCGTACCCGCTCGGCCAACTCGTCCGGGATGTCCCGGCCGAGCAACGCCTGCAGACCGTTGCCGAGATTGCTGAGCAGCTTGCCGTACTTCCAGCGCATGACGTCCGCGCGCACCGGGGCGACGAAGCCGGCAGCGTCCAGGTCGGCGGCGATCACCCGGTCGGTGTCGTCGGCGCCGCTGGGGTAGCGACCGATGTGGAGCATCCCCGGGTGTGGGTAGCCGTTGGCCACCACCACGCCCGGGTCCAGGTGGGTGGCGGGCAGCCAGACGCAGACCGGGTGCACGTCGGCAAAGAGGCGCAGGGCGGCCCGCTCGTTCGCCACCCCGTTCTGGGCGGTCACCAACGGCAGCCGCTCACCGGCCGTACCACCGCCCGCCACCGGCGCGTCCACCCAGGCGGCCAGCGCGCCGGCGGTGTCCTGCGACTTGACGGTGAGGATCAGCACCGTGTCCGCCGGCAAGGGCTCGTCGCCGGGCCCGTCCGTCGCGGCGAGCCGGGCGGTGACCTCGCCGTCGGGCTGCCGCAGGGTCAGACCCCGCTCCCGGATCACGTCGAGGTGCGCCCCACGGGCCACCAGGGTCACGTCCCGGCCTGCCTCGGCCAACCGCACGCCGATCGTTCCCCCGACCGCACCCGCCCCGATGATCACGTATCGCATGCCCTCATTCTGCCGCCCCAGCCCTCAGCCCGGTCGATCATGGAGTTGTGGTGCCCGAGCCGGGAGTTTTCGCGGCTTTTGCTACCCACCACAACTCCATGATCGACCGTGCGGGGAGGACGGGGAGGACGGGTCAGACCGTCAGGCCGGCGTCGGTGAGGAGCGGGCCGGCCAGCAGGAGCGCGCCGGCAACCAGGGCGGCCAGGTTGATCAGGGCGAAGACCGTCACCCAGAAGATCGCCGGGAACGGGGTCAGCCCGGCGAGCTGATCGGCGTCGGAGGCGGGCATCCGGCCCCGCGAGCGCAGACGTTGCAGCTCCACCACCGGCCGCACCCCACCCAGCAACAGGAACCACACCCCGGTGTACGCGAACGCGGCCTGGACCTGCGGCGATGCGTACCACGAGACGGCGAACACCAGCGCACCGGTGACCAGCAGCGACACCACGCCGAAGGCGTTGCGGATCATGACGAGCATGGCCAGCAGCAGCGCCACCGCCACCCAGAGCAAAAGGGTGATTCGGTTGCCGCCGAGCAGCCAGGCGCCGGCCAGCCCGACCAACGGCGGGGCGACGTACCCGGCGAGCAGGGTGAGGATCATTCCCGGCCCGGTGGGACGACCGGCGGAGAGCGTCAGCCCGGACGTGTCCGAGTGCAGCCGGATGCCGCGCAGCTTCCGACCGGTGAGCAGGGCGACCAGAGCGTGCCCACCCTCGTGCGCGATGGTGATGGCGTTACGGGCGATCCGCCACGGCAACCGGGTGGAGACCACCACCAGCGCGACGGCAGCGGTGATCAGCACCAGCAGCGCGGGCGGGTCCGGCTGCGCGCCGAACAGCGTGTCCCACAGGTCGCTCAGCCCGTCCATCGACATCATGGGGCGCGAGCCTACCGGCGGCATTCCGTGTCGCTCCCGAGGCACCGGCTCGTATCCTGTGAAACTGATCGGGTGGCGAGTGAAGCGGGAGGTGAGCGCCGATGAGTGCGGTACCCCTGGGACACCACGTTGGGCTCTGGACCGAGGCCGACTACTTCGCCCTGGGTGAAACCCCGGACCGGATCGAACTGCTCGACGGGAGCCTGCTGGTGAGCCCTGCCCCGAGCAAGCGGCACCAGCTGGTGTCGTGGGAACTCGTCTACAGCCTGCGCCGAGCGGTGCGACCACAACCTCTCCTCGTTTTCGAGGCGGTCAACGTCCGGCTCGGGGTGGACCGGATCGTCATCCCCGATGTGGTGGTCGCGGACACCGACGACGAGGGCACGGCTGTGGAGGCCGCCGAGGTGGTGCTGGTCTGCGAGATCGTCTCGCCGGGCAACGCCGCCGCCGACCGTCTGGTCAAGATGCAGCTCTACGCGATCGCGCGAATCCCCTGGTACCTGCTTGTCGAGCAGGACGGGGACGGCCACTCGTTGCGGCTGTACCGGCTCGACGGTGAGCACTACGTCGAGGATCAGATCGCCAAGGCCGGCGAGACGTTGACAATCGTCGAGCCGTTCCGCTGGCAGCTCGACCCGGCCACGCTGCACTGAATCCTTCCGACTCAGAACACCGGGCCTTCGCGTCACGTCGATGAAGCTTTCTTCAGTCACACTTGCGATCTAGGGCACTTACCTCCAAAGATGGTTGTCGATAGAGCGATCCTCTTGGAGGCACTCATGGCCCGTACTTCGTCATCGCTGCGCCGCGCGCTCGCGGCCGGCCTCACCGTCCTCGCCACCGCGGCGGCGGCCCTGGTCGCGACCGCCGGACCGGCGGCCGCGGCCACCACACCCGGCGTCGACGTCTCCCGCTACCAGGGCACCATCAACTGGACCAGCGTCCGCAACGCCGGCGTCCAGTTCGCCTTCATCAAGGCGACCGAGGGCACCAGCTACAAGGACCCGAACTTCAACGCGAACTACGTCAACGCGTACAACGCCGGAGTGATCCGCGGGGCGTACCACTTCGCGCGGCCGAACATCTCCGCCGGCTCCACCCAGGCCAACTACCTGGCCTCCAACGGTGGCGCCTGGTCGGCGGACAGCCGCACCCTGCCGGCGGCGCTGGACATCGAGGCCAACCCCTACAGCGGCGGATACTGCTACGGGCTCAGCACGACAGGCATGCGCAACTGGGTGCAGGACTTCCTGAACACCTACCGCTCCCGCACCGGCCGGTACGCGGTCATCTACACCACCACGAGCTGGTGGAACCAGTGCACCGGCAGCTGGACCGGCCCGTGGGCGAACCACCCGCTCTGGCTGGCCCGCTGGTCGAGCACGCCGGGCGCCCTGCCGGCCGGGGCTTCGGTGTGGAGCTTCTGGCAGTACACCAGCACCGGCGCTGTCTCCGGGATCAGCGGCAACGTGGACCGCAACTACTGGAACGGCGACCGCAGCCGCCTGATCGCGTTGGCCAACAACACCTGACCGTGCCGTTGGCGGCAGCGGGATCGACGGTCACCATCACGGTCGACAATCGGTCCGGCTGCCGCCAACACAGTCGGTTCAGGTTCACGCTCGACGCCGGCTCAGGGCCGGCACCACAGCTTCCTCGCGGGCCAGAGCACCCCTGCGCGACAGCCGCCAGGCGGCCACCCCCGAGCCGGCAACGATCACGACACTGAGCAGTGCGATGAGCACCGGAACCCCCACGGCGACCAGCAGCAGGATCGCGTCGCCGAGCGCGACGAGCATCCACAGTGCCATCCGAGGCCGGGTGTCCCTCCGTCGGTAACCCATGTCGTGCCTCCCTCCGTCGTCGAAGGTCAATTACCCAGGACGACGGAAGGTCATGCGAATGAGTTTCAGTCCTGACGGTCGGGCACGAAGCCCTTGGCGATCCGGTCGAAGTTCGGCAGGTTGGCCTGCCAGTCCTTCTCGGCGATCTCCCACCGCAGGGCGTACCCCCGGTTGCTGGCCGTCACGAAGCCCCGGTTACGGACGTGGATTCGTTGCCCGTCGCGGGTCTCCAGCCACTCCCAGTCGCCACAGGTCTTCCAGAAGTCACAGCTCTTGATGCCGAGGTTCTGGTAGTTTTTGACGAGCCTCTTGCGGTTTGGCTCCTGCTCCCGCCAGTCCGCGACCGCATCCTTTTTCGGGGTGGGGGTCCACTGCACGAGCAGGATGCCCGGCCCGTTGGACTGGTTGAAGATGACCGTGTTGCCGTTGACCTGGCTGCGCACCCAACCGTCGGGGATCGGCAGGGCGAAGCCGGCCGGGTCCCGGTGCAGCTTCCAGCCCGCCGGCAGCGCGTTCGGGTCGACCGAGGGGGTGGCCGAGGCCGACGGGCTGGGCGCACCGGTGGTGGGCGGCGGTGGCGCGGCAGCGGACGTCGGCGCAGCCCCCGAGGTCGCGGCGGCCCCCGTCGGGTTGGCCTGCGGAGTCTTGTCGTCGTCCTTGGTGAGCATCGGCACGACCACCACGAGGCCGATCAGCAGCAGCGCGACCAGGGCCCCGACCAGCAGGTTGCGTCGGGTGTTGTTCGGCTTCGTGCCATCCGAGAGCGGCACCGCCGCGCGACCGGCCGGACTGACCGGCGGCATGAGCGACGTCGGGGTGGTCGGCTTGCGCTGCTCCGGAGCCACCGGCGGGCCGTCGACAACCGTCGGCTCGTCGTCGACGTTCGTCGTACCGTCGCCGCTCGTGTCGGGCGCGGCCGTGACCTTCGCGGTCGGCTCGGCATCGGACGGTCGGTCGATCGTGGCGGTCGGCTCGGCCGGGGCCGTTGCCGCCGACTCGGCCGGCACGACCGCGGTCGGGTCGGCGACCGCACCGGAAACGACGGCCGTCGGCGTGGCATCGGCGGCGGGGGCCGCGGCGGCACCGGAGGTGGCTGCAGAGGTGGTCGCGGCGGCGGCCGGCGGCGGCGACACCGGCCGGTCGACACTCTCGGCCGGGCGCGGGGCCGGCACCAACGGCGGGCGCGGCTCACGCGGACCGTTCGGCCCCGGCCGGCGTACGCCATCGAGCAGCGAAATCCCGCGCGACCGCTTGCCCCCGGCGCGGCGCAGCAACCGCTCCGCCACCTCGGCGGTGATCCGCTCGTTCGGGTCCTTGCGCAGCAGCCCGTTGAGCACGGCCTTGAGCGGGCCGGCGTTCTTCGGCGGCGGGATCGGCTCGGTGGCCAACGCGGCCAGGGTGCCGATCGCCGACGGCCGGGCGTACGGCGACTTGCCCTCGACCGCCGCGTAGAGCGTCGCGCCCAGCGACCACAGGTCGGCTTCCGGCCCGGCGGTGCCGTCGCGGGCGCGCTCCGGGGAGATGTACGCGGGTGAACCGAGCACCATGCCGGTGCGGGTCACGTTCGGGTCGCCCGGAATCGTGGCGAGGCCGAAATCGGTCAACACCACCCGGCCGTCCTCGCCGAGCAACACGTTGCCCGGCTTGACGTCGCGGTGCATCACGCCCGCCTTGTGCGCGGCGCTGAGCGCACCCAGCACACCGAGGCCGATCTCCACCGTGCGGGCCACCGACACCGGGCCGTCTTCGGCGAGCGTGTCCTGCAACGACTTCGACGCCACGTACTCCATGACGATCCACGGATCGCCGTCGGTGCGCAGCACGTCGAAGATGCGGACGACATTGGCGTGGTTGAGCCGGGCGATGGCCCGGGCCTCCCGCAACGAGCGTTCCCGCATCTCGCGGCGTTCCTCGTCGGTGAGACCGGGCGGCGGCACCAACTCCTTGATCGCGACGTCCCGGTGCAGCACCTCGTCGCGCGCCTTCCACACCCGGCCCATGCCACCCTGGCCGAGCGGCGACAGGAGCCGGTATCGGTCAGCGACAAGTTGGGGAAGCGCGTTCGACATCGCTGAGACGGTACCCGGACCCGCCGACGCTCACACCGCCGGCACGCCACTGTCCGCTTCCCGCAACTTCGCGCCGCGTACCCTGGCGGCATGTCTGCCGAAGAGCCGCTGATCCGGGTCGTCCGCGGTGTCCCCACCGCCGAGGAGTTGGCCGCTCTCGTCGGGGCGATCGTCGTCCGCTCCCGCCCGGCCGTTACCCCCGCCCCGAAGACCGCGTCCGCCTGGGCGCGCAGCGGGCGTCCCCCCGGCCCTGGCGGGTGGCACGCCGCCGGCCTGCCCCGCTGACCCGACCTACCCCGGCGGGGGCTGCCAGGGGCACGCGGAGCCGTTACCCTCACTCAGGGAAGCGGTGCCGTCACACGTAGGGAGGATCCGTGATCCCTGAGGAGGGCCGGCCAGCGCCCTGGTTGCGCGGATACGGCGGCATCGAGGCCGACATCAGCCAGCTCCGCGACTTCGCCGACCGGCTCGCCGCGGAAGTCGAGAGCAATTACGCGCCCCACCTGCCGTACATCGCCGAGGACATGTCCGCGAAACTGCCCAACCCGTGCGACGCCTTCGTCGAGCTGGTCACGTTCCTGCACGCGCACCACGAGACGCAGCAGGCCACCGCCGACATGGTGTACGCCGTCCGGGGCGCCACCGGCCACCTCGCCGCCGCCGCCGATCGAGTCGCCACCCACTACGCCGACAGCGACGCCTTCACCGCCGCCCGGGTGGTCGACGTCCGCCGTGCCCTCGCTGACCCGAGCGCCCTGCTACCCGGCGGGCCGACGCCGATGCTGGCCGACCCGACCAGGCCCGACACCGAAGGGCCGGTGGTCCTACCGTGATCGAACGAGGCACCGGCCGCACCTCCGGCCTCACCGACTGGCAGCTGATGGACGTCAACAGCATGTGGGCCTGCCTACATGACCACGACACCGCCAACCACTGGAAACAGGTCGCCGGCTGGCGCAAGGTCTGCGACCTCGCACAAACCCACCTCGGCCGCCTCCACGAATACCGGCGCGGGCTCGCCGCCGCCTGGCCACCAGAAACCAGCGCCGCCTCCAGCACGTACCTCGCCGAACTCGACGAGCTCATCGACAAGGTCCAGCGCACCCACGACGCCGCCGCCGCGAACTACACCGCGCTGTCCGCCGCCACCCAGGCCATCAGCACCACGCGCGCCGCGCTCCGCAAAATCCACGAGGTGTACGCGACCAAGCTCCAACAGAAGCAGGCGTACGACTCGATGGCCGCCGACCCGAAAGCGGTGATGGGCAACCGGGTGACGACGCCGCCGGTCGCGGACGGGGAACTGGAACAGCTGAACGTGCAGGCCAGAAGCATGATGTTCGGCCTCAGCGGTGAACTCCAACAAGCGCAAGCAACACTCCAAAAACCACCAGCAACCCTTTCTCAGGCCGGCAAGGATATTTCGAGTCCGGATGTTTATGGTGGCGGGGCAGCGCCGATTATCCCGCCAGTGGTGCCAGTGCCTATGGCCAGGAATGAAACTACGGCCACTCCCCCGAAAACGAAAGCAGCCGCTGCACCTCTATCCATCGCGACCGGCCATGGCCCCGTCCTCGGCGGCGCCGGGACAGTGGGAGCCCCGAGCCCTGGTAGCACACTTCCGAGCCCTGCATCAAATTCGAATCACCTCGCATCCCAACCGGGTATTGCGCCACAATATTCGCCGGTACCCAGCACTCCAACATCGAACCAACACAATCGAGGATCCCTAGGTAGGCCGACTTCGAGTAATCCACACGGCCCACTTCGCGGAACCCCGCCAGAGCCACTTCGCCTTGCACCGCCGGGGGGAGTCATCGGCGGCACACCGGGACCATCAATCCGCCAACCGGAAGGCAGCGGCAATCCCTCACGGCGCGTCAATCCAATTGGAGGCGTCATTGGCGGCGGCGGGGCGGGAACAGCTCCCACAGGCGCGGCAGGCTCCCGCCCTTCAGCAGGCAGAGGGGCCTCTGGCGGACATGGCATATCGCCGATCGGTGGAGCACCCGGAATCTGGAACGGCGGGTCGGGCGGGACCGCCCGACCCGCCGGCAATCTCAAGGAATCAAACGACTGGGACCCGGACAACCCCTGGGAGACCAAGCGGGGGGTAAATCCGGTGGTCCTGCCTCCAGAAGAAGATGGCCCGATAGACCCAGGACCAGCAATCGGCATCGGCCGGTGAGGGCACGGGCAATGCGTACAGCCTTCGTTGCTCTGTCATGCATATGCCTCACCCTCCTATACGGAGATCCAACTGCTGCTGGACCGCAGAGCCAACCGCCCGACGAAGGCACTGATCGAATTCGTGCAGACCAGTGGCATCTGGCCACACTCTCCTGCGCTGAGGCAAACAAGATCAGCCAAGGCGAAGGTGTCATTGTCGCAGTCCCAGACACGGGTGTTTCACCCCATCCAGACCTGACAGGAAACCTCCTCCAAGGGATTAACATTGCCGACGGAGGGCGCAGCAATGGCCATGGGGACCAGAACAGCCACGGCACTGGCATGGCGGGCCTCATTGCCGCCCACGGACAAGACAACGACCGAGGGGCCCGAGGCATTGCGCCGAAATCCAAGATCCTACCGATCTTATCGGCCGGAACAAATAACCAAAGCAGCGCAGACAACCTAGGCAAAGCAATTGAATACGCAATATCTTCCGGTGCCAGCGTCATTAGCATTTCGAGTGCAGGCGGCTCTAGCCCTGCCTTGCGTGAAGCGATCAAGTCGGGACTCGCTGCTAATGTCGTAATCGTCGCTGCCGCTGGCAACCGGCCAGCCGACAACCAGGTGGGATACCCCGCATCTGTTGAGGGCGTTATCGCTGTTGGGGGAATCGACCGAGACGGGAATCGTGCAGCTATCTCCGTCACCGGACCGGAGATTGACGTGGTCGCACCCGCGGTCGACATCTACAGCACGAGTCTCGACGGCAAGTACCGCAAGGGCACCGGAACCTCTGACGCGACGGCGATTGTGGCGGGGGCGGCGGCTTTGATCCGGTCCAAGTACCCCTACCTGCCCGCGCGCGAGGTCGCGCACCGGCTCACGGCCACCGCCATCGACAAGGGCCCGCCTGGGCGTGACGACGAGTACGGCTATGGCGTGATTGATCTCGTGGCAGCGCTGACGGCAGACGTACCGCCGCTGGGTTTTGAATCGGTGAGCGCTCCGGCCGGCGCTGCCCCTTCGACGGCGGCGGGCGGCCAGCAGGGTGATGGCGACAGCGGCGCTACGGCACGTGGCCTGGCCACCCTGGGTGTGATTCTGGCTGCCGGGGTCGGATGGGCGGTGGTGGCACGGCGTCGTCGCCGTGGTGATGATCCGCCGCCCAGGATCAGCCGCTGACCAGCGCGAGGGAGCTTTGATCGTCTCGGTTTTCGCGAAACCGGGGTGTCTGGCGGCATCGGATACCGCGTTTTCCGGGCATTGCGAGCCGTCGCCGAGTGGTAGGCCGGGCTGATCGACTCCATGTCCCCGATGTGGCGGTATCCGTCGGGGCTGGATGGGCCGTTATCGGCGATGTGGAGTGGATCAAGGGGGAAGTGGATTATGCATGGGCTGGATCGAGCGCGCCGGACGCCGCGACTGGGTTGCCGGTAACGTCGGGTTCGTGTCTGACTCTCTGCCGCTCCGCCTTGTGCTCGCATCGGCGAGCCCTGCCCGTCGTAAGCTCCTGCAGGCCGCCGGCATTGAGCCGGATGTGCTGGTCAGCGGGGTGGACGAATCTCTGGTGATGGCCGACCGGGCCGAGGAGTTGTGCCTGGAGTTGGCCCGGCTCAAGGCCCAGGCGGTGCTGACCCGGTTGAGCCCGGCCGATGATCAGCGGACGCTGGTGGTCGGTTGCGACTCGGTGTTGGCCTTCGACGGGGAGATCCTCGGTAAGCCGGCGGACCCGGCGGACGCGACCCGGCGTTGGCAGCGGATGCGGGGGCGTAGTGGGGTTCTGCACAGTGGGCACTGCCTGATCGACGTCATCGCCGGGCGGCGCGCGGAGGCGGTGGCCTCGACGACTGTCCACTTCGCGGACATCAGTGACGACGAGGTCGCCACGTACGTGGCCAGTGGCGAGCCGCTGGCCGTGGCGGGCGCGTTCACGATCGACGGGCTGGGCGGGCCGTTCGTGGAGCGGATCGAGGGTGACCCTGGCACGGTGGTCGGGTTGTCGATGCCGCTGCTGCGCCGCCTTCTCGCCGAGCTTGACCTGCGGATCACCGACCTCTGGACGAAGGTCGCGCCGGGCGGCCAAACCGTCGAGCCACTCGGTAACGTCCGGTCATGACCACCAAGTCGATCCCGCTCACCGACGAGCTGCACGCCTATCTTGTCGCGCACGGCTCCCCGCCGGACGAGATCATCCGGGACCTGGCCGACGAGACCCGGTCGGTGTTGCCGGAGCACGCCACGATGCAGGTGGCGCCGGAGCAGGCGGCCTTCCTGACCTTCCTCACCCGCCTTCTCGACGCGCGGCAGGCTGTCGAGGTCGGCACGTTCACCGGGCTCTCGTCGCTGGCGATCGCCCGAGGTCTGCCCGAGGGTGGGCGGTTGACCTGCTTCGACATCTCCGAGGAGTTCACCGGCATCGCCCGGCGCTACTGGGATCGGGCCGGCGTGCAGGACCGGATCGACCTGCGGATCGGCCCGGCCGGGGACCGGCTCCGGGAGCTGCCGCAGGAGCGCTATCTCGATTTCGCGTTCATCGACGCGGACAAGACGGGCTACCCGATCTACTGGGCGGAGTTGGTGCCCCGGATGCGTCCGGGTGGGGTGATCGCGGTCGACAACGTGCTGCGCGGCGGCAGGGTCATCGCGCCGAGGGACGTCAGCGACCGGGCGATCGCCGCGTTCAACGACGAGGTGCTCGCCGACGTGCGGGTGGACCCGGTGATGTTGCCGATCGCGGACGGCCTGACCCTCGCCCGGGTGCGCTGAGCGGCTGATCCACTCGGGTTTCTGGAAGTCGCGGCATCCCACGCGGCAGGACACCCCGACTTCCAGAAAACCGAGTCGATCAAGCCAGGGCCAGCGCCACGGCCACGGCCAGGACCAGACGTCAGCGGACGCTGCGGGCGAACTGTCGTGCGGCCCAGACGACGCCCAGCACGGCGAGCACCGCGGTGATGCTCAGGCCCTGCCAGACCTTGTCGCTGCCCAGGTCGCCGGCGAACAGCGCGCGGGTGCCGTCGACCGCCCAGGAGAACGGGTTCCAGTCGGCGATGCCCTGCAACCAGCCGGGGGCGAACGTCAGCGGCAGCAGGATGCCGGACAGCAGCAGTACGGGCTGCGCCACGGTGTTCATCAGCGGGGCCAGCGCGTCCTCGCTCTTGACCTTGAGTGCCACGCCGTAGGAGACGGCCGAGGTCATGAGGGCGATGAGGGCCAGCATCAGGTACGCCAGCAGGAGGTCACCGAGGAACACCCGCAGGTCGAACAGGAGCGCCAGCAGGGTGATGATGACGGCCTGCACGAGGAGCGACACCACGTCGCGCAGTGAGCGGCCGAGCAGCAGGGCGAGCCGGCTGATCGGGGTGACCCGGGAGCGTTCGATGACCCCGGCTCGCAGTTCGGCGATGAGGCCGAACCCCTGGAAGAGGCCACCGAAGATGGCCAGCAGCACCAGCAGACCGGGTACGAAGATCTTGTAGGCGGCTGCCTGGGTGGGTGCGTTCAGGGCTGGCTTGAGCAGCGGGGCGAAGAGCAGCAGGTACATCACCGGCTGGAACACGCCGACGAAGACCCAGACCGGGTTGCGCAGCAGCAGCTGGGTCTGCCGCTGGAAGATCAGCCACGTGTCACGGGCGAATTTCATGAGTGGTCTCCGAGTGGTCAGGACTCGCGCAGCGAGCGGTGGTCAGGACTCGCGCAGCGAGCGGCCGGTCTTGGTGAGGAAGACGTCGTCCAGGCTGGGCCGGTGCAGCTCGATCGAGCGCAGCTCCAGGCCCGCGTGGTCGAGTCGGCGCAGCACCTGCGGGATGGCGGTGGCGCCCTCGTCGACGTAGAGGCGCAGGCCGCCCTCGTCGACGGTCTCCAGCTTGTTGACGAACGGCTCGCCGTCGAGGGCCTTGGCGGCCCGCTCGGTGGCGGTCAGGTCGAGGCCGACCAGCACCACGTCGCCGGAGATCTCCCGCTTGAGCTCGGCGGGGGTGCCCTCGGCCACGACCTCGCCGTTGTCCATGATCGCGATCCGGTCGCAGAGCGCGTCTGCTTCGTCCAGGTAGTGCGTGGTGATGAAGACGGTCATGCCGTCGCTGCGCAGTCGGCGGATCTCGTCCCACATGTGGGCGCGGCTCTGCGGGTCGAGGCCGGTGGTCGGCTCGTCCAGGAAGACGATCTTCGGCTCGTGGATGATGCCGAGCGCGATCTCGACCCGTCGGCGTTGACCGCCGGAGTAGGTCTTGCACTTGCGGTCGGCGTACTCGGTGAGTTGGAAGGCGTCCAGCGCGCGGACGGCGCGGCGCTGCGCGTCGGCCTTGCTGATGCCGTACATGCGGGCGTGCAGCACCAGTTCCTCGCGTGCGGTGGACTCGTCCCAGGTGCTGCCGCCCTGTGGGACGTAGCCGATGCGGCGGCGCACCTCGGCCGGGTCCTTGCGGAGGTCGGCGCCGGCGATGGTGGCTTCGCCGCCGTCCGGCTCGATCAGCGTGGCGAGCATCCGCAGCGTGGTGGTCTTGCCGGCGCCGTTCGGGCCGAGGAAGCCGAAGATCTCGCCCTCGGCGACTTCGAGGTTGACGCCCCGCACGGCGTCCACGGTCTTCGTCTCTCGACCCGCGCGGGAGCGGAACGACTTCCGCAGCCCCCTGGTCTCGATCATCTCTGCTCCTGGTCGTTCGGGCCGGTCGAGCCGACCGCCGATTGGGACGACGCCGGACGGCGCACTCCCCCGCTGTGCCTCAGCAGGGTAACGCGATATAACTTTTTTAGTCAACGTTGATTATTCCGCGTTGGGTGCGGGCCGCTCCTCACCGTCCCGCCACCCCGGCCAACCATCCGCGTTCTCCAGCTCAGCAGGCAGGTACGACACACCTGACTCGACACGTTCCGCGATTCGCTCGCACCACCCGACCTCCGCCTCTGCCCGGGCGGACCACAGCTCGACCATCCAACTGACATGCACCGGCTTGGCGTTGCGCACCCAGTCCGACTCGAGCGAGGCACGCATCGAGGCGACGTTGGCGCGGAGCAGGTTGGCGCGGTTCCGCAGGGCCGCCGCCGCCTCCGAACGGGGCATCGCCGGCAGGAAGGAGAACGCCGCCGTAAACGGGTCGGGCGGCTCGCTGAGGTTCCACCAGAGGTTGCGCAGCAACGTCTCGAACTCGTCCTCCCCCTTGGCGGTCACCTCGTAGGTGGTCCGCGCCGGACGAGCGCCGACCTGCTCGGTCGCGACGGCGTTGAGCAGCCCTTCCTCGGTGAGTTTGCGCAGCGCGTGGTAGATCGATCCGGGCTGCACGTTGGCCCACTTGTCGGCGCTCCAGCTCAGCAGCTCACGGCGTACGTCGTAGCCGTGCACGGGCTGCATCCACCGCACCAGACCGAGGATCATCATTCGAGTCGCAGACACCTCACAAGCGTAATAGCCAAGTTTGACTAAGTGGGGGTGGCGCAGTGCCGCATCCCACACTGAGCGATCGTTAGGGCCGCCAGGGTGGCCGATACACTCCCCGTCAGTAACCTGCCCGGGAGGAGCCACGAAGGTGCGCAAGGTACTCATCGCCAACCGCGGCGAGATCGCCGTCCGGGTGATCCGTGCGTGCCGCGACGCCGGCCTCGACAGCGTCGCCGTCTACGCGGATTCCGACCGCGACGCCCTGCACGCCACCCTCGCGGACGAGGCGTACGCGCTCGGCGGCGACAGCGCGACCGAGACGTACCTGCGCATCGACAAGCTGCTCGACGTCGCCGCCCGGGCCGGCGCCGACGCCGTACACCCGGGTTATGGCTTTCTTTCCGAGAACGCCGACTTCGCCCAGGCGGTCATCGACGCCGGGCTGACCTGGATCGGCCCCACCCCGCAGGCGATCCGCGACCTTGGCGACAAGGTCACCGCCCGGCACATCGCCCAGCGGGCCGGCGCGCCGCTCGTTCCCGGCACCCCGGACCCGGTGGCCAGCCCGGACGAGGTGATCGCCTTCGCCGTCGACCACGGCCTGCCGGTGGCCATCAAGGCGGCCTTCGGTGGCGGCGGTCGCGGCCTCAAGGTCGCCCGCACGATGGAGGAGATCCCCCAGCTCTTCGAGTCGGCCACCCGGGAGGCGGTCGCGGCGTTCGGCCGGGGCGAGTGCTTCGTCGAGCGCTACCTGGACCAGCCCCGGCACGTCGAGGCGCAGGTCCTCGCCGACCAGCACGGCAACGTGATCGTGGTCGGCACCCGGGACTGCTCGTTGCAACGTCGGCACCAGAAGCTCGTCGAGGAGGCCCCCGCGCCGTTCCTCACCGACGCCCAGCGGGCGCAGATCCACGACAGCGCCAAGGCGATCTGCCGCGAGGCCGGCTACCACGGCGCCGGCACCGTGGAATACCTGGTCGGCGTGGACGGGACGATCTCCTTCCTGGAGGTGAACACCCGACTCCAGGTTGAGCACCCGGTCACCGAGGAGACCGCCGGCATCGACCTGGTCCGCGAGCAGTTCCGGATCGCCGACGGCGAGAAGCTGCGCATCACCGAGGACCCGAAGCCGCGCGGGCACTCCATCGAGTTCCGGATCAACGGCGAGGACCCGGGCCGCAACTTCCTGCCCGCCCCGGGCACTGTCACCGCACTGCGGCTGCCCACCGGCCCGGGCGTGCGGGTCGACACCGGCATCTCCGCCGGCGACGTGATCGGCGGCAACTTCGACTCGCTGCTCGCCAAGGTGATCATCACCGGTGAGACGCGGACCGAGGCCCTGGAACGCGCCCGTCGCGCGCTGGACGAGATGGTCCTCGACGGCATGGCCACCGCTCTGCCGTTCCACCGGCTGGTGGTGCGCGACGAGGCGTTCACTGCCGAGCCGTTCAGCGTGCACACCCGGTGGATCGAGACCGAGTTCCACAACACGGTGCCGCCCTTCACCGCCGCCGCCGGCGCCGCCGAAGCGCAGGCCGAGCGCGACACCGTCGTGGTCGAGGTCGGCGGCAAGCGCCTCGAGGTCAGCCTCCCCGCCGGCTTCGGCGGGAGTACGACCACCGCGGCACCCGCCTCCCGTAAGCCGACTCGGCGCGGTGGCGGTGCGAAGGCCGGCGCCCCGGTCGGTGGAGACGCGCTCACCTCGCCGATGCAGGGCACCATCGTCAAGATCGCGGTCGCCGACGGCGACACGGTGGCCGAGGGCGACCTGGTGGTGGTGCTGGAGGCGATGAAGATGGAACAGCCGTTGCACGCCCACAAGGCGGGCACTGTCAGCGGGCTCGCCGCCGAGGTCGGTGCCGTGATCACCGCCGGCGCCCCGATCTGCACCATCGCCTGACGGTCGGAGGGCCTTCCCGTCCGCTTTGTCGGACGCAGCGCCGTAGGGCGAGGGTGGTTTGCGGCACCGACGTGGGCGATGGCGGCCGGGGGCGGGAATGATGGCCGGGTGCGGTTCCTACACGGCGCGGTTCCCGCGCACGACCTGACCTATACCGACGTCTTCATGGCGCCGGCCCGCTCCGACCTGGGTTCCCGGCTCGACGTCGACCTCTCCACCAGCGACGGCACCGGCACCACCATCCCGCTGGTGGTGTCGAACATGACAGCTGTCGCCGGCCGGCGGATGGCGGAGACGGTGGCCCGCCGGGGCGCGATCGCGGTGATCCCGCAGGACATCCCGATCGAGGTGGTGGCGAACGTCGTCGCCTGGGTCAAGCAACGGCACCTGGTTTACGACACGCCGATCACCCTGGGGCCGACCGAGACCGTCGGCGATGCCATCCACCTGCTGCCCAAGCGCTCGCACGGTGCGGTGATCGTGGTCGACGACGACGGCCGGCCGATGGGCGTGGTCACCGAGGCGGACACCACTGGCGTGGACCGGTTCGCCCAGCTGCGTCACGTGATGTCGACCGAGCTGCACACCGTCCCGGCGGACGCGGACCCGCGTACCGGGTTCGAGAGGCTCTCGGCGGGGCGTCGCCGGCTCGCCCCCGTGGTGGACGCCGACGGTCGACTGGTCGGGGTGCTGACCCGCCAGGGCGCGCTGCGGGCGACCCTCTACACACCGGCGGTGGACGACCGGGGCCGACTGCGCATCGCGGCGGCGGTCGGGATCAACGGTGACGTGACCGGCAAGGCCAGGGCACTGCTGGAGGCGGGAGTGGACACCCTGGTCGTGGACACCGCGCACGGCCACCAGGCACGGATGATCTCCGCCCTCCAGGCGGTCCGCAAGCTGGACCCGGGAGTGCCGGTGGCGGCCGGCAACGTGGTCACCGCCGAGGGGGTACGCGACCTGGTCGAGGCCGGGGCCGACATCATCAAGGTCGGCGTCGGACCGGGCGCGATGTGCACCACCCGGATGATGACCGGCGTGGGCCGACCGCAGTTCTCCGCCGTCCTCGACTGCGCGGCGGCCGCCCGCGAACTGGGCCGGCACGTCTGGGCCGACGGCGGGGTGCGGCACCCACGGGACGTGGCGCTCGCGCTCGCCGCCGGAGCGTCCAACGTGATGATCGGCTCCTGGTTCGCCGGCACCTACGAGTCCCCCGGTGACCTCTACACCGACGCGGACGGCCGGCGGTACAAGGAGAGCTTCGGGATGGCGTCGGCTCGGGCGGTCAGCGCCCGTACCGCCGACGACAGCCCGTACGACCGGGCCCGCAAGGCGGTGTTCGAGGAGGGCATCTCCTCGGCCCGGATGTACCTGGACCCGGCCCGCCCCGGTGTGGAGGACCTGATCGACGAGATCATCGCCGGGGTGCGCAGCGCCTTCACCTACGCCGGCGCACGGGATCTGACCCAGTTCCACGACCGCGCCCTGGTAGGCGTCCAAAGCGCCGCCGGCTTCACCGAAGGAATGCCCCTCCCCACAAGCTGGTAGCCCCCACCACCCACCCCCGTTGATCATGAAGTTATTGCCTCTCGCATCGGCGTGTCGTGGCAATAACTTCATGGTCAACAGGGGAAGGGGTGTGGTTCGCCCTTAGGTTGTCAGGCGGCTCAGGACTTCTCGGGCCGCCTCGCGGGGGTTGTTGCCGACCCGGTCGGGCAGCGCTCCGGCCAGCCAGAGGGTGGCGAAGCCATGGGCGATCGACCAGGCGGAGAGCGCGTCCCGGTCGGTGTCGGCGGGCGCGCCACCGCCGGGTAGGGCGGCCACCCCCGAGCGGAGTGCGGCACCCGCGCGCTCTCGGGCGGCGGTCAGCTCGGCGTCGTCCGCCCGGTGCAGCTCGGGCCGGAACATCACCTCGAAGTACGCGCGGTGCCGGACGGCGAAGTCCACGTACGCGACGCCGGCCTCGAGCAGGTCGTCGCCGGCCTGAACCAACGCCTGAGCCAACAGGTCGAAGCCCTGAGCGGCGAGCGCGGTGAGCAGGCCCGCCTTGTCTCCGAAGTGGTGCGCGGGCGCGGCGTGCGAGACGCCGGCACGACGAGCGAGGTCGCGCAGGCTCAACGCGGTGGGCCCGACCTCCTCGATGGCCTCCAGCGCGGCGGCGAGCAGTGCGCGGCGAAGATCCCCGTGATGGTACGCACGCGATTCGGTCACGCCAGGATCGTATCTTGTCATTGACAAGATGCCACCTTGACTCGCAGTCTTGTCACTGACAAGTTTTCCGAGGAGGATTTCGATGGCACCCCTGATCGCACTGCTCGTCGGCAGCGCCCTGGCCCGCCTCGCCGGCCTGGCCGGCATCTCCGCGCTGGACGGATGGCACCCGGCTCTGCGCGTCGGGCTGGCCCTGATGTTCACGCTGACCGCCGTCGCTCACTTCGTCGGCCGGCGCCGCGCCGACCTGATCGCGATGGTCCCGCCCCGACTGCCCCGACCGGACCTGCTGGTCACCGCCACCGGAGTGCTGGAACTGATCGGCGCGATTGGCCTGCTGGTGCCGGCGACCGCCACGATCGCGGCGGCCGGACTCGCCCTGCTGATGCTCGCGATGTTCCCGGCCAACGTCTCGGCCGCACGCCGAAGGCTGACCCTCGCCGGGCGCCCGGTCACCCCGCTCGCGCAGCGCACCGCGCTGCAACTGGTCTTCGTCGCGGCGGCGGTCGCTATTTCGTTTGGCCCCTGACTATCAGGGAGCTAACCTACTGTCGTGGAACTCGTGACCCTCCAGGACGTGCCTCTCGGACGACTGCTGGTGGTGGCCGGGCACCTGGTCGGGCAGCGGTGGAACCGCTACCTCGCCGAGGAGCACGGCCTCACCCAGGCCGGCATGATCACCCTGATGACGCTCGCCCGACACGGCGAACTGCCCCACCGGCAGGTCGCCGAGAAGGGCTTCGTCCGTCCGGCGACCCTCACCGGCATCGTGGACACACTCGAGCGCGACGGTCTGGTCGAGCGACAGCGCGACGACAGCGACCGGCGCAGCATCCGACTCGCCCTCACGCCCGCCGGCCGGGAGCGGGCCGCTGCGCTCAGCGCGTTGATGCACTCCGGACGCCCGCTCACCTCGGTCGACGCCGACCCGGAGAAGGCCACTGTGATCCGCGAGTTCCTGCTGGAGGTCATCGGCAGCGGGGACGACCCGCGGATGACCGGACGCCTCACCGAACCGAAGGATCCGGCGTGCTGATCCGACTGCTGCGCAACCAACTGCGCACCTACCAACGACCACTGCTGGCGGTGGTGCTGCTCCAGTTCGTGGGCACCATGGCCTCGCTCTACCTGCCAAGCCTCAACGCGGACATCATCGACCAGGGCGTCGCCCTGGGCGACACCGACTACATCGTCCGCACCGGCGGCTGGATGTTGCTGGTCAGCCTGGTCCAGATCGTCTGTTCGATCGCCGCCGTCTATCTCGGCGCACGCGTGGCGATGGGCTTCGGCCGGGACGTCCGCGCCGAGCTGTTCGGGCACGTCAACCGGTTCTCCGCCCGTGAGGTGGCCCGGTTCGGCGCGCCGTCGCTGATCACCCGCAACACCAACGACGTCCAGCAGGTGCAGATGCTCGTGCTGATGAGCTGCACGATGCTGGTCGCCGCACCCATCATGAGCGTCGGTGGCGTCTTCATGGCGCTGCGCGAGGACATCGGCCTGTCCTGGTTGATGCTGGTCAGCGTGCCCGTGCTGGCCATCGCACTCGGCGCGATCATCCGCCGGATGGTGCCGGGCTTCCGGCTGATGCAGACCCGCATCGACACTGTCAACCGGGTGCTGCGTGAGCAGATCACCGGCATCCGGGTGGTCCGTGCCTTCGTCCGCGAGCCGTACGAGACGGACCGCTTCGCCGTCGCCAACGCCGACCTGACCGCCACCGCGCTGCGTACCGGCCGGTTGCTGGCGTTGATCTTCCCGGTGGTCATGCTGGTGCTGAACGTCTCCAGCGTGGCGGTGCTCTGGTTCGGCGCGCAGCGGGTGGACGCCAACGCGATCGAGATCGGCGCGCTGACGGCCTTCCTGGCGTACCTGATGCAGATCCTGATGGCGGTCATGATGGCCACCTTCATGCTGATGATGGTGCCCCGGGCGGCGGTCTGCGCCGAACGCATCGTCGAGGTGCTGGACACCGACTCCTCGGTGGTACCCGCCGCCGCGCCGGTCACCGACCCGCCCACCCGGGCGGAGCTGGAGCTGCGCGGGGTGCGCTTCCAGTACCCGGGAGCGGTCGAGCCAGTGCTGCGCGACATCTCCTTCCGGGCCACCCCGGGCACCACCACGGCGATCATCGGCAGCACCGGCGCCGGCAAGACGACACTGCTGTCACTGATCCCCCGCCTGGTCGACGTCACCGCGGGCGCGGTGCTCGTCGACGGTGTGGACGTGCGGGAGCTGGCACCCGACGAACTGTGGCGACGCATCGGCCTGGTGCCGCAGCGGCCGTACCTGTTCACCGGGACGATCGCGAGCAACCTGCGCTACGGCAACCCGGACGCCACCGACGAGGACCTGTGGGCGGCACTGGAGATGGCCCAGGCACGGGACTTCGTGGCGCAGATGCCCGGCGGGCTGGACGCCCCGATCGCGCAGGGCGGCACCACCGTCTCCGGCGGGCAGCGGCAACGCCTCGCCATCGCCCGCGCCCTGGTCCGGCAACCGGAGATCTACCTGTTCGACGACTCGTTCTCCGCGCTCGACCTCGGCACCGACGCACGGCTGAGGGCGGCGTTGCGGCCGATCACCGCGCAGTCCGCTGTAGTGATCGTGGCCCAACGGGTCTCCACGATCGTCGACGCCGACCAGATCATCGTGCTCGAGAACGGAGGGGTCGTCGGAGTGGGACGACACGCGGAGTTGTTGGAGACCTGCCCGACGTACGCCGAGATCGTCGCCTCGCAGCAGACGGCGGAGGTGGCGGCATGAGCGAGCACGACGAGCCGCGCACCGCGGCCGTACCCAGTCAGAAGCCGGCCGGCGACGGGCGGACACCGGGCGACGCCGCGCAGCAACCCGGCGGCGACGCGCCGACGCCGAAGCGGCTGCCGCCAGGTCGCCCGGGTGGTGGCCCGGGGTGGATGAGCGCCGGAATGCCCGCCGAGAAGTCGATGAACTTCGGGCCGTCGGCCCGGCGGTTGCTCGGCCGGCTGCGCCCGCACCGGCTGCACCTGGCGGCGATCATCACTCTCGCCGTGGTGAGTGTCGGGTTCAGCGTGGCCGGGCCGAAGATCCTCGGCCACGCCACCGACATCATCTTCAGCGGCGTGATCGGTCGGCGACTGGAGGCGGGCACCACCGCCGAGCAGGCGATCGCCGCAGCCCGGGCCAGCGGCAACGAGAGCTTCGCCGACATGCTGGCCCGGATGGACGTGGTGCCCGGGATGGGCATCGACTTCGACGCCCTGAGCCGGGTGCTGCTGTTGGCGCTCGGGCTCTACCTGGCGGCGAGCCTGCTGTCGTGGTGGCAGGGTTGGCTGCTCAACGGGGTGGTCCAGCGCACCGTGCTGCGGCTGCGCGCCGAGGTGGAGGAGAAGCTCAACCGGCTGCCGTTGCCCTACTTCGACAGGCAACCCCGGGGCGAGCTGCTCAGCCGCGTCACCAACGATATCGACAACATCTCCACCAGCCTCCAGCAGACCCTCAGTCAGCTCCTCACCTCCCTGCTGACAGTGGTCGGCGTGCTCGGCGTGATGTTCTGGATCTCGCCGCTGCTGGCCCTGGTGGCGCTGGTCGCGGTGCCCCTGTCGGTGCTGGTAACCCAACGCATCGCGAAGCGCTCGCAGAAGCAGTTCGTCGCACAGTGGACGCACACCGGCGAGTTGAACGGTCAGATCGAGGAGGCGTACACCGGCCACGAGCTGGTGAAGGTCTTCGGTCGGCAGCGCGAGGTGGAGGCCGCGTTCCACGCGAAGAACGAGGAGTTGTTCCGGGCCAGCTTCGGCGCGCAGTTCATTTCCGGGATCATCATGCCGTCGATGATGTTCATCGGAAACCTGAGCTACGTCGCGATCGCCGTGGTCGGTGGCCTGCGGGTCGCCTCCGGCACGATGAGCCTCGGTGACGTGCAGGCGTTCATCCAGTACTCCCGCCAGTTCACCCAGCCGCTCACCCAACTCGCGTCGATGGCCAACCTGCTCCAGTCCGGGGTGGCGTCCGCCGAGCGGGTCTTCGCGGTGCTCGACGCCGACGAGCAGACCCCCGACCCGGTCGAGCCGGCCCGGGTCACCGACCCGCACGGCCGGGTCGAGTTCGATCACGTCTCGTTCTCCTACGAGCCGGACAAGCCGTTGATCGACGACCTGTCGCTGGTCGCCGAGCCGGGGCACACGGTGGCGATCGTCGGCCCGACCGGCGCCGGGAAGACCACACTGGTCAACCTGGTCATGCGGTTCTACGAGCTGGACGCCGGCCGGATCACCCTCGACGGGCTGGACATCACCACGATGCGCCGCGACGACCTGCGCGGACGGATCGGCATGGTGCTCCAGGACACCTGGCTCTTCGGCGGCACCATCCGCGACAACATCGCCTACGGGCGGCCCGACGCGACCGAGGAGGAGATCGTCGCGGCGGCGCGGGCCACCTTCGTGGACCGGTTCGTGCGCAGCCTGCCCGACGGCTACGACACGGTCATCGACGAGGAGGGCAGCAACGTCAGCGCCGGCGAGAAGCAGCTCATCACCATCGCCCGGGCGTTCCTCGCCGAACCGTCGCTGCTCATCCTCGACGAGGCCACCAGCTCGGTGGACACCCGCACCGAGGTGCTGCTCCAACGGGCGATGGCCGCGCTGCGCTCCGACCGGACCAGCTTCGTCATCGCGCACCGGCTCTCCACCATCCGCGACGCCGACCTGATCCTGATGATGGAGGACGGCCGGATCGTCGAGCAGGGCACCCACGAGCAGCTGCTCGCCGCCCACGGCGCGTACCACCGGCTCTACCGTTCCCAGTTCACCGGCGCGGTGGTCGACGAGGAACCCGCCGCCCAACCGGCGTCGGTGTAGAGCATGCGTCCTGGTCCTGGTTCGGCGGGCAGCTCACTCTCGCGGCAACAGGTCGGTCGCGCGGGCGGCGACCTGCCCGCCGATCAGGGCGAGCGCGTCGGCGGCCGGCATCGGGTCCAGGGCCCGGCCACCACGCAGGCGCAGCGCGAGGCGTCCGTCGGCCGCCTCCCGGGCGCCCAACACCCCGAGGTACGGGACGCGGCGGCGGGCCGCGTCCCGGATCCGGGCGCCCAGCGACCCGGCGACGTCGACAGCGACCCGCAGGCCGACGTCGACGGCCTGCCGGGCCAGGTCCGCCGCCGCGTCGACCTGCCCGGCGTCGACCGGCAGCAGGACCAGTTGGACGGGCGCATACCAGGCCGGGAAGGCACCCTCGTGTACCTCGATCAGGTACGCGAACAACCGCTCCATGCTGCCGACCAGACTCCGGTGCACCATGACCGGTCGACGCCGGCTGCCGTCGGAATCGGTGTACGACAGGTCGAACCGCTCGGGTTTGTCGAAGTCGAGTTGGATGGTGGAGATGGTCGACTCCCGACCGGCCGCGTCGACGATCTGAATGTCGATCTTCGGCCCGTAGAACGCTGCCTCACCGGGCGCCTCGACGTACTCCATCCCGGCCAGCGCGGCGCGGAGCAGGTCCTCCGCACGGGCCCACTGCGCGTCGTCACCGACGTACTTCTCGCCCGGCCCGCGCAGCGACAGCCGGAACCCGGCCGGGCGTACGCCCAGCGCGGCGTGCGCCTCCCGGATCAGTCCGAGGATCGCGGCGACCTCCGCACCGACCTGCTCCGGCGCGCAGAAGGTGTGCGCGTCGTTCAGAGAGATGGCGCGTACCCGGGACAGCCCACCGAGCACCCCGGAACGCTCCGAGCGGTACATCCCGCCCAGCTCCGCGACCCGCAGCGGCAACTCCCGGTAGGAGCGTCCACGGGCCCGGAACACCAGCGCGTGATGGGGGCAGAGCGCCGGCCGGAGCACGAACTCGTCGTCGGCGCTCAGCCGCATCGGCGGGAACATGTCGTCGGCGAAGTAGCCGAGATGGCCGGAGAGTTCGAAGAGTTCGCGTTTGCCCAGCGGCGGCGAGTAGACGTGCTGGTGGCCGGAACGACGCTCCAACTCTCGGACGTACTCCTCGACGGCGTGCCGGGCGGCGGCGCCGGCGGGCAGCCAGATCGGCAGACCGGCGCCGGCCAGCGGATCGGAGACGAAGAGGTCCAGCTCACGGCCGAGCCTGCGGTGGTCGATCATGTCGGGCTCCTGGATCGGGTACGACCCGGAGGCGACCTGGACACCGAACGCCGCACGGCCCTCGGGGGCGGATCGCCCCGGGGCCTGGTCGACGGTGGTTACGTCAGAGCGGCGCGCCGGGGACACCCGGCGTCGTGGTCACCACTACCGCACTGCGCATACGACGACGCTATCCGTCGAACGATCGAGGACGCACCTGGATTACGGCGGTCGGGACGCGGACGGGGGCGGGCCGCCGGCGCGGGACCCGCCGGCGGCCCTGGCGGCCCGAATTCGTCAGGAACGGGGGACCCGACGGGCGTGGCCGCGCGGACAACGGTACGCCGACGATCGCCGATCCGCCGACCGCTCCGGCAGGGGTGGGACAGCCACCGAACCCATCACCCGGAACCGGTTCGCCTCGTTGAACCCCGGGTGGCCTGGCCGTGTCGACCGTCACGACGGGCCGGGGTTGTCCACGGTGACGCCGGACACGCCGTCAGGCTCAAGACACCCAATTGGCCGCATCCGGCGAGGTGGCAGGCGTGCCCGAACTACTGACTGACGTCGCTTCGCCGACGTGGGCGTACCTAGTGCTGGTCGCCCTGCTGATCGCGGACGCCTTCGTCCCGGTGATCCCCACTCAGATCGTCATGATCACCAGTGGCGCGCTCACCGTCTACGGCGGGCTCAGCCTGCCGGTCACCATCGCCGTCGGCGCGCTCGGCGTTTTTGTCGGCGACCTGGCCTGCTACCTGCTCGGACGGAGCGCGCCGGATCGGCGGCCACCCCGGCACGCCGAGCTGAGCCGGGCCCGGCGGGTCGCCAGCCGGGTCACCCAGGGGCTCCGGCAACCCGGACCGATGGTCATCCTGCTCTGCCGGTTCGTGCCCGGTGGGCGCATGGCGGCCTGCTTCTCGGCCGGCCGCAGCCGCTACCCGTACCGGCTGTTCATGCTGTACGAGGCGGTCGCCGCCCTGGGTTGGGCCACCTACGGCGCGCTGGTCGGGCATCTCGGCGGCACCGCCCTCACCGAGTCGGCGTGGCGCCTGGCCATCATCGCCACCGCCGCGGCGGTCGGCTTCGCCGCAGCCGGATGGGCGATGACCCTGGTCAGCGCCCGCCACGCCCGCGCCGCCGCCGGCGCGAACATCCCGATCGACTGAGTGTCGCCCAGCGTTCTGGGTATAAGCTGCACTTATATTGGCGGGATGTGGGACGTCAAGCTTCACCCCGAGGTTGAGGAGTAGTTTCTCAACCTCAGCAGGACTGATCCCGCCAGCGCCGACCTCGTCAGCGAGGCCATTGACCTCCTCGCCGAACACGGGCCGGCGCTCGGGCGTCCTCTGGTCGACCGGCTCAAGGGCAGTCTTTTCCACCACATGAAGGAGCTGCGACCTGGATCCGCTGGTGCCACGGAGATCCGCATGATCTTCGCCTTCGATCCACTTCGAGAAGCTGTCTTCTTGGTCGCTGGCGACAAGTCGGGTCAGTGGCAGAGTTGGTACCAGAAGGCCGTCCCGTTGGCGGATGACCGGTTTCAGGAGCACCTCTCCAGCCTGAAGGAAACAGAGAAATGACCGGTGGAGTTGACTGGCGCGACGTCAAGGCGAAGGCCAGGGAGATCGATCCGTCCTGGGAACATCCGGACCGGGTGACTCGACGCGCCCAGCAGCGTGAGCAGATGCTGGCATCGGTGAGTGGCGCACAGCTAGCGGAGATCCGTAAGCAGTTGGGCATGACGCAGGTCCAACTCGCCGAGGCCGCAGGGTTGACCCAGGCCAGGATCAGCCAGATCGAGAACGGTGAGCACACCAGCCTGGAGACACTTCGGGCTTATGTCACCGGACTGGGGGGCCACCTCGACGTCGTCGCCCGCATCGGCAACATCCACCTGAACGTGGCGTGACCGAGCAGAGGCGTAGCTCGTCCGACTGACTAGGGGTGTTCCCGGGGTCCGAACTCGGTGGGCGTCCCGGATTCGGCTCGGGTGCTGTCGGCGACAGGCTGAGGCATGCCTGGAACCCGGAACACCGGCGTGCTGACCCTCGGCGGGATCGCCGTGGCGGCGCTGCTCACCGTGATCGGCCACCTGGAAGTCAACGACGACCTCAGCCCGTGGGCGCTGACCATCAGCGACTTCGCGGTCTCCGACCGGGGCGGGGTCATCGACGTCGCGATGGTGGTGCTCGCGCTCGCCACCGTGGCACTGCTGTACGGACTGCGCCGCACCGGCCCACCGCAGCCCGGTCGCGCGGTCGAGCTGCTGCTCGGCGCGTGGGTGTCCGGCCTGCTGCTGGCCGCGCTGGTGCCGACGAACGAGCCCGGCACCACCATGACCACTGCGGCATACGTGCACCGGTACGCCTCGGTGATCGCCTTCCTCGCCCTGCCGGCGGCTGGCTGGCTGCTCGCCCGTCGACCCGACCTGGCCCCCGCCGCCCGGACGCTACGCGCCCTCGTCGTGCTGAGCCTGGCCCTGGCGGTGGCGATGATCTGGTCCGCCTACCCCGGTGACCGTCTGCTGATCGGCTTGGCCGAACGCCTCCTCATCCTCACCGAGGTGGCGGTGCTGGCAACCGTCGCCCTGATCCAGACCCGGGCCGCCGACCGGGCCACCGGCGTCGATCATGGAGTTGTGGTGCCCCGCAAAAGGGGTGCAACGGCGTGAACCGCCCACCACAAGTCCATGATCGACAACAATTACTCCAGCTCGTGGAGCATGAGCTGGCGGGCCGCTTCGGTGATCGAGCCGGACAGACTCGGGTAGATGGTGATGGTCTGGGCCAACTCGTTGACCGTCAGGTTGTTCTCCACCGCCATGGTGATCGGCAGGATCAGCTCGCTGGCCTTCGGGGCGACCACCACACCGCCGATCACCTGACCGCTGGCCGGCCGGCAGAAGAGCTTCACGAAGCCGTCCGCGAGGTCGTCCATCTTCGCCCGGGCGTTGCCGGACAGCGGCAGCATCACCTGCCGGGCCGGCACCTTGCCCGCGTCCACCTCGTCCTGCGAGACACCCACGGTGGCCAGCTCCGGATCGGTGAAGACGTTCGCCGCGACGGTACGCAGACGCAGCGGACGAACCGCCTCGCCGAGGGCGTGCCACATGGCGATCCGGCCCTGCATGGCGGCGACACTGGCCAGCAGCAGCACCCCCGTGCAGTCACCGGCGGCGTAGATGCCGGGCACGTTGGTCCGGGACGCCCGGTCGACGGTGATGTAGCCGCCCCGGCCCAGTTCCACCCCGTACTCGGCCAGACCCAGGTCGGCGGTGTTCGGGATCGAGCCGACGGTGATCAACGCGTGTGAGCCGGTCACCTTCCGGCCGTCGGAGAGCTCCACCTCGACGCCGTCGGCGGTACGCCGGACCGCGTCGGCCCGGGAGTTGTTGAGGATCTCCATGCCCCGGTTGCGGAACACCCGCTCGATGGCGGACGCGGCGTCGGCATCCTCGTGCGGCATCACCCGGTCCCGGCTGGAGACCAGGGTGACCTGGACCCCCATCGCCAGGTACGCGCTGGCGAACTCCGCGCCGGTCACACCCGAGCCGACCACGATCAGGTGCTCGGGCAGCTCGGGCAGGTCGTACACCTGACGCCAGGTCAGGATGCGCTCACCGTCCGGTACGGCGGTGGGCAGCTGGCGGGGTGTCGAACCGGTCGCGACAAGCACGGTCGAGGCGTCGATGGAGTATTCCCCGCCGCCGTCGGCGGGGGTGACGACGACCCGGTGGGTGTGCCCGAGGGAGTCCTCACCGAGCCGGGCGGTGCCGGCCACGAAGGTGACACCCGCCTTCAGCAGCTTGGCGTGGATGTCCGCGGACTGCGCCAGGGCCAACCGCTTGACCCGCTCGTGCACCGCCCGCGCGTCGACGGTGACCGCCTCCAGGCCGTCCGAGTGCACCCCGAACTCCTCGGTGTCCCGGTAGCCCGTGACCACCCCCGAGCTGGCGATGAAGGTCTTCGACGGTACGCAGTCGGAGAGCACGCAGGCCCCGCCGGCACCGTCCGCCTCCACCACCGTGACATCGGCATCCAGTTGGGCGGCCACCAGGGCCGCCTCGTACCCGGCCGGCCCCCCGCCGATGATCACGATCCGGCTCACAGCGTTCGCCCTTCGTCCATGCTCACAGTGACTTTCTTCTCCTGGGCGCATTCGACACGCACAGTCGTATTCTCCCCCACCCGTCCGTCGGGCTATCGTCATCGCCGTGCGTCATCACGCCGCCTACGGCTCAAATCTCGACCCCGCCCGGATGCGCGCCTACTGTCCGCATTCCCCGATGGTGGGCACCGGCTGGCTGGAAGGCTGGCGGCTGACCTTCGCCGGCGCGGACGTGATCGGCTGGGAGGGTGCGGTCAGCACCCTGGTCGAGTCTCCCGGTGACCGGGTCTTCGTGGCGCTCTACGACATCCACCCGTACGACGCCGGCCAGCTCGACGAGCTCGAGGGGGTGACCGCCGGCACGTACCGCAAGCTGCACGTCCGGGTCTCCACGCTCGACGGCGACGTGACGGCATGGATCTACGTCTTCAACGGGTACGAGGGCGGCCTGCCGACGTCGTGGTACCTGTCCGAGATCGCGAACGCCGCCGAGAAGGCGGGCGCCCCGGACGACTACGTCACCGAGTTGCGGTCCCGCCCCACCGGCACCGCGTCGGCGTAGCAGCGCGTATCGCACGCCCCCAGTCTGCTACCGCTGTCGACCGGATCGCCGGTCGGGCCCGACCGGGGTCGTCAATCACACACCGGCGGCCGGTACGGAACGCTCGTACATGTCGGTCCACAGGATCTCCCGCAGGCCCACCGACTCGTACAGCGACAGCGGCGCGGTCGGGTTGCTGAGGTCGACGCCGAGACCCGCCGACTGCCGGCCCTTCTCGGCGTAGCGGGCGAAGGCGCGGCGCAGCAGCGCCGCACCCATACCCCTCCGGCGGTACGCGGACCGCACCGACAAACTCTTCACCCAGCCCTGCTGCTGGTCGAGCGCCTGGTCCGAGGACTGCAACACGCCGGCCGGCACCCCGTCCACCTCGGCGACGAACCACTCGTCCCAGGCGGTCAGGTCGCCGATCCGAGCCCGCCACCGGTCGTACGACACCGATTCGTGGTCCGGGGTGTCGGCGAAGGCGGCGTCGTAGATCCGGTGAAACTCCCGCAGGTCGGCCTCGTCGTCGGGGCGTACCTGTCGCACTGTCACGCCGGGCGGCGGCGCGGGCTCGTCCGGCAGGTCGGCCAGCGAGCGGCTCATCCGGACGTACCGCTTGGCGAGGGTGAACCCGGCCTCGGTCAGGTCCCGCTCCCAGGCGCGTTCCGGCGCGAAGACCGCGCAGCGGACGGTGAGCGCCGGCAGCCCTCGCTCGGCGGCACGCTCGGCGACCCGGTCCAGTTGTCGGGCCAGCAGCGGCGCCCGGACGGTGGCAGCGCGCGCCGGGTCGACGTAGACCTCCACGAACTCCCGGCCGACGCCGGTCGGGTTGTCGACCGTCGCCCAGCCGACCACGGCGCCGTCCGGGTCGACCGCCAGCCAGGAGTCCCGGGTCGGGTCGAAGTGGGGGGCGGTCAGCGACGCCGCGACGTCCTCCGCGTCGAAGTCGGGATGGCCGATGGCGAAGGTGTCGGCAGCGTGCACCACGGCGAGGATCGCGGGCACGTCGGCGAGGGTGGGCCTGCGCGTTGTCCAACCAGCGGGAAGGGTCACGGCAGAGCATCTTGACAGCGGACCGCCGACGGCGCCGCCTATTTTCCGCTCACTCGGGCCTCCCGCCCTGTGCGAGCAGGGTGGCCCGGGTGCGGTGCAGCAACTCCACCAACTCGGTGCAGTCGGCGGGGCCGAGGGCGGTGAACGCCGGCGCGGCCAGTCTGTTGGTCACGGCCTCGGCCCAGAGTCGCCGGCGGACCAACGGCCCGATCGGGGGGTATGGCGGCGGCCAGCCGCAGGCCACTGCCCCGGCCTCCCCCTCCGGGCCGGACAGCACCGCCTCCAGCGCGGTCATCCCGGCGGCGCGCACCGCCAACAGGTAGGCGCCGGTGAAGTGTTCGCGGAGCAACCGCAGCCCGGCGGCGGTCCGGGCCCCCGGGCTGAGATCCGGCAGCGGCATGGCCCGCCAGGCGGCGAAGAGCGGCATTCCGCTGGCGTCCGCGGCGACCACCGCCCGCTCGACGAGTGCGGCCAGACGCTCGGTGTCGGGCAGGGCGCCGAGCTGCTGAGCCCCCCATCGACAGCACTCGGCGAGACTCGCGGCGGCCACCTCGATCGGCGGCACGACCCGGCCGGCGGCGTCCCAACCGTCGGCGACGGCGTCCGGGGCGAGGAAGCCGAGAGCGGCGGCGGCGGTCTCGGCCCGCACATCGCCGAGGGCGCCGGCCCGGCCGCCGATGTAGAACGCCCAGCCGGAGATGCCGAGCAGCCGGGCCCGGCGCAGCGTGGTCGGGTCCCGGCTGAACGCGTCACCCAGGTCGAGCACGACGGGTTTGCTGGCGGCGGCGGCCTGCTCCGGTGTCATCCGAGCGCCGCCCACCAGGATCGCCTGCGGGTCCGGGGCGTCCTCGGACAACCCGACCCGTCACCCACGACGACTCCCCGCACCGGGGTCACCCGCCGTGGACGGTCCGCGTACTCGTCGTCGTCCATCGATGGTCAGTCTGCCGCGCCGACGCCCGCGTCCGCATCCCCCTCTTCGGCCGCCAACGCCTCGATCGCCGCCTCCACCTCACCCGCGCGCCGGCGAGCCGAGGTGACAGCACGCTCGGCGGCGCGCCGAGCGAGCTTGGCTCGGCTGAGATCCTGCTCGGCGACCGCCCGCCGCCGCTCCAACTCGACCAACTCGGCCTCGATCCCGTCGAGTACGGCGACGCCGTCCTGCTCCTGCGCGGTGGCCTCGGTCAGCTCGGCCTCGACACGTTCCTGGTCGGCCTGGGCACGCCCCAGTTCCCGGTCCAGGACGCGGCGCTGCCGAGCCCGCTCGGCGCGGGCCGCCCGCTGCGCAGCCCGCTCGGCCTGCTCGGCGCGCTCCGCTGCCCGGTCCGTACGGGAGGTCGTCCGGTCTGTGCGGGAGGTCGTCCGATCCGTGCGGGAGGCGACCTCGGGGCGTTCCCGCTGGGTACCGGGTCGGCGGGCCGGGCGCTCCTCCTGCTCCTCCTCGTCGCCGGTGACCAGCCGCAGTTGTGGCCGGGGCACCTCACCGAACCCGGCGTAACTGGCCGCCCGGAGCAGACGGCCTGCCCGGACCTGCTCGGCGACCTCGGCGTCGGAGAACGCCGCGTTCAGGGTCGCCTCCACCTCGGCCAGTGGCAGCCGACCCGCCGGCGGCGCTTCCGGTTCCGCCGCGGCGAGCTTGCGGACCTCGACGACCAGGGCGCCGACCACCGCCCGGCGCTGCGCGGACAGCTCCCGGAGCCGGGGCCCGCGCAGCTCCCGCTGGGCGGTGCGGAGCGCGTCCGCGAGCTGCACCAGGTCGGCCACCAGCTCGGGGCGTCTGATGGCGAGCAGGTTCACCAGCCAGGCGGCCACCGTCGGACGACGTAGCCGGGCCAACTGTCGGGCGGTGGTCGCGTCCCCGGCACGGCGGGCCTCGGCCACGGCGGCGTCCCGGGCGGCCACGAACCGGTCCGGTGGGGTGCGGTAGAGCTGCTGCACCAGCTCCGTCGAGGGGCCGGGCATCGGGTCAGACGTCCACCCGGCTGCCAGGCTCCAGCCGCTGGTAATCGGTGCCGGACATCGCCGCGTACTGCCGGTCGAGCACACCCAGCCCGTTGTCGTTGAGCAGGGCGTCGTGCAAGGCGTACGCGCGGCGCGGCGCGACCGCCCGGATGAAGTCGAGCACCTCGGAGAACTTCGACCAGGGGGCGTGGATCGGCGCGAAGAGCGTGTCGACGGGAGTCTCGTCGGGCACCACCAGGGAGTCCCCCGGGTGGTAGACGACGTCGTTGATCAGGTAGCCGAGGTTGTCGATCACCGGGATGTCCGGGTGGATCACCGCGTGCCGCCCCCCGTACGCGCGCACGGCGACCCCGGCGGCGGTGAACGACTGGCCGGCGGTGACCGGGTGCAGGGCCTCGGCCGCGTCTCCCAGGGTCTCGGCGAGCGAGGCGGGACCGTGGATCGGGAACGGCTGCCGGTCGAGCTGGAGGCGGAGCGCGGCCAGGTCGAGGTGGTCCGGGTGTTGGTGGGTGATCAGCACCGCGTCCGCACCGTCCAGTGCCACCGTCGGGTCGCTGAACACCCCGGGGTCGACGACGAGCACTCCACCGTCGTGCTCCACGCGAAGGCAGGAGTGGGCGTACTTGGTGAGTCGCATCGTGACTCCTCGATTATCGAATCGTGACGTCCTCAGCGCAGTCTGCCGGAACCAGCCGACGCGTGCGCCGCGTCCGAGCTATCGCCACACCGGATGACGATGATGGGAGCGGGGATGGATGGACGGACGGTACGACGCCGCGGCACAGCGCTTGCGGTAGCGGCACTGGCGGCCGCGCTGGTGCTCACGGGTTGCAGCGCCGGCGACAGCGGGGCGAAGGACACCGCCGGCTCGGCCGCCGAGCCACCGGCGGCGGCGAACGGCGGCGAGGCGGGCAGGGACGCCGCCAAGGGCGGGACGCAGGAGGCGGCCGGTGCCGGCGCACCGGATCTGCGGGTCGACCAACGGGCGATCATCTACACGGGAACGATGCGCGTGCAGGTGGACGATGTGGACGCGGCGGCCCGTGAGGTCGTCGCCGTGGCCACCCGGGCCGGTGGCTTCGTCGGCGGCGACCAGCGACGCAGTGCCGACGAGGACGCGGTGGCGGAGTTGCAGTTGCGGGTGCCGGCACCGAAGTTCTCCGGCGTGGTGGAGGAGATCTCGAAGCTCGGCCGGCAGCAGAGCCGGGAGATCAACACCCAGGACGTCACTGAGGAGACCGTCGACCTGGATGCCCGGATCACGAGTCAGCGGGCCCGGGTGGACAGTGCCCGCCGTCTACTGTCCCGGGCCAGCTCGATCACCGACCTGGTGACGTTGGAGAACGAGTTGGGCCGCCGGGAGGCCGACCTGGCGTCGCTGGAGGCGAAGAAGCGTCGGCTGGCCGACCTGACGGCTCTCTCCACGATCACCGTGTCGCTGGCCGGGCCGGCGGCGAAGAAGGCCACCGACGACAAGGACGAGACCGGTTTCCTGGTCGGGCTCCGGGGCGGCTGGAAGGCGTTCGTCGCCTCGTTGACAGTGATGCTCACCGTGCTGGGGGCGCTGCTGCCCTGGCTGGTGGCCTTCGGCGTGCCGGTGGCGGTGCTGCTGCTGGTGCTGCGTCGGCGGAAGAAGACCGCGGCCCCGGCCGCGCCGGTCAGCGCGCAGCCGCCAGTGCCCGCAGCGCGGTCTGCACCATGACGCGTACGCCGGCCGGGATGGCCCGCTCGTCCACGTCGAAGCTGGCGCGGTGCAGGTCGACGTTGGGACCGGAGCGACCCACGCCGAGCCGGGCGAGGGCGCCGGGGACGTACTCCAGATACCAGGAGAAGTCCTCGCCGCCCATGCTCTGCGGCGTCTCGGCGATCCCTTCCGGGCCGAGCGCCGCGGCGGTGGCGGCGGTCAGGACCTGGATGGCACGGGAGTCGTTGCACACCGGCGGCCGGCCCCGCAGGTATTCCAGGTCGACAGTGGCGCCGGTCGGGGCGATCACGTCCCGGACCACCTGAGCGACGATCTTGGGAGCCTGCTCCCAGGTGTCGCGGTCCATCACCCGCAGGGTGCCGGAGGCGCTCGCCTCGGACGGGATGACGTTGTACCGGGTGCCGGCCGAGGCGTGGCCGAAGACCAGCAGCAGACCACTGTTGGCCGGCACCCGGCGGCTGACCAGGGCGGGCACCTCGGTGATCAACCGGCCGAGCGCGTCGACCAGGTCGACGGTCAGGTGCGGCCGGGCGGTGTGGCCGCCCGGGCCGGAGAGCCGGACGGTGACGTTGTCGGCAGCTGCGGTGATCGGGCCGACCCGCAGGCCGACCTGGCCCACCGGCAGGTTCGGGTCGCAGTGCAGCGCGAAGATCTGCACCACGTCGTCCAGGCCGCCGGCCTCGATGACCTCCAGCGAGCCGCAGGGCAGGATCTCCTCGGCCGGCTGGAAGATGAGCCGGACTCGCCCGTCCAGCTCACCGAGGTCGGCGAGCTGGGCCAGCAACATGCCGACGCCGAGCAGGATCGAGGTGTGCACGTCGTGCCCGCAGGCGTGGCACACGCCCTCCACGGTCGACCGGTAGGACACATCCTTGGGGTCGTCGAGCGGCAGGGCGTCGATGTCGGCGCGCAGCGCGACGACCGGGCCGTCCGGCCTGCCGTTGACGTCGCAGATCACACCGTTGCCCTTGGGCAGCAGGCGCGGGTTCAGCCCGGCCAGCGACAGCTCCCTGGCGATCAGCGCGGCCGTCTCGAACTCGTTGCCGGACAGCTCAGGGTGCGAGTGGAGGTGACGGCGCGTAGCGATCAACCCCGGTACGCGGAGCGCGAGGAGGTGGTCCAGGTCGCGGGGCAGGGGCTGGGACCCGGGCGGCGTCTCCAGCCAGGACGACGCCAGCTGGCCCTCAGTGGGCAGCGTCAACGCACTCGTCACGTCGAATTCTCGATCACTAGAGATGGATGGATCATCGGGGACAGCAGACAGCCTAGACCTCCGGCGGTGACGCTGCGCAACCTCGTTACGGTAATGATCAGACCGCGTAGCGTCACGTATGCCCTGCTGGGGGCGCTCGGAGATGTGCGGGACAGCAGGTAGATCGTGCTCGAACGCCGTCATCCGCCCCTCACCTCCTACAACGCGTAACCAGTCGCGGCAGTCACGAATCCGGCGCCACTCAGGGGACCCCTGTTGCAAATTGTCGCATTAGTCGGGGTGGTGAACTGACACTCCGACAATTAGCCGACCACACTCCGCAACGAGCCGGATAAGGACGCTCACACGCAGGCACCCACCACGGGCGCACACGGTGTGCGTTCGCGCTCGACCGAGGGGGTACCCGCTGAGCGCGATGGACACACCGCGCTCAGCGGTCAGGGGTGGGTCAGAAGCGGTCGGTCGGCCGGTACAGCCCCCACGCCTCACGCAACGTCCCACAGACCTCGCCCACGGTGGCCCGCGCCCGCAGCGCCGCCTTCATCGGGTACAGCACGTTGTCCGTGCCGTCGGCGGCGGCCCGCAGATCGGCCAGCGCCCGCGCCACCGCGTCGCCGTCCCGCTCGGCGCGCAGCCGCGCCAGCCGTTCGGCCTGGGCCGCCTCGATCGCCGGGTCGACCCGCAGCGGCTCGTACGGCTCCTCCTCGTCCACGGTGAACCGGTTGAGCCCGACCACCACCCGCTCACCCGAGTCGATCTCCTGGGCGATCCGGTACGCGGACTGCTCGATCTCCCGCTTCTGGAACCCGGCCTCGATCGCGTCCACCGCGGAACCGTGGTCGGCCACCCGCTCCATCAACTCGACGGCGGCGGCCTCGATCTCGGCGGTCATCGCCTCCACCACGTACGAGCCGGCGAACGGGTCGACGGTGGCGGTGAGGTCCGTCTCGTACGCCAGCACCTGCTGGGTGCGCAGCGCGAGCCGGGCCGCCTTCTCGGTGGGCAGCGCGATGGCCTCGTCGAAGCTGTTGGTGTGCAGCGACTGGGTGCCGCCGAGCACCGCACCCAGCCCCTGTACCGCCACCCGGACCAGGTTCACCTCCGGCTGCTGCGCGGTGAGCTGCACGCCGGCGGTCTGGGTGTGGAACCGCAGCATCATCGACTTCGGGTCCTTGGCGCCGAAGTCGTCGCGCATCAGCCGGGCCCAGATCTTCCGGGCTGCGCGGAACTTCGCCACCTCCTCGAGCAACGTGGTGCGGGCCACGAAGAAGAACGACAGCCGGGGGGCGAAGTCGTCCACGGCGAGCCCGGCGGCCAGCGCCGCGCGCACGTACTCCACGCCGTTGGCCAGGGTGAACGCGATCTCCTGCGCGGGCGTCGCGCCGGCCTCGGCCATGTGGTAGCCGGAGATGGAGATGGTGTTCCACTTCGGCACCTCCTTGCGGCAGTACGCGAACGTGTCGGCCACCAGGCGCAGCGACGGCTTCGGCGGGAAGATGTACGTCCCCCGGGCGATGTACTCCTTGAGGATGTCGTTCTGGATCGTGCCGTTGAGCGCCGCGCCGGGCACCCCGTTCTCCTCGGCGACGAGCTGGTAGAGCAGCAGCAGCACCGAACCGGGTGCGTTGATCGTCATCGAGGTGGAGACCTTGTCCAGCGGGATGTCGGCGAAGAGCAGCCGCATGTCCTCGATGGAGTCGATGGCGACGCCCACCTTGCCTACCTCGCCGTGCGCGATCGGCTCGTCGGAGTCGTAGCCCATCTGGGTCGGCAGGTCGAAGGCGACCGAGAGGCCCATCGTGCCGGCCCGCAACAGTTGGTGGTACCGCGCGTTGGACTCGGTGGCGGTGCCGAAGCCGGCATACTGGCGCATGGTCCACGGACGGGAGGTGTACATCGTGGGGTAGACCCCCCGGGTGTACGGGAACTCGCCGGGGCCGCCCAGCCGGGAGTCCAGGTCCTCCGGAAGGTCGGCCTCCGTGTAGACGCCGTTGATCGGGAAACCGGACTCGCTTGACCGCCGTTCACTCATCCCCGGATGGTAGGACGCCTGGCCACGCCGTCGGGTGAGGGATACCGCACAGTGCGTCCCGACCGGTCGACACGAGGTGAACGACAAGGCACGTTCTGTCGACTTCGATAAACGTCCGCCGCGTCGGCTTTCGCATCGGGCGTCGGAACCAGCAAGATAGGGGGGTTGTGTCCCAGCCCCCCTCGATTTCCCCCGGTGGCTTTTCTGTGACTCAGATCCCGACGTGGAGCGGCGGACCAGTCAGTCCCGCCAACGGACGAGCGGCGCCCGGCACCACCATTGGTGGCCGGTACTCGCTGCGGTCCTCGGTGGGCAACGGCGGCATGGGCACGGTGTGGCGCGCCACAGACACGCTGCTGCGCCGTGACGTGGCGGTCAAGGAGGTCGTCCTACCTCCAGGGCTGGCCCCCAGCGACCGCGACGCCATGTACGAACGCACCCTGCGCGAGGCCCGCGCCGCCGCCGCGATCCAGCACCCCGCGGTGGTTCAGGTGTACGACGTGGTCACCGAGGCTGGCCGGCCGTGGATCGTGATGGAGCTGCTGGACGCCCGCAGCCTCGCCGACATGGTGATCGAGGACGGGCCGGTCGCGCCCCGCGCCGTCGCCAAGATCGGCATCGCGTTGCTCGGCGCGTTGGAGGTCGCGCACGCGATCGGTGTGCTGCACCGCGACGTGAAGCCCGCCAACGTGCTGATCTGCACCGACGGGCGCTGCGTGCTGACCGACTTCGGCGTCGCCCGGATGCCCACCGACGTGCAGCTCACCACCCCCGGCATGGTGCTCGGCTCACCGCACTTCATCTCGCCCGAGCGCGCCATGGGCCAGGAGTTCGGCCCACCGAGCGATCTTTTCTCGCTGGGTGTGACGCTCTACACCGCAGTCGAGGGTCGGCCCCCGTTCGACAAGGGCGACCCGATCGAGACCATGCACGCCGTGGTCGAGGACCCGCCCGCGCCGCCGCAGCGCAGTGGGGCGCTGACCCGCGTGCTGATGGGTCTGCTGGAGAAGGACCCGGCCCGGCGACTGGACGTGCACACCTCCCGGGCCATGCTGCGCGAGCTGCTCGCTGGCCCACTGGGCAGCACCGCGACCGCCGTGCACTCGGTCACCGACCCGTACGCCGTGGTGCCGGTCCAGCAGCGCCCCGTGCCCGTCCTGCCGCCGCCTCCGGCGGAGCCGAAGCCGGACAACCAGATCGGTGGCCCCGCCATGCTGGCCCCCGGTGAGTCGTTGACCGACCGGCTGGCGGCGCTGAACCGGGGCGAGCGCCCAGCGCCCGCCGGCGCGGCCGACGCCACCGGGCTCGACGAGACCAGCGCCGACGCGCTGGCCGGTCCGCTGCACACACCCACCGGGGCGATGCCCCCACCCGGCCGGTCGACCGCCGGACGCGCCTACGGCGGCAACGCGGACGCCACCCAGCGCGTGGACGCCGGCGCGCACCCGGACGCCACCCAGCGGGTCACCTACGGCACTCCGGCCGACGCCACCCAGCAGGTCGGCTACGGCGGCGCGCCGGAGGCCACCCAACGCATCGGGGGCACCTACGGCGGCGGCAACCAGTGGTCGGTGCCGGGCACCGGCCAGCCCTGGGCCGCCGCACCCGCCTCGGGCGGCAGCGCTTCGGGCGGCGGCGCTCTGGACAAGGTCCGCGCCGCGGGTGGTCAGCTCGTCAGCACGGTCAAGGGCTGGCCGCGAAAGGTGCAGCTCGCCGCTGCCGGTGGCCTGGTCGTGGTGCTGCTGATCACAGCTGTGGCGCTCTCCGGTGGCGACGACGCCCCGCCGAACACCCCGGCGGCGCAGCCCACCCCGTCCGCGCCGGCGGCTCCCACTGTCGAGATGCAGGAACACGCCGCCCGGGGCATCCAGGTCATGGTGCCGAAGGGCTGGAAGAAGGCCACCGGCGGTTCCTACACCGACTACATCGACCCGGAGGACAGCGGCCGCAAGGTGCGCATCATCACCGAGAAGTGGTCCAGCAGCTCCACCCGGTGGGCGGAGACGGCCGAGAACGGCCTCAAGTCCAAGTCGACCACCTGCGTCAAGCCGTACCAGCAGATCAGCGCCACCGAGACCGAGCTGGCCAGCAAGGCGGCCGCCGAATTCGAGTACACGTGCGGCGAGGGCGACGCCATGCGGCACGGTGTCTGGCGTGGTGTGGCGGAGGGCGGTAAGGCGTACTCCTTCTACCTCACCGCCACGGACGCCAAGTTCGCGGAGAGCAAGCCGATCTTCGACGAGATGGTGCGGACGTTCCAGCTCACCGGGGACGGCTGAGCCGGAGGGAACCCGCAGCGGTGATCCGCCGCCGTGCTATCAAGGGGCATGGCGGCGGACACCACTGACATCGACGACATTCGCGAGCAAGCCCGGCGCTGGCTGGCTGACGACCCCGACCCGGCCAGCCGGGACGAGCTGACGGCGGTGCTCGACGGCCTGCCGGCGAGCGCACCGGAGCTGGCCGACCGGTTCGCTGGCCCGCTGACCTTCGGCACCGCGGGCCTCCGTGGCCCGCTACGGGCCGGCCCGAACGGCATGAACCTCGCCGTGGTCACCCAGGCCGCAGCCGGCCTGGTCGGTTGGCTCGCCGCCCAGGGCGGCACCGGCCCCCTGGTGATCGGGTACGACGCTCGGCACGGCTCCAAGCAGTTCGCCGAGCGCACCGCCCAGGTGGCCACTGGTGCTGGCCGGCCGGCGCTGCTGCTTCCCCGCCCGCTGCCCACCCCGGTGCTGGCGTACGCGGTGCGCCAGCTCGGCGGAGTCGCCGGTGTCATGGTCACGGCCAGCCACAACCCGCCCCAGGACAATGGCTACAAGGTCTACCTCGGCGCGGAGCTGGGCGGTGAACTGGGCGCCGGCGCACAGATCGTGCCGCCCGCCGACGCCGGCATCGAGGCGGCCATCCGTTCGGTCGGCCCGCTGACCCAGGTGCCACTGGGTCAACCCGGGCAGGTGCTCGGTGACGACCTGGTCGCCTCGTACGTCGAGCGGGCCACCGCGGTGATCGACCCGGACGGGCCACGGGACCTGTCGGTGGCGTACACCCCTCTGCACGGGGTGGGCGCGGCGGTGCTCACCGCCGCCTTCGCCCGCGCCGGTTTCCCGGTGCCCGGCGTGGTCCCCGACCAGGCCGAACCGGATCCGGCGTTCCCCACCGTGTCGTTCCCCAACCCGGAGGAGCCGGGCGCGGTGGACCGGCTCGTCGCGCTGGCCGACGCCACCGGCGCCGACCTCGCCATCGCCAACGACCCGGACGCGGACAGGTGCGCGGTGGTGGTCCGCGAAGAGCGCGACGGCTGGCGGATGCTGCGCGGCGACGAGGTGGGCGTGCTGCTCGCCGACCACCTGATGCGCCGGGGGGTGACCGGGCTCTACGCGACCACCATCGTGTCGTCGTCGCTGCTGCGGGCGATGTGCGCGGCCCGGGGTCTGCCCTACGACGAGACGCTTACCGGCTTCAAGTGGATCGTGCGGGCCGGCGGCGGGAGCGCGCCTCTGGTCTTCGGCTACGAGGAGGCGCTCGGCTACTGCGTCGCACCGGGGCACGTGCGGGACAAGGACGGCATCACGGCGGCACTGACAGTGGCCGAGCTGGCCGCCGGCCTCAAGGCACAGGGCCGCACCCTGACCGACCGGCTCGACGAGTTGGCCGCCGAGTTCGGCGTGCACCACACCGACCAGCTCTCCGTCCGGGTGGACGACCTGCGGGTGATCACCGACGCGATGGCCCGGATCCGCGCGGCCACGCCGACCGCCCTGCTCGGGCAGCCGGTGGACAGCGTCCGGGACCTGCTGCCCGAGTCGGACGTGGTGATCCTGCGCACCGCGTCGGCCCGGGTGGTGATCCGCCCGTCCGGGACCGAGCCGAAGCTCAAGGCGTACCTCGAGGTGGTGGAACCGGTTGCCGGCGGTGACGTCGCCGCCGCCCGGAGCCGAGCCGGCGCGGCGATCACGCGGCTGCGCGCCGAGGTCGGTGCCGCTCTCGGCATCTGACCCCGCGGACCCCCACCCACCCGCCACGCCGCCTTTGCTCTGCACCCGCGGATGCGCCGCTCTTGCTCTGCACCCGCGGATGCGCCATGCGGCGGTCCGCCCGGGTGGTGCGCCCACGGGTGCAGAGCAAAGGACGGCCAGGGGGTGTGGGTTGGCCGACGGTGCAGGCCGATGGTCAGGCGCGCTTGCCCAGCGCCGCGTCGACAGCTCCGGCCAGGGCGGCGACGACCAGGCCGACCGACGGGCGGACCACCGAGTCGTCGCTGCTCACCTGACCGGAGAAGCCCGCGCCGGTGGCGATCTCCTCCAGCCGTCGGCGAGCGGTGGCGACCTCCTCGCCACTCACGCCCAGCGCGGTCTCCATCCGGAGCACCACGACCAGGGTGGCCAGCGCGGCGGTCCGCTCGTCCGGGGCCGCCGCGCCGGTCAGGGCCTCGGTCAGCCGCTGGCGGGTCTCCGCCTCGACGGAGGCGTCCACCACCGGATAGCGGTGCACGTGGATGAAGCCCAGCTCGGTCTCGTCGACGTCGCGGACGACACCCTGGGCGCACAGATCACCGAGGATCTTGTCGCGCAGCCCGTGGCGCAGGCGCTGCACCCACGAGGCCGGGGTGTGCGGGGTGTCGGCCGCGATCCGGCCCAGCACCTCGTCGGCGACCGGCTCGCCGGTGGGTGTCGGGTCGACCACGGTCAACGACCCGTCGGCGTACGCGATCCGGCCGGCGATGGCCAGCTCCACCAGCACCGCGGCGGCCATGCCGAGGTCCAGGCTGATCCGCGGCATGGTCGCCTTGCCGGTCGAGTCGTCGTAGGCGAGGAGCAGCAACTCCTCGGCGAGCGCAACACCAGTCATGGCCGCAGACGGTAGCGGGTCCGCGCACCACCGCGTGCGGACCCGCCGGACCCGGCACCGACCGGGTGGAGCCCTCAGAACCGGGGCATGCCGCCGAACTGCCGGTCCCCGGCGTCCCCGAGCCCGGGGACGATGAACATGCTGTCGTTGAGCCCCTCGTCGATCGAGGCCGTGACCAGGCGGATCGGCAGACCGGAGCGTTCCAGCCGCTCGATGCCGACCGGGGCGGCGAGCACGCAGAGCACTGTGATGTCGGTGCAGCCGCGGTCGGCCAGCAGCCGGCAGGAGTGCTCCAGCGAGCCACCGGTCGCCAGCATCGGATCGAGCACCAGCACCGGCAGCCCGGCCAGGTCCCGGGGCAACGACTCCATGTACGCGCGCGGTTCGTAGGTCTCCTCGTCGCGGGCCAGACCGACGAAGCCCATCGACGACTCGGGGAGCAGGCCGAGTGCGGCGTCCGCCATGCCGAGGCCGGCCCGCAGCACCGGGACCAGCAGCGGCGGGTTGGCCAGCCGGGTGCCCTCGGTGCCGGTGACCGGCGTCTGCACCGGGTACCGCTCGACGGGGAAGGAGCGCGCCGCCTCGTACACCAGCATGGTGGTCAGTTCGTGCAGCGCGGCCCGGAACGTCGAGGAATCGGTGCGCGCGTCCCGCATGGCAGTCAACCTGGACTGGGCCAGCGGGTGGTCAATGACGTGTACATCCACGATCGCTCAACCTACCGGTCCGTCCGACGCGGCGGTGCCGGTGCGCTCGGACCAGCGACGCCGCTCACGCCGGAGCCGTCGTGACCAAGATCACTCGTCTCTTCGGTGCGTAGACTTCGGGGCATGACGGCGACAACGACGTCGGCCCGGTCGGAGCTCTCCGAGCTGGGACGATCCGAGACCGCTCTGCGGACCTTCCTCCACGGCCTGCCCGGCGTGGACCAGGTCGGCGCGGAGCAGCGGGCGGCACAGCTCGGCACCCGATCCATCAAGACCACCGCCAAGGCCCAGGCGATCGACCTGGCGATCCGGATGGTCGACCTGACCACCCTGGAAGGGGCGGACACCCCGGGCAAGGTGCGCGCGCTGGCCGCGAAGGCGCTGCGCCCCGACCCGGCCGACCCGTCCTGCCCGCACGTCGGGGCGGTCTGCGTCTACCCGGCGATGGTCCCGTACGTCGCCGAGGTGCTGCGCGGCAGCAACGTGCACCTGGCCAGCGTCGCCACCGCCTTCCCGTCGGGCCAGGCACCGTTGGAGATCAAGCTCGCCGACACCCGGGCCGCAGTCGCGGCCGGCGCCGACGAGATCGACATGGTGATCAACCGGGGTGCCTTCCTGGCCGGGCGGTACAAGGAGGTCTACGACGAGATCGTGGCCACCAAGGAAGCCTGCGGGGACGCCCACCTCAAGGTCATCCTGGAGACCGGCGAACTGGCCACGTACGACAACGTCCGGCGGGCCTCCTGGTTGGCCATGCTGGCCGGCGGCGACTTCATCAAGACCTCCACCGGCAAGGTCCCGGTCGCGGCGACCCTGCCGGTGACCCTGGTCATGTTGGAAGCGGTCCGCGACTTCCGGGCGGCGACCGGGCGGCAGGTGGGCGTGAAGCCCGCCGGTGGCATCAAGACCACCAAGGACGCCATCAAGTACCTGGTGATGGTCAACGAGACCGTCGGCCCGGACTGGCTCGACCCGGACTGGTTCCGCTTCGGCGCGTCCAGCCTGCTCAACGACCTGCTGATGCAGCGCACCAAGCTGACGACCGGCACCTACTCCGGTCCCGACTACTTCACCCTGGACTGATAGCCGATGTTCGAATACGCCCCCGCCCCCGAGTCCCGCTCGGTGGTGGACCTCAAACCCTCGTACGGGCTGTTCATCGACGGCACGTTCGTCGACCCGACCGACGGCGGCAGCTTCAAGTCGATCAACCCTGCCTCCGAGGAGGTGCTGGCCGAGGTAGCCGAGGCCGGCGCGCCGGACGTGGAGCGCGCGGTGCGTGCCGCCCGTAAGGCGTACGACAAGGTGTGGGGTCCGATGCCGGGCCGGGACCGGGCGAAGTACCTGTACCGGATCGCCCGCCTCATTCAGGAGCGCTCCCGCGAGCTGGCCGTGCTGGAGTCCCTGGACAACGGCAAGCCGATCCGGGAGTCCCGGGACGTCGACCTGCCGCTGGTCGCCGCGCACTTCTTCTACTACGCCGGGTGGGCCGACAAGCTGGGCCACGCCGGTTTCGGCCCGAACCCGCAGCCGATCGGCGTTGCCGCGCAGGTCATCCCGTGGAACTTCCCGCTGCTCATGCTCGCGTGGAAGATCGCCCCGGCGCTCGCCGCGGGCAACACCGTGGTGTTGAAGCCCGCCGAGACCACCCCGCTGACAGCGCTGCTCTTCGCCGAGATCTGCCAGCAGGCCGACCTGCCGGCCGGCGTGGTCAACATCCTCACCGGCGCCGGTGACACCGGCCGCGCCCTGGTCGAGCACCCCGGTGTCGACAAGGTGGCCTTCACCGGCTCCACCGACGTCGGTCGGGCCATCGCCCGATCCGTCGCCGGCACCCGCAAGAAGCTCACCCTGGAGTTGGGCGGCAAGGCCGCCAACATCGTCTTCGACGACGCGCCCATCGACCAGGCCGTCGAGGGCATCGTCAACGGCATCTTCTTCAACCAGGGGCACGTCTGCTGCGCGGGCTCCCGCCTGCTGGTCCAGGAGAACGTGGCCGACCGGGTGCTGGAGTCGCTGAAGCGGCGGATGGCCCAACTGCGCGTCGGCGACCCGCTGGACAAGAACACCGACGTCGGCGCGATCAACTCCGCTGCCCAGTTGGAGCGGATCCGCGAGCTGTCCGACGCCGGCTCCGCCGAGGGCGCCGAGCGCTGGTCACCGCCGTGCGAGCTGCCCGACCGCGGCTTCTGGTTCGCGCCCACCATCTTCACCGGCGTCACCCAGGCCCACCGGATCGCCCGCGAGGAGATCTTCGGTCCGGTGTTGTCGGTGCTCACGTTCCGCACCCCGGCCGAGGCCGTCGAGAAGGCCAACAACACGCCGTACGGGCTGTCGGCGGGAATCTGGACCGACAAGGGCTCCCGGATCCTGTGGATGGCCGACCGGCTGCGCGCCGGCGTCGTCTGGGCCAACACGTTCAACAAGTTCGACCCCACCTCGCCGTTCGGTGGCTACAAGGAGTCGGGTTACGGTCGCGAGGGCGGCCGGCACGGGCTGGAGGGCTACCTCAATGTCTGAGCGGGTCGCGGTACGCAAGACGTACAAGCTCTTCATCGGCGGGAAGTTCCCGCGCAGCGAGTCGGGACGGTCGTATCTCGTGCAGTCCTCGAATGTGTCACTGGCCTCCCGCAAGGACGCCCGGGACGCGGTGGTCGCCGCCCGCGCCGCCGTGAAGGGCTGGGCCGGCGCGACCGCGTACAACCGGGGTCAGATCCTCTACCGCGTCGCCGAGATGCTGGAGGGCCGCCGCGAGCAGTTCGTCGCCCTGGGCATCCCCGGCGACGAGGTGGACGCGGCGGTCGACCGCTGGGTCTGGTACGCCGGCTGGGCCGACAAGCTCGCCCAGGTGTACGGCGGCGCCAATCCGGTCGCCGGCCCCTACTTCAACATTTCCGCGCCCGAGCCGACCGGCGTGGTCGCGGTGGTCGCCCCGGAACGCCCGGCGCTGCTCGGCCTGGTCAGCGTGATCGCCCCGGCGATCGTCACCGGCAACACGGTGGTCGTGGCCGCCTCCCCGACCGAACCGTTGGCCGCGGTGACGCTGGCCGAGGTGCTGGCCACCTCCGACCTGCCCGGCGGGGTGGTCAACATCCTCACCGGCGCGATCACCGAGACCGCGCCGGCGTTGGCCGCGCACATGGACGTCAACGCGCTCGACCTGACCGGGGTGACCGACGGTTCGCTCGCCACCGAGTTGGAGGTCAAGGCGGCGGAGAACCTCAAGCGGGTGCTCCGGCCGGCCCCGGCCGACCATGACTGGTCCGCCGACCCAGGCCTGGCTCCGATGACCGCGCTCCTGGAGACCAAGACGGTGTGGCACCCCAAGGGGGTGTGATCGTCTGTCCTCGGCCTCTTTGGTTTTCCGGGGGGAGCCCGCCCACTCCGGGCGGTCAGGCTTGATCCCTGCGTGGGCGAGCTCCTCCCGGAAAACCTGACGTGGGCCGGGCCCGTCGGGAGGGGTCAGCTCACGGATCTACTACCGAGGGTAGGATTGGTGCGTGACTCGGCTGGGCGATCTTGAGCGTGCGGTGATGGACGTGTTGTGGGACGTGGTCCCCGGCACGTCGGATGGTGTGACCGTGCGCGAGGTGGCCGACGCGCTCGACGGCCGCGAGTTGGCGTACACGACGGTGATGACAGTGCTCGACCGACTCGCCGGCAAGGGCATGGTGCAGCGGGAGCGCGAGGGCCGGGCCTGGCGGTACCGGCCGGCGGCCAGCCGTGAGGCGCACATCGCCCAGCTCATGCTCGACGCCCTCGACCTGGGGGGCAGCCGGGACGCCGCGCTGGTGCGGTTCGCCCGCTCGGTGACCGGCACCGAGGCCGAGGTCCTGCGGGCGGCGCTCGGGAGCGAGGCCGGCCTGACCGGGTCGGGTTCCCCCGACGACGGCACCGAGTTGACCGACCGCGTGGACGGGCCGACGGGCCGACGGCCCGCCGGCGAGGCAGCGGAGCGGTAGGGCGCACGCCGTGGCCTACGCCGTGCACTTCGCCGCGACCATGCTGGCCTGCTATCTGACGGCCCAGGTGCTGGCCCGCTCCACCTGGACGTGGCGCAGCCCCCGGGTGGCGATCATTTGCTGGCAGGCCGTCGGGTTGGCGCTGGGGCTCTCGGCGATGGGCCTGCCCATGGCGCTCGGGCTGAGCGGGTACGGCCTGCCGACCGGGAGCGCACTGCTCGCCCTGGCCGACGACCTCGCCCACGGCACGCTGCCGGTCGGGCTGGGCACCTTCCACCTCGCTGGCGTCGGGGTCGGTTTCGGCATCGGCGCGGTCCTGGTCACCACGACCGTGCGCAGCATCCACGGCACCGTACGCGCCCAGCGCCGCCATCGGGACCTGCTCTCGCTGGTGGCCCGGGACGACCCGGCCGCGCCCGGCGCGCTCGTGCTGGACCATCCGAGCGCTGCCGCGTACTGCCTGCCCGGCGTACGGCCGCAGGTCGTCGTCAGCGCCGGCACCCTGAGTCTGCTGGACCGCGCCGAGCTGGCTGCTGTGCTGAGCCACGAGCGCGCACACGCCCACGAGCGGCACGATCTGGTGCTGTTGCCGTTCACCGCGCTGTGCCGGGCGTTGCCCTGGTTCGGCTGGGTCCGCGACGCCCACGAGCGGGTCGCCCTGCTGGTCGAGATGCGCGCCGACGACAAGGCCCGTGAGCTGCATGCGGATGCGCCGCTGGCGGGAGCGCTACGCCGGTTCGCCGCGGCCGGTCACCGGGTCACCCCGGCCGGGGCGCTGGGTGTGGGCGACCGGGATCTCGACGTACGGGTGCAGCGCCTGCTGGTCAGCGACCGCCCGCCCCGGGTGCTCGGCGCCACCGCCCTGGCGGTGGCCAGCACGCTGGTCGCCCTCCCGATCACCCTGTTCCTGTCCTGAACTGACCCGAGTGCCCCCACGCGGGGTCGCCTGGCCCCAGCCCGGCGCGCTGCCCCCCGCGCAGCAACGCCGCGACCTCGCGCCCGCCTGCTGATCTCAAGATCGCGCTCGCTCGGATCGAGCGCGATCTTCCCGCCCCACAACTACTACGGCGTGTCGTAGACTTATCTACGACACGCCGTAGTAGACAGACATGTAGCGAAGCTACGTGTAGGGTGGCTACGACAAGGGAGCCAACACTACGGAGAGCCGGCCATGGACACCCTGCTCCTCGCCCGCCTGCAGTTCGCCACCACCACCTCGATCCACTTCCTCTTCGTGGTCGTCACGCTCGGGCTGGTCACCCTGCTGGTCGCGATGCAGACCGCCTGGGTGCTCACCGGCAACCCGAAGTGGGAGCGGCTGACCCGCTACTGGGGTCAGCTCTACGTGATCAACTACGTGCTCGGCATCGCCACCGGCATCGTGATGGAGTTCCAGTTCGGGTTGAACTGGAGTGGTCTGTCGCGCTACGTCGGCAACGTCTTCGGGGCGCCACTGGCCATCGAGACCCTTGTGGCGTTCTTCCTCGAATCCACGTTCCTCGGGATGTGGATCTTCGGCTGGCACCGGCTCGGCAAAGGCGTCCACCTCGCGCTGCTCTGGGGCGTGGCGATCACCGCGTACGCCTCGGCTTTCTGGATCATGGTGGCCAACTCGTGGCTGCAGAACCCGGTCGGCTACGAGGTACGCGACGGCATCGCCCACCTCACCGACTTCGGCGCGCTGCTCACCAACCCCAGCCTCGGCATGGCGTTCGGGCACGTGGTCTCGGCCGCGTTGCTGGTCGGCGGCATGCTGATGGCGGCGGTCAGCGCCTGGCACCTGATCCGGCGCACTCCCGACTTCGCGCTATTCCGCACCTCGCTGCGCATCGGCGTGGTCACCTCGGCGTTCGCGATCACCATGGTGCAGGGCTTCGGCTTCGCCCAGTTCGGCCCGGTCGGTGCGGTGCAGCCCACGAAGTTCGGCCAGGGCCCGGAGGGCCAGGCGTTGATCGCCGAGTGGACCACCCGCTTCGGCCCTGGCGACTACACGCCGCCGGTGCTGGCCAACGTCGGGCTGGGCTTCATGATCCTGATCGGCTTCACCCTCGGCTGCGTGTGGTTCCTGCTCCCCCTGCTCTTCCGCGACTGGATCATCCGGCTGCGCTTCCCACTCTGGCTGATCCTGCTCGCCCTGCCGCTGCCGTTCGTCGCGGTGATCCTCGGCTGGATCGCCCGGGAGGTGGGCCGCCAGCCCTGGGTGGCGTACGGGCTGCTCCCCACCGAGCAGGCCGTCTCACCGGTCGGCGCGCCGGTGATGCTCACCTCGCTGATCGGGTTCAGCCTGCTGCTCGGCACCCTCGCCGTCACCAACTGGGTGCTGCTCGCCCGGCACGCCGCCCGGGGCGCGGCCGACCCGGCGCTCGGCCGCCCACCCTCGCCCCCGCACGAGTCGGCCCACCCCGAACCCGCCCTCGTCTGAGCACCTGAGGAGACATCGTGGACCTCGCCTGGTACGCCCTGCTCGGCCTCTTCTTCGCCGGCTACCTGGTGCTCGCCGGTTACGACTACGGCGTCGGGCTGTTGCTCGCCCGCGGCGGCGGCGCGGCGCGGCGGCGGGAGGCGCTCACCGCTCTCGGCCCGTTCTTCCTCGGCAACGAGGTCTGGCTGGTGGCCGCCGTGGGCATCCTCTTCGGCGCGTTCCCGATGCTGGAGGGCGAGTTGCTCTCCGGCTGCTATCCGGCCGTCGTCGGCGCCCTGGTCGGCGTCATCCTGGTCACCGTCGGTGTGCAGCTGCGCAGCCGACCCGACGACGAACGGATCCGCGCGCGCTGGGACCGCGTCGTGCTGGTCGGCAGCGCGCTCGCCGCACTGGGCTGGGGTGTGGTGCTCGCCGCGTTGTTGCAGGGCGTCCCCCGGCAGGCCGACGGGCACGTCGCCGGGGTGTCGCACCTGGCCACCCCGTTCGCCGCAGCCGTCGGGCTGACCATCGTCGCGCTGGTCGCGGTGCACGGGGCGACGTTCCTCGCCCTACGCCTGCCGGCCGAGGCCGCCGCCGTGGTCGGCCGCACAGCCCGCCGACTGGTGCCGGTGGCGCTCACCGCGGTCGCCCTGGCCACCGTCGTGGGCCTGCTCTCCGCCCGGGTACGCGACGCGGTCCAGCGGCCGGCGGTGGCCGTACTCCTGCCGGTGCTGCTCGTGGCGGCGCTGCTGGCGGCCCGCGCGGCGCTGGCGCGGCGACGGCCGGGGTGGGCTCTTGCCGCCACCGGCGCGGCCCTGGCGCTGCCGGTGGTGCTGGTCGGCGCTGCTCTCTGGCCCTACGTGCTGGTGTCCACGACCGACCCTGGCGCCTCACTGACCGTCGCCGACGCGGCCGCGAGCGCACCGACGCTACGGCTGCTCGGCTGGGTGGCGCTGCCGCTCCTTCCGGCCCTACTAGGCTTCCAGGCGATGTGCTGGTGGGTTTTCCGAGGACGGACCGACGGTAGGGCACCGGTGTACTGGTGAAGCGCCGTCCGTTCGACCCGCGTCTGCTGCGCCGGGTCCCTGCGGCCCGGCGCGACCTTGCCGTGCTCGCGCTCCTGGGTGTGCTCGCCGCCGGGTTGATCGTGGTGCAGGCCACCGCCCTCGCGGCGGTGCTGGCCACCGCCTTCGACGGTCGACTCGACCGGCCGGCGTTGAGCGCCTTCGTGATCGCTGTCGCCGCCCGCTCCGCGCTGGTCTGGGCTCAGGGCACGGTCTCGGCGCGGGTCGCCGCCACGGTCAAGGCCACGCTGCGGGCCGACCTGCTCGGCGCTGTCGGCCGGCACGGGCCCGGCTGGGTGGCCGGGCAGCGGGCCGGTCAGGTCGCCACCCTGGCCGGGCGCGGTCTGGACGCGTTGGACGCGTACTTCACGGGATATCTGCCACAGCTGGTGCTCAGCGTGACGGTGCCGGTGGCCGTGCTGGCCCGGGTCGTCTTCGCCGACTGGAGCTCGGCGGTGATCATCGCGCTGACCCTGCCGCTGATCCCGGTCTTCGGCGCGCTGCTGGGCTGGCAGGCACAGGCCGCCACCGAACGGCAGTGGCGGCGGCTCTCGTTGCTCGGCGGGCACTTCCTGGACATGGTCGCCGGGCTGCCCACGCTGCGGGCGTTCGGGCGGGCCCGGGCTCAGACCGACGTGGTACGCCGGATGGCCGACGGCCATCGGGTCGCCACCATGAAGACGCTGCGGATCGCGTTCCTCTCCGCGTTGGTGCTGGAACTGGTCGCCACCCTCTCGGTGGCACTGGTCGCGGTGCCGGTCGGCATCCGGCTGCTCGGCGGCGGGCTGGCCCTGCAGACCGCGCTGCTGGTGCTCCTGCTCACCCCGGAGGCGTACCTGCCGCTGCGCGCCGCCGGCAGCCGCTTCCACGCCAGCATGGAGGGCCTCGCCGCGCTGGACGAGGCGCTGACCGTCTCGGCCGCGCCCGTCGCGCCGCGGGCCGCCGAGGGCGCCGCAGTTCCGGACGCCCGGCGGGAGATCCGGTTCGAGGGGGTGACAGTGGCGTACGAGCGGACCACCGCGCTACGCGACGTCACACTGACCATCCGGGCCGGCGAACGGATCGCCGTCATCGGCCCCAGCGGCGCCGGCAAGAGCACCCTGCTCGGCCTGCTGCTCGGCTTCGTGACCCCGACCAGTGGCCGGATCACCGTGGGCGGGGTCGACCTCGCCACCGCCGACCCGGACGCGTGGCGTCGGCAGCTCGCCTGGGTGCCGCAGCGGGCGCATCTGTTCGCCGCCTCGCTGGCCGACAACATCCGGCTCGGCGCACCGGACACCCCGCCCGACGCACTCGCCACCGCGGTGCGCGACGCCGCCCTGGACGACGTCGAGGCCGGCCTACCGGACGGCCTGGACACTCTGCTCGGCGAACGCGGTCACGGGCTGTCCAGCGGGCAACGTCAGCGGGTGGCGCTGGCCCGGGCCTTTCTGCGGAACGCCCCGGTGGTGCTCCTCGACGAACCCACCGCCCGCCTGGACACGGCGGCCGAGGCGGTGGTGCTCGACGCCACCCGCCGTCTGGTCGCCGGACGGACCGCGCTGCTGGTGGCACACCGGCCGGCACTGCTCGCCGACGCCGACCGGATCCTGCGCGTCGAGGATGGTCGGGTCACCGAGTTGACGCCCGAACCGACCGGAAAGGCCACCCGATGACCGGGGAACACGCGCCGGCGGTGGCCGACGCGACACCGGCCGGGCGGGCCGCCGCCGAGCGGGCCGTGCTGCGACTGGCCCGCCCCTATCTTGGTCGCCTGGTCGGCGCCGGGCTGCTCGCCGCCGCCACCGAGTTCGCCGGGCTCGCCCTGATGGCCACTGCCACGTGGCTGTTGATGAGCGCCGCCGGCCAGCCTCCACTGGACCGGCTCACCGTGGCGATCGTCGCGGTACGGGCGCTGGCGATCGGCCGTGGTGTGTTCCGCTACACCGAACGGCTCGCCGGGCACGACGCGGTGCTCCGCATGATCACCGACGTCCGGGCCCGGGTCTTCGCCACTCTCGCGGCCCGCCGCGACGCCGCGCACCGCTCGGGGGACGTGCTGAGTCGGCTGGTCTCCGACGTCGAGGCCGTCCAGGACCTGCTGCTGCGAGTGCTGGTACCCGGTTCGGCAGCGGCCCTGGTCGGTGTGCTGGCGGTGGCCGGGGCGGCGCTGATCTCACCGCCCGCCGCCGGGGCGCTCGCCATCGGGGTGCTGGTGGCCGGTGTGGCGCTGCCCGCACTGGCCACCGCTGTCACCCGCCGCAGCGCGGCCCAGGTGGCGCCCCTGCGCGGTGCACTGGCCACCGACGCGATCGACCTCACCCACGGCGCTGCCGACCTGGCCGCGTTCGGAGCGACCGAGGTCGCATTGCGCGCCGCCGAGCAGCGCGCCAACCAACTGGCCCGGTTGGAACGGCGGCTGGCCGCCACCGGGTTCGCGGTGGACGCGGCCGGGGTGCTGACCGCCGGGCTGACCGCTGCGGCCGTGGTGCTGGCCGCGCTGGCCGCCGACGTGTCGGGGGTGCTGGTGGGTGTCCTGGCCGTCGGCGCGCTGGCCGCCGTCGAGGTGACACTCGCCCTTGTCTCGGCAGCGCGGCAGTGGACGCAGTTGCGGCCCGGCCTGGCCCGGGTGGCGGTCCTGCTGGATGCCGGCACGCCGACTCCCCCATCCACCGACGCGACGACCGACCTGGCCGGTCCACACGAGCTGCGCTTCGTCGACGTGACAGTGCGGTACCGGGTCGGCGCGGCACCCGCCCTGGACGGTGTCAGCCTGGACCTGCCCGCCGGGCGGAGGATCGCTGTGGTCGGCCCGAGCGGCGCTGGCAAGAGCACCCTGGCAGCTGTACTGACCGGCACCGTCCGGCCCGTGTCCGGCCGCATCACCCTCGACGGTCAGGACCTCTCGGCGTACGCCGAGGAGGCACTGCCCCGGGCGGTCGGCGGCCTGCTGGCCGAGGCGTACGTCTTCCACGCCACGGTTCGGGAGAACCTGCTGCTCGGGCGGGCCGGTGCGGACGAGGACGAGCTGACGGCGGCCACCGCCGCAGCCGGACTGCTGGAGTGGGTACGCGCCCAGCCGGCGGGCTGGGACACGCTGGTCGGCGAGGAGGGCGGGCAGCTCTCCGGCGGCCAGCGGCAGCGCCTGGCGCTCGCCCGGGCCCTGCTCGCCGCGCCACCGGTGCTGGTCCTCGACGAACCCACCGAAGGATTGGATCCGGCGGCGGCGGACGCGGTGCTGGCGTCCGCTCTGGCCGCCACGCCCGCCGCGCACTCGGTGCTGCTGATCACCCATCGGCTCAGCGGGCTGGCCGAGCTGGACGAGATCGTCGTCCTCGACGGTGGTCGGGTGATCCAGCGCGGACGGCACGCCGACCTGGTCGCCGTCCAGGGCTGGTACCGGGACCAGTGGATGCTCCAGGCCGCTGCCGAACGGGGTTACCTGGCGCTCGCGCCCTGACCCGGCTCCGGGACGGACCAGGGTTCTCCCCGACGTCGGGCGTCGGGATTCCGTGGCAGGGTGGTGCCATGCCGCACCGTGAGGACGTGTTGGTCGACGAGCACCTGCGGGAGTTCGCCGCCCGGTTGCAGGGGCCGGCGCGGCTCAAGTCCGACCTGTTGACCGAGGCCCGGCACGGGTTGCTGGACGCCGTGGAGGCGTACCGCGAAAGTGGGCTGCCGCCCACCGAGGCGCAGCGCCGGGCCGTGGTCGAGTTCGGCTCACCGGCGCAGCTCCTCGCCTCCTGGCAGGCGGAGCTGGCGGCGGGCGCGCTGCGCGGGTTGTCCCTGCGGATGCTGGCGATCGCCGGGGTGGGGATGGTCGCCGGCGACCTGACCTGGAAAGGGTCGAGCTGGAGCGACGGCCCACGCCCCCCGGCCGGCTATCTGCTGCTGTCCAATTCGGTCGACTGGATCTGGGCGGGTGCGCTGCTGCTCGCGGTGGCCGGCCTGCTGGTGGTCGCGGCCAGCGCCCGTTCGCCACGGCCGGGCCTGGCCCGGTTGCAGCGAGCGGTGGGCGCCGGCCTGACCGGGATCCTGGCGCTGTCCATCCTCGCCGGGTGCGCCCTCTTCGGCTGGTCGGTCAACCTCTGGGACGCCGCACTGCACTGGCCCCCGATGATCATCGGGGCGGTGCTGGTCGGCGGTGCCTACTTCTCGCTGACCCGTGCGGTGCGCGGTTGGCTGCTGGCCGTCGCCCGCTGAGCCAACGCCCGCCCGGTGGGGATCAGGCCGGGGTCGTGGGTGGGCTGCCCGGGTCCAGGAACCGGCCGACGGTCAGCTGGAAGTCGTGCCAACCGGCGCGTTCCCCGGCCAGCGCCCGCCGGCCGGAGTCGGTGAGCTCGTACGTCCGCCGCTCCCGGCCGTTGACGGTGCTCCAGGTGCTCGCCACGTGCCCGGCGCGCTCCAGGCGACGCAACGCCGGGTAGATGGTGCCGGTGGGCAGATCGAGGCTGCCGTCACTGCGCTCGCGTAGGGCCTCGATGATGGCGTAGCCGTGCAGCGCGCCCTGTTCGAGAACGGCGAGCAGCAGAGCGTCGAGGTGGCCGTGCAACGCCTGGGCCTTCATGCGTAGCTACGCTACTTGTCGAACGGTCGGTTCGCCAGCGCCCGTCACCAGCAGGCCGAATCCGTGCGCCAAGCGGCCACCGGGGTGCGGGCACCGGTCACCCAGGTCCGCCGACTAGGGTATGTGCCCAGAGTCACTCGTCGGTCAGAGACCCCGGCGGGTGGGCAACCCGAAGCACACGGAGGTCAGCGTGGCCCGCCAGTCGCCCCAACGGCCCGACGCCGACGAGCCCGAGCTCGACGACACCACCGGCGCGGCCCAGCCAGACGAGATCGAGGAGATCGACCGCCCAGCGGGCCCGGTCGACCGTGCGCTCTGGGACGAGCTGCGCATCGATCCCGTGGAGATCGCCCTCCCCGCCGGCACCGGCTTCACACTGCGGGCGTACCGGCCGGCCAGCTCGCTGACCCCGACCGACGTGGCCGAGCGCGACCTGGACGACCCGTTCCTCGCCCGCCGTCAGGTGATCGAGGAGGAAGAGGACGACGAGACCGTCGTCATCCTCGACGAGGAGCTGGCCGAGGAGTTCGCCGACAGCGACGAGGACGACTCGAAGCGACGCCGCGACGGGGCCGCCGAAACCGCGGCCGAGGACGAGGACGAGGACGAGGACGTCGCCGACGAGGCGGACGACGAGGAGGTGCCGGTCTTCCTCAGCAACAAGGGCAAGTTGCTGCTGTTCAAGACCCCCGAGTCGTTGGTCAGTTTCATCCGGTCCGGTGCTCCCAACGATCTGTCCCAACTGGACAGCTGGAATGAATTGTCCGAACGGGTGGAGCCGGCAGATATCGTGCCGCTCGACGAGGACACCTACGAGCTCGACCTCGTCGTGGAGAACCTGCGCGGCGGGCACGACACCTGGGATTCGACCCTGCTGATCGAGGCCGGCGAGGTCGCTCGTGACCTTTCGTACGCATTGCGGCTGCCTGCGGTGCTCGACATGCTCTCCGCCGGCTCCAGTCTCGACGACCTGGACGAGGCGCTGCGGGCCACCGCCAACGGCGGCATCGGCGCTTTCATGGGTCGGCGGCGGCTGAAGAAGATCGGTGCGCAGACCGCGAGTTTGGGTTGGCGCACCATTGTCGGCAAGATCTCTGCGGTGGTGGACTGGCGCGACTGACCCGTACCGGGGAGCATCAGTTGCTGGCAGAGGAAAGACCTGTCCCGGGAGGAGGACGACGCCGTGGCGCTCGTGCGCGTTTACTGCGGTCTGGCCTCGGCGGATCCGGCTGACCGACCGGCCTCCGCCGGCTCGACGCTGACGTCCGCTGTGGTCGATGACGCAGGCCGTCTGCTGCATGTCAGCGAGATCAGCGACGACGCCGCTGGCTACGCCCAGCTCGTCGCGCTGCTCGTGGAGCGGTCGGGCGGGCCGAGCGGAGCGGCCATCGCCGCCGACAGCGACGACCACACGGTCATCTCGCTGTTGAGCGCGGCGGGTCGACCCCTGGCGATCGCCGACGACGACTCGGTGGACGACTTCGCCGAGCGGTTCGCCGACGACGACTCCCTTGAGGAGATGCAGTCGCCTCCGGCCGAACGACGGGCCGTCGGCCTGGCCCGCGCGTTGCAGGCCGGCGCGCTGTCGGCGGTCACCCTGCCGGCACCCCGGGATCTGGCCGGCTACAAGCAGGTGCTCTCCGCGCACGCGGCGCTGGCCACTGGTCGACACTCGGCCGCCGTCGCGCTGCGCGAGGTCCTTCGTGAGCTCTACCCGGCGGCCTTGCGGGCGTACCCGGACCCGGCCGAGCCGGTCTCTCTCGCGGTGCTCGACGCGCTGCCCGAGCCGGGCATGCTCGGCGGCACCGTGGCCCGTGGTCGCGAGGTGTCGGTAGCGGCCGACGCCATCGCCGCGCATCTGGCCGCCGACGGGGTCGCCGACGCCGACGAGATCAACGAGGCGGTCACCGCCCTGCGGGTCGCCATCTCCGAAACGCCCCGGCGCGCCGCGGTCAACCGGGCGCTCACCTCAGCGGTGGCCGAGACTGTCCGGCAGGCCGTCGCCTCCGTACGGGCCTGCGACGCGGGGTGTGAAGCCCTGGTCAGTGCCCTCGGTTCACGGGTCACCGCGCCCGCCCAGGCGCCCGGCCGCCGCGCCGCCGCCCGCCGTGGCGAGTCGGTCGGCGAACTGACCGGGATGACCGCCACCGGTGCAGGGCTGCGCCCGGTCCGTCCCACCCCGCCCGCCGAGCCCGCACCGGCCGTCGGGCGCCGCAGCCGCCCCGAGCCGATCCCCGGCAACGCTCCGATGGCGTCGCCCCGCCCACTCGGGCCGCCCCCGACGGCACCGGCACCGGTCACGCCGCCGCCTGTCGCACCCGCACCGATGGCACCGGCCGCGATGGCCAAGCCCCCGGCGTCCACACTTCCGCACCGCACCACCGAGCCGGCGCCCAGCCGGATCGACGGTCCGACCAACCGACCGGTCTCCTCGCCGCCACCCCCGCCGCCCGGGATCACCCCGATCGCCCCCACGCAGCGCGGCACGGTGCCTCCGGCCGAGGCCGGCGAGCCGTTCCGGCCGACGCTGACCACCGCCGCCATCAACAATGCGCGGGCCGAACGGCAGCGTACGGTCATCCCGCCCCGTCCGAAGACCAACGGCGAACGGTCGAGCCACCTGCAACGCCCGGTCGACGAGCCGCCCACGGGCGGGTTCAGCGCCACCGACCTCAGCATTCCGGTGCCGACCCCGCGGCCCGGTCAGGACACTGCGCCCCCGGGGTCCCGGGCCAACTGGCCGCTGGTCAACAACCCGGAGGACCCGGCCGACAGTTCGCCGAACAACCCGGTGGCCTACCCGTACGGCGGTGGGCGCGGCATCGACGCCCCCACCGACCCGGGTCGGGCGGACGGTCGGGTCACGCCGCCCTGGTTGGCCGACGACCTACCCCAGGAGCCGCCCATGCTGCGGCTGGTGGAGCCACCGCCGCTGGCCGACCGGGCGCTCCGGGAAGGGCTCAACCCGCCCACGGAGCCGCACCTGGAGACGCCGCCGTTGCGATTGGTCGACCGGGAGCAGGCTGCTCGCGGCGGTCGAGCGGCTGCTCGAACCGACCGTGCCGCCGAGCACCGGCCGCTGCCCCCGATGGAGCACCGGCCACCGCCCGTGGAGCACCGGCCACCGCCGGTCGAGCACCGGCCACCGCCGGTCGCCGACGAGGGCGACGGCGACCTGCTGATCTTCGCGCAGGCCAAGTCGGCCTGGTTCGTCGGCCAGGCCGAGGAGTCCGATCTGGACTGGTCGACCACTGCCGACACCGGCTGGCAGGCCGCAGAACAGGCCGCCCGTCCCGCGGTGGGCGCCGAGACCAACGCCGGGCTGCCGAAGCGTGTGCCTCAGGCCAATCTGGTCCCGGGTTCCCCGCTGCGTGAGGAGCGTCCATTGCGGATAGTGCGCGATGCGGCAAGTCTCGCGGAGAACACCACCGGCTACTTCCGTGGCTGGCGTCGTGGCCAGGAGATCGGCGGTTTCGCGGTGGGCGGTCGGCCCGGTCGTGAGGCGGCCGGCGGCTGGGACTTCAGCCGTGACCACGGGGACCGTGACGACGACCGGGAGTACGAGTACCGCTCCGCCGGTTACCAGTCCTGACCCTCTCTACACACGACAGCGCCCCCGGTCAGTCGACCGGGGGCGCTGTCGCATGTGTGGTGGGGGGCAAGGAGTCCAGGACGCGGCAACGCCGCCTCCTGAGGAGCCCTGGAGAGCTATCGGCCACAGGGTGCCGGGGCCGACAGCTCCAAGGCTCTCTGGAAGCGGCGAAGGGCGCGCAGAGTGCCGCGCCCGGTGGGGGCCGGAGCCACCACCGGGCGTGTTGCGTCCCGATCAGGCCGGGGCGACGGCGCGCGTACGGCGCATGGTGAGCACGTACTCGACCAGCGAGATCAGCACGTGCTTCGTCGACTCCCGGTTACGGGCGTCACAGGCCACCACCGGCACGTCGCTGGAGATCGCCAAGGCGTCCCGAACGTCCTGCGGGTCGTGGTACTGCATCCCGTCGAAGCAGTTGATCGCCACCAGGTACGGGAGGCGTCGGTGCTCGAAGAAGTCGATCGCGGCGAAGCAGTCGGCCAGCCGGCGAGTATCCACCAGCACGACCGCGCCGATCGCGCCCCGAACCAGTTCGTCCCACATGAACCAGAATCGGGTCTGACCCGGCGTACCGAAGAGGTACAGGATCAGGTCACGGTCGATCGAGATCCGGCCGAAGTCCATGGCCACCGTGGTCGTCGACTTGCCCGGCACCTGCCGGGTGTCGTCGACGCCCACGCCAGCCGAGGTCATGATGGCCTCGGTGGTCAGCGGCGTGATCTCCGAGACCGAGCCGACCAGCGTCGTCTTACCGACGCCGAATCCACCGGCGATAACGATCTTCGCCGACGTCACGCGGCCGCCCGGGTTCGGCGGGCGGTGCGACATGTCAGAGCCTGCGAAGTCCACTCAGCACCCTCTCCAGCAGTTCAGTGCCCACCGCGTCGTCGGAGTCGTCCAGGATGGTCGGCTCGTGGACCGCGACCAGGCCGTCCGTCGCCATGTCGGCGATGAGCACCCGGGCCACACCGAGCGGGAGCTGCATCCGCGCCGCGATCTCCGCGAGCGATTGCACGCGTCCGTCACACAGCGCGGCGATGTACTGGTGTTCGCGGCCACCACCGTTGCCATTGGCAGCGGTACGGCCGCGCACCGTCGTCTCGACGAGCGCCTCCAGCGCGATGTCGAGCCGGGGACGGGTGCGACCACGGGTCACGGCGTATGGACGGACCAACGCTCCGGTTGGTTCGTCACGATCGGCCATCTCGCCGCTCACCTCCTTCGCACCCGTTACCGGCTCCCACCGGTGAAACCCGTCGTTGTCGTTGTTGAAGTCGTGCCGACCTCACGATCGGCGAGACGTCAGCCCAGCATGCCCGCAGCCGCACGCGGCTGCGGGGTCAGCGCGTCGCCCACCCGGTCGACCAGCAGCGCCATCTCGTAGCCGACCTGGCCCACGTCGGAGCTGCGAGCAGCCAGCACGGCGAAGGACGAGCCATCCGAGATGGACATCAGGAACAGGAAGCCATTGTCCATCTCCACGACGGTCTGCAACACCGCGCCTCCCTCGAAGCAGCGTGCTGCCCCCTGGGTCAGACTGACCAGACCCGACGAGATCGCGGCGAGCTGGTCTGCCCGGTCGCGCGGCAGATCCCGTGACGACGCCAGGAGAAGGCCGTCCGCCGATACGGCGACCGCATGCGCGACACCGGGCACCCGGTCGGCGAAGTTGGCCAGCAGCCAACCAAGATCCTGCGTAGTTGTCATCCTTCTTGCTCCTTCTGCCCGCTCCCGGCCACCGGGCCTGAGCCAGACTGCGAGGATTGCCCACCCGAAGTTGCCTCCGGGCTGGTCGGGTTGTCCGAGGTGCTACGCCCTCGCTGCACGCCCCGGTGGTAGGCGGAGAGCAGGCCACGAACCGCCTCCGGGGAGCGCCGCTGGACCGAGGTGGTGGGCTTCTCCACCGCACCAGGTACCAGCTGCGCCATCGGCTTGCGCTTCGGCAGACCGGTCGTGGTGGTCTCGCTCACCGGCACCGTGTCAGCCGCCGCCGAGGCAGCACGCCAGCCGTCGTCGGCCGCGGTCTGCCAACCGTTGGTCTGCGGCTGGGGCCGGCGGTTCGGCAGGCTCTCAGCGAGGCTGGGGCGACCGCCCTCGTTCGCTGTGGAGCCGTTGCCCCGCGGCGCTCCTCCGGCCGTCGGAGTGTCTGCCATCGGTGTGTTACCTGTCGTCCCGGGTGGTGTCTTGTGGACTGCCTGACCGGTGGCCTCGACGGTGGCGAACTGCTGGGTCGCGTTGTCGCCGTTCGTCGCCGGCTTGGCGCCGGCGGCGCCCTCCTCCGAACCCGGGCGGCGGGTACGGAACCAGGCCGACTCGAGCTCCCGGAAGATCGGCAGCTCCATCGTCTCGTCCGCGTACCGCTGGCGGTTCTGCGCCTGCGGTTGCTGCGGAGCCGGCCGACTCTGCGGAGCTGGAGCCGGAGCCGGACGCTGAGCCGGAGCCGGAGGCTGGGCGGCTGCGGCGGACGGCTGTTCGCCGGGTCGCGGCACGCGCGGCAGCTCGGTGGTCATGTCCAGGGCGGCGGCGAGCCGCTCGGGCACCGGCGGGGTGGCCGCGTCCCGGTCCCCGTTCGGCACCGGAGGCCAGGCCGGCGGTGCCGGAGCACCGGCCGCGGGCGCGGGCGGGGCCGACCGGGGCGTGAACCCGCTGAACGACTGACCGGAGGCCGGCGGCGCCGAGTACGGCTGACCCGAGTACGGCTGACCGGACGCCGGCGACGCCGACACGGGCGAGGCGGACACCGGCGGACCGGCGTACGGCTGGCCGGAGGCCGGGGCCGCGGACACCGGCTGACCGGAGTACGGAGCTCCCGAGTAGGGCTGGCCGGAGTACGGCTGACCGGAGGCCGGCGAGGCGGAGACCGGCGCGCCGGAGTAGGGCTGCGCGGAAACCGGGGGCGCCGAGTACGGCTGCGTCTCAGGGCTGCTCGGCAACTGTCGAGGAATGGACGGCTGCTGGCCGGTGCTCGGCCCGTCGTCCCCGGCGCGACGCTGCGGCAGCGGGTCGATGCCCTGGCCGTTGGCGGGCCGCGGGGTGAACCCGTCGCCACCGTTGACGCCGTTCGCACCGGCAGCGCCGGTCAGGTCGGACCACGCCGGCATCGAGCGGTAGCCGCCGGCGTTGGCCGGGGTGCCGGATCCGTTGCGCGAGGCGGGCTCGAACGGACGACCGCCGAGGGTGACCTGGTTGCCGGACTCGCTCGGACGGGGGCCGTTGCCCAACGCCGGCAGCGCGCCGAAGACCGGTGCGGGCCCGTTCTGCTGAGGGCCGCCGGCGGCGGGGAGAGCCGGAGGCTGCTGCACCCGACCGGAGAGCGCCCGGGGCACCAGCACCGAGGTGGGCAGGGTGACGTCCGCGACGGTGCCACGGTCGGAGCCGGGGCGCAGCTCGACCCGGACGCCGTGCCGGGAGGCCAGCCGGGCGACCACGACCAGGCCCATCATCCGGGAGACGGCCACGTCCACCTGCGGCGGCGTCGCGAGCCGCTCGTTGAGGTCGTGCAGCTGGTCGGCGCTGATGCCGATGCCGCGGTCCTCGACGTAGAGCGAGGCGCGGTCGCCGACCCGGCGGGCCTCGACCATCACCTGCGAGTCGGGCGGAGAGAACGCGGTGGCGTTGTCGAACAGCTCGGCGACGAGGTGCACCAGGTCGTTGACCGCGTGTGCGGCGACCTCGATGTCACGGTCGATGACGCCGAACTCGATCCGGGTGTAGTGCTCGACCTCGGACTGCGCGGCGCGCAGCACGTCGATGAGCGCGGCCGGCTCCCGCTGCACGCGGGTGGAGTCGGCACCGGCGAGCACCAGCAGGTTTTCGTCGTTGCGGCGCATTCGGGTGGCCAGGTGGTCGAGCTGGAACAGCTCGGCCAGACGGTCCGGGTCTTCCTCGCCGCGCTCCAGCCGGTCGAGGTGCCCGATGAGGCGGTCGACCAGGATCTGTGAACGGCGGGCCAGGTTGACGAACATGGTCGCGACGGAGGCGCGCAGTGCCGCCTGCTCGGCGGCCGTGCGGACGGCTTCCAGGTGGACGGCGTTGAACGCCTCGGTCACCTGGCCGAACTCGTCACGGCTGCGGACCGGCAGCGGCTCGGCGATCTGGTTCGCCAACTGCACCGGGGTGAGCTGCCCGACGACCTGCGGGTCACGCAGTCGGGCAACCGCCTGCGGTAGGCCGTACTGGGCGACGGAGAGGGCACCTTGCCGCAGTTCGCGGAGCGAACGGGCCATGGACCGGGCGACCAGGTACGCGAAGAGGATGGCCAGCAGCAGCATGCTGAGCAGCAGGCCGGTCTCCAGGAAGACCTGGCGCTGGACGTCCGAGCGGAGGGCGTCGGCTTCCTTGACCACTTCGCTGTCGAGCTGCGTCTCGACGGTGCGGACCAGCTTCGCGTTGGCCGTCATGGCGGCTTCCCACTGGTCCGGGCCGAACGGCGCGCGACTCATGTCGCCGGTGGTGTTGCCGTCGATCCAGCCGGTGTAGTTCTGTGCCTGCCGACGGTCGCCGCCGGCGACGGTCTGGTCGTGGAACTTCGCGTCGTCCGGGGTGGCGACGGCCTTGAAGCTCTGCAGCGCCTGTTGCTGGCCGGTGCCACTGGCGATGTAGTCGGTGCGCAGCGCCGGCGTCAGGCGCTTTCCACCCTTGACGCCCAGCGCGCGGTGCACCACGACCCGGCGTACGGCGAGGAACTCCTTCTCCCGGGCGACCGCCGCGGCGGCGCGCATCCGGTCGCTCAGGTCGTTGTCACCGGCGAGCTGCGTGGCCGAGTCACGGATGGCGAGCAGGTCGCTGATCAGGCCCTCGTACGCCTGCACGGTCTCGGTGAGCGCGAGCTTGCCGTTGAACACCTGGCTGCGGACGCCCGACAGGTCCTGCAGGTTCTGGTCGATGCCGTCGAGCAGACCATCCAGGCTGCTCGGCAGGTCCTCGATGTCGGCCCGCTGCTGCCGGTAGGGGATCGCGTCCTGGTCGACCCGGGAGTTCACCCGGTTGTAGGCCTCCTGGTACTGGGCCGTCGGCTGCGTCCCGTCGGCGCCCAGCAGCAGCACGGCGGCGGTCCGCTCGTCCTGCAGGCTGTCGACCAGGTCACCTGAATAGCTCGACAGGTTCGCCAGGTCGCCGGCCCGGTTGGCATTGTTGAGCGTCTCCACGTGGTCGACCAGACCACTGGTGCCCACCACGACCGTGGCGATGGTCGGCACGATCATGATTAGACCGAGCTTGGACCAGATCGGCATGTCCCCGAGCCGGCTGGCCGGCTGGCGCAGCCGCGACAGGAGGGAGCCCGCCATCTTTGGCCGTTTGCTCACAACACCGCCCTCGCGATTACAGCTTCAACGCGTTGCCTCGGGCAACGCCCAGCGACCGACCCGGCGGGTCGGACCCCCGAGATTCCATCACGCCGGTCGGCAAGAAGAAAGCCCAGGTTGTCCCCGACCGAAGGTGTGATGAGATGTTGATGCGATTTGATAGCAGTCCGTCTGGCCGGAGTAACTGAAGGTAATGGAACATCCGCACCGCGTTGTCCTGCTCGCCGGCCCTTCGGGCTCCGGAAAGTCGTACATAGCACAGCAAACCGGGTTACCGGTGCTCTGCTTGGACGACTTCTACAAAGACGGCGATGACCCTACGTTGCCGCGACGAAACGGCCAGGTGGATTGGGAATCTCCTCAGTCCTGGGACGCCTCGACAGCGGTGGAAATCATTGCCCAACTTGCTCGTGAAGGCCGAGCCGATGTGCCGGTTTATGCGATCGGTGCGGACCGGAGGGTGGCCACCCGGCCATTCCATGTCGACGGATCGCCACTTTTCGTGGCCGAAGGGATCTTCGCGGCCGAGATCGTCGAGGAGTGCCGTCGCCGGGGACTGCTGGCCGGGGCGTACGCGCTGCGTCGACCGCGCGGGGCGACCTTCCTCCGCCGGCTGGCCCGTGACCTGTCCGAGCAGCGCAAGGCCCCCCGGGTGCTGGTCCGGCGGGGGGTGGCGCTGCTCCGGGCCGAGCCCGCGGTCCTGCGCCGGCAGACCGGGTTGGGCGCGGAGGCGGCCCGCGCCCGGGAGGTGCTGCGCCGGGTGGCCGGCCTGCTCGCCGGCCACCCGCACGGCTGAGGGGGTCAGGCCAGCAGCTTGGCGTACGCCGGCTTGATCACCTCATCGATGATCCGGAGCCGCTCGTCGAACGGGATGAAGGCGCTCTTCATCGCGTTGATGGTGAACCACTGCAACTCCTTCCAGCCGTAGCCGAACGTGTCCACCAGCAGCGACATCTCCCGCGACATGGAGGTGCCGCTCATCAGCCGGTTGTCGGTGTTGACCGTCACCCGGAAACGCAGGTCCCGCAGCAGGCCGATCGGGTGGTCCGCGATGGAGGCCACCGCACCGGTCTGCACGTTCGAGGAGGGGCACAGCTCCAGGGGGATCCGCTTGTCCCGGACGTACGCGGCCAGCCGACCGAGCGCGCCGTCGGGGGCGATATCGTCGACGATCCGTACCCCGTGGCCGAGCCGGTCCGCTCCGCACCACTGGATCGCCTGCCAGATGGAGGGCAGCCCGAACGCCTCGCCGGCGTGGATGGTGAAGTGGAAGTTCTCCCGCTGGAGGTACTCGAAGGCGTCCAGGTGCCGGGTGGGCGGGAAGCCCGCCTCGGCGCCGGCGATGTCGAAGCCGACCACCCCGGCGTCCCGGTGCCGCACGGCCAGCTCGGCGATCTCCTGGGATCGGGCGGCGTGCCGCATCGCCGTGAGCAGGGTGCCCACCCGGATGGTCAGGCCCGCCTCGACGGCCTGGGCGGTGCCCTCCGCGAACCCGGCCAGCACCGCCTCGACCACCTCGTCCAGGCTGAGGTCCTGCTCCAGGTGCTGCTCCGGGGCGAAGCGCACCTCGGCGTAGACCACCCCGTCGGCCGCCAGGTCGAGGGCGCACTCGCGAGCGACCCGCCGTAGCGCCGGCGCGGTCTGCATGACCGCCACGGTGTGCGCGAACGTCTCGAGGTAGCGCTCCAGGGAACCGGAGTCGGCCGCCTCCGCGAACCAGCGTCCCAGCGCCTCGGGATCGGTGGCGGGCAGCTCGTGGCCCACCTCGGCGGCCAGGTCGACGATCGTCGCCGGCCGCAGCCCGCCGTCGAGGTGGTCGTGCAGCAGTGCCTTCGGGACCTTGACGATGTCCTCGTACCGGATTGTTGCGACCATGCTCAGACCCTAGTCAGCCAGCTCCTGCCCATCCGAGCAGGCCGCTCATCCGGGCCAGCCGTAGACGCGTTCGACGGCGAGTCGGATGACCACTCGACCGTCGGCGACCATGGCGGCCCGGTACTCCGCCCAGTCGGGGTGCTCGCCACGAATGCGCCGGTAGACCTCGACCAGTTCCTCAACGGTGGCGTCGTCCTCGGTGGCGGCGGGTGGGGTGAGGGTGGCGGTGCCGTCGGCGACCGCGTACGCGCCACCGTCGCTGGTCGTCACGTGGAAGCTCGCCCGGGGGTCCCGGCGCAGGTTGCGGGCCTTGGCCCGGTCGCCGACGGTCGAGCATCGGATGAGCCCCGGCTCGGCCAGGTAGTCGAGGTTCGACAGTTGGGGTCGGCCGTCGCGGCGCAGGGTGACCAGCACTCCGCGCCCGCGTTCGCCGAAGAGCTGCCAGAGGTCATTCGTTGACATGTCATCGACCGTAGGGGGTGATTCGATGACATGTCAACGATCCGGGTAGGCTGGTGGCATGGACGCGCCACGGTGGTTGGACGAGCGGGAGGACCGCGCCTGGCGGGGCTACCGCCGGATGCGTCGCCTGCTCGACCTGGAGCTGGCCCGGGACCTGACGCAGGACAGCGGTCTCTCCGAACCCGACTACGACGTGCTCTCCGACCTCTCGGAGTCACCGGAGGGACGTCTGCGCCTCCGCGATCTGGCGGATCGGATGCTCTGGTCCCGCAGCCGGCTCTCCCACCACCTCACCCGGATGCAGCAACGCGGCCTGGTGACCCGACAGGAGTGCCCGGACGACGCCCGCGGCTCGATAGTCGCGCTCACCCCGGCCGGCCGGGAGGCCATCGAGGCTGCGGCACCCGGCCACCTGGCCGCCGTCCGCCGGAACCTCATCGACCTGCTCACCCCCGCCGAGATCGAGGCGCTCGGCGCGCTCACCCACCGGGTGGTGGACCACCTGGCTGGTCAGCAGCCCCGCCCACGGCACGAGCCGGCGGCCTGACGTGGATCCCCGGATCCTGCACCGAATGCGCTGCCCGGTCTGCGGCGAACCGTTGAGCGAGACGACCGCCGGCACCGCCCGAGCCTTGCGCTGCCCGCACCGGCACAGCTTCGACATCGCCCGCCAGGGTTACGTCAACCTGCTCGCCGGTCGCGCCCCGCACGTCGGGGACACCGCCGAGATGATCGCGGCCCGGGAGGACTTCCAGGCCGCCGGCCACTACGACGTCATCTCCGCCGCCCTCGCCACCGCCGCCACGGAGGCCGTCGGCCGTCTCGACGCGACGCACCCCCGGGGCTCTGCTCCCACCGAGGCACCGGTCTCCGACCAGGGGTGTCGCCTGGAGGTAAGCAGAGCAAAGGACACAACAGCGGGGGTACGGTCCGAGCCCTCGACGCCCGACGTCGGCGCGTACCCCCTGGTGGTGGATGCCGGCGCCGGCACCGGCCGGTACCTCGGCGCGGTGCTGGCGGCGCTGCCGGACGCCGTGGGTCTGGCCCTGGACGTGTCCAAGCCGGCGCTGCGTCGCGCGGCCCGTGCGCATCCCCGGGCCGCCGCCGCGCTCGCCGACACCTGGCAGCGGCTGCCGCTGGCCGACGCCTCGACGGCCGTGCTGCTGAACGTCTTCGCTCCGCGCAACGGCCCGGAGTTCCACCGGGTGCTCGATCCGGCCGGCACCCTGCTCGTGGTCACGCCGGACGCCGACCATCTCACCGAGTTGGTGGACGCGCTCGACCTGCTCCGAGTGGACCCGGAGAAGGCGGACCGGGTGACCAGCAGCCTGGGCGGGCACTTCACACCGGTCCGCTCCACAGTGCACCGGGCGGAGCTGGCCCTGACCCGTACCGAGGCCGCCAGCCTGGTCGGGATGGGCCCGAGCGCCTGGCACACCGATCAGGCCTCCCGCACCGAACGACTGGCCGCACTGCCCGAGCCCGTCCGGGTGACGGTCGCGGTCCGGGTGGCCGCGTACCGACCCCGCTGACCTCAGGTGGAGAGGTCGACCTCTTCCCAACCCGGGGGCTCGTCGTGGTACGGCCCGCGCAGGATCACCGCCCACTCCAGTGCCCAGCGGCGTTGCCCGATCGCGTTCGCGTCGACCAGGCCCGGTGCCCTCCGACCGTCGCGCTCGGTCTCCAGGTAGGCCCAGTCCAGGCAGTAGTGCAGGTCGAGCAGAGCGGCCGCGTCCGCCGGGTGCTGCGGCGCGGTGAGGATCCGGGAGCGCCAGTGCGGGAAGGTCTCCCCTCCGGCGATGTGCGGTAGCCGCTCGACCAGCCGTTCGTCGACGGCCAGCGTGGGGTCGAGCTGCTTGCTCAACCCGAGCACCCACGCCAGCGCGAAGAGCGCGTCGTGGTGCAGCACGAACGAACGGTGGTCGCCCTTGCCGCCCATCACGAACTGCCACTCCGGCGGGGTCACCATCTCCACCAGGTGTGAGCCGAGCAGCCAGCTCATCGCCGCCTGCGGGGGCATCCCGAAGCACCGCGCGAGGATCAGGTGCAGGACGGCGATCCGCGCCTCGATCTCCGCCGTCGGGCGCAGGTCGATCTCGTCACCCGGCTCCCACACCAACGGGAACTGGGCCGGCGGCAGCGGCAGGCCGAGCCGGGACAGCTCGTCCAGACTCGCCTCGCGCACCTCACGTGGGTCGGGGGCAGCAACGGTCACGGCGGGTCTTCCTGTCTGCTCGCGCCGGCGCAGGGCCGGTGGTCCCCCCTTGGCCTGCGACAATAGCGCTCCCAGGTGATCGGCACCATGCCCACCCCGACCCCTGTTCGGTCAGCCGATGCGCTCGATGACCAGCGGCGTCGACGCCGCAGCGGTCGACGAGACACGCACCGCCGTCGCGGCCTCCGCCAACGCCGCCGGGATCCGCGTCGCGTCCTCGGCACGCAGCTCGTAGAGGGCGTCACCGGCCCGCACCGGGTCACCCGGCCGCTTGTGCAACACCACACCGGACGGCACGCTGACCGGGTCCTCCTTGCGGGCCCGACCCGCGCCGAGCCGCCACGCCGCAACCCCCATGGCGTACGCGTCGACGGCGGCGACGTACCCGTCCTGCTCGGCGCGGACCACCTCGACCTCGGCGGCCTCGGGCATCGGCGCGTCCGGGTCGCCGCCCTGCGCCCGGATCATCGACCGCCAGGAGTCCATCGCCCGACCGTCGCGCAACGCCGCCGCCGGGTCGGCGTCCGGCAGGCCTGCGGCGTCGAGCATCTCCCGGGCCAGGGCGAGCGTCAGCTCCACCACGTCGGCCGGCCCACCACCGGCCAGCACCTCGACCGACTCGGTCACCTCGACGGCGTTGCCGATCGCCAGGCCGAGCGGGGTGGACATGTCGGTGAGCAGGGCAACCGTCCGGACGCCGTGCGCGCCGCCCAACTCGACCATGGTGCGCGCCAGCTCACGGGCCTGGTCGACGGACTTCATGAAGGCGCCCGAACCGACCTTGACGTCGAGGACCAGCGCGCCGGTGCCCTCGGCGATCTTCTTGCTCATGATCGAGCTGGCGATCAGCGGGATCGCCTCCACGGTGCCGGTCACGTCGCGCAGCGCGTACAGCTTGCGGTCCGCCGGGGCGAGCCCGGCGCCCGCCGCGCAGATCACCGCGCCGACCTCGTCCAGCTGCTTGATGAACTCGTCGTTGCTGACCGTGGCCCGCCAGCCCGGGATGGACTCCAACTTGTCCAACGTGCCGCCGGTGTGCCCGAGACCCCGGCCGCTCAACTGGGGCACTGCCGCGCCACAGGCCGCCACCAACGGGGTGAGCGGCAGCGTGATCTTGTCGCCGACGCCGCCGGTGGAGTGCTTGTCGACGGTCGGCCGGCGTACCGCCGAGAGGTCCAGCCGCTCGCCGCTGGCGATCATCGCGGCGGTCCACCGGGCGATCTCCGGCCCGGTCATGCCGTTGAGCAGGATCGCCATCGCCAGCGCGGACATCTGCTCGTCCGCGACAGCCCCCCGGGTGTACGCGTCGACCACCCAGTCGATCTGCGCGTCCGACAGCACCCCGCCGTCCCGCTTCACCCGAATGACGTCAACAGCAGCAAAACTCATCAGAAGATCTTCCCTAGTCTGTTGCAGATCCCGACCCACGGTCGGCCCAATCCCCGCCGCTCAACTCCAGCGAACAGGGATCTCCGCGGGTGGCTCACCCTCGCCGGCCCAGAAGATGGTGCCGGTCTCGTCGACCACCACGACCCGGGGCGTGCGTGCCATCCCCCAGGTGATCGCCTCGGCGGGATCATCCCAGCTCGGCGCCTCCTCCAGCACACCGGTCTCGGCGCCCGCGTCGTCTCCGGCCGAGCGTTCCCAGTACGCCGTCCAGACCTGCTGGCCGGCGGACATGTCCGCGTGCACGAAGACGGTGCCGCGCCCGCGCCAGGCGGCAAGCCGCTCGGGGACCACCGGCACCGGAGTCTCCCCGGTGACGGCTTCCAGGTCCTCGACGCCGAAGGCGTGCGGCAGCAGCTCGGCCATCCGCAGCGGGTCGCCCCTGGTCTCGATCAGGCACTCCGGGCCGCCGTGCTCCCAGAGCAGCTGCCGGCAGCGACCGCACGGCATCAACGGCTCGCCGGTGGCGTCGACGCAGGACAGCGCGACGAGCCGACCGCCGCCGGTGGCGTGCAGGCTGGACACCACTCCGCACTCGGCGCAGAGCGTCACCCCGTACGCGGCGTTCTCCACGTTGCAACCCACCACCACACGGCCGTCGTCGACCAGCGCGGCGGCGCCCACCGGGAACGTCGAGTACGGCGCGTACGCGTGCCGCATCGCGTCGGTCGCGGCGGCGCGCAACCGCGCCCAGTCAATGTCGCTCATGCCGTCATTCTGCCCAGGTAGCCCAGGTCAGGAGCAAGCAGGGGCTCCCGTCCCGACACCCGCCCCCACTCCCGCTTGCGTGATCAAGTGATGAAAAGTAGGTGAGAGACGCCCCTGACGCCTACTTTTCATCACTTGACCATGAGCGGGAGCGGGAGAGGGCTGGAGAGCGTACGGAGCGTGCCCGGCGGAAAGGCCCGCCGGGCACGGCTCGGGCGTCAGCCCTTGATGTACGGCTTGCCGTCGGCGGCAGGTGCACGGACCCGGCCGACCAGCCCGGCGACGGCCAGGATGGTCGCCAGGTAGGGCAGCATGGCCAGGAACTGGCTGGGGATCGAGCTGCTGATCGCACCCAGGTAGGTGGCGAGCTGGTCGGCGAAACCGAAGAAGAGCGCGGCGAGCAGCGCCCCGGTCGGGTTCCACCGGCCGAAGATCAGCGCGGCGAGCGCGATGAAGCCCTTACCGCCGATCATGTTCTTGGTGAACGAGTAGAGCGCCAGCGTGTAGGACGCGCCGCCGATACCGGCGACCACGCCGGCCAGCAACACGTTGCGGTAGCGCACCCGCAGCACCTTGACGCCGAGCGTGTCGGCGGCGATCGGGTGCTCGCCGACCGAGCGGGTACGCAGACCCCACCGGGTGCGGAAGAGCCCGATGTGGATCACCAGCACGAGCAGCAGCCCGAGGTAGAGGAAGATGTTGCCGCGGAACAGCGCCGGCCCGAGCACCGGAATGTCCTTCAGCAGCGGGATCTCCCAGTTGCTGAAGCGGGGCGCGCTGTTGTATTTCGCCGCGTCGGTCTGCATCAGCCGCTCGTAGAGGAAGCCGGTGACGCCGACCGCCAGCAGGTTCAGCACGATGCCCATGACGACCTGGTCGACCAGGTAGCGGATGGCGAAGACAGCCAGCAGCAGCGAGATGAACGCGCCGCCGATGGCAGCGGCGACCAGGCCCACCCAGACGCTGCCGGAGATGCTGCCGAACAACGCACCGCTGAAGGCGCCCATCAGCAGTTGGCCCTCGATGGCCACGTTGACCACGCCGGAACGTTCGCAGAGCACCCCGGCGAGCGCGCCGAAGATCAACGGCAGGGCCAGGATGAACGTGCCCCGGATGATGTTGACCAGCGGCATGAAGTTCTGCCCGGCCGGCGCTGCGGAGACCTGCCAGCAGAGGAACGAGAGCACGAAGGCGACAAGCCCGACGCCGAGCACGAGGAGGAACCACCGCTTCGGCACCCCGGCGAGCAGCGCCGCGCCGGCGGCGATCGTGATGATCCCGAACAGGATCGCCCCGATCGTGCCGTTGATCTCCAGTGCGGCACCGGCCGCGTCGTCGCTGAGCGTGAACCGGGCCTGCTGGTTGGTGGCGAGCGCGCCGAAGAGCACCGCCGCCAGCAGGCCGAGCCCCAGCAGCGTGAGGCCGACCTTGCGGCTACGGGTCCAGAAGCCCTCGTCGACCGGAGCGACGGCGATGTCGGGGACAGCCATGGTGGACATGAGTTACCAGCCCTTCGCCAGGCTCGTCTGCAACCGGGCGGCGCGTGCGGCCCGGAGCTGGAAGATCGCCTTCACCAGAGCCGGCGCGGCGATGAAGATGACGATCAGCGCCTGGAGCACTGTCACCAGCTCCAGTGAGATCCCGGAGTACGACTGCATCCGGTTGCCACCGGCCTGCAACGCGCCGAACAGCAGCGCGGCCAGCAGGACCCCCCAGGGCTTCACCCGTCCGAGCAGTGCCACCAGGATGCCGTCGAAGCCGATCTGCGCGACCACCAGCGGGGTCAACGCGCTGGCGGTGGAGCCGAGCACCATGTTCGAGCCGCCGAGACCGGCCAGGATGCCGGCGAAGACCATGATCAGGATGTACGTCCGCGTGACGCTGATGCCGGCGGTGCGTGCGGCGTCGGGGTTGGCACCGACCGCCCGCAGCTCGAAGCCGAGCGTCGAGCGGTTCAGCAGCCAGGCGACCGCCCAGGTGGCCAGCACTGCGAGCAGGATGCCGGCGTGCACCCGCAGGTTGTCGCCGAGCAGTCGGGGCAGCTGGGCGGAGGTGTCGACCGCCTTGCTGATCGCGTCGGTACGGGTCGGGTCCTGCACGCCGTTCTGCACGATCAGCCAGGTGAGGAAGTACGTGGCGACGTAGTTGAGCATGATCGTGTTGATCACCTCGTGTGCGCCGGCGCGGGCCTTGAGGATGCCGGGGATGAACCCCCAGATCGCTCCGCCCAGCGCGCCGGCCAGCACCGCCACCAGCAGGTGCAGGCCGGGCGGCAGCGGCAGGAGGAAACCGGCCAGCGCCGCCATGATCACGCCGATCGTGGCCTGGCCCTGCGCGCCGATGTTGAACAGGCCGCCCCGGAAGGCCAGCGCCACCGACAGACCGGTGAAGACCAGCGGCGCGGCGTAGGTGAGCGTCTCCGAGATCGGCGCGAGCACGGGCTGCCACCCGTTGGTGCCGTTCAACCAGCCGGTGAACGCCTCGGGGTCGAAGACCGAGCCCTTGAACAGGTTCGCGTACGCCTCGCTGACCAACGTCCAGCTGGAGTTGATCGCGTCCGACGGGCGCGAGGTGATGTACGAGTACGTGGACAGCACCGCCGGATCAGAAATGATCATCAGCACCGCGCCGACCACGATCGCCAGCACCAGCGACAGCAACGTCACAGTGAAGGTGTTGGCCGCCCAGAGGTTGTCCAGGAACAACCGGCCCAGGCTCTGCTTCGGCTCCGGGTCCTGCTCCGGCTTCGCGGCGGAGCGATCCGGCTGGGTCGCCACCTCGGCCCGTTCGGTGTTGCCGAGCGCGTTCTGCGCGGCCTGCGCCTCGCTCGCCGGCTCCTTGTCCGGGGAGCCCGACTGCGGGTTGGAAGGGTTGGTCATGCCTTGTCCTCGCTCGCGGAGCCTGCGTCGCTCGCCGGGGTCCCGTCTGCCGCGTCGGGCTCGCTGTCGGCGGGTGCCGCGACGGCCTCGTGTGCGGCGTCCGGGCTGATGCCGGCCATCAACAGGCCGATCTCCTCGCGCGGAGTGTCCGGACCGACGATGCCGATGATCCGACCCCGGTACATCACAGCGATCCGGTCGGCCAGACCGATGACCTCGTCGAGTTCGCTGGAGACCACCATGACGGCGGTGCCGATGTCCCGCTCATGGATGATCTGGCTGTGGATGAACTCGATCGACCCGACGTCGACGCCACGGGTGGGCTGGGCGGCGATGAAGAGCTTCAGTGGCCGGGACAGCTCCCGGGCCACGATCACCTTCTGCTGGTTGCCGCCGGAGAGGGTGCCCACCGCCGCGTCGGCCGATGAGGTGCGGACGTCGAACTGCTCGATCCGCTCCTTCGCGGAGGCCGCGATCGCGTCCGGCTTGAGCGCGAGCCCAGCACCGAACGGCGGACGGTCGTAGATGTCCAGCACCAGGTTTTCCGCGACGCTGAACTCCTTGACCAGGCCGTCCACGCTGCGGTCCTCGGGCACGTAACCGACGCCCGCCCGGAGCACCTTCTTGGGCTTCCAGCCGTCGATCCGGTCACCGGCCAGGCTGACCGTGCCGGCGAGCACCGGCCGCAGGCCCATGATCGCCTCGATCAGCTCGGTCTGGCCGTTGCCCTGTACGCCCGCCACGCCGAGCACCTCGCCCGCGCGCACGGTCAGGTCCACCCCGTCGACCGCGCGGATCTGCCGGTCGTCGTCGACGACCAGCCCGGTCACCTCCAGAACCGGCTCGCCCGGCGTGGCCGGGGCCTTGTCCACGGTGAGCCGGACGTTGCGCCCGACCATCAGTGCGGCCAGCTCGTCGCGGCTGGCCTCCGGTGAGGCGGTGCCGACGGTCTTACCGCGTCGGATCACCGTGATCCGGTCGGCGATGGCCTTGACCTCGCCGAGCTTGTGGGTGATGAAGACGATCGACTTGCCGGCCGCCTTGAGCGACCGCATGACCGTCAGCAGTTCCTCGGTCTCCTGGGGGGTCAGCACCGCGGTCGGCTCGTCCAGGATGAGCAGGTCGACGTCGCGGGTGAGCGCCTTGACGATCTCGACTCGCTGCTGGATGCCGACCGGCAGGTCCTCGATCACCGCATCCGGGTCGACCCGCAGGTTGTAGCGCTCGGACACCTCGGCCACCTCGCGCCGGGCGCGCCGCCGGTCCAGGAAACCGGCGATACCGCCCCGGGTCTGCTCCGCGCCGAGCATGATGTTCTCGGCGACGGTGAAGACCGGCACCAGCATGAAGTGCTGGTGCACCATGCCGATCCCGGCGCCGATCGCGTCGGACGGGCCCTTCAGCTTCAGCGGCTTGCCGTCGACCAGGATCTCGCCCTCGTCGGGCTGGTAGAGCCCGTAGAGCACGTTCATCAGGGTCGACTTGCCCGCGCCGTTCTCGCCGAGCAGGGCGTGAATCTCTCCAGGCTCCACCGTCAGGTCGATGTGGTCGTTGGCGACCAGATCACCGAACCGCTTGGTGATGCCGCGCAGTTCGAGTCTCAGCGCAACCTCCTGGAGTGCGAGCGATGGTGCAGCCTAGCTGCCGTCAACCCGGCCGGAACGGCCCGGCCGACGTGGTGCGCGATCGGCCGCTCCGACCCCACGGTCACCCGCAGGGCCGAAGCGGCCGATCGGTCGTACCTGTCCCCGCCGACCCCACCGATGATCTCACCGGAGGGGCCAGCCGGTTGTCACTTGGTCGGCTGGGCCTTCGAGGTGACGGTGATGGTGCCGGCGGCGATGTCCGCCTTGATCTTGTCGACCTCGGCCTTCAGCTCGGCCGGAACCTTGCTGTCGAAGTCGTGGTACGGGGCGATCGAGACACCGTTGTTGGCCAGGGTGCCGACGAAGCCCGGCTTGGCCGGCAGCTTGTCGCCGGCGGCGGCCTTGACCACGGCCTCCTTGACGGCCTCCGGGATGTTCTTGACCACGGTGGTGATGATCGCGGAGCAGTCCGGGGTGCTCTCGCAGCCGTCGACGTCCACCCAGATGGTGCTGTACTTGCCGCCCGAGGCCTTGGCCGCGGCGGTGGTGCCGAGGCCGGAGCCGCCGGCGACCGGCATGATGATGTCCGCGCCCTGGGCGACCAGCGCGTCGGAGACCTTCTTGCCCTCATCCTGCTTGGCGAAGTCGTTGGTGAAGGAGCCCTTCTGAGTCTCCTTGTTCCAGCCGAGCGCCTGGACGTTCTTCTTCTTGGTGGTGTTGTAGTACGCCACGCCGTCGACGAAGCCGTCCATGAAGATGGTGACCGGCGGGATCGGCAGCGCGCCGTAGGTGGCCACCTTGCCGGACTTGCTCATCCCGGCGGCCAGGTAACCGGCCTGGAACGCGGCCTGGGCGGTGTCGAACTGCATCGGGTAGACGTTGGCGTCACCCGGGTTAGCGTCGACGATGCCGAACTCCTGGTTCGGGTTCGCCTTGGCGATCTTCGAGGTGGCGTTGGCCATCAGGCCACCGACCGCGAGGATGAAGTTGCACTTCTGGTTGACGTACTGCGTCAGGTTCGGCTCGTAGTCGGCCTCGGCCTTCGACGCGACGAACTTGATGTCGATGTTGTCGTTGGCGGCCTTGGCCTCCTGCAGACCCTTCCAGGCTGAGGCGTTGAACGACTTGTCGTCGATGCCGCCGACGTCGGTCACCATGCAGGCGCTGAACTTCTTGGCGCCACTGCCGGCGTTGTTGTCATCCTTGGGGGCCTCGCCACAAGCGGCGGCGGTGAGCGCGAGCCCACCCACCGCGATAATCGAGGCGATCCGCATCCCACGCACCGAGCGCAAGACGTCTCCTTCCCATTGCTCACCGCGCCTTGTGCGGTGGCAGCCCATCAGCCGGCCTGCGGGTGTGCGGCCGGCTGTCCCACGTTACGGACGGGAGCGTACGCCCGCGCCCACCCACCGGCCGACAATCGTGCACGACTGTTGAGCGCCTGTTACCCGGGTGTAACCCTTGCGTGGGGCACGTCACTCTTCGTGCTGGTAAGCGAGCGCCCAGGCGTCCGCAACGTCCGTTTTTCGGGGGGCGTCCCCCTCCCCGGACGTTACCGCCAAAAGACCGCGACCGCCGCGTTGACCAGGGTCAGGCCGACGATTGCCAGGAAGTGGCCGCGGTTCACCGCGTCCCGCTTCCGGGAGAAGAAGACCATGACGAAGATCAGCAGAGCGATGACCAGCTTCGTCACAAGTTTCGCCGGCGCCGGCTCGTCTCCGTCGCGGAGCGGGGCGGAGAGCCCGAGCCCGGTCAGCAGCTGGATCGCCGCCCCCCAGAGCATGGCCTGGTTGATCCGGATCGGACCGCTGACGTACTGGGCGATCGAGCCGCCGAGCAGCAGAGCGAAGCCGATCAGATGGACATAGAGGAGGATTAGTCGAAGTGCTTCCACGCGCTCATCCTCTCCTATCAACGACGGTTTGTAGTAGTGGGGTCGACCGGTCGGCGCGTCGACGACTCATCCCTTGACCGCGCCGGAGGTGAGGCCGGAGACGATGAAGCGCTGGAGGAGCTGGAACACCAGCACGGTGGGGATCGCGGTGAGCAGGGTGCCGGCGGCGAAGATCCCGAAATTGGTGTTCCGCTCGCCGCCCTGCAACATGCCACGCATGCCGACTGCGAGGGTCTTGGCGTCGGTGTCGGTGAGGAAGACACTCGCCATCAGGAACTCGTTGATGGTGTTGATGAAGGCGAGCAGCCCGGTAACCGCGAGGATCGGCGCCACCAACGGCAGCATGATCCGGAAGAAGACCTGGGCGTGCGAGGCGCCATCCATGGTGGCCGACTCGTCCAACTCCCGGGGCAGGGTGTCGAAGAAACCCTTCATCAACCAGGTGTTCACGCCCAGCGCGCCACCCATGTAGAGCAGCATCAAGCCCCACGAGGTGTTGAAACCGATGGCCGGCCACAGATCGGTGATCGTGCCGAAGATCAGGAAGATCGCCACGATCGCCAGGAACTGCGGGAACATCTGGATCAACAGCAGCGACAGCAGCCCCACCCGTCGCCCCTGAAACCGCATCCGGGAGAAGGCGTACGCCGCGAGCGCGGAGAGGAAGACCGAGGCGAACGACGCGCCACCTGCGATGAGCAGCGAGTTCAGGAACCAGCTGGCGAATTCGGTGCGCGCGAACAGATCCCCGAAGTTCTCAAACGACACCCCGCCGGTCGGCACCAACTCGGTGGAGGACAGGGTGCCGAGCGGATTGAGCGCCGCCGAGACGACGAACACGAGCGGAAAGAGACTGAACAGTACGCCGAGCAGGCCGACCAGGTGCCGCCAGCCGACCTGGGCGAACCAGCGGTTCCTCCGTCTCCCCACGATGCGGTTGACCGCCGCCGTGCGGTCCGCGCCGGTGAGCGTGGTCACGAATACACCTCCTCCTGCTGGCGGGTCCGCCGGAAGCTGACCGCCGAAACCACCGCGACGATGGTGAAGATGAACAGTGAGATCGCCGCGGCGAAGCCGAACTGCGCGGCCTGCCCACCGAACGCCAGCCGGTACGTGTAGGTGATCAGCAGGTCGGTGGCACCGTTGCTGGGGTTGTCCGCCGGGAACGGCGCCCCCTCGGTGGTCAGGTAGATCGCATTGAAGTTGTTGAAGTTGAACGCGAACGACGAGATCAGCAGGGGCGAGAGCGCGACCAGCAGCAGCGGCAGGGTCACCGCTCGGAACGACTGCCAGGGCGACGCGCCGTCGACCGAGGTGGCCTCGGTCAACTCCCGTGGGATGGCCTGTAGCGCGCCGGTGGCCACCAGGAACATGTACGGGTAGCCGAGCCAGAGCTGCACCAGGATCACCGCGGCGCGGGCCGACCAGTCCTGCCCGAACCAGTCGACCCCGAGCCCGAACAGGTTGTTGATCAGCCCGAAGTCGGTGTTGAACATGTCCCGCCAGACCAGCAGCATCGCGAACGACGGCATGGCGTACGGCAGGATCAGCAACATCCGGTAGAGGTTCGTGCCCCGCATCCGGGGCGAGTGCAGCGCCAGCGCGATCAGCATGCCGAGGACGAACGTGCCGACGGTGGAGCCGATCGCGAAGGCGAAGTTCCAGATCAGCGTCCCGAGGAACGGCCCGGCGATCCGCTCGTCGGTGAGCACCCGGGTGAAGTTGGACAACCCGACGTTCACCTTCCAGCCCTGGGCCAGCCGCTCACCGTCGGCGGAGACGAACGCGCCGACCTCGCCGTCCGCGGTCCACGTCTGGCCAGTGTCGGTGTCCTCCACACAGTCGCAGCCCGCGTCGTACGCCCGGACTGCCTTGCCCTCGTACACCCGGGACAGGCCGGACGAGCGCAGCGCGCCGCCGGCGGTCGGCACCACCAGGTCGGTGACGTCCTTGCTGCGGGCGCTGGCCTGGCCGACGTTGAGCACGGTGTAGCCGTCGGCCGCGGTGACCTTCCCACCGGGGGCGACGGTGGCCGCGCCGGGGTCGAGTGGGCGCAGACCCCGAGCGTCTCCGGCGGAGACCGCACCGGTCTGCGGGTCGGTGATCAGGAAGACCAGGGGCCCGGTGGCCGGGTCGCCAGTGGTGGCGACCGACATCGGGTACTGGGTGGAACCTGGGACCTGCTTCACCGAGGAGCTCTGGATCGCGACGATCGCGTCGTCCTTGCTGCCCCGGTGCCCGTCGCCGAAGTTGGTGAAGGCCGTGCTCGCGGTGTAGAGCACCGGCACGATCTGGAAGGCGATCAGGAATAACGTGCCCGGGACGAGGTACTTCGCCGGGACGTGCCGACGGCCCAGGTAGAGATAGAACAGCGTGGCAGTGGTCAGCACCAGCACAGCCAGGCCGACCCACTGCTCAGCCTCCACCAGCGGGAAGGCCGCCCAGATCGCGGTCCCGGCCACCAGGCCGAGCAGGACCACCTTCGCGGCGAGGCCGGCCACGGTGATCGGCGCGTGGTTCCGCGCGGTACGGGACGTGCGCGGGGACCCGGTGCGGACGGGCCCCCGGCCCGGGGCCTGCTGGGCAGACCCCGGGCCGGACAGCGGTGTGCTCATTACTTGATCGAGCCAGCGATCGTCTTGCCGGCCGCGGTGACCGTGCTGGTCGGGTCGGCGCCGCCGATGACAGCGGCCTCGGCCTTGCCGAACGGGTCCCAGATCGCGGCCATGGCCGGGATGGCCGGGAGCACCTGACCGTTCTTGCCGGCCTCGATGAACTTGGCCAGGTCCGGGTCGTTGCCCTTGACCTGGTCCAGTGCGGCGGTCAGCGCCGGCGGGCGCGGGTCGGCCTGGTAGAGCGCCACGGCCAGTTCCGGCTTGGCGACGTAGTTGACGACGAACTCCTGGGCGAGAGCCTTGTTCTTACCCTTCGCCGCCACGTAGAAGGACTGGACGCCCACGAACGGCGCGGCCGCCTTGCCACCGGCGAAGCCGGGAACGGCGGAGACGTCGTACGTGATGCCGGCCTTCTTCACATCGGCGGTCGCCCACGGCCCGGAGACCAGGAAGGCGCACTTCTTGCCGGTGAAGGTGGCGGTCGAGTTGGTGTCGGCGATCGAGCGCTTCAACACGCCCTCGCCCTTCTCGCCGAGCGCGGCGATCTTCTTGAACGCTTCGATCGACTCCGGCTTGCCCACACCCAGGTCCTTCGGGTCGTAGTCGCCGTTCGCGGTGGTGCCGAAGAGGTAACCGCCGGCCGAGGCGTACAGCGGGTAGATGTGGTACGCGTCGCCCTTCTGGCCGACCTGCAGGCACAGCGTCTCGGTGACCTTCTTCTGCGCCTTGAGCTGCTTGCCGGTGGCGACCAGCTCCTCGATCGTCGCGGGCGCATCGGGGGCCAGCTCGGTGTTGCGGATCAGCGCCAGGTTCTCCTGCGCGTACGGCACGCCGTAGAGCTGGCCGTTGAAGGTGACGGCCTTGATGGCGGTCTCGTTGAAGGCGGCCTTCTGCTCGTCGGGCAGTTGTACCGGGTCGATGGCACCGTTCTGGACCAGGTTGCCGATCCAGTCGTGCGCGCCGATCACCACGTCCGGGCCGCCGCCCTGGCTCGACACGGTCACGAAGTTGTTCTGGAGGTCCTCGTTCGGGACAGCCTGCACCTCGACGGTGACGCCGTTCTCCTGTCCGAACTTCTCGGCGAACGGCTTGAGGGCGGCGGTCCGCTTGTCGTCGGCCCAGATCACCAGATTGCCGCCGGCGGCCTTGGGGGTTTCCTTCGTGGCCGGCTCGTCGCTGTCGCCGCCACAGCCGGAGACGGCAAGCGCCAAGCCGAGAACGGCAACCACACCCGCGGTACGGATGCGCATCGGTACTCCTGTCGTCATGGCTGATCCGCCGGGGGAAGGGCGGACCGCCAGCGGTAAATGCTGAAAGTTCTTGCTAATCGGCGCAGAAGTGCTGCGCCGCAGCTCTCGCATGTTGCGGGCACGTTAGCAAGAGGTTGCAGGTTTTGGAAGAGCTTGCAAAGGTCGTCGCAAGAACTTGCCCGTGGGCTAAAGTTCCGCCATGCGCGCTCGACTGTCCGACATCGCCCAACAGGCCGAAGTCAGCGAGGCCACGGTGTCGCGGGTGCTCAACGATCGCCCCGGCGTAGCCCCGGAGACCCGACAGGCCGTCCTCACCGCCCTCGACGTTCTCGGCTACGAGCGCCCGGCACGGCTGCGTAAGCGCAGCGCCGGGCTGGTCGGTCTGGTCGTGCCGGAGCTGGACAACCCGATCTTCCCCGCATTCGCGCAGGTCATCGAATCGACCCTGGCGCAGAGTGGGTTCACCCCTGTGCTCTGCACCCAGACCGCCGGCGGCGTCACCGAGGACGAGTACGTGGAGATGCTGCTGGACCGGCAGGTCTCCGGGATCGTGTTCGTCTCCGGTCTGCACGCCGACACCGCCGCCAGCCACGACCGCTACCGGGCGCTGATTGCTCGGCCACTGCCGGTTGTAATGATCAACGGGTACGTGCCGGGCATTGGCGCGCCCTTCGTGTCCTGCGACGACCGGGAGGCCGCCGAGTTGGCCGTGGCCCACCTCGTCGCACTCGGGCATCGCAGGATCGGCCTGATCACCGGCCCGGACCGGTTCGTGCCGGTGCAGCGCAAGGTAACCGGATGGCGTGCGGCGATGACCCGGCTGGCCGGCGTCGCCGAGGTCGATCTCGGCCCGCTCGCCGAGCTGACGCTGTTCGGTGTGGAGGGTGGCAAGGCGGCGGCCGGGCGCCTGCTTGACCGCGGCGTCACCGGCCTGGTCTGCGGCTCCGACCTGATGGCTCTCGGCGCGATCCGGGCTGCCCGGCAGCGTGGCCTGAGGGTTCCCGAAGACCTCTCCGTCGTCGGCTACGACGACTCGCCGCTGATCGCCTTCACCGATCCGCCACTGACCACCGTGCGGCAGCCGGTCACCGCGATGGCGGTGGCAGCCGTCCGAGCCCTGGTGGACGAGATCAACGGCCACGCCGCCCCCCACTCGGAGTACCTGTTCCGTCCGGAGCTGGTGGTGCGCGGTTCCACGGCGGTCGCGCCCGCTGGCGCGCACGTCGGTGCGGGCACCTCGAATCCGCACCGACCCGGCACGTCGGCGTTGGTCATTCCCGCCTGAGCGGCGCAATCGCCAGCATCCCTTGCGCAAGATCTGCTTGACTCTTGCAGTGCCGTGCGGGCATATTGCTCAAACACCCAGCGGGTAACCGCCGCACCGCAGCGGGTGCCATTCACCGCCGGCTCGAGACACACGGGAACGCCACCGATGACCGTCAGCACCACCGCCCCGCCCCGCACTGACGACGACTGGTGGCGCTCCGCGGTCGTCTACCAGGTCTACGTGCGCAGCTTCGCCGACAGCAACGGTGACGGCATCGGTGACCTGCAGGGCATCCGGCAGCGCCTGCCGTACCTGCACGACCTCGGGGTGGACGCCCTCTGGCTGACCCCCTTCTACACCTCGCCGATGATCGACGGCGGCTACGACGTCGCCGACTACCGCGACGTCGACCCGATGTTCGGCACCCTCGCCGACTTCGACGCGATGATCGGCGACGCACACGCCCTCGGGCTGCGGATCATCGTCGATCTGGTGCCCAACCACACCTCCAGCGCACACCGATGGTTCACCGCTGCCCTCGCCGCCGGCCCCGGTTCACCGGAACGGGCCCGCTACCTCTTCGCCGAAGGCCGGGGCGAGCACGGCGAGCTGCCCCCGAACGACTGGGAGAGCATCTTCGGCGGCCCGGCCTGGACCCGGGTCGAGGACGGTGAGTGGTACCTGCACCTGTTCGACCCGGCCCAGCCGGACCTGAACTGGCGTCACCCGGAGGTCCGCGCCGAGTTCGAGGACGTACTGCGGTTCTGGCTGGACCGGGGCGTGGACGGTTTCCGCGTCGACGTGGCCCACGGCATGATCAAGGCCGAGGGGTTGCCGGACGTCGGTTTCAGCACCATGACCACCGGCCAGCGTCAGGTGGAACTGCTCGGAAAGGGCCGCCTGCCCTACTTCGACCAGGACGAGGTACACGAGATCTACCGCGTCTGGCGGCCCATCCTGGACAGCTACCCGGGCGGTCGGATGGCGGTCGCCGAGGCGTGGGCCGAGACCCCGCAGCGCCTGGCCCGCTACATCGGCCCGGACGAGCTGCACCAGGCGTTCAGCTTCGACTTCCTCGACGCCACCTGGTCGGCCGACTCGTTCCGCAAGGTGATCGACACCGCCTTGTCCGAGTCGGCAGTGGTCGGCGCACCCACCACGTGGGTGCTGTCCAACCACGACAAGCAGCGGCACGTCACCCGCTACGGCGACGGCATTCAAGGGTTGCGCCGAGCACGCGCCGCCAGCCTTCTGATGCTCGCCCTGCCCGGTTGCGCCTACCTCTACCAGGGCGAGGAACTGGGCCTGCCCGAGGTCCTCGACCTGCCCGACGAGATGCGCCAGGACCCCGCGTTCCTGCGTACCGGCGAGAGCCGCGACGGGTGTCGCGTGCCGATCCCGTGGAGCGGTGAACTGGCCCCGTACGGCTTCGGGCCTGCCGGCAGCGAGCTGAGCTGGCTTCCGGCCCCGGCGACCTGGCAGGCCATCTCCGTCACCGCACAGACCGGTGTGCCGGGCTCGACGCTGGAGCTGTACCGCGCCGCGCTGCGCATCCGGCGTGCACATCCCGCGCTGGCCGACGACACACCAGGGGTGACCTGGCTTCAGAGCGGCCCGGACGTGCTGGCCTTCTCCCGCACGGCCGGTGAAACCGTGCTGACCTGCATGGTCAACCTCAGCGGCGCGCCGGTCCTGATCGACGGGTACGGCGAGCCGATCGTCGCCAGCGAGTCGCTCCTCGAGCAGGGCACCGGTCTTCTGCTGCCCGTCGACGCGGCAGCCTGGTTGGAACGACGCTGAGCGGGTAACTCGTTCTCGACCTGGTCGTCCGTCGTGCCCCGCGCCGACGGGCGACTGGGCTACCGGCCCCTTGTGGTGGGGGGCGAGGTGGTACCGGCGCCACGCGGATTCGACTCCGCGCGGCGCCGGTGTCCGTCTACGCCCGTCCGGGTCGTCACTTCGCGGTGAGCAGCGCGGCGATCCGGGTGAAGCCGGCGCGCACCTCGGCCTCGTTCGGCGGTTCGGCGGGCTCGCCGTGCCCCGCCTCGTCGGCGGCGGCGTCCAACTCCTCGTCGATCACGTCCTCGAAGTCACCGTAGAGGTCGGCCCCCTCCACCTGACGGGCCTCGTCCTCCGCGGCGACCTGCGCGGCGGCGATCTCACTGCGGATCTCGTCGGCCGACAACGCCGGCAGCAACGGCTCCACCACGGCCATCAACTGCTCCTCGGCCACCACCGCCTCGGCCAACGCCAACGCGTGCGGTCGCTCGTAGGGTCCGCAGACCACCGGCTCCCACTCGTCGAGGTCACCGAGTGGACCGAAGGTGATGATCCACGGCAGGCCGAGGAGCGGTGAGTCCGCCGGCAGGTCCAGTGTCATGAGTGCGCCCACCGGCTCATCATGGTCCGCGAACACGATTCACGACGCCTTTCGGCGCAGTTACCGCCCGTCCGGCGGCCTATCCGTGGTCGGTCAGCCAGGGCGGACGGCGTCCAGGGCTGCACGGACCAGAGCGAGCGCGGTGGCCGGCGCCACGCCGAGCCGAGCCGCCTCGGCCGCGTACCCGGCCGCAGCCCGCTGCAACCGGTCGACAGCGTCGTCGCGACCGGGCGCGACGAAGGTGCCGTTGCGCCCACGGGTCTCCAGCAGCCCCGCGGCCTCCAACTCCCGGTACGCCCGGGCCACCGTGTTCGCGGCCAACCGCAGGTCGGCGGCGAGTTGGCGGACGGTGGGCAGTCGACTGCCCACCGGCAACCGGCCGTCACCGATCAGCTCGGCGAGCTGCCCGCGTACCTGCTCGTACGGGGGCACCGACGAGTCCGAGTCGACCGAGATCAGCACCTCTGCACCTTCCGTCATCAGCCCGCACCGCCCGGCGTACCGGGGTCGGTGTCCTCGTCCACGTCCCTCGGCGGGGCGGCGGCCTCCGCCAGGTCCACCACCCGCCCGCTCGATGAGGTCGCGAGGAGCGCCGCGCCGAACAGCACCAACTGGTTGAGCAGGTAGAGGTAGAGCAGCAGACCGACAGCGCCGGCAACCACGGTGTACGCCGGATTGCGTTCGGTACGCACCACGTAGTACCGCCCGACCGTGTTCAGCAGCGTGATGCCGACCGCCACCAGCAACACCACCGGACGCAACCGGGATCTGCTCATCCGCAGCCGGGGCACCGCGACGAGCAACGCGGTGGCGAGCACCGCGTTGACCAGCACGCTGAGCACCGCGCTGATCGTGGTGAGGCCGACCGACCCGGTGCTGCGCAGCAGGAACCGCAGCAGCGACTCCAACGCGTCCACCGCCGCGACCGATACGCCGAGCAGCACGAAGACGCCGATCATCACACCCAGGTCGACCAGCCGTCGGATCACCAGGTTGCCCGGCTGTTGGTTGAGCTGGTACATCAACCGCTGCGAGGACCGGATCGCCTCCACCCACCCGATGCCGGTGAAGACCAGGATGACCAGACCGACCACGCCGACGGTGTTGCTGGAGTTGGCGATCTGCTGGGCATCCAGGAACGGCAGGTTGTCCTTGAGGAAGTCGGCGGCCGCCGCGCTGACCTCGTCGTTGTCCTCCAGGATCGCGCCGAAGATGGAGTACGCGACCAGGGCGAGAGCGAACACCGCGAAGAAGCCGTAGTAGGCGATCGCGGCGGCCAACCTCCCGGCCAATACCTCGGCGTACAGCGCGCCGGCCCGCCACACGTGGTCGAAGAGCCCCGACCGGTGGCGCGCAGCGCTCACCCAGCGGTCGATGCCCGCCTCGATCCGGCCGATCACGTTCACGCGATCATCCTTGCCGATCTCCCACTGCTGTGGTGGCAACCGGCTCCTGATGCTCGCCGGCCGGCGCGTCGCCGACGGGGGTCAGTCGCCGAGGCGGAAATCCCGACGCGGCTGCCACCGGGCCTGCCCGCTGTGCGAGAACAGGGTGAACGCGTCGACCTCGAACATCGCGGAGAAGTCGGCCAGATCCTCGTACACCTTGTCCAGAGCCTCCGGCGCCACGTCCTGTGCCACGGTGACGTGCGGATGGTACGGGAAGCGCGCCTGACGATGCAGGCCCGGCGCCGCGGCGATGGCGGCGGCCAGCAACTCGCACTCGCTGATGCCGGCGGCCACCGCGACGAACACCACCTGGGTGACCGGGCGGAACGTTCCGGTGCCCCGCAGGTGCAGTGTGAACGGCAGGTGCGCGGCGGCGACGGTGGCCAGGTGTCGCTCGACGGCGGCCAGGTTGGCCGTCTGGATCTCGGTGGGCCCCAGCAACGTCACATGCGCGGGAACCGCGAGCGGGTCGCCGGCCTCGACCCGCCGTCGGGTGAGCTGGCCACCCCACGGCTCGGGAATGTCCACAGCGATGCCGATCTGGGTGGTGTCACCGGTCGGCGAAACCCCGCCACTGCGATCCACGCTGCGCGCCGCCCCTCCGGCCACCAACCCGCCCACCTGTCCGTGGAGCTACTCGCCGCGGACGGGCGCGAAGAATCCGACCCGCTCGTACGCCGACCGCAGGGTCGTCGCGGCCACCGCGCGGGCCTTCTCCGCGCCGCTGGCGAGCAGCTTGTCCAGCTGCGCCGGGTCGTCGAGGTAGGTGCGGGTGCGCTCCTGGATCGGCCTGACGAAGTCCGTGACGACCTCGGCCAACTCCTTCTTCAGGTCGCCGTAACCGCGGCCGGCGAACGCGGCCACCAGCTCGTCGATGCCGCGCCCGCTGAGCGCCGAGTGGATGGTGAGCAGGTTGGACACACCAGGCTTGGTCTCGGTGTCGAAGACGATCTCCCGACCGGTGTCGGTGACCGCCGACCGGATCTTCTTCGCGGAGCGGGCCGGGTCGTCCAGGAGGTCGATGATGCCGGCCGGTGAGGACGACGACTTGGACATCTTCGCCGTCGGGTCCTGAAGATCGGTGATCTTCGCAGTGTCCTTGACGATGTGCGGCGCGGGCACCGTGAACGTCGGGCCGAACGTCGCGTTGAACCGCTGGGCCAGGTCCCGGGAGAGTTCCAGGTGCTGGCGCTGGTCCTCGCCGACCGGCACCGCGTTGGCCTGGTAGAGCAGGATGTCGGCGGCCTGCAGGATCGGGTAGGTGAACAGCCCGACACTGGACCGCTCGTTGCCGTGCTTCTGCGACTTGTCCTTGAACTGGGTCATCCGACTGGCCTCGCCGAAGCCGGTGATGCAGCCGAGCACCCAGGCCAGCTGCGGGTGCTCGGGCACCTGCGACTGCACGAACAGGGTGCTGCGTTCCGGGTCGAGCCCGACCGCGAAGAGCTGGGCGGCGGCCACCCGGCTGCGTTGACGCAGCAGCGCCGGGTCGTGCCCCGCGGTGATGGCGTGCAGGTCCACGACGCAGTAGAAAGCGTCGTGGGTCTCCTGGAGAGCCACCCAGTGCCGGACCGCGCCCAGGTAGTTGCCGAGGTGGAACGAGTCGGCCGTCGGCTGGATGCCGGAGAAGACGCGGGGGCGGGCGGGAACGTCGGACATGGCGACAATTCTGTCAGCAAGCGACCGGGTCCGTCATGACGGGCCGGCGGGTCGGCTGCGGCCCGCCGGTGTCGGGCTGCTGACCTCGCGTGCTTCGCCCGCGTCGACCCGCCGCGTCGGCCCGGCCACGAACCGGCGCTGCTGCCCCGCCATCGTCTCCCGCACCTGTCCGGGGCCGATCCCCCGAACCGACTCGCGGCGCTGCTCGGCGTTGTCCTCGCGGCGCTCCTCCGACAGCCGGACGGCGGACACCGCGAGCCGGGCCACCCGGCGGCCGTCCAGTGCGAGCACCCGTAGCAGCCAGCCGCCCGGCGGTCCGGCTGGGTCGGGGTCGGCGACCTCGTCCGGTTCACCGGGCACCGGCACCTCGTCGCCGACGACCGGCAACCGACCCAGCACTGCCATCACGAACCCCCCGACCGTCTCGTACGGGCCGACGGGCAGCGCCACCCCGGTCCGTTCGGCGAAGTCGGCGAGGTTGAGGCGGCCGTCCACCACGGCGGGCAGACCGGCGCGTACGGGGTCCGGAGCGGCGTCGTACTCGTCGTGGATCTCGCCGATCAACTCCTCGATGAGGTCCTCAAGGGTGACGATCCCGGCGGTGCCTCCGTACTCGTCGACCACCACGGCGAGGTGCTGGCCCTCCCGGCGCATCTCGGTCAGCGCGGGTAGCACCCGCTTGCTGCCGGGGAGCCGCTTCACCTCGCGGGCCAACTCTCCGACGGTGACGCAGTTGTCGGCGTCCGGCCGCAGCAGCACGTCACGGAGGTGCACGAAGCCGACCACGTCGTCGTGGGTGCCGTCGGTCACCGGGTAGCGGGTGTGCGTCTCGGCGCGGACCAGCCGGGCGGCCTCGGCGATGGTCAACCGCGCCGGGAGGAAGACCACCTCGGTGCGCGGCATCATCACCTCGCGGATCAGGCTGGCGCCGGCCACCAGGACCTCGTCGATGATTCGCCGTTCGTCCGGGTCGAGCACCGTGTTCGCCGCGACCAGGTCCCGCAGGTCGGCCTCAGAGATGCGCTCGCGGCCTGCCGCCGGGCCCGCCCCGAGCAGATCGGTGACGAGTCGGGTGGCACCATCGGCGGCGCGGACCAGCACGCGGGCGACGGCTCGGGCGAGCGGACCGGGATCGCGGCGGGGCGGCACCCGCACGCGTCGCCGAAGCCCGGTACGGGCCGCTTCCCGCATGACAGAGATGGTAGACACCGTTCGCTCATCGCACCGGAGATCGCACGGACAGGGTCACGAATGTTCGGCTCTGTTTAATTGTGAGAGATTATGATGAGATGGGGATGATGGCGGTGTGGGCGACGATGTCGACCACCGCCTTAGGGTGATCACCGAAGGGCCACGTCCTGGGCGGGCCAGGCAGGGAGGCAACGACGTGAAACTGCTCGTCACCGGGGGCGCCGGCTTCATCGGCAGCGTGGTGACCCGGATGCTGCTCGACGCGGGCCACCAGGTGGTCGTCCTGGACGACCTACGCACCGGGCACCGGGAGGCGCTCGCCCCGGACGCGACCCACGTCGAGGCGCCCATCCACGAGGCCGCCCGCATCGTCACCGCGGACGCCGGCTTCGACGGAGTGCTGCACTTCGCCGCCCTGATCGCCGCCGGCGAGTCGATGGTCAAGCCGGAGCTGTACTGGCAGAACAACACGGTCGGCACGCTCGCCCTGATCGACGCGGTCCGCGCCGCCGGGGTGCCGCGGATGGTCTTCTCCTCCACCGCCGCCGTCTACGGCAACCCCACCGAGCTGCCCATCCCGGAGACCGCGGTCAAGGCACCCACCAACACGTACGGCGCCACCAAACTCGCCGCCGACATGGCGCTCACCTCCGAGGCCGTCGCGCACGGGCTCGCCGCCGTCTCGCTGCGCTACTTCAACGTCGCCGGCGCGCACCTCGACGGTGACGTCTCGCTGGGTGAACGCCACGACCCGGAAACGCACCTGATCCCGATCGCGTTGGAGGTCGCGGCCGGTCGGCGGGAGAAGCTCCAGCTCTTCGGCGACGACTACCCGACCGTCGACGGCACCTGCGTCCGCGACTACATCCACGTCGCCGACCTCGCCCGGGCACACCTGCTGGCGCTGGACGCCGCCACCGCCGGCCAGCACCGCATCTACAACCTCGGCAACGGCAACGGCTTCAGCAACCGCCAGGTGGTCGACGTGGTCCGCGAGGTCACCGGGCGACCCGTGCCGGTCGAGGTGGCGCCACGCCGCGAGGGCGACCCCGCCGAGTTGGTCGCCTCCTCCGCGCTGGCCCACGACGAGCTGGGCTGGACGCCCCAGAAGCCGACCCTGCACGACATGGTCGGCGACGCCTGGGCCTTCTACGGCAAGCACATCCTGGGGCAGTCGTGACCAACCCGAACGGCGACGTCGTCGCACGGGCCGCCGAGGGTTTCACCCACCAGTACGGCGGCGACGCGGCCGGCCGCTGGGCGGCTCCCGGCCGGGTCAACCTGATCGGCGAGCACACCGACTACAACGAGGGGTTCGTGCTGCCCTTCGCCCTGCCGCTGCGGACGGTGGTCGCCGCCGACCGGCAGGACGGCGAGCAGTGGACCGTCTGGTCCGAGCTGTCCGACGAGACCATCACCTTCGGCGCGGACGACGTCGCCGAGCCAGGTCGGGTGACCGGCTGGGGCGCGTACGTCGCCGGGGTGGTCTGGGCGCTCCGCGAGGCAGGCCACCAGGTGCCGGGCGCCCGGCTGGCGATCGCCTCCGACGTGCCACTGGGCGCCGGGCTCTCCTCCTCGGCCGCACTGGAGTCTGCAGTGCTGGCCGCCCTGCTCGACCTCGGTGGGCTGGAGCTGTCCCCGGAGCGGCAGCCCCGGTTGGCGCAGCGGGCGGAGAACGTCTACGTCGGTGCGCCGACCGGCATCATGGACCAGTCCGCCGCGATCCGCTGCCGCGCCGGGCACGCCCTCTTCCTGGACTGCCGGGACGAGTCGGTCGAGCACATCCCGTTCGACCTGGACGCCGCCGGGCTGGCGGTCCTGGTCATCGACAGCCGAGCGCCGCATCGGCACGCCGACGGCGAGTACGCTGCCCGCCGCCGCTCCTGCGAGGCCGGGGCGAGCGCCCTCGGCGTCGCCGCGCTGCGAGACGTCGGCGTCGACCAGCTCGACGCCGCGCTGGCACAACTCGACGACGACGAGACCAGGCGACGGGTCCGGCACGTGGTGACCGAGGACCAGCGTGTGCTGGACACTGTGGCGCTGCTCCGCGCCGCCCGGGTCCGTGACATCGGACCGCTGCTCACGGCCTCACACGTCTCGATGCGCGACGACTTCGAGATCACCGTGCCGGAGATCGACACCGCTGTCGAGGCGGCGTTGGCGGCTGGCGCGTTGGGTGCCCGGATGACCGGTGGCGGCTTCGGAGGCTGTGTCCTCGCCCTCGTCGAGGCGGACCGCGCCGACGAGGTCGCCGCCGCCGTCAAGGCCGCGTACGCCGAACGAGGCTTCACCACCCCCGGCACCGTGACGGTCCTACCGTCCCCCGGTGCCACCCGCCTCCCCTGACCCACTGCAGGTGATCAAGAGGTTTGCGTCAGTCCGGGCTCGGATTTTGACGCAAACCTCTTGATCACCGGACGAGCCGGGGGCCGGGAACCCCAGGGTTGGGGTGGTCAGCTGGCTTCGACGATCATCGCGGCGCCCACCGTGCGGTTGGTGGTCTCGTCGATGATGACGAAGCCTCCGGTGGTGCGGTTGCGCCGATACTCGTCGGCCAGCAGCGGCACCGTCGTCCGCAGCCGCACCCGACCGATCTCGTTGAGCCGCAGCTCGTCGGCCGACTCGTCGCGGTGCAGCGAGTTGATGTCCAACCGGTAGTGCAGCCCACGTACGATCGCCCGCGCCGAGCGGGTGGTGTGCTTGATCGCGTACCGGCCGCCGACCCGAAGCGGGGCCGTCTCGTCCATCCAGCAGACCATCGCCTCGATGTCCTGGGCGACCGCCGGTGCGTTGTTCGGGCGGCAGATCAGGTCACCCCGGGAGATGTCGATCTCGTCGGCCAGTCGTACCGTCACGGACATCGGCGGAAACGCCTCCGCGACCGGACCGTCGGCGGTCTCCACGGCGGCGATCCGGCTGGTGAAGCCGGACGGCAGCACCATCACCTCGTCACCCGGCTTGAGCACTCCGGAGGCGACCTGGCCGGCGTAGCCGCGGTAGTCGGTCACCGTGGTGGACTGCGGACGGATCACGTACTGCACCGGGAACCGGACGTCGACCAGGTTGCGGTCGCTGGCGATGTGCACCCGCTCCAGGTGGTGCAGCAGCGACGGGCCCTCGTACCACGGCATGTTCTCCGACCGGGCGACGATGTTGTCACCGCGCAGTGCGGAGATCGGCACCACGGTCAGGTCCGGTACGTCGAGCTTCGCGGCGAACGCTGTGAACTCGTCGGCGATCTGCTCGTAGACCTCCTGCGACCAGTCCACCAGGTCCATCTTGTTGACACAGAGGACCAGGTGCGGTACCCGCAGCAGGGAGCACAGGAAAGCGTGCCGGCGGGACTGTTCGACCAGGCCCTTACGCGCGTCCACCAGGATCAGCGCCAGGTCGGCGGTGGACGCCCCGGTCACCATGTTGCGGGTGTACTGGATGTGCCCAGGGGTGTCGGCGATGATGAACTTGCGCCGCGGGGTGGCGAAGTAGCGGTACGCCACGTCGATGGTGATGCCCTGCTCCCGCTCGGCGCGCAGGCCGTCGGTGAGCAGCGCCAGGTTGGTGTACTCGTCACCGCGGGCGGCGCTGACCGCCTCCACCGCCGCCAACTGGTCGGTGAAGAGCGACTTGGTGTCGTAGAGCAGCCGACCGATCAGGGTCGACTTCCCGTCGTCCACGCTGCCGGCGGTAGCGAACCGCAGCAGGTCCATCGACCGCGTCTCGCTGGTCGGGGCCATGGTCTCGGTGGTCATCAGAAGTAGCCCTCCCGCTTACGGTCCTCCATGGCGGCCTCGCTGACCCGGTCGTCACCGCGGGTCGCGCCGCGCTCGGTGATCCGGGTGGCCGCCACCTCCTCGATGACCTTCTCCACGGTGTCCGCGTCGGAACGGACCGCGGCGGTGCAGGAGGCGTCGCCGACGGTGCGGTAGCGCACCTGCTCCTTGAACCGCTCCTCGCCCGCCCGGGGGCGGAAGAACTCGTTGACGGCGTACAGCATGCCGTCCCGCTCGATCACCTCACGCTCGTGCGCGTAGTAGATCGAGGGCAGCGGGATGCGTTCCCTGGCGATGTAGTGCCAGACGTCCAGCTCGGTCCAGTTGGACAGCGGGAAGATTCGGATCGACTCGCCGGGGTGGTGCCGGCCGTTGTACAGCGACCACAACTCCGGCCGCTGGTTCTTCGGGTCCCACTGGCCGAACTCGTCACGGAAGCTGAAGACCCGCTCCTTCGCGCGGGCCTTCTCCTCGTCTCGGCGAGCCCCACCGAAGAGCGCGTCGAAGCGGTGCTTCTCCACGGCGTCCAACAGCACCGGCGTCTGGATCCGGTTGCGCATGCCGTCGCCGGACTCCCGGACCATCCCGCTCGCCAGGGCTTCCGGCACGCTCGCGATCACGAGCTGCAACCCCAGCTCGGCGACTCGCTGGTCGCGGTATTCCAGGACCTCGGGGAAGTTGTGCCCGGTGTCGACGTGCATGACGGGGAAGGGGATGTTGGCCGGGGCGAACGCCTTCTGCGCCAGCCGCAGCATGACGATCGAGTCCTTGCCGCCGGAGAAGAGCAGCACCGGGCGTTCCATTTCGGCGACCACCTCGCGCATCACGAAGATGCTCTCCGCCTCCAGGGCGTCCAGGTGGGAGACCCGGTACGCCGCCGGGGTGGTCATGACACCGACTCGATTCGCTCGATCATCCGATTTCCAGACCTTTCCGGTCGGACATGTCAAGAAAGTCCGCTCAGGCTACCCGGAATGTCTCTGCAGCGCTGCAAGCAACCGGGTGGCGAGATCCTTGCGGCAGACCAGGAGGTCCGGCAGGCGCGGATCCGCCTCGTTGTATCTCAGCGCAGATCCGTCGATCCGGGAAGCGTGTAGTCCGGTGGCCGTCGCCACAGCGACCGGGGCAGCCGAGTCCCACTCGTACTGCCCACCGGCGTGGATGTACGCGTCGACCTCGCCGGTGACCACGGCGGCGATCTTCGCGCCGGCCGAACCCATCGGCACCAGGTGCGCCCCGACGTCCTCGGCCAGGTCGGTGAGGAAGACTGGCGGCCGGCTCCGGCTAGCCGCCAGGCGGATCTTCCGCTCGCCGGCCGTCGCCGCTTCCACAGTCATCGGCGGGTACGCCGGCGGGTAGTCGGTGCCCAGCACCCGGTGCTGCGCCGGCAGGCCGACCGCCCCGGCGACCAGCCCGTGCGGGCTCGGCGCGTTACGCGCCCAGAGCGCCACGTGCACCGCCCAGTCCGAGCGGCCCTCCTCGGAGAACTCCCGGGTGCCGTCCAACGGGTCGATGATCCACACCCGGTCGGCGGTCAACCGCGACACCGCCCCGGTGTTCACCTCGGCCGCCCAGGCCAACCGCGAGCCCTCGTCCTCCTCGGAGAGCACCGCGTCGCCCGGTCGCCACTTCGCCAACTCCGTGCGAATCAGGTCGTGCGACACCTTGTCCCCGGCCGACTTCAGCGCGCCGGAGTCCGCGAAACCCATCTCCGTGCGCAGGTCGAGCAACGCCTGCCCGGCCCGGGACGCCAGCCATCGGGCGAACGCGCCATCGATCATCGGAGGACTGCTCATCTGCCCGCTCCCGTCGCCTCGCCGCGACCCGTGCCCGCACAGGCCGATTCGCCGCGACCCGCGTCGCCGGTCGCGGCACGCCGAAAGGCGCAGACTACCGGCCCACCGTTTCCGATCCGGTACGCCTCGCCCGGCCAGACTCGGTCGAGAGGTCCCGAGTCGGGGCCTTCGGACCCGGCCTCAACTGCCGTGGTAGAGGTTCTGCGTGGGCTCGACGCCCTTGACGATCACCGACTCCACCACGTCGGCAGCCCGGTCCACCAGGAAATCCAGTTCCTTACGCTCCGCCGCGCCAAAATCCGACAGCACGTAATCCGCCGGATCCTGCCGCCCCGGCGGTCGGCCGACGCCGAACCGCACCCGCGCGTAGTCCTTCGTGCCCAACGACTTCGACATCGACCGCAGGCCGTTGTGCCCACCCTCACCGCCGCCGAACTTCACCCGCACCTGGCCGTAGGAGATGTCCAGTTCGTCGTGCACCGCGATCACCTGCGCCACCGGCACCTTGTAGAACTGCGCCAGGGCCGCCACCGGCCCACCGGACAGGTTCATGTACGTCAGTGGCTTCACCAGCACCAGCTTCGGTCCACCGAACCCCAGCCGCGCCTCGGCCACCTCGGCCACCGCCCGCTTGTGCCGCCCGAACCGGGCACCAACCCGACCGGCCAGCAGGTCGGCCACCATGAAACCGACGTTGTGCCGGTTCCCGGCGTACTCCCGACCGGGGTTGCCCAGGCCGACCACCAGCCACGGCCCCGCCTCGTCCGTCACGACCTTTCCCTCCCGACGCCCATCCACCGACTCCCGATACGCCGACAGGCGCCCCCGATCATCCGGGGACGCCTGTCGCAGAGCTTGAACCGATCAGGCCTCGGTGCGCGCCTCGGCGTTCTCGTCGCCCTCGGCGGCCGGAGCCGCGTCCGCACCCTCGGAGCCCTCGGTGGTCTCGCCGACCTCGGCCTCGGCCTCGTCGGTGGCCACCTCGATCTCGGGCAGCGTCGCCTCGAGCTGCTCGGCGGTGGGGGCAGCGGTCACCGACGCGACGGTCAGGTCGGAGTCGGCGGCCAGCTCGACGCCGGACGGCAGCTCGACGTCAGCGGCGGTCACCTGGGTGCCCGCCTCCAGGCCCTCGATCGAGGCCTCGAGGTGGTCCGGAACCTTGGTGGCGTCGGCGGTCACCGAGAGGGTGTCGTGGTCGTGCACGATCAGGGTGTCCCGCGCGGCCTCGCCGGTCAGCTGGACCGGAACCTCGACGGTGACCTTCTCGCCCCGACGGACCAGGATCAGGTCGACGTGCTCGAAGGTGTCCCGGATCGGGTCCCGCTGGATCGCCTTCGGCAGCGCCAGCACCTGGGTGCCGTCGGTGATGTCGATCGCGAAGAGCTGGTTGGCACCGCCCTTACGGATCGCCGCGGCGAACTCCCGCGACGGCAGCGCGATGTGCTTGGGCTTCTCGCCGTGGCCGTACAGCACGGCGGGCACCTTGCCGGCCCGGCGGGTACGGCGGGCACCACCCTTGCCGAACTCGGTGCGGGGCTCGGCGCTGATCTTTACCTCGGACACGGGGAAACTCCTGATGCTTTTCGCTGCGGCGGCTTGTCGTCTGGCGGTGCTGGGGCGAGGGGCTCGCTGGGGCTCATGCGTCATGAACGACTGCCCGGAGCACCGCGTCGATGACGGTGCCTCCGTGCGGCGCTTTTCAGCGGCCCGCCGGGCACCCTCGCCGTGGCAACCGCACCAGTCTACCCGAGCTGTTTCCAGGGTTTCCGGCAGTCCCCGTTCACGGCTCCAGACCGGCGCGTCGGTGGTATTCCCACCAGCGCGCCGGCCCCGTTTCCACCAGTTTGACAGCCCCGCCCCCGCCGGAACGGCGAGTGGCGGAAACGGGGCTAAATGATCAGCTCAGGCCGCCGAAGAGGGTGGTCACCGAACCGTCGTCGAAGACCTCCCGGATCGCCCGCGCCAGCAGCGGCGCGATCGACAGCACTGTCAGCTTGTCCAACTGCTTCTCCGGCGGAAGCGGCAACGTGTTGGTCACCACGATCTCGCTGATCGAGCTGTTCTTCAGCCGCTCGGTGGCCGGGTCCGACAGCAGCGCGTGGGTGGACGCGACAACGATCTCCGCGGCCCCCTGTTCCTTCAGGATGTCGGCGGCCTTGGCGATCGTGCCGCCGGTGTCGATCATGTCGTCGACGATCAGGCAGACCCGGCCCTCCACCTCGCCGACCACGCGGTTCGCCACGACCTGGTTCGGCTTCATCGGGTCCCGGGTCTTGTGGATGAACGCCAGCGGGCAACCGCCCAGCCGGTCGGTCCACCGCTCGGCAACCCGCACCCGGCCCGAGTCCGGTGCCACCACTGTCATCGGTCGGCCGGCGTACTTGCGCTCCACGTACTCGGCCAGGATGTCCATGGCGAAGAGGTGGTCCACCGGGCCGTCGAAGAAGCCCTGGATCTGTGCGGTGTGCAGGTCGACGGTGAGGATGCGGTTCGCGCCGGCGGTCTTCAACAGGTCCGCCACCAGGCGGGCCGAGATCGGCTCCCGACCCCGGTGCTTCTTGTCCTGACGCGCGTACGGGTAGAACGGCAGCACCACGGTGATCCGCTTCGCCGACCCCCGCTTCAGCGCGTCAACCATGATCAGGGTCTCCATGACCCAGGTGTTCACTCCGTGCGTGACGGACTGCACCACGAAGGCGTCCGAACCACGCACCGAGTCCTTGAAACGTACGAAGATCTCGCCGTTGGCGAACTCGTACGCGTCGGCCGGGGTCGGCGCGACGCCGAGCACCTCGCCGATCTCCTTGGCCAACTCCGGAAAGCCACGTCCGGAAAAGAGCATCAGGCTTTTGCGGTTTTCGGCGACGATGCTGCCCATGGGCCCGTCTGCTCCCGTTTTGTCGGCGGTACCCGACCCGGTGGTGGTGGGTCAGGGACTATTCGGTTGCAGTATCTCCCGGGCCGGATGCGCCGCCCACCGTCTCGGTCACCCCGTGGATTGCCTCACTGTCGCTTGCGGTGCCGGGTGCCACCGACGCACCCTTCGCGTCGCCGACTCGCTGCGCACCCTTCGCGTCGCTGGCCCGCTGCGCCGCCTCGGCCGCTGCCGTGCCGGCGCGGCGCTTCACCACCCAGCCCTCGATGTTGCGCTGGCGGGCCCGGGCGACGCCCATCGCACCCGCCGGCACGTCGTCGACGATGACCGAGCCAGCAGCCGTGTACGCGCCGTCGCCCACCTCGACCGGCGCCACGAACATGTTGTCCGCCCCCGTGCGGGCGTGGCTGCCGATGACGGTGTGGTGCTTGTTCACCCCGTCGTAGTTCACGAAGACCGACGCCGCGCCGATGTTGGTGTGCTCGCCGATCGTCGCGTCACCCACGTACGTGAGGTGCGGCACCTTGGAGCCCGCGCCGATCTGCGTGTTCTTCACCTCGACGAACGTGCCGACCTTCGCCTTCTCGGCGAGTCGTGCGGCCGGCCGCAGGTACGCGTAGGGCCCGACGGTGGCGCCAGCGCCCACCTCGGCGCCGACGGCGTGGCTTCTGACCACCGACGCGGCGGGGCCGACGACCGTGTCGATGAGCGTGACGTCCGGCCCGACCAGCGCGCCCGCGCCGACCACTGTGGCTCCGCGCAGCTGGGTGTTCTGGTCGACCACGGCGTCGCGGTCCAGGGCAACCGTCACGTCGATCCAGGTGGTCGCCGGGTCGAGCAGGCTGACCCCGGTCCGCATCCACGCCTCGTTGACCCGGTCGCGCAGCAGCCGGCGCAGCGCTGCCAGCTCCACCCGGTCGTTGCAGCCCAACGTCTCCACGTGGTCGTCGGCTACGTGCACGGCGACCGGCTCACCGGCCGAGCGGAGCAGCCCGAAGACGTCGGTCAGGTACTCCTCGCCCTGGTCGTTGTCGGTGGAGAGCTTGCCCAGCGCGTCGCGCAGCCGCACCGCGTCGAACGCGTAGATGCCGGCGTTGATCTCCCGGATCGCCCGCTGCGTCGCGTCGGCGTCACGCTCTTCGACGATCTGCTCCAGGCGGCCGCCGGCGTCCCGGACGATCCGGCCGAGCCCGGTCGGGTCGGGCACCTCGGCGGCGAGCACGGTGGCCGCCGCGGCGGCCTCCTCGTGCGCGGTCACCAGCGCGCCGACCGTCTCGGGTCGCAGCAGCGGCACGTCCCCGTTGATCACCACGACGGTGCCGGCCCCTTCCGGGACGGCGTCCAGCGCGATCCGTACGGCGTGGCCGGTGCCGAGCTGCTCGGCCTGGAGCACGGGCGTGGCGTCCGGTGCGACCTCGGAGAGGTGCCCCCGGACCTGGTCGGCGCCATGCCCCACGACGACGACGGTGCGGTCAGCGGCGAGCGGCGCGGCGGCGCTCAGCACGTGACCGAGTAGCGTCCGACCGAGCAGCGGGTGCAGCACCTTGGGCAGTGTCGACTTCATCCGCTTGCCCTCACCGGCGGCGAGAACGACGACGGTACGAAGGTGGGGCTGGGGCACGATGTGGCTCCCGTCGGGACGGCGGACACTCTCGCGGCCATGCTAGCCGCGGGCCCCATCGCGTCTTCCTCTTACCCCCACCGGACCCTAAAACGGGCGCAGATGGACAGCTCGGCCGCCAGGGTTCGAACCTGAAATACGGGTACCAAAGACCCGGGTGTTGCCAGTTACACCACGGCCGATCAACGATGCGAGCACGTCGCATCCGGGGGGACGAGCACCCCGCCGGCTACACCTTAGCGTCCCGAGCGTCGGACGCCATCGCTCATTCCACCCCACCCCGCCGAACCCGCTTCCCGGACAGCCGCCGGCACCCCCTGTTCCGTACTCCCGGCGCCTGCGACGACACCGCGACCCGCCGCCGCTCGCACTGCCTTGACCTGCTGGTTCGTGCGAGTATCCGAGGGTTTTTCGAAACTTCCCCGTGCGATCTACGGTGCCGTAAGTTACGGTGACGTAGGCGTAACTTCGTGATCGTCACCTTCCCCCTGCGAGGTCCCATGTCCACTGCTCTGCTCGATCCCAACACCGCCGCGCCCGGCCCCAAACCCCTCACCGACGGCAGCCAGTCCCCCGGCATCCTGGCCGCCCTGTGGGCGTTCGTGGTGATCCCCTTCGTCGCCCTGCTGGTCGCCGTGCCCGTCGCCTGGGGCGGCTGGCTCGGCTGGACCGACGTGATCATCGGCCTGGTCTGGTACGTCATCTCCGGGCTCGGCATCACCGTCGGCTTCCACCGCTACTTCACGCACGGCTCGTTCAAGGCGAAGCGGTGGCTGCGGGTGTCATTGGCGGTGGCGGGCTCACTGGCGGTGCAGGGCGAGATCATCCAGTGGGTGGCCGACCACCGCCGACACCACGCGTTCTCCGACCTGGAGGGCGACCCGCACTCGCCGTGGCGCTTCGGCACCAGCTTCTGGGCGTTGACCCGAGGCCTGTTCCACGCGCACGTCGGCTGGCTGTTCCGCCGTGAGCTGTCCAACCGCGAGCGCTTCGCACCGGACCTCATCGCCGACCGCGACATCAGCCGGGTCGACCGTCTCTTCCCGATGCTGGTGGCCATCTCGCTGCTCGGCCCGGCGCTGATCGGTGGCCTGGTGACCTGGTCCTGGCAGGGCGCGCTGACCGCGTTCTTCTGGGCCGGGCTGGTCCGGATCGGCCTGCTGCACCACGTCACCTGGGCGATCAACTCGGTCTGCCACGTCTACGGTGAGCGTCCGTTCGCGATGCGTCAGGGCGACCGCGCGTCGAACTTCTGGCCGCTGGCGATCCTGTCCTTCGGCGAGAGCTGGCACAACCTGCACCACGCTGACCCGACCAGCGCCCGGCACGGCGTGCTCCGCGGGCAGGTCGACATCTCCGCCCGGGTGATCTGGATGTTCGAGAAGGTCGGCGCGGCGTCGCACGTGCGCTGGCCGAAGCCGGAACGCCTGGCCGCGAAGCTGGTGAAGCCGGTCGCACCCCGGTAAACCGGGCGGTGCGCCGGGAGGCCGCCTGGCAGGATGGCCCAGATGACCGAGCCACGCGGGGGGACCGGACGGCTCGGCCGACGGGGAGCCGGGCTCGATCCGGATACGGTCGGACGGCGCGGCGGGGTCGGACCGCCCGACAGTGAGGCGACGACGTGAACGGGCACAGCGGAGGCACCATCCCACGGCAGGGCGTCACCGAGCGCCAGCGAGGCGGCGACATGCCCGAGAGCAAGGATGTGGCCGAGGGCCGGCGGGCGACGCCGGCCCCGGCCCCGGCCCCGGCCCCGAAACCGAAGACCACCTCCCGGGTACGCATGTCGGCGGCCCAGCGACGGGAGCAGTTGATCGCGACCGGCCGGCAGTTGTTCGCCGAGCGTGGCTTCGACGCCACCTCGATCGAGGAGGTCGCCGCCCGCGCCAAGGTCTCCAAGCCGGTGGTGTACGAGCACTTCGGCGGCAAGGAAGGGCTGTACGCGGTGGTGGTGGACCGGGAGGTCCGCGCCCTACTGGACCGGATCACCACGGCGTTGACCGCTGGGCATCCCCGGGAGCTGCTGGAACAGGCCGCGCTGGCCCTGCTGGGCTACATCGAGGAGGAGGCCAGCGGCTTCCGGGTCCTGGTCCGCGAGTCGCCGCTGATGTCCGGCACGGCCAACTTCAGCAGCGTGATGAACGACGTGGCGCACCAGGTCGAGCACATCCTGGGCGCCGAGTTCAAGAGCCGCGGGTACGACCCGAAGCTCGCCGAGCTCTACTCGCAGGCGCTGGTCGGCATGGTGGCCCTGACCGGGCGCTGGTGGCTGGAGGTGCGCAAGCCGCGCAAGGAGACGGTGGCGGCGCACCTCGTCAACCTGGCGTGGAACGGGCTGTCGCACCTGGAGGCGAAGCCGACACTGATCACCGCGCGCCGCCACTGAGCCGGCTGACCCCGAGCCCGCTGACCGCACACCGCTGCTGAGCCTGCTCAGCGGCGGTGTGCGTCGGCGACCGGGTGTTTACGGCGCTCCAGCTCCGCCTCCGCGTGCTCGGCCGGGCCGACCTTGTCGTACAGGCCGGTGCCGAACAGGATCAGGCCGAACAGCATCGACACCACGACTGTCGACATCGAGAAGTTGAGGAAGTTCGCGTCGGTCTGCAGCACGGACATCATCAGAATGCTGGTCACCAGGAACACCACACCCGCAGTGAGATTCATGTAGTGACCGAGGTTGCTGCGCCGCGACGCCCCGATGATCAGGACGATTCCGAAGATCACCGAGGCGAGCGAGAAGGCCAGGTTGGTCCGCAGTCCGAGGGCCCAGGTGCTGCTCCGAGCGAAGAGCGGGTCACCGATCGTCTCGGCGACACCCCAGACGCCGAAGACCAGGATGTAGACGCCGACCAGACCGGAGAGGATCCGGTACAGCGGCCGTGCCGGATGGTTGACCGGAAAATGCGGCATACCCGAGACCCCCTGATTGACCGTTTCAGGGGAATTGTCGCCCACAAAAACGGGCACGTCAGGCAAAACACTGATGGTCGCGCGGGAGCCCGAGCTGCGCAGGGATCAAGCCTGACCGCCCGGAGCAGCTCGGGCTCCGGCGAAAACCACCACCGCAACCACGAAGAGCTCAGAGAATCAGACGAGCCTTGTGGAAGGCCTCCGCCTCCTCCTCGGACCCGACCTTGCCGTACATGCCGACCATGAGGAGCACCAGGGACGCCGTCAGCACCACGACCACAGTGGTGATGCTGAAGTTGAAGATGTTGGCGTCGGTGCGGATGAAGGCGAGACCACCCAGGCCGATCACCATCAGGGCGTACGCCAGCCACTGGTTGATCGCCACGTCGATGTTGCGGCCGAGCGCGGTGCCGACCAGCACGACGATCCCGAGCAACACGCTGAGCAGCGAGAAGCCGAGGTTGGTGCCCTGACCGAGGACCCGGGTGTCGTCCTGGGCGAGGATCTCGTTGCCGGTGCTGGCGATGATGCCGAGCACACCGAAGACCACCAGGTACAGACCGGTCAGCCCGCCGATCGCCCGGTAGATCGGCCGCGCGGGGTGGTTGACGGGGGTGTGTGCCATGTCTGTGTCTCCAACGCCGTGGGGTAGGTGTCGCCGACGATTGTCTCGCATGTGGTGGTGTGACGCCGCACACGGGGCCCGGGCCGGCGCGCCCGGAACCTTCAGCTCTCCGGCAGGTCCTCGGCGAGGGTCATCCAGCTCTCCTCGATCCGCTCCCGCTCGGCGCGCAGATCCTTGAGCTGGGCGTCCAACTCGGCGACCCGGGCGTAGTCGGTGGCGTCCGCCGCCAACTGATCGAGCAGCGTGGTCTCGCGCTGGTCGAGTTTGCCGAGCTGCCGCTCCAGCCGGCTCAGTTCCTTGCGGGCCTGGCGGACCTCGGCGGCGGACATGCCGGCTCCCGAAGAAGCGGCGGGCCCGGAGGCCGAGGTGACACCCGCCCGAGAAGAGCCGGCCCGCTCGGCGGTCCGCGCGAGGTACTCGTCCACACCGCCCGGCAGGTGCACCAGCCGACCGTCGCCGAACATGCCGTACGCGGTGTCGGTGACCCGCTCGATCAGGTAGCGGTCGTGGCTCGCCACGATGATCGTGCCGGGCCACGAGTCGAGCAGGTCCTCCAACGCGGCGAGCGTGTCGGTGTCCAGGTCGTTGGTGGGCTCGTCGAAGAGCAGGACGTTGGGCTCTCCCGCGAGCAGCCGCAGCATCTGCAACCGGCGGCGTTCCCCACCGGAGAGGTCGCTGACCGGGGTCCAGAGGCGGCGGTCGTCGAAGCCGAACACCTCGGCGAGCTGGGACGCGGAGACCTCCCGGTCGCCGAGCTGGACCCGGCGGGCGACCTCCTCGACGGCTTCCAGCACGCGAAGGTGCCCGGGCAGCTCGGTGAGCTCCTGGGACAGGAACGCGGGCCGCACCGTGGAGCCGGTGCCGAGACGGCCACCGTCGGGGCGGGTGATGCCGGCGAGCAACCGCAGCAACGTGGTCTTGCCGGCGCCGTTGGCGCCGAGGATGGCGATCCGGTCGCCGGGGCCGACCAGCCAGCTGACGTCGCGCAGGATCTCCTTGGGGCCGGCGTGCAGCTCGACGTTCTCCAGCTCGTACACCTGCTTGCCGAGCCGGGAGACGGCCATGCGTTGCAGGGACATGGTGTCCCGCGCCGGCGGCACGTCGGCGATCAACGCGTTCGCGGCGTCGATGCGGAACTGGGGCTTGGAGGTACGGGCCGGCGGACCACGGCGCAGCCAGGCGATCTCCTTGCGGAGCAGGTTCTGCCGGCGGGCCTCGGTGGCGGCGGCGACGCGCTCGCGCTCGGCGCGGGCCAGGGTCCAGGCGGCGAAGCCGCCCTCGTAGGCGCGAACGGTCTGGTCCGCGACCTCCCAGGTGGTGGTGCAGACCGCGTCGAGGAACCACCGGTCGTGGGTGACGACCACCAGCGCGCCCTTGCGGCCGACCAGGTGCCGGGCGAGCCAGTCGACACCGCCGACGTCGAGGTGGTTGGTGGGCTCGTCGAGGATGAGCAGGTCGGAGTCGCGGACGAGTAGCGCGGCGAGCGCCACCCGGCGTCGTTCGCCACCGGACATCGGGCCGACCGGCTGGTCGAGGCCCAGGTGCGGCATGCCGAGGCCGTCGAGGATGGCACGCACACCGGCGTCACCGGCCCACTCGTGCTCGGCGCCCATGCCCTCGTCGAGCCAGGCGGTGCCGAGCACCACGTCCCGGACCGTGGCGTCGGGGGCCAGCGTGAGCTGCTGCGGCAGCCACAGCACGCGCAGGTCGCGACGGTGGGTCACCCGGCCGTCGTCGGGGCCCTCCTGCTTCGTGAGCAGCCGCAGCAGGGTGGACTTGCCGGCGCCGTTGAGGCCGACCACGCCGATCCGGTCGGCGTCGTCCAGGCCGAGCGAGACGTCCGTGAGCAGCCGCCCTGCCGCGCCGTACCCCTTGGACACCCGGTCCAGATTGACGATGTTCGCCACGATCCACCCTTCATGATCAAGGCGTCCCGGTGCCGGCGGGCACCTGGACGCCTGCCTCAAGGGTACGCGGACGCCCCGGCCGACCGCGCCGCGCGCCCGCGGGACTGGTGGGACGGGCCGTCAGCCGACGCGGGCACCGGCGACCGGGCCGTGGGCGACCCGCGCCTCCCGGCACACCTCCGCGGCGTTCAGCTCGGCGGCGATCCGCTCCGCGTCGGCCGCGTCGGCCGCGAGGAACACACAGGTCGGGCCGGAGCCGGAGACGATGCCGGTGAGCGCGCCGGCCTCCTCGCCGGCCTTGAGGGTGTCGGCCAGCGCCGGGAGCATGGCCAGCGCGGCGTCCTGGAGGTCGTTGCCGAGCGTCCGGGCGAGTACCCGGGGGTCGCGTTGACGCAGCGCGCCCAGGAGGGCGTCGGTGGGGCCCAGCGGGGCACCGGCGGCACCGGAGTCGCGCAGCCGGTCCAGCTCGCGGTACGCGGCGGGAGTGGAGAGGCCCACGTCGGCGATCGCCACCACCCAGTGCCAGGTGGTCGGACGGGCCAGCACCGGGCTGATCGCCTCACCCCGGCCGGTGCCCAGCGCGGTGCCCCCGTAGATCAGGAACGGCACGTCGGAGCCGAGGTCGGCGGCGATCCCGGCCAGCTCGTCGCGGGACAGCCCGGTGCCCCACAGCGCGTCGCAGGCCACCAGCGCGGCGGCCGCGTCGGCGCTGCCACCGGCCAGCCCGCCGGCGAGCGGTATCTGCTTACGCAGGTGCAGCCGGGCGTGCGGGAGCACGCCCGCGTACCCGGCGAGGGCGTGCGCCGCGCGGATCACCAGGTTGGAGTCGTCCAGGGCCAGCTCGCCGGTGCCCTCGCCCTCCATCGTCAGGGCGAGCGTGTCGCCCCGACGGGCCGTCAGCTCGTCGTAGATCGAGATGGCGTGGTAGACCGTGTTCAGCTCGTGGTAGCCGTCCCGGCGCAGCGGGCCCACCCCGAGGTGCAGATTGACCTTGGCGGGCACCCGGACCTTCACCGGCCCGATGGCCCCGCGTCGCTCGTCCTCGTCGTCCGGACGCCAGGCCTCGGTCACGGGGTGACATCCCGCAAGCGCAGGCGGATGTCGAACGGCTTGGCCACGATCAGCTCCTCGGCGTCCTCGGCGGGCACGGCGTCAGCCTACTTCGCGGCCGGCGTACCGGCCGGAGCCGACGCGGCGATGGCGGCGAACTGCTCGACGGTCAGGGATTCCCCCCGGGCGCCGGGGTCGACGCCGGCCGCGGTGAGCGCGGCGGCGGCCCGGTCCGCGCTACCGGCCCAGCCGGCCAACGCGGCGCGCAGCGTCTTGCGCCGCTGCGCGAACGCCGCATCGACCACTGCGAACACCCTTTCCCGAGGTACGTCGGACCGGGGCGGTTCGTGGCAGGTGAAGGCGACCAGGCCGGAGTCGACGTTGGGCACCGGCCAGAACACGTTCGGGGGCACCCGTCCGGCACCCCGGGCCTGGGCGTACCAGGCGAGTTTGACCGACGGGATTCCGTACACCTTGGAGCCGGGACCGGCGACCAGCCGGTCGGCGACCTCCTTCTGCACCATCACCAGGCCGTGCCGCAGGGTGGGCAGCACGGCGAGCAGGTGCAGCACCACTGGCACGGCCACGTTGTAGGGCAGGTTCGCCACCAGCGCGGTCGGCGGTGGGTCGGCCAGCTCGGCGGCGGCGACGCGCAGGGCGTCAGCTCGGTGCACGGTGAGCCGGTCGGCGTCCGCCGAGGCGTACCGCGCGGCGGTCTCCGGCAGCGCGCCGGCCAGCACCGGGTCGATCTCCACGGCGTGCACGTGCCCCGCGATCGGCAGCAGCCCCAGGGTCAGCGAACCGAGCCCCGGGCCGACCTCCAGAGCCACGTCGTCCGGGGTCAGGCCGGCGGCGGTGACGATCCGGCGCACGGTGTTCGGGTCGTGCACGAAGTTCTGGCCCAGCTTCTTGGTGGGCGCGACGCCCAGCCGGGCGGCGAGCTCCCGGATCTCCGCCGGGCCGAGGAGACCGGTCATGCCTGGAAGCGTAGCGACGGGGTCGGTGCCGACCGTCGGGCCGGGCTCACCACGGGCCGAAGACCCGGTCGCCGGTGGCGGAGATGGCAGCGCACAGCTCGTCCAGGTCGGTGCCGGTGGTCTGGGCGAGCGCCCGGACGGTGAGCGGGATCAGGTACGAGGCGTTCGGCCGGCCACGGTGCGGTGTCGGGGTGAGGTACGGGGCGTCGGTCTCCACCAGTATCTGGTCGACGGGGGTGAGCGCGGCGGCCTCCCGCAGCGCGTTGGCGCTGCCGAAGGTGACGGTGCCGGCGAAGCTGAGCAGGTAACCGCGGCGGACACACTCGCGGGCGAAGTCGGCGTCACCGGAGAAGCAGTGCAGCACCACCCGGTCCGGCGCTCCCTCGTCGTCGAGGATCCGCAGCACGTCCGCGTGGGCGTCCCGGTCGTGGATGACCAACGCCTTGCCGTACCGCTTGGCGATCGCGATGTGCGCCCGGAAGCTGTCCTCCTGCGCGGCGCGCCCCTCGTCGCCGGTCCGGAAGAAGTCCATTCCGGTCTCGCCGATCCCCCGGACCCGGTCGCGGGCGGCGAGTGACTCGATCTCCCGCAACGCCTCGTCGAGGTCGCTGAGCCGGGGTGCCTCGTTGGGGTGCAGCGCCACGGTGGCCAGCACTGCGGGGTACCGCTCGGCGGTGTCCGCGCCCCACCGGGACGAGGCGACGTCCACGCCCACCTGGACCAGCCGGTCCACGCCGACCTTCGTGGCCAACTCGATCGCCACCCCGACCGGGTCGTCGGACGGCCCGCCGCCGGGCACACCGGCCTCGCTGACAGTGATGTCCAGGTGGGTGTGGCTGTCCAGTACCGCGCGGGGCAGCGGCTCGGGGGCGGGCGGAAACTCTCCGGCCCGCCGGGCGGCACGCTCTCGGCGCGATTCAGTGGGCTCGCTCATCAGCGACAGCATCACACACCGGGGCTGTCCATCTGCCCGCCACCCGACGTTCACCTCGACTACGCCGCGCGACTCTACCGTCGCCAGCGAGCGAGCGAACCGGGTCGACAGGGCATCTCGTCGAGGGAGAGGGAGACGGCGGCATGAGCGTCATCCCCCAGACCGGCGGGACCGCCGGCGAACGTACCGGGTTGCATGTGGCGTTCGGCGGCGGTGTGTACCCGGCCGAGGAGATCGCCCGAGGCGCCGCGTACGAGCTGTTCAGCGCCGACGAGGTGGCCGGCTTCGAGTGGGCGCCCCGGCCGGGCAGCGCGCTGCCGTGGCGCCGGTTCGTGCACGTCAGCGAGGTGACCGCGGTACACGGAGGCACCGAACCGGCCGACGAGCCGGAGACGCCGCTGATGATGCCGGCGCACCGCGAGCGGGGTTGGGCGTACCTGCACCAGCTCAGCCAGCAGCCGTCCGCAGCGGGTGACCCGGTGCTGGCGGCGGCGCGCGCGTCGGCGGTGGTCCGGCGGGGCACCCGGATGGTGAAGGTGCTCTCCGCCCAGCAGCTCGCCGGCTACGTGCGGGGCTGGTTGCCGCACGGCTTCTGCTACCGCGAGTACGACGTGGCGCACCTGCGTACGCCGGCGACGACGACGGTGCTGCGCAGCGACGGTGACGTCGGCCGGGAGGGGCCGGATGTGACGTACGCGCTGCGGTGGCGGGCGTCCGACCCGGGCGACTACGACGTGCCGGTGGGCGAGGCGCACCGCGGCCTGACCGCGCTGGCGTCCCGGGACCGGCTCGGCGCCCCGGTGCTGGGCACAGGCTTCGTGCCGAGCAACGGTCAGCTCATTCCGGAGTTCATCACCCGGGACTTCGCCGACCTGCCGATGCCGGCGAACGCCGCCCTGATCGCGTACCCCGCGGAGGGGGTGGAGGTGGTGCTCTACACCTACCAGGCCGAGCAGCGCGGATGGCTGCGGATGGTGGGCCCGCAGTGGCGACACCTGCTGGCCGGGGTGCCGGGCCTGTCCCCGGACCAGGAGTACGTGCCGAACGGGGACGCGCCGCGCTCCACCCAGTTGGTCGGTCTCTACGGTGACACCGAGTACGAGGCGGTGGCCGACCTGCCCGGCGGGTTCCGGGTGCTGGCGATGACCCGGGCGGCCCGTTACCCAGTGGAGGCGGTGGCTCGCCGACTCCGGTTCGCCCAGTGGCGGGGTGTGCCCTGCCTGGTGCTGCGGGAGGAGGCCGGTTGGTTGCGGGTGCGCCTGCGCTTCCCGAACCCGGAGGCGGTGGTGGCGACCGGCGCGCAGTGCCACGAACGAGGCGTCTACGAGGCGTGGGCGTTGGGCACCGAGGTGACCGACGACCAGGTGATGGACACCCGGTACGCGATGTGACGGCGCGCGGCGGCAGACCAACTGCCGCCGCGCGTCACACTGTCATCCGGCCAGTCGGGCCAGTTCCTCGTCGACGATCGACGGGTCGAGCTTGCGGAACACCGGCTTCGGTGCCGCCAGCGGGCGACCCGCCTCGATCGCCACCGACTCCCAGCGGGCGCCGACGGTGTAGTCACCGGTGAGCACGGGGTACGCCGGGCCGCCGTCCAGATCGTCGACCTGCTCGATGACGGGCATCGGCGCGTGCACGCCGGTGCCGCCGAGCAGTTCGTGCACCTGCTGCGCGGAGTGCGGCAGGAACGGGGTGAGCAGCGTGTTGGCGTCGCTGATCACCTGGAGGGCGACGTGCAGGATGGTGCCCATCCGGGGCTTGTCCGCCTCGTCCTTGAGCTTCCACGGGGCCTGCTCGGAGAGGTACCTGTTGGCTTCGGCGACCACCTTCATCGCCTCACCGATGGCCTGCTTCTGCCGGTGCCGGCCGATGAGGTCGCCGACTCCTGCGAACCCGGCCCGGGCCGTAGCGAGCAGCGCCTCGTCGGCCTCGGTGAGCCCGGCCGGGTCGACCGGCGGGATCGCGCCGAAGTTCTTCGCCGCCATGGAGACCGACCGGTTGACCAGGTTGCCCCAGCCGGCGACCAGCTCGTCGTTGTTGCGGCGGAGGAACTCGGCCCAGGTGAAGTCGGTGTCGTTGCTCTCCGGGCCGGCGGCGGCGATGAAGTAGCGCAGCGCGTCCGCGTCGTACCGCTCCAGGAAGTCGCGGACGTAGATGACCACCTTGCGGGACGAGGAGAACTTGCGCCCCTCCATGGTCAGGTATTCGCTGGAGACGACCTCGGTGGGCAGGTTGAGCCGACCCAGCTCGCCCGGCTCACCGTCGCGGGAGCCCTCACCGGAGTAGCCGGAGAGCAGCGCCGGCCAGATCACCGAGTGGAAGACGATGTTGTCCTTGCCCATGAAGTAGTAGGACCGGGCGTCTTCGCCGACCCCGTCGGCCGACGGGACGCTGCCCTCGCCGTCCTTGGAGTTCCAATACTTCCGCCACGCCTCGGGGTCGCCGGAGCGGCGGGCCCACTCGATCGAGGCGGACAGGTAGCCGATCACCGCGTCGAACCAGACGTAGATCCGCTTGTCCGACCGGTCCCGCCAGCCGTCCAGCGGGATCGGCACGCCCCATTCGAGGTCGCGGGTGATCGCCCGGGGCTGGAGGTCGTCGAGCAGGTTGCGGGAGAACCGCAGCACGTTGGGCCGCCACCCCTCGCGGGTGTCCAGCCACTGCCGCAGCACCTCGGCCAGGGCGGGCAGGTCGAGGAAGAAGTGCTCGGTCTCGACGAACTTCGGGGCTTCCCCGTTGATCCGCGACTTCGGGTTGATCAGGTCGATCGGGTCGAGCTGGTTGCCGCAGTTGTCGCACTGGTCGCCCCGGGCGCTGTCGTACCCGCAGATCGGGCAGGTGCCCTCGATGTAGCGGTCGGGCAGGGTGCGTCCGGTGGACGGGGAGATGGCGCCCATGGTGGTCTTCGGCACGATGTAGCCGTTGCGGTACATCCCCTCGAACAACTCCTGCACCACCGCGTAGTGGTTGCGGGTGGTGGTGCGGGTGAACAGGTCGTAGGAGAGGCCGAGACCGTGCAGGTCCTCGACGATCACCCTGTTGTACCTGTCGGCCAGCTCGCGCGGGGTGACCCCGTCGGCGTCGGCCTGCACCTGGATCGGGGTGCCGTGCTCGTCGGTGCCGGAGACCATGAGCACGTCGTGGCCGGCCATCCGCATGTACCGGGCGAAGACGTCGGAGGGAACGCCGAAACCGGAGACGTGGCCGATGTGGCGGGGGCCGTTGGCGTACGGCCAGGCCACTGCCGCGAGAACGTGACTCATGAGCAGCAAGCCTAGTGACCCGTCCGGGGCGCCCGCGAACCAATAGGGGGTGCCGCGCCAGCGGACCGGGCCGACCACCTCGACCATTGGTCCGATTTGTCGCCGACACGCGGTCTAGCTGCCCGTTCCGCCCCCCGCAGCGGTGTGCAATGAACGTCGTGACGGGCAGACGAGCGGCACGGGACCACCAGGACCGGCCCACCGGGCCGGCGGTCGACGACGATCCCGGTCCCGATCCGGCTCCGCCCCGGAGTGCCGGTGTCGCTCCCCAGCCCCGGCTGGTACCCGGCACCGACCCCGTCGCCGGGGCACGACAGGGTCCCAGCCCGCGACCGAGCCCGACCACACGGGCCGGTGCCGCCCCGCCGGAGGAGCAGCAGACCAGGCCGTCGGAGCTTGCCGCCACGCCGGTCCGGCCCACGCCGGCCGCGCCGACACCCACCCCGGCGCGGCCGACCCCCGCGGCGCCCGCGCCGAGCCCGGCCCGGCCGAGCCCTCCGGGCCCGACCGCCGGCGAGACGGTCGCCGCCGTGGAGGCCGTCGAGGTGGAGCCGACCACCGGCGCACCGGTGGACGCGGTACCGCGTCGGGTGCCCGTCCGGCAGCAGAGCCGCCGGCACCGGGGCCGACGGGCCGACGCTGACGCGCCAGACGGTGACGACGCCGTCTGGGCGCCGATCGAGGAGGTGCACTGGGACGGCACCCCGGTCCGGGAGGATCCGGCGCCGGACCGGGACCTGGACTTCCGCCCGATACGACGCCAGCCGCCGAGCCGGACGCCCCCGCCGCCCGATCCGCTGCCCGGCCTCGCCGCGTTGGTGGCGCTGAGCCTGGTCGCGGCCTTCTTCGCCTGGGTCAGCGCCGGTCCGTTCTGGCTCGCGGTCGGGCACGCCCGGGCGGGCACCGTGGTGATCGACGGCTGCACCGGCGACGGGCTCACCCAACGGTGCCGGGGGACGTTCACGGCACAGGACGGACGGTTCATCGCCCACGGTGTACGGGTGAGCGGCGTGCCCGCCGTCGCGAACGCGAGCGGTACACGGCTGTCGGCGCGGATGACCGGCCCGGACGCCACCACCGCGTACGCGGACACCGGCGTCGGCCGGCACCTGCGCTGGCTGCCCGGTCTGCTGGTGGTGCTGGGCTGCACCGCCGGCATCGTCCGGTGGACCGGGTCGGCCCGGTTGCCGGGCCGTCGGAGCCGCCGTTGGTCCGTGACCGCCGCCGTCGCCGGCCCCGTGCTGATCACCGTCGGGTTCCTGGTCGCCGCCTGGTAGGCAGGCCGCCAGATTCGCGCGAGGCTCAGCTGTGCACGATCGTGTAGACGTCCCGGCGGCGCAGCGCGTACTCGGTGGCGACATCGGTGATGGCGTCCCGCCGGGACCGGCCGGCGGCCTCCCGCTCGGCAACCGCCGTGCGCAGGGTGTCGTCGTCCGGGCGTTCCGGGGCGGTCTCCGGCGCTCCGGCCACCACCAGCGTTATCTCGCCGCGCGGGTTCGCCTCGGCGGCCCATCGGGCCAGCTCGCCGAGCGGGCGGCGGAGCACCTCCTCGTAGGTCTTGGTCAGCTCACGGCAGAGCGCGGCGGGCCGGTCCGCGCCGAACGTGTCGGCGAGGTCGGTGAGAGCCGCGCCGATCCGGTGCGGGGCCTCGAAGAAGACGAGGGTGCGTTCCTCGGCGGCGAGCGCGCGCAGCCGGGACCGGCGGGCGCCGGAGGCGCGGGGCAGGAAGCCCTCGAAGCAGAACCGGTCGCAGGGCAGCCCGGAGACGGCCAACGCGGTGGTGACCGCGCTCGGCCCCGGGGCGACGGTGACCGGCGCCCCGACGTCCAGCGCGGCGCGGACCAGCCGGTAGCCGGGGTCGGAGACGCTCGGCATCCCCCCGTCGGTGACCAGCGCCACCACGTACCCGCCGAGGATGACCTCGACCAGCTCGGGGGTGCGTCGTTCCTCGTTGCCCTCGAAGTACGAGACGATGCGGCCACCGACGGTGATGTCGAGGTCGCGGGCCAGCCGGGTGAGCCGGCGGGTGTCCTCGGCGGCGACCACGTCGGCGCTGCTCAGCACCTCCCGGAAGCGGGTCGAGGCGTCGGCGGGGTTGCCGAGCGGGGCACCGAGCAGGACCAGGCGCCCAGTCTCGGACATTTCACCCACGGATTCGTCTCCTTCATCGACAGTGAATACCGGTATCAGGGACGACGGGCGCCACCGGACACCTTGGCAGCCTACGATCGCCGGGTGACGAGTGCGTCGACAGCGCAGAGCCCGAGCGCCGAGCCTGCCAAGATGGTCGAGGTGACGGGCGAGCCCAGCCCCAACCAGGAGCCGACGGCACCGAGTGCCGATGGCGGCGGCGTGTCCGCCGTGGTCAGGCGGAGGTTCGCCACCGTCGACACCAAACTGGACCGGTTCTCCTGGCTGGCCACGGCGGTGGTGGTGGCCATCGCGGCGATCCTGCGGTTCGTCGGGCTGTCCAGCCCGAAGGGCAAGATCTTCGACGAGACGTACTACGCCAAGGATGGCTACGGGTTGATCACCCGCGCCGTCGAGTGGAACTACAAGGACAACGTCCCGTCGTACGTGGTGCACCCACCGCTGGGCAAATGGTTGATCGGCCTCGGTGAGTGGGCCTTCGGCTACCAGGACGCCGAGTCGAAGGTCTCCGTGCCCGGCCACCTGATCACCACCGCGCCGGAGTTCGGCTGGCGGTTCTCGGCGGCCGTGATCGGCACGCTGTCGGTGCTGCTGCTGGTCCGCATCGGCCGACGGATGTTCCACTCGACGGTGCTCGGCTGCGCGGCCGGCCTGCTGCTCGCCCTGGACGGCTTCCACCTGGTGCTGTCCCGCGCGGCGCTGCTCGACATCTTCCTGCTCTTCTTCGTGCTGGCGGCGTTCGGCGCGTTGGTGCTCGACCGCGACGCCCGCCGTCGCCGCTGGGCCCGGGCCCTGGACGAGGGGCTCGATCCGAGTCAGCCGGGCCGGGCCGGCCGGCCGTCGACCGGGTGGCGCACCTGGCCGTGGTGGCGTCTGGCAGCCGGAGTCCTGATCGGTTGCGCCTGCGCGGTGAAGTGGAGCGCACTGTACTTCGTCCCGGCCTTCGCGCTGCTGGTGCTGCTGTGGGAGGTCGGCGTCCGCCGCTCGGCGGGGGTCCGCCGGCCCTGGCGGGACACCCTGCTCGACGAGCTGCCCTGGCTGGTGCTCGCCGGCGTGCTCATGGTGGGCACCTACCTCGCCACCTGGTCGGGCTGGTTGATCACCGACGACGGCTACTACCGGCTCGCGTCGGCCTACCCGAGCGCGCCGCTGAGCGACCGCCCGGTGATCGGCCCGCTGATCAACCTCTTCGAGTACCACCGCGCGGCCTACGGGTTCCACGCCCAACTCGACGACGCGCACAAGTACCAGTCCTGGCCGTGGCAGTGGCTGCTGCTCGGCCGCCCGGTGGCGTTCCACTACGCCAGCAACGGCACCTGCGGCGCTCCGACCTGCGCCTCCGAGATCCTGCTGCTCGGCACCCCGCTGCTCTGGTGGTCGTTCCTGCCCGCCCTGGTGGCGCTGGCCTGGCTGGGCCTGGCCCGTCGGGACTGGCGGGCCGGCGCGATCCTGCTGACCGTGGCGGCCGGGCTGCTGCCGTGGTTCTGGCTCGCCCTCGACGGCCGGACGATGTTCTCGTTCTACGCCGCGCCGGTGGTGCCGTTCCTGGTGCTCGCCGTGGTGTACGTGTTGGGCGCGCTGATCGCTCCCGCCGGAGGCGACGTGGGCGAGGTGGTGCCACTGGTGCCCGGCGACCCGAGTTACGAACGTCGACTGGTGGGCAGCATCGCGGCCGGGGCGTACGTGTTGCTGGTCGGGCTCTGCTTCGCGTACTTCTATCCGATCTTCGTCGGCAAGGTGATCCCGTACTCGGACTGGCTGTCCCGGATGTGGCTCGACGGTCGGTGGATATAAGCACCGACAGGCGACGCGCCGCACAGCGCGACGAGAAGGGCCCGCACGCCGAAGCGTGCGGGCCCTTCTGACAAAGACGCGCGCCCCGATCGCCTGCCACGGGGGAAGCGGGCGATTGGGGCGCGCATGAAGAGCTTAACCACCGCGCACCACCGGCACAACGGGTCGACTTGGGTCAGATTTCCGACGGACGATGACCGGACCGTCACCTACCCTTCGTCAGTTGACCGAGGGTGACCTGACGTGGACCCAGAGCGCCGAAACGCCCGGTCAGAGGCGGTAGCCGGCCTGGCCGGACGGCGCCTCGCGCCGATCGCCACCACCCAAACGATCATCCAAAGTGGATCTCACTACACTGCGGGCCGTGATCAACTTCAGACGATCGACGGCTGTCCTTCTCGGACTGCTGGCGACCACCGCGCTGGCCGGGCCCGCCCCGGCGTGGGCCGACGAGGAGCCGGCTCCCGAGCCACCCCGGGTCGAACTGGTACTGGACGTCAGCGGCTCGATGCGCGCCGCCGATATCGACGGACGCAGCCGGATCTCCGTCGCGCAGCAGGCCTTCAACGACGTGGTGGACGCGCTGCCGGAGGAGACCCAGCTCGGCATCCGCGTGCTCGGCGCGACCTACCGCGGCAAGGACAAGAAGGTCGGCTGCCAGGACACCCAGCAGATCGTGCCGGTCGGTCCGGTGGACCGAACCGCGGCGAAGGCTGCGGTGGCGACACTACGGCCGACCGGGTTCACACCCGTCGGCCTCGCACTGCGCTCCGCCGCACAGGACCTGGGCAGCGGGGCCACCACCCGTCGGATCGTGCTGATCACCGACGGCGAGGACACCTGCGCCCCGCCGGACCCGTGCGAGGTGGCCCGGGAGCTGGCCGCCCAGGGCACCAGCCTGGTCGTCGACACCCTCGGCCTGGCCCCCGACGAGAAGGTCCGCCGGCAGCTGCTCTGCATCGCCAGCGCGACCGGAGGCACCTACACCGCCGCGCAGAGCGCCGAGGAACTGACCGGCCGGATCAAACAGCTCGTCGAGCGGGCCGGCGACACGCACACCCGCGCCCCGACGGTGGTCGGCGGCGCGAACGCCTGCGACTCGGCCCCACTGCTCGCCCCCGGCGTCTACGCCGACCGGGAGGCATTCTCCGAGCACCGCTACTACCGGGTGCCGGTACGCCCCGGGCAGGAACTGCGGGCGTCGGTGAGCATCGCGCTGGACCGACCCGTGAACCGGGACTACGGGGTGCTGCTGCGGGCCACCGCGGCGGACGGTCGGGAACTGGTCCGGGGCGCGGACGCCGGCAGCGGACGCGCCGACGTGCTCTCCGCCGGGCTGCGCTGGTCGGCCACCGCCGACGACGAGGACGCCGCGGAGACAGCGGAGAGTTCCGCGCCGGTCGTCGAACCCACCACCGTCTGCCTGGTGGTGAGCAACTCGTTCGCCCCGCGCCCCGGCACCGCGGCCACCCCGGGCATGCCGGTGGAATTGACCATCGACGTGGTCGCCGCCGCGCCTGCTCCGGACGGCCCGGACCTCGGCCGGGGCTGGGTGCTGCTCGCCCTGCTCACCGTCGCCGGGCTGATCACCGGCCTGCTCGCCGGACTGCTCACCCGCTGGTGGGTCGCCACCTGGAGGGAGAACTGATGCGTAACGCGCTGTTCCGGTCACTGGCGGCGCTGGTCGCCGTCGGCGGGGCCGCTCTGGTCCCCGCCGCCGCCGTCGCCGCTCCGACCCCCTCACCGGGAGCCACGCCGGTGAACCGGGCCGGCACGTCGTTCCTCACCGCAACCCCGATCTCCGCCGGGCAGCCGGTGCGGGTGGATGCCTCGATCGGCGACCACCTCTACTGGGCGTTCTCGGCGACCGCCGGCCAGGTGCACGAGATCACCGCCACCGTCACCTTCCCGAAGGGACGCAGCGGCGCCTCCACCTGGACGGTCGACGTCTTCGACGGGCTGCGCCGCCGTCAGGCGTGCACGGCCGGGGCGCAGACCCCGACCGTGGACGCGAAGGCGTCCAGCGTGACACTCGGCTGTACGTTGCGCGAGGTGCGACCGTGGGCGGAGCCCTGGTCGGCGGACCCGCTGCCCGGCTCGTACGTCATCCGGCTCTCGGTGACCGACCTGCCGGAACCGGATCTCGGAGCACCTGTCGACGTGGACCTGCTGGTCGGCGAAGTCGCCGACCGGGGCGCGTCGGCCGACGACGGTGAGTTGGCCGCACCTCTGGTGCCGAACACCAAGGCGGGCACGGTGCTCAACGCCGTACCCGTGGCGGAGCCGGAGGCCGACGACGCCGACTCGCTCACGGACTGGTTGCCGGACCTCGGGTCGCGCTGGGTCTGGACCGGCATCGGCGGCGTGCTCGCCGCGGTGGCCGGCGTGTTCGGCTTCGCGGTGACCCGGCGGTCCCGGCGTCGCTGAACCAACCTGGACCGCTGGTGGCCCCGCCCGTAGCGGGGCCACCAGCAGTTCAGGCGCGTCGGGAACCGCGTGGCAACCAGCCGATGAACCGGTCCTGGAGCGACATCACCGGCGCGGCTCGCAAATCCTCAGTGGCAGCGGCGAGACAGGAGCCCAGGTAGACGCTGAGCATCGCCCGGTCACCCCCGTACTCCGCCAGCAGCCGGCTGCGCTTCGTCGCGCACGGCCACTCGTCACCGCAGGAGCCGCAGCTCCAGCAGGGGGTCTTCGGGGCATGATCGTCGACCCGCACCCCCGACCGTTCCGCACCATCGGTCATCGCACGTCCTTCCAGATGTCCACGGGGCTGGGCGACTACCGTGCCCGGCACGTTGTTGATGGTGGTCCCCCCGGAGCCATCAGAGAGGGCGCTGCACGTCCCTCCGGTGTTACATCTTTGCGGTACCTTCTCCGGTCGTGGGAGTCGGAAATTTGACGCTTGACCGCATGCTCCACTACTACCAATCAGTAGGCCGGCACCGTGCGTGACATTTTTCCGTCCGTCGTCGCGGTCGCCGTCGCCGGGCCGGACGACTGGCTCGGCGAGCTCCTCCCCGTCGAGCAGGCGTGCCTCGGAGAACGGGCCGTGGAGACCCGTCGGCGGGACTTTGCCGCCGGCCGGTCCTGCGCCCGCCGGGCCATGACCGATCTCGGCCTGCCAGCGGCCGCCGTGCCGGCCGCCGCCGACCGCTCGCCCGTCTGGCCCGCCGGGGTGGTCGGCACCATCACCCACACCACCGGCTACTGCGCCGCGGCGACCGCGCTCACCACCGACGTCCGGTCCGTCGGAATGGACGCCGAGCAACACCAGGAGATCAATCCGGGGGTACGCAGGATCGTGCTGCTGCCCGAGGAGGAGGCCCTCTGCGCGGGACTGCCCGGCGGCACGTCCTGGCCGGTCGTCATGTTCAGCGCGAAGGAGACCGTCTACAAGGTCTGGTATCCGGTAGTCGGAACGTGGTTGGGCTTCCGCGACGCCCAGCTCGACATCGACCCGGACGCCGGTACGTTCACCGCCCGGATCGCACCGGCCCGGCTGGACCAGGCGACGGTCGAGGATCCACCGGCCACCATCGCCGGCCGGTTCGTCGTCGCGGACGGGCTGGTCCGCACCTCGGCCGTGCTGCTGTTGCGCTGATTCCCCGCGTCCACGGTGGCCGAAAACGATCCGCCGACGGTCGTCCAGGTTGTCCGGACCAACGGAACACGGGCCGTGGGACGGGTTTGGCGCGACGACCGGGCGGTCCACCACGCACGGTAGCGTCGACAGGTTCCCCGAACCACACGTACCGAGGCGTCAAGGAGCACGGTGACCCACCCCCAGCCCTCCGCCGGGCCGCAGGACCCCCACCAGCCGATCCAGGAACCGCCGACGCAGCCGTCCTCGATGACACCGCCGCAGCCAGCCGCTGATCCGGCGGTCCCGCAGACACCGCTGCCACCCAACCCGTGGTCGGCAGCGTGGAGCGCGTCGCAGCCGCCGTTCTCGGGTGCCGCGTACCCGGCGGCTGGCGGAGGTCACCCGGTGGCCGGTGGACCCGGCTATCCCCTCGCCGTACCCCCACCGATGCCTGCGCAGGGGTCGAAGAAGACAGTCGTGGTCGTCGCTGTCACCGCGGCGGTACTCACCCTGCTCGCCTGCGCCGGCGGCATCGTGGCCGTCGTCATCGGCGCCAACCGGGCCGCGACCAGCGTGACCGAGGCAGGCCCCACCCCCAGGGCCAGCCGGGGCGTGGCCCAGCCGCCAGCGAAGATGCCCTCGTCGGTGGCGCCGGCCGGCGACACTCACAACATGTCGCCCGGCGACACCCTGGTCGTCGACGGCGACGAGGGCACCATCGAGATCACCGTGACGAAGTTCAGCACCGCCACCAAGCCCTGCAAGGCCTACGGTCTCAAGCCCGACGAGGGCATGTACGTGATCGCCGACGTGACGCTCACCGTCACCAAGGGCACCGCCTCGGCGAACCCCCTCTTCTTCAACTGGGTCGCCGCCGACGGCAGCCAGGCCAACGCGGTCGCCGGTGCCTTCTCCGGCTGCGGCAAGCCGATGCCGTCCGCGGAGGAGCTGACCGCCGGCACCAGGCGCACCGGCAGTGTCGTCTTCGACGTCCACGACACCTCGGGAGTGCTGGAGTACCAGCCGATGTTCGAGACCGCGGGCTCCTGGAAGCCGTGATCCGTTGACGCGGTGTGGGGCCGACCCCGACGGGCCGGCCCCACACCGTTGCGCCTGTCGGAGTGTCAGCAGCCCGTCCAGCGAACCGGGGTCACCCGGTCGGCAAGAACGTTGCGGAACCCGACGATGGTCCCCGTGTCGGAGATGGACCGGGCACCGACGGCCACCCCTTCGCCGCCGCCGGGCAGGACCCGGGAGGTGGTACCCCTGGCGACGCGGTCACCACCGACCACGACCCCCTTGGCGTTGACGTCCGTCAGTGCGGAAATCTTCTGGTCGAGCACAGTGTGCGAGCCGTGGCGGAGGTCCCACAGAACCTTCGCACTGTTGCCGTCGAGCCAGACCAGGCCGATCGCCCAGCGGCCCGCCGCCGCGCTGGCCGTGCTCCAGTCGGCGCCCGGGAACGTGAGCGCGTCGATCCGGCCGTTCGGCCGGCGGACCCAGCTGTTCCAGTCCCCGAAGGGCCCGGCACTACCGACGATGGTCCCGTTGTCGGTGATCCCGCTCGCCTGGGCGTTGGCCGGGGCCTTGAGCACCTCGACAGTGCCCGGACGGGCAGCCGGCCAGCGCAGCGCGACGGACTCCCCGGGGACGATGTCCGAGCCGTAACCGACGATGTCGCCGGAGTCGTTGATGGCGCTGACGAAGATGCCGGTGGACGGCAGCACCGGCAACTGCTCGAGCTTGCCGTCGCGGTAGATCCACGGTTGCCCGATGCCGGTGCCCGGTGCCGAACCGTTGCCGATCACGACGCCGTCGGCGTTGACGTCGACCGGGTCGGCCATTCCCGGCACCTCGACCTCGGTGACCTGCTGCCCGTCCCAGAACAACAGCAGGTACTGGTTGTCGACCTCGCCGACCCGCAGAGCCGTGCCGGCGACGTAACGACCCGTCGGGTCGATGACGCTCGCGTCGGCGCGGTAGGTGTCGGTCGGGTACGGCAGCGTACTGATCTTGCAGGTACGCAGTGCCGCGCCGCCGGGCGCGGCGCTCGCCGGCCCGGAGACAGCCACGCCGAGTGAGGTGGCCAGCAGTGCGGTGGCGGCGGCGCCGGCGACCATCCTGCGTCGAGTGCTTCGATTCATCCTTGCTCCCCGTGTCGGCCCGGTGCTCCGGGCGTCGGTCGATACGGGAACCACCCGCGAGTCGACCTCGCGGTTGCGGTATGTCGGGGAAGGGACAGAAGCGGGGCTACCTCGCCCAGGCCTCGGCGGTGGTGGTGACCGCCCGGCCGGTGCGTACGGACTCTCCGATGGCGAGGCTGATCAGGTGGTCCTGGCAGGCTTCGGCGAGCGGATACGGTGCCGGGCCCTCCTCCCGAGCCCAGGCACCGGCCCGGACGAGGATGTCGGCGACAGCGATGTCGTCGTCGGACATTCCACTGCCGACGAACGGGTTGCGATAGACCACGTCGCCGTCGAAGCTGATGTGCTTCAGGTCGAGCCCTTCCAGGTTGAGGTCGAGGCCGGTCTGCCGACGCACCAGCGACGACTCGACGGGCGTGGTCGGGTCGACCAGCCGGACGACCCGGTCGTCCACCAGCTCACCGCGCGACCCCCGCACCACCAACCGGCGTCCGCGCAGCGGGTTCCACCACTGGTTGTCGGTGAAGTCGTACAGACCCATCCGCCCACCGAAGTCGATGGTCGCCAGCGTGGTGGAGAGCTGCCGCGGGGTGTCGTCACCACTCCAGCCGGCCGGTGACAACGGGTCGGCCAGCGGCGCGGCGAAGGCACGCGCACTCACCTCGGCGGCGTCGAACCCGACCCCGAGCAGGCCACGGATCAGCGAGACCGCGTGGTAGAGGTGCGTCGAGGAGATCTGCACCGAGGTCGGCTCGCCGAGCACCCCCGCGCGGACCAACGCCAGACGGGCCGCGTGCCCGGGCATCAGCAGATACTGCTCGGCGACCTGCACCAGACCACTGCCGCCGACGTCGGCCCAGAGCGCGCGCAGCCCCGCCAGGTCCGGCGCGGGCGGCGTCTCGGCGAGCACGGGTACGCCGGCCGCGACCAGCTCACGAGTCACGTCGGGGGTCACCGGCCAGGGCACCGACACGATGACGAAGTCCGGTCGCTCGTGAGCGAGCAGTTCGGCCGTCGTGCGGAAGGCCGGCACGTCCCACGCGGCAGCGACCTCGGCACCACGTGATTCGGTACGCGTCACCACCCCGGTCGCCCGCAGCCGCTCCGGCAGGAGTCGTGCCAGACGGAGGAAGAACTCACCCCGCCAGCCACTGCCGACGAGGCCGAACCGGGTCTGCGCGGTGGAATCCATGTGCACTCCTCACGTCGAGACCCGGATGCTAACCGCTCCGGGGGTGGCGCTCCTCGCTACGGTTGCGGTCGTGACCGCCGATCCGCTCCGCGCAGTGCCCGTCGAGGTGGCCGCACAGCGACCGCCCCTGGACTACTACCTGGTCCTGGCCCGACGCGGGCACTCCGAGTCGACAGGCGTCGCGGAGGGGATCGTCGTCGAGGAGTTCACCCGCCACCGCGACTTCTCCACCTCGGGACTGGACAGCGTGGGATGGACGCCCAAGGCCGGCTGGTGGAGTTCCGCCTCGCTGAGCCGTGGCCTGCGTACCGATCCGGAGCTGCTGGCCTGTGTGGTTCCCGTCCCGCGCGGCGAGGCGGAGGACGTCTACCGGAGGCTGGGCGGCGGCCGGTTGCCCGACGAGGCAGCTCTGCGCGCGTCCTTCGGCGTGCACCAACCGTTCGCGACCGCCGCGCCGCTGCGGCTCGGACCCGCACAGGCACCCGCCGGGTTCTCCGAACGACGCGTCTACCGTGTCCTGTTCGCCAAGGACCTCCGGGAGGACCAGGTGGAAGATCTCCGGACAATCTGGTGGACGGCCGAACTCGACACCGGTCCGCGTGCGCCGGGTTCGGTCGCAGCCGGTCACCTGGAGCGGGGCGGTGATCTCTTCACCTGGGACCTGCGTCGGGTCGGCAACGGGCTCGCCTGGTGCCTCGACGTGACGGCCCTGTTGACGACGGACGCCTCTCCGGAGGTCGGACCGACCCTGTACGAGCTGACGAAGGCCGTACGGCAGCGCGGCCTGATACCCGTCACGACCGAAAGGTTCGCCTGAACTCGGTGATCGCCGGCAGCCGTACCCGTTCCCAAGTTGATCGACACTGACTAGCCTCGATCCCGTGCAGATCGGCGTGAACGTACCCAACTTCGCCCCCGGTACCGATCCCCAGGTGCTGCGGCAGTGGGCCCAGACAGTCGAGGGTCTCGGCTTCGGCCTGCTGATGGTCTCCGACCACATCGCGGTGACCCCGGACGTGGCCGAGCAGTATCCAGCGCCGTTCTACGAGCCGTTCACCACGCTGTCCTGGTTGGCAGGGGTGACCCACCGGGTCCGGCTCGGCACCACAGTGCTCATCGTCCCGTACCGGCATCCGCTGCTCACCGCCCGGATGGCGGCGAACCTCAACCGCCTCAGCGGGGGCCGGCTCGTCCTCGGCGTCGGCGTCGGCTGGGCCCGGCAGGAATTCGAGGCGCTCGGGGTTCCGTACCAACGGCGCGGCGCCCTCACCGACGAGTACCTACAAGCCATGCGCGACGCCTGGCGCAACACCGACGACTACGACACCGACCCCATCCCGCTCTGGGTCGGCGGCAACAGCGACGCCGGCATGCGTCGCGCCGTACGACTCGGAGACGCCTGGCACCCGCTACGACTCACGCCCGACAAGCTCACGGACGCGGCCGGACGCCTCGACGTCATCGCCGCCGAGCTGGGCCTTCCCAAGCCCGCGTTGATGCCGCGCATCGCCCTTCAGGAGACCCGCGAACCGGTCACCGACCCGGGCCGGCTCGCCGGTGTCGGCACCATCGAGCAGATCACCGCCGACCTCGACCGGATCCGCCTGCTCGGCGCGGAGACGGTGGTGCTCGACCCGTTCAACGACGACCTGACCGAGATCCGCCAGCCCGAACGCGCCTGGCGAACCCTCGCGGCCGTGGCCGCGTACGCCAAGAACCAGGAGGACCGATGACGCCCGACGACGAACGACTTCTCCGCCGTGCCGTGCAGATCGCCGGCGAGGCCGGCGCATCCGGCGAACGGCCGTTCGGCTCGTTGCTCGCCGCCGCGGACGGCACCGTCCTGATCGAGGACCACAACACAGTGGTCTCCGACTCGGACATCACCGCCCACCCGGAACTGAAGCTGGCCCGGTGGGCCGCCCGGGAACTCGCCCCGGACGTGGCCGCCGGCACGACCATGTACACCAGCTGCCAGCCCTGCCCGATGTGCGCCACCGCGATCGACCGCTCCGGCCTCGGCCGGGTGGTGTACGCCCTGTCCTCGGAGCAGTTCGAGGAGGTCAAGCCAGCCACCCCGCCACTACCTCCGGTGCGCTACGAGGGCCCGGCGCTGTTCGACGAGGCACGCCGCCCGATCGACGACCACTACTGATCCCGTTGCGCGAGCTTCCAGGTCAGGTACGGGTGGTCGAGCCGCCGGAAGTTGTCGATGCCGCCGAGTGGCCCAGACGGTCGGGCGTCGAAGAGGGCGGGTAGGTCGTCCTCCCGCCCCGCCGCTACGGCCTCGTCGAGGCGCATGTAGTGCGCGAGCAGGGCGTCGAAGGTAGGGACCACACCCTCCGACAACTCCTGGACGAGCGCGGCTCCGCACGCCTCGGCTTCCCCTGTCGACCGGATCGCCCACCGGTCGAAGTCGTCGGAGTACGCCGGATCGGCATTCAGCCGCGTCCACCACTGGGCGATCGACGCAGTGGGCCGGTCGCGGTGCTTCCTCCCGAGCACCTCCTGACGCCAGTCAAGCCAGGAGGTGGTCGCGACACCGAGGTTGACGTAGAAGATCGAGGTGTCGCCCCAACTGCCCGTGGACCCCTGGAACTCGATGATCGCGGCATGGCCGGATTCGGAGATCCGGCGGAAGGTCCCGTGCGACCGTTTGAAACCGTGCCCTCGCAGCGCCGGCCCGACCTGCTTGGCGATCATGTTCAGGTATGCCTGCCGGACCGGACGCTCCATGCCGAAGATCATATTGACGGGTACGACAACAAGCCCGTGCCGTGCGGACCTGCCGTACCGAAAAAGGCCGTCTCCGACTAGCGGAAACGGCCTTTGACCTGGGGTGGAGCTGAGGGGATTTGAACCCCTGACCCCCTCGATGCGAACGAGGTGCGCTACCAGTCTGCGCCACAGCCCCCCACCGGCGAACCGGCTTCGGTCCCACCCGGCTTACACCGGGCGGGCCGGCAGCAAGGCTAACAGGTCCCCGGCCCCCACCGCGAATCCGCCCCCGGTGCGGCGCTGCACCCCGCCCAGAGATCCACTCCAGCTCGCCGACCTGGGGGTGTCCGGCCGGGGTGATACCGCCACATCGGCGAGCTGGAGTGGATCAACGTGCGCTTGGTCGCGCTCCGCGCGGAGATCCACTCGGGTTGCTGCGAATCGGGGCATCCAGGACGCCCCGACAACCCGACTTCCAGGAACCCGAGTCGATCAACCCGCCGACGCCCGCGAGCGCCGTCGACGCCCGGCAGCGCCGTCGACGCCCGACAGCGCCGTCGACGCCCGACAGCGCCGTCGAGGCAGCCCGTCAGGCGCCTCGGCCGGCCTCGTAGGGGCGGCCGCGTAGCCCACCCGACCGCCGGTACGAGACCGACCCGCCGTTGACCGCCGCTGGCAGGTCGCCCGGCCGGTCCAGGCCCATCGCGGCGCGGCGTACCCCCTCGCGTTGGGCGGCGAGGCGGCGCTGCGCCTCACGGCGGGCCGCTGCCCGGCGGGCCTGCTCCCGGCGCACCTCGGCCTGCCGGTCGGCGAGCCAGGCGGCTTCCCGGGCCCGGGCGCGGCGACGGCGGCGGCCGGCCAGGGCCCGGCGGCGGAGGTGGACGACGTACACGGCCAGGAGTAGGAAGGTGACCCCGAAGCTGACCCAGAAGCCGGGGCTGACGAACACCACGCCGATCAGCTCGACGACGTTGAGGAGCAGCAGGGCGGCGAGCACCCGACGCCGCCGGTACACGGCGGGGGTGTGTTGTCGTTGAGGCGGCGGGCGACGGCGCGACTTCTTCGGCGCTGGCGGCACGGCGCGTAGCCGCCCGGAGCGGCGGGCGACAGGCGGCGCGGAGACCGGCGGACCCAACGTTCCCGTAGCCACGTCTTCACTGAGGGTGACCACCAGTGAGCGCGGGGGGTGGACGGGTCGCCGTCCCGGCACAGTGCGGCGCCGCCGGCGGCGCTGGAGCACCCGCGCCGTCGACTGCGCCCGCTCCGCCACCAACCGCTCGGTGGCGTCGTACCGGCGAACCAGCGCCGGGGCCAGGGCGAGCAGGCCGGCGGCGGCGAGGACGGCGAGGAGCACCGAGGTCGGCACCCTCACCCCTCCCGTCACCGAATTCGAAGCAACCGCTCTCCGACCGCAGGATCTTCCACAGATCCCGCCTGGGTACGTGGATCGTCCGGTCGGGGAGCGCTTGCCGCAGCTTGCAGTTACTTGAGGTTACGGCGCGTCGACCGGGTTGCCACCGCGCCGCGCCGATCCCGTCCGTGGGACGGCTCACCGCGCGTTAGCGCGTACCCGCTGCCAGCGGGCCAGCAGGCCACCCTCGGCGGCGATCTCCTCGCTCGTCATCGCGTATCCGATGTGGTCCCGCCAAGCGCCGTCGATGTGCATGTAGCGCACGTGGTACGACTCCTCACGGAAGCCCAGCTTTCCACCACCCGCCGCGACGGCCGGTTCTCCGGCCGGATGTTGACCTCCACTCGGTGCAGCCCGCCCGGGCCGAACGCGTGGTCCACGGCGAGCGCGAGCGCCGTCGGGATCACCCCTCGCCCGGCGACCCGAGCGTCCACCCAGTAGCCGACGTAGCCGGAGCAGAGAGCGCGCCGAACGATGCTGCCCACGTTGATGTGACCGACCAACCGGTCCCGGTCGGCCTCGCGCAGACACACAGCGAACGGCATGCCCTCGCCCTCGCGGGCCGAACGCCGCTGGTCACGGTGCACCCAACGGAACGCGGCCGGCGAGTTCATGTCGTCCCAGGCGCCGGGCAACGACGACTCCCAGGGTGCCAGCCAGGCCCGGTTGGCCCGCCGGATCTCCGACCACGCCGCGGCGTCGGTGCGCCGGTACGGCCGCAGCAGCACCGGGCCGTCCGCCAACTCCACCGGCCAGCCCGGTGCCCGCGGGGGTCCGAAGAGACTCACACGCACAGTCTCCCGCGTGGGACCGTGTCGCGCGCAAGTGGACCCACCGCGACGACCCGACGGCCGCGCGACTCCCGAGTGGATCGCCCGCGGCTCGACCGGGAGACCGTCACCGACGACGGTCCAGCAGCAGGACGTCCACTGTGGATCCGGCGGCGGCCGTGGTGACCCGCTCGCCGAGCACCAGCAGCCCGTTCGCCTCGGCCAGCCCGGAGAGGGTGAACGGCCCACCGCGCAGCGGCTGGACCGTGTATCCGCCGCCACGGCGTTCGGCGACGTGCGCCGGCCGGAACTCACGCAGCCCCGCCGGCGACGACACGGTCTCCAGCAGGTGCGCCCGCACGCTGGGTCGGAACACCGGCTCGGCGCCGGCGAGCAGTTGGATGGCGGGGCGGGCCAACACCTCGAAGCCGATCAACGCGGCGCCGGGGTCGCCGGGCAGGCAGACCACCGGCACCTCCTCGGCGCCGACCGTGCCGAACCCGAGCGCCGTGCCGGGATAGAGCGCCACATCGGTGAACGTGACCGGTCCGGCCCGGCCACCCTCGCGGCGGGACAGGATCCGGCGCACCATGTCGCCGGGGCCGGTGCCGGTGCCCCCGGTAGTGATGATCAGGTCGGCGCGCAGGGTCTGGTCCTCCAGCAGCCCGCGCAGCCCCTCCGGATCGTCGTCGCAGATCCCCACCCGGTACGCCAGGGCGCCCACCTCGGCCGCGGCGGCGGTCAACGCGTGCGAGTTCGCGTCCACCACCTGCCCCGGCTGACTCCCCCGGCCCACGTCGACGAGTTCGTCGCCGGTGGCCACGATGACCACCCGAGGGCTGGGCCGGACGACCACGTGCCCAATGCCGGTGGCCGCGAAGACCGCGACCAGTGCCGGGGAGACGTACGTGCCGGCGCGGGCGAGCAGGGTGCCGGCGGGCAGTTCCTCACCGGCGCGGCGCACCCCGTACCCCCGCTTGGGGGTGCGGAAGATCTCCACCGCGGCCATGCCCTGGTCGGTCCACTCCACCGGGACGACCACGTCCGCGGCGACCGGCAGCGGCGCCCCGGCGGCCACCGAGAAGCACGAACCCGGGGTGAGCCGGACCGGCCGCCAGCTCGCGGCGCCCAGATCGCCCACCACGTTGAGCCGGATCGTCCGCCCACCGGGCATGCCGGAGGGGGCCGGGACGTAGCTCGGGCCCCGGCCCCCTCCGGAGATGTCCTCCCAGCGGGCGGCGTAACCGTCCACGGCCGCCTGGTCGAAGGCCGGGAAGGCGTGCGGCGCGACGACGTCCTCGGCGAGGACGTTGCCGTGCGCCTGGGTGAGGTCGAGGTCGAGTGGCGGCAGCGCGCGTAACCTGCGCAGCACGCTGCCCAGGTAGTCGGCGAGCGGCGTCAACTCGTTCGCGGCCGCCTCGGCGTCGGCCGTCGCGGTCATGTACCAGATCCGCCTGCCGCGTCGGCCTTGACGAAGTCGGCCAGCCAGGATCGGAACTCGCCACCCAGGTCGTCGCGCTCGGCGGCGATCTGCACCACCGTCTGGAGGTAGCCCAGCGGCATGCCGGTGTCGTAGCGGGTGCCCCGGTAGACGATCGCGTGCACCGGGACGCCCTCGGTGCGCAGCAACTCCATCGCGTCGGTCAGTTGGATCTCGCCGCCGCTGCCCGGCTTGGTCCGCCGGATCGCGTCGAAGATCTTGCCGGGGAGCACGTAACGGCCGAGCACCGCGAGGTTGCTCGGCGCGTCCTCCGGTTGCGGCTTCTCCACCATCCCGGTCACCTTGACGACCTCGCCGATGTCGGTCAGCTCGGATTCGGCGGGTTCGACGGAGGCGATCCCGTACCGCTTGGTCTCGGCCGGGTCGACCTCGAAGAAGGCGAGCACCACACCACCGGTGCGGGCCTGCAGCTCCAGCATCGCCGGCAGCAGAGGCTCCGACGGCTTGACGAACTCGTCGCCGAGCAGCACCGCGAAGGGCTGGTCGCCGACGTGCGACTCGGCGTACCCGACGGCGTGGCCGAGCCCGAGCTGCTCGGGCTGCCGCACGGTGTAGATCTCGGCCAGCTCGCTGGGCCCCCGCACGGCGGCCAGCCGCTCGGTGTCGCCCTTCTCCTCCAGCCTGGTCTCCAGGTCGGGGCGACGGTCGAAGTGGTCCACCATCGACGTCTTACCCCGACCGGTGATCAGCAACACGTCGCCGATGCCGGCCTGGGTGGCCTCCTCGACGATGTACTGCAGAACCGGCCGGTCCACCACCGGCAGCAGCTCCTTGGGCACCGCCTTCGTGGCCGGCAGGAACCGGGTGGCCAGTCCGGCGGCCGGGATGACGGCCTTGACCGCCAGGGGACGGCCGGTTGCGGCGGCCGTCGATGAGGGGTTCGCTGAGTGCTCCGACATGCCGCGAGACTATCGGCCACGGCTCTGCCGCGGCGGGTGTGGCCCAGAAGACGCGCCGCCACCCGACCCCGGCCGCGCGGCGTCCGGGCCGGCTCCCGCGCTGTCCGGTGGGTCGCCGTCCGCGTCCGGCCGGGCGTGCGTCGGGCCGGCCGGCGACGATTCGGGTACGCACACCGCCGACTCCGACCGGGCGGAGCCGCCCGGCTCCCGGCTGACCTGCACGTGCTGGCCGGCGCGCGGCAGCCCGTCGGACGGGGTCACCGCCGCGGCGAGCACCGGTAGCTCCCGGGTCGCCACGTCCGGGCGTACCTCGGCCACCCGGTACGTGTCGCGGCCGGCCGCCTTCGCGGCGTAGAGCGCGTCGTCGGCGGCCTCCAGCACCTCGCGTCCGGTGCTGCCGTTGTCCGGATAGACGGCGATGCCCACCGACACGGTCACCAGGACCGGTCCGGCGTCCGCCTCGACGGCGATCGGGGTCTCGCGCACCACGGCGCCGAGTCGCTCGGCCACGATCGCCGCGCCCCGCGCGTCGGTCTCCGGCAGCAGCAGTACGAACTCCTCGCCGCCCTGCCGGAAGGCCAGATCGACCTCGCGGATCTCGCCGCGTACCCGCCTGGCGAACTCGGCCAGCACGGTGTCCCCCGCCGCGTGCCCGTACGTGTCGTTGACGTCCTTGAACCGGTCGAGGTCGAGCGCGAGGATGCTCAGCATCCGCCCGAACCGGCTGGCCCGTTCCACCTCCCGCCGAATCGACTCGCGCAGGTAGCGGTAGTTCCACAACCCGGTGAGCGGGTCGGTGAGCGAGAGCCGCTGCGCCTCCTCGTGCACCCGGACGTTGTCCACGGCCACCGCCGCGTGACCGGCGAAGGTGCGCAGGGTGACCAGGTCGTCGTCGTCGAACTCGTCGGCGCCCAGCCGGTCGTAGAGGGCCAGCACCCCGAGTGCCGCCGCCGCGTTGGCGTCGTCGGTCGGCGTCGAGGACGCGGAAGGAGCCGCCGCTGCGCCGCCACCCGGGGCGGCGAACGGGACTGCGACATAGGTACGGCAGCGCGGCTCACCCGACGGTGCCTCAGCGGGCTCGACCCTTCCCCGCTGTGGTTCCCCGGTGGCGGCGACAGCCCCGACCACGCCGACACCGACCGGCACCCGAAGCGTCGACGGCCCGTCCGGGTCATCCTCCGGCCACCGTCCGTCCAACCCCTCGGTGCACTGTGCGACGAGCACCCCGCCCGCCTCCACCAGCAACACGGCGCCGGCGCGCGCGCCGGTGGCCCCGATGGCGCTGTGCAGGATCACCCGGAGGATGCGTTGCAGATCGTGCGTGCTGGCCAGGGTGTCACCGAGCACCCCGAGGTGCCCGCGCAGCTGGTCCCGGTTGCTGGTCAACGCCGCGACGTAGGAGCCGGTCTCCCGGGTCATCCGGTTGAAGGCGGCGGCCAGCCGGCCCAGCTCGTCGCGGCTGCGGACCGGCACCCGGGCGGTCAGGTCGCCCTGGGCCACCCGGTCGACGGCGCCGGCCAGCTCGACGAGCGGTCGGGTGGTGACCCGGGCCAACCGCCAGGCGCTCAGTACGGCGAGGAGCGCGGCCAGGACGACCACACCCACAAGCGTGGCGTGCAGCCCGGGCGGCCGCTCGCTGGGTACGGAGAGCACCAGGGGCAGCGGCTGCGCGTCGGACGGCCCGATCCTCCGCACGTACCGGCCGTCGGTCGTCTCGGTGACCCGCTCGCCGTCGACGGTGCTGGCGGCGGCCAGCACCGCGTCGCGTACCTCGCGGGACTCGGTCGTGTGGGTGACCCGCGCGGCGCTCGCGCCGCTGTCGAGCAGGGTGACCGCCACCCCGGTCACAGCCGCCAGCCGGGCCACGAAGGCCGGATCGACCAGGTGCGCGGCGGTCACCGTGCCCAGCAAGGTTCCGGAGCGGTCGCGGAGGTCGACCTGGGCGGCCAGCGCACGGACCGGGCTGACCGAGCCATTGGTCTCGCCGTTGGCCGGGCCGTTGATGTCGCCGTTGGTCGGGCCGGAGCAGTCCCGCCAGGGGGCCGTCGGAGCGCCGGGCGACACGTAGCTGACCTTGCCGGTCACGTCGGTGATCAATACAGCGGAGGCCAGGCCACGGCCGACCAGTTGGGCTGCCGCGACGGCCGGATCGGCGGTGAGGGCCACCGCGTCGGCGGTGGCCCGCAACTGCTGGCAGAGCGCGTCGACGGAGGTACGCACGGCGGATGCCGCCACCGCCAGCCGCTCGGTGGAGCGGCTGCGGTCCACGGCTGCGACCGTCGAGGCGACGAAGAGCGCGCCGAGCAGGACCGGCCCGAGCACCACCACGAGGAAGGCTGCCGTCAACCGCCCGCGTAGCGTCACTCGGTCCCCCCGGAAGTTCCGCCTCCGTTGCTTGCGATGCTGACACAGAGCAACCGTGGGAGAGGCGTTGCGTCAGGAGTGTTGCGTGCCGGAATTTTCTGATGAAGCGGAAGTGACGCGTGCGGCGAAGCGGGACGCGCGCGTGGACCTACTCGCCCGCCGCCGGTCGCTGCCCGATCCCACCCGGGCCGCCGCCGCCGGGCGCGTGCAGGCTGAGCTGGTCACACTGGTACGCAGACTGCGCCCGCGCAGGATGACGGCGTACGTGCCGATCGGCTCCGAACCGGGCGGCGCCGACCTGCCGGAGGTGCTGCGGGCGGCGCTGCCAGCCGACGCCGAGTTGCTGCTGCCGGTGCTCCTCGCCGACCTCGATCTGGACTGGGCGGCGTATACCGGGCCGGCGGACGTGATCGCCACCGGTCGGGGTATCCGTGAGCCGACCGGTGCCCGCCTCGGAGTGGACGCCGTTGCGGACGCGGAGCTGGTGGTCGTACCGGCCCTCGCGGTCGACCACCACGGTCGGCGGCTCGGGCGGGGCGGCGGCTCCTACGACAGAGCCCTCGCCCGGGTGCCCGAGGCGACGCTGACAGTGGTGCCTCTGCACGACGGCGAGCTGGTCGACGCGCTTCCGGCGGAGCCGCACGACCGGCTCGTCCGCGCGGTCGTCACTCCCGCCGACGGGGTGCGTACGCTTGACGGCGGCCCGGGTGCGGCGCACGGTGTCGCGCCCCACACGTCCGCTGGACGAACCCGGGGCGAATGACGCACCATTGGCACTCGAATACGTCGAGTGCCAACTGGCTGAGCCCAGATCCGGAGGAGAACGTGCCCACGTACCAGTACGCCTGCACCACGTGCGGTCACCAGCTCGAGGCGGTGCAGTCCTTCTCTGACGAGCCGCTGACCGAGTGCCCGGCGTGTCAGGGGCGGCTGCGCAAGGTCTTCAACTCGGTCGGAATCGTCTTCAAGGGCTCGGGCTTCTACCGCACCGACTCGCGGGCGTCCGGCTCCGAGACGACGGCAGGCGGCACGGCCAGCAAGCCGGCGAAGTCCGAGTCGTCGTCCGGCGACAAGTCCGGGTCGTCCTCGTCCTCGTCGTCCGGTTCCTCGTCCGGGTCGTCCTCGTCCTCGGGGTCGTCGGCGGGCGGATCGTCCTCCGGCGGATCGTCCTCGGGTGGGTCCAGCGGCGGCAAGGCCCCGGCGGCCAGCTCCGCCTCCTGAAGCCCGGCGGCCCCCGGCAGAAGATCGATACCCGGCGGGCCGTCGGCCACCCGGCCTGATCCCGACGGACTCCTCGCCCACCCGGCTTGATCGACTCGGGTTCACGGAAGGCGGCCTGTCCTGGTCACCCTGACAGCCCGACTTCCGTGACTTCGAGTCGATCACGGCTGCGGCCGTAGCACATCTGGCCGACCGGCGGGCGTTGTCCACAGGCCGGCCGGTTATCCACAGGTGCCCGCCGACGGCCGGCGGACCACGGTGGGAACGACCTAGCCTGCCGCCGAGGGTGTCGCTGCGACGTCCTCGGACGGGAGGCGACAGAGGCGATGGGCGACCCAGACTCCGACTCCGTGCGGGCGCTGCGTCCTCTGCGCCGGCTCATGATGCCCGGCGGGCGCACCCTACTCCGGGCCGTTCTGGTCGCCGCGCTGCTCGGCCTTGCCGCCGCCGTCCTGCACGCCCCGCCCAGTTGCCCGCCGAGTGCCTCGTCCTCCCCTGATTCGGCACGGACAGACGGCACCGCCGGCCAGGTCGACGGAGGCGGCTCACCCGGTCCCGACGCACGCGACACCGGCGGGCCACCGTCAGCCGGCCCCACCGGAGGAGGCGGCACAGCCACCGGCGACGGCTCGGTCAGACCGCTGCCGCTGCCCAGCGGCGCTGTCGGGGTGCCGATCCGGCTGGCCGAGCCGGCCGCTCTCGCGGTGGCTCGTCCCGGCACCCGGGTCGATCTGCTCGCCGCGACGCCCGACAGGGCGGGCGCCGAAGCTGCGCTGCTCGCACAGGCAGCTCTGGTACTGGACGTCCTGGGTGCCGACGCGACCGACGGGTCCACCGCGCTCTACCTGGCCCTTCGCCCGGACCAGGCCCAACGCGCCGTCGGGCTCCCCGAGGGCACCCGGTTCGCCGTCGTCGTCCGCAGCTGAGCAGCCGCTGCCTCGCGGGGGGGGGTCAGTCCCAGTGTGGGGGGCGTTCGGCGAGCAGCCAGTCGTCGTTGCCGCCGGACCGCTCACCCCAACCACGGTCGGTGTCGTCGGAGGTCTGCTCGGGCAGCACCACGAAGTCTTCGCTCAGGTCGACGGTCCGGTCATCGTCGCCGCGTACGCCCTGCTCGCCGGGGTCCTCGGTGCTCACGACCGGCAAGACTAGCGCAACAGGGCACCTCCACCGCGCCGACGCGGGTCGGTTCCGTGACCACGTCGGCACGGTCGCGGGAGACTCCTCCGACGGTGCCGCGCCGGCAAGAGGCGACCGAGCCGCGCCCGCGTTGGTAGCGTCGGACGGCGTGACGACCCCCAGCGGTGGCAGCACCCCGGACGACTACTGGCGACGGCCCGACGCCGACGCGGCGGCGAACGAGCCTCCCACCGCGCCCACAGCCACACCCGCGAGCGGGTACGCCGGCCCACCGCCGAGCGTGCCGCCACCAACGGGCTGGCGTCCACCCGTACACCTGCAACCGGCGCCACCTCGGCGGCTGCCGCCGCAGGACATGGCCGGCCTGGATGCGGCGGAGCAGCGCTCGCAGCGGGTCACCTACGGCTTCGGCGCGGCGGCGGGAGTGGTGCTGGTGTTCCTGGTCTGTCTGCTCTGCTCGCGGATCATCTTCTGACTTCCGGGCAGCGCAGGTCAGAGGGTGGTGCCCCAGACCGCCTCTGCGCCGGTGTGGCCGGTCAGGTAGACGTAGACCAGTGCGGCGATGGACAGCGCCACTGTCGCCACCGCCAGCAGCGGGGTCACCAGCCCCGGCAGTTGCGGCACCCGGGGGTGCCCACTGGTCGCCACCAGCAGCAGGATGGCCACGATCCCGAGCGGCACCACGATGCGGAACAGGATGTCGCCGTAGCGGGAGTGCTCGAAGATCTGGTCGAGGATCTGTCCCTGGAAGCCCCGGGCCACCAGCGCGTCGGTGAACACCTCACCCGACTTGACGGCCACGAAGGCGGTCACCGGTGCGACCACGGCGAGGAGACCCACGGCCCAGTCCAGACGGTGTCGCCACCGGGGCAGACCCACGTACGCGATGGCCAGCACCGCCAAGAGCGGTACGAACACGACGACCGCGTGGACCACCAGGACGTGTACCGGTAGGCCCAGGATCTCCTCGAACATCGAACCCTCCAGGTGGATCACGGTCAGGGGGTGGTCAGCGTACGGTCCGCCGGTCGTCCCCCGGCTCTCGACCGGACACACGCGTAACTCAACGATCGGGTTCACCGTCTCGGGCGCGGTCCCGATCTTCCCGGGGCTGTGTCGGTGGCCACCCGGACCCGGCGACGGTTGTCGATGCTGGTCGCGCGTGCTGTCATTGGCCAGTGTCCGGTGCCGAGGAGCTGCTGCGATCGAAGGGTCTGCGTGTCACGCGGCCCCGCCTCGCGGTGCTCGACGTGCTCGGCGGTGGCGGCCACCTGGAGGTCGACGAGATCGCCCGGCGGGTCCGTGAACGCCTCGACTCGGTCTCCACGCAGGCGGTCTACGACGTGCTGGGCGCGCTGTCCCGGGCCGGACTGTCCCGCCGGATCGAACCGGCCGGTGGTCCCGCCCGCTACGAGGCACGGGTCGGCGACAACCACCACCACGTGGTCTGCCGGGGCTGCGGCGAGATCGCCGACATCGACTGTGCGGTCGGCAGTGCGCCGTGCCTGGAGCCGAACGTGACGCACGGCTTCGAGGTGGACGAGGCGGAGGTGACCTTCTGGGGTCTCTGCCCGGACTGCCGGGCTCGCCGCTCCGCCGACGTCTGATCCGGCGGCAGCGACTGACGTGTCCGGCGAGGTCGGGCAGACCGTGGCACTCTTGGGCGGTGGACTCCGATGACCTCGGCCTCTTCGGTCCGGGTTCGGTCACGTGGAAGGTGCACGAGGAGCCGATCCTGATCGTCGCCGGCCTGCGCTCGCTCTACCTCCAGGCGTTGCATCCCCGCGCGATGGCCGGGGTCGCGCAGAACAGCAACTACCGCACCGACGCCTGGGGCCGTCTGGTCCGCACCGCCACCTACGTGGCGACCACCGTCTACGGGACCACCGCCGAGGCGGAGGCGGCCGGTGCGCGGTTGCGCCGACTGCACGACCGACTGCGGGCCACCGACCCGGTGACCGGGGAGTCGTTCCGGGTCGACGAACCGGACCTGCTGCGCTGGGTGCACGTCACCGAGGTCGAGTCGTTCCTCAGCACGGCCCGGCGGGCCGGGCTGCCGCTGACCGACGACGAGGTGGACGGCTACTACACGGAGCAACGCCGGTCCGCCGCTCTGGTCGGCCTGGACCCGGCCACCGTGCCCGGCACCGCGAACGAGGTCGCGGAGTACTACCGAGCCGTACGGCCGGAGCTGCGGATGACCCGTGAGGCTGCCGAGACGGCGGTCTTCCTGACCGCTCCGCCGTTGCCGTGGAAGCTCAGCCTGCCGGCCCGGTTGGGCCTCACCCTCGGCCCGCCGCGCTGGGCGTACCTGGGGATCGCCGGCACCGCGTTCGGACTGCTCCCGGCGTGGGCGCGCCGGATGTACGGCGGGCTCGGTCTGCCCACCACGTCACTGTCGGCGGATCTGACGGTGCGGGCCCTGCGCCTCGGGTTCGCCGCCGTGCCCCGTCGCTACCTGGAGGGGCCGTTGATACAGGCCGCCAAGGAGCGGGCCGCGCGCCACGCCGCCACCTCGCTGGCCGGCTGACCCGACTGCCCGCGCCGGAGGTCAGCCGTCGGCGTGCCGGTCCACGGCTGCCCACGGTTCCTTGCCCGGCACCTGCGCCCCCGTCGGGCAGTGCCGGCGGAAGTCACACCAGCCACAGCGCGGGCTGGGCGCCACCGGGAACGCCTCGTCCGCGTCGGCCCCGTCGGCGACCGCCCGTTCGGCGGCCATGATGTCGCGGGCTGTCTCCTCCGCACGGGTCAACTGCCGGGCCAGCGACTCGACGGTGTGGTCGTGGCCGGCGACCGTGCCGGTAGGCAGGTGGTGCAGCTCCACTCGGCGACACGGTCGGCGGAACACCCGCTCGGCCGCGTACGCGTAGAGCGCCAACGCCTGCGAACCCCGCGCGTCGTCCGTGTCCAACCCGCTGCGACCGGTCTTGTAGTCGACGATGACCAGCTCCGGCCCCTCCGGACCGGGCCGCGAGTCGATCCGGTCGGCCCGACCGTTGAACGCCAGCACGGCGGTCTTGACCGCCACCACCCGCTCCACGCCGAGCGGGTCGGAGTCGGCCTCCAGCGTCTCGACGTACGCCTCCAGCCAGCCCAACGCCCGCCGGTAGGCGGCCCGCTCCTGCTCGTCGTCGCGGTAGCCCTCGCGGACCCAGGTGCCCTTGAGGAGGGTGGCCAACGCCTCGGGGCGACGACGGTCGGCGGGCAGCGCGTACCAGTTCTTCAGGGCGGTGTGCACGCTGGCACCGAGCGAGTTGTGCGCCCACGGCGGACCCTTGGGCGGTGTCGGCCGGTCGACGTACGAGTAGCGGTAGCGGCGCGGGCAGTCGGCGAACGCGCCGAGTTTGCTCGGTGTGCAGACGAACAGGCGCTCCGGCATGCCCTCGAAGCCGAGTTGCTCGGCACCGCCGTCGCGTTGTCGGGGGGCCCGGCCACCGGCCGCTGGCCGTCCCGCTGATGAGGATCGTCGCACCCTGCGATCCTGCCATCCACCTCCGACAGCGTGGGTGTGCCGGTCAGGTCATGTTCACGTAGTGCGTGACGAAGGCGAACACGGCGTCGGCGATGAGCTGCACGGCGATCGCGGCCAGCAGCAGGCCGGCGATCCTGGTCAGCACCTCGATGCCACCGGGCCGCAGGATCTTCACGATGCCGCCGGAGAAGCGCAGGACGATCCAGACGGCGACCATCACGGCGAGGATCGCCACGGCGATGGCGGTGTAGTCGCCCAGGCCGTCGGCCTGCTGGACGAAGAGCATGGTGGCCACGATGGCCCCCGGACCGGCCAGCAGCGGGGTGCCCAGCGGCACCAGGGCGATGTTCGAGGTGGCGTCCGTGCTGGGGCCGTCGGTCTTGCCGGTGAGCAACTCCAGGGCGACGAGTACGAGCAGCAGCCCACCGGCCGCCTGCAACGCCGGCAGGTCCACGTGCAGGTAGTCCAGCAGGGTCTGACCCGCCACCGCGAAGATCACGATCACGCCCAACGCCAACGCGACGGCCTGCCAGGCCGCCCGGTTGCGGTCGCGGGCGGGTAGCGGACCGGTCAACGCCAGGAAGATCGGCATCATGCCCGGGGGGTCAGTGATCACCAGCAGGGTCACGAAAACCTCGCCGAACAGCTTCAGATCCACGTGATCAACCTAGCCGCGCCGTATTCCGCCGAAACGCAGATCAGCCGGAAGCGACCTCGGTCACCCCTTCGGCGACGATCCGCTCGTACGCCTCGACGCCTGTGCTGAACGCACCGAGCTGCACGGTCTTGTGCGTGCCGTGGAAATCCGAGGAGCCGGTGACGAGCAGGCCCAGGTCGGCGGCGAGCGCCCGGACGTGCGCACGCTCGGCGGGGCTGTGGTCCTCGTGGTCGGCCTCGAGCCCGGCAAGTCCGGCGGCGGCCAACTCGGTGATCAACTCGTCGGGCACCACCCGGCCACGGCGGGTGGCCCGGGGATGGGCGAAGACCGGCACACCGCCGGCCGATCGCACCAGCCGGACCGCCTGGAACACGTCGATGTCGTCCTTGGGTAGCCGGTACCGTTCGCCCAGCCAGTCCGAGCCGAACGCCTCCCGGGTGCTGCCGACCAGACCGGCCCGGATCAGCGCCTGCGCGATGTGCGGCCGTCCCACGGTCCCTCCGTCCGCACCGGCCAGGATCTCCGGCCAGCTCACGTCGATGCCGTCGGCGCGCAACAGCGCGACGATCCGTTCGCCGCGATCTTCCCGGGCGGCCCGCACCCGGGCCAGCTCGGCCACCAGTTCGGGGTGGTCCGGGTCGAACAGGTACGCCAGCAGGTGCAGCGGCACCGCGGGTTCGGTGCCGGACCAGCGACAGGAGAGCTCCGCACCTCGGATCAGGCGCAGTCCGGGCGGCAACGCGCCGACGGCCGCCGCCCAGCCGGCGGTGGTGTCGTGGTCGGTGATCGCCAACACGTCCAGCCCTGCCGTGCCTGCGGCCCGGACCAGCTCGACCGGGGTCAACGTGCCGTCGCTGGCTGTCGAGTGGGTGTGCAGGTCGATCCGCGGGGCACCGGTACGCGAGGTCACCTCATGACGCTACCGAGGGAGCACCGAGCCTGCCTCGCGGAGGTCGTTCCGACCGGTGGATCAGAAGCTGCTGACCAGTACGGGTCGGTCCCCGGCTGGCACGTCGGGCACCGGCGCGGGAGTCGCCGGTTTCCCGGCCCGTACCCGGCCGACGTCGACCCGGACCAGGTCACCACCGTCGTCGAGGTACACGGCCTGGGTGTCGTTGCTCCAGACGATCGCGCCGGTCATCGGCGGCCCGGCCGGAACGGCGGTCGGCGCGGGCCCGAGTCGTCGCAGGTCGATCAGGAGCGCACGGCTGGCCTTGCCCACCCGTCCGTTCACCAGCAGCCACCGCCCGTCGGTGGAGACCCCGCCCACGCCGTCCCGGGTCAGGTCCGCATCACAGCTGGACTCCACCGGCTGCAGGTGGCGCGTCGGGTCGAGTACGGCCAGGCAGGTCCCGCCGGGGTCGGTCGCGACGGTCTGGCCGACCAGTCGCCCGTCGGGCAGTTCTCCGTAGACGTTGAGGGTCTGCCGGTCGACGGCTGCGGGCAACTGCCCGGCGCCCGGCCGCCAGAGGGTGTGACCGGCACTCGCGGTGTCGAGCCGGACCAGCACGCTGTCACCGACGAACCGGATGGGCTCCGCGGCTGCCGGCACCGGGGTGCGCGCCGCGCCGATGAGCTGGGTGCCGACCACCCCCGCCACGAACAGGTCACCGCCGTCGCGCCAGGCGACCTGTCGGCTGTCCGGTGCCAGGACGATCGAGCCTGCACCGGCGAGCAGCACCTGCACCAGGCCGTCGTCCTGCACGACCCAGAGGGTGCGGCCGGCGGTGGTCGGCGTGCTGACCACCAACCAACCGTCTCCACCGGGCAGGAGTTGGGCGTGTTCGGCCGGCCCGATGTCGCGCAGCACCAGCCGCTGCCCGTCGGGGTTGACCAGGGTCTCGCTCACGATCAGGGAGGCGGACGTCCCGGACGAGGATTCGGCACCGGGAACGCTGGCCGTGGGGACCGGCCGGTTGGACCGGTCCGGATCACCGATCACCACGATGGGCGTGCCGTCCCGCCCGGTTCCCGCACCGAGTTGGACCATGCCGGCGCCCAGCAGCACGGTGACGGCTGCCGCGAGCGCGAGCCCGACCCCGGTACGCCGCCGCCGGATCCGGTTCGCACGTCGAATCGCCTGGCCGGCGGGGTCGGCGCTCAGCGGGCGGGCAAGGGTCACCTGGTGCGAGAGGCTCTCCCGCACCGCCCCTTCCAGCTCGTCAGGCCGCACCTCGTATGAACGCTTCAACCCGGCCGTCAGGTTGTCGGCCCGGCCTGGCAATCCGCTCACTGCTGCTCCCCGGAGCCCGTGCCGACGGGCACGGCCGCCGGGGCGGTGGGCAACACGACCTGCGGGACGACCGGACGCGGTGTGGCCGGGCGGAGAGCGGCCCGACCGGCTGTCTGCCGGGGGCGCGGCGGTGCGGCGGCGCCGGTGGTCGGGAGCTGCCCGTTCGGGGCGCCCGCGGCGGTCGGGCGGACGACACCGGCTGCGGCCGGCCGACCGGCAGCACCGGCTGCGGCGGGAAGCTCCGCCGCGTCGGCTCCCATCCGCCGGCGCAGCGTGGCCAGGGCTCGGGACGTCTGGCTCTTCACCGTGCCCGGTGAGATGTCCAGCATCGCGGCGGTCTGCGCCTCCGACATGTCCTCGTAGTAGCGCAGCACCAACACCGCCCGCTGCCGGTTGGGCAACTGCCTCAGATGCCGCCAGAGCAGGTCACGGTCGAGCTGCTGCTCGATCTCGTCGACACCGGCCCGTTCCGGCAGCACCTCGGTCGGGCGTTCACCGTGCCAACGCCGCCGCCACCAGCTCGTGGATGTGTTGACCATCACACGCCGGGCGTACGGTTCGACGGCCTCGATCCCGCCGAGCCGCTTCCACGCGAGGTAGGTCTTCGTCAGTGCCGTCTGGAGCAGATCCTCGGCCGTGGCCCAGTCGCCGGTGAGCAGATAAGCGGTGCGCAGGAGCGCGGCGGAGCGCGCCGCGACGAACTCGCGGAACTGCTCCTCCAACGAGTCCCTGCTCGCCACCGCCCACCTCCACACCCCAGTCGTCCTGGCAGAGTGCCACGTCAGAGGCGTTCCGGTCCATGACGAAAGGTGCGCACTTACTCCGATGTTCGGTCGAAAAGCTTCACGCCCCGTCGTCGGCCTTGGCTTCGTCGGCCTCCTTGCCGAGCCGCGCCTCGACTGCCTGCGGCTCGTACATCTCCTCGACGACGCGCAGGTAGAGCTCGTTCGGGTTGGGCAGGTTCTTGATTTCGCGGAGGGCCTGCTCCTGGCCGGCGGACTCCAGCACGAAGGTGCCGTAGTTGAGCGCTCGACCGGTCGGGGTCTGTTCGTACTTCATGTCGGTGACCCGGACCAGCGGCATCATGGCCACCTTGCGGGTGACGATGCCGTTGACCACCATGACCCGCTTGTTGGTCAGGATGAAACGGTCATACCACCAGTCCGCGACCTTCCACGCCACCCAGCCCATCACGGCGAACCAGAGCAGCACGGCGATGGTGGTCAGCGCGCCCACGTCCTGCCCGGCGAGGAAGCCGGAGAGGTAGCCGAGCACGAAGGTCGCCGCGATGCCGATCAACAGCGGGTTGGTGAGGTGGATCCAGTGCCGCTTCCACTCACCCCGGTAGCGCTCGGTGGGGAAGAGGTAGCGAGCCACCAGCGAGCTGGGCTCGTCCTCCAGAGGCAGCACCCGACGAGGTGTCGAGCCGGCCGCGTCGGCGCGCAACCCGGCCAGCTCGTCCTCGGAGATCTGGGGTGGCTGATAGCCGGCCTCCGGATCACGGATCCACCCACGACCGGAACGCCCCTGGCCGGCATAGCCGGGCCCGTCGCCGTAGCCGACGTCGTCCGAAAGGGACGGACCATCGGACAGGCCGGGACCGGCACCGTAGCCCGGGCCGTCATCGGGCCCGATCCGCGGGATCGGCTCAGTGTCGCGCTCGCGGCGCTCCCGGTCAGGGTCGTCCGGGTCGAAGGGTGGACCGGAGGGGCTACCCATCGGCGGCTAGGCGACGAGACTGGTGAAGAAGTCGCCGAACCCCTGGGCAATATCCATGATCCCGCCGCCGAGCGACTTGAACACGTCAGCCGCAGAGTTTGGCCGGTAGGCGACGAAGAAGATCAAGAATGCGATTCCGGCCCAGGTGAGGACCTTCTTGACCATGGCGGGCCATCCTCTCGCGCGGCGCCGGGTCCCATTACCGCAGCGGCACCCAGAGTATCAGTGTGGTGTCGTACAGTGAATATCTGCGTCCGTTCTCCGTCAAACCGAGAGACTTGTCAAGGTCTCCCGGGTAAGTACGGGGACGGTGCGCCGTACACGAGCTCGGGTGGAGTCCACTCGGTCAGGTCGTGTAGCACGACATCTTCCGCGAGCAGGTGACCCGCACTCGCGGGCCAGGCTATCGCATGGAGCCACATTCCCCGAGCTTCGCCCGCGTACGCGCTTCGATCCGTCGGAGAATTCACCAACCACAGTGGAGTGGGATGCCCGGCGACCCTGATCCTGGCCTGCCCGACGTGGTCGGGATGACCAGGCCCAGGGTCGGTCAACGCGTCGGCCAGCTCCGGGCCCGGGTCCGGCCCGGCCAGTCCGGCGAGCCGGGTGCCCAGGCCGACGCCCGGCTCCTCGGCCACGAAGACCAGGTCCGCCGGACCGCCGCCGAGGGGCGCCGGGCCCGCGCAGGCCACGGCTGTCGCGCGCACTCCGGTCCGGTCGTCCCCGGCGTACGCCACGCCGGTGAGCGTCCAGCCGGTCGGCAGCGGCCACGGGCACCAGAGCGGCGTCACCGGCGGATCCGCGGTCGCGGTGATCCGCTCCACCACGCTCGCCACGATGTCCGCTCCGATGTGCTCGGGCACGTGCAGCGGCGGCACCGGGCCGCAGCGCAGGCATCTCGAGTCGGTGTGCATCAGATCCGGCGCCCGTACCGGGCCCCCGCATCTCGGACAACTCACCGCGACACTCACATCCCCACCGTCACCCCGTACCGTCGGCACGTCAAGTGGGAACGTCCAATTCGGCGTCCGGGCGCGGATCAGTCCGGCGGCGGACCGGCGTGGGCGCGAATCCAGGCGTGCATCGCGATGCCGCTGGCCACACCCGCGTTGATCGACCTCGTCGAGCCGTACTGGGCGATGGAGTAGAGCTGGGCGCACGCCGCTCGGGCCGGCGCGGAGAGCCCGGGGCCCTCCTGACCGAACAGCAGTACGCAGTCCCGGGGCAGGGTGCCGGTCTCCAGCGGACGCGACCCGGGCAGGTTGTCGATGCCGAACACCGGCAGCCGGCGCTCGTCCGCCCAGGCCACGAACTCCTCGATCGTCTCGTGGTGTCGCACGTGCTGGTACCGATCGGTGACCATCGCGCCGCGCCGGTTCCACCGTCGCCGTCCGACGATGTGCACCTCGGCGGCGTTGAACGCGTTGGCGTTGCGGACCACAGTGCCGATGTTGAAGTCGTGCTGCCAGTTCTCAATGGCGACGTGGAAACCGTGTCGGTGCTGGTCCAGGTCGGCGACGATCGCCTCGTGCCGCCAGTAGCGGTAGCGGTCGACGACGTTGCGCCGGTCCCCCTCGGCCAGCAACTGCCTGTCGTAACGCGGGTCGTCCGGCAGGTCCCCCGGCCAGGGGCCCACACCCACCTCGAGCTGGTCTTCGGTCACGGTCATCAGAGGGTACGGACCACGTCGGCGCTCACTGCGACGGCCTGCCGGGTCACCGCAGCCCAAGGGCGGCGCCGAGCCGGTCCAGGAAGCGCCGGTCCGCCGGGGTGGCCAGGTGGTCCACCCGACGTTCGCCGGGGCTGGGCACCGCGCGGCACACCCGGGCCGCGACCGACTGCACCCACTGGCGGTACGCGGCAGAGTCGGCGGGGTCGGCGCGCCGCCGCAGAACCCGGTTCGCCGCCCGGCAGGCGGCCAACAGGTCCACCAGATCGGTGAGCTGCTCGGTGGGGTGCGGGGTGCCGTCGTGCCGGGCGTAGATCGCGGCGACCACCGCACGGACGAGATCGCTGTCGAAGGCGCGGCCCGCGGCCACGGCGTCCAGACCGGCGAGACCGGCCATGACCCCCCGCTCGGCGCGGCCCGGGCCGGAGGCGGCAGCAGCCACGAGAACCCGGCCGGGCAGACCGGTGAGCAGGTCCCACTCGGCGGCGGAATAGGCAGCCGTGGTCGACGGTGCGGCTCGACGGCCGGCAGAGGGCGGCTCTCCGGCGACGGAGTGGCTCATCGGAACCTCCGGCGTCAGCATATGCCCCGCGCACGGGAGCGGGGCCTCTTCCACAGCAAACGCGCTGCGGGAAAGGCCCCGGAGTCCGTCGGCGGTCAGCCCGCCGTGCCGCTCACCGCGGCTCGGGGAAGCTGGGCCGTTCGGGATCCACCCCGTCGGGGACGGCGCTCGCCGCGTACTCCCGTTTGGGGACCATGACCTTGCGCCGGAAGACGCAGACCATGGTGCCGTCCTGGTTGTAGCCGCGGGTCTCCACCGACACCACGCCCCGGTCGGGCTTGGAGCCGGACTCACGCTTGTCGAGCACCGTGGTCTCGCCGTAGATGGTGTCGCCGTGGAAGGTCGGCGCGACGTGCCGCAGCGACTCGACCTCCAGGTTGGCGATGGCCTTCCCACTCACGTCGGGCACCGACATGCCGAGCAGCAGCGAGTAGATGTAGTTGCCGACCACCACGTTGCGCTTGAACTGGCTGGCCGTCTCGGCGTAGTGCGCGTCCATGTGCAGCGGGTGGTGGTTCATGGTGAGCAGGCAGAAGAGGTGGTCGTCGTACTCGGTGACGGTCTTGCCCGGCCAGTGCCGGTAGACCGCGCCGACCTCGAACTCCTCGTAGTAGCGGCCGAACTGCATCCTGGTCCCCTTCGACGGGCGGCGATGGAGTTCGGCACAGCATGCCTTACCGAAGGTTAAGGCGACTGGCGGGGCGCGTCGGCGGTGGAAAAGTCACACCGGCCACTGGCACCCGGGGGGAGACGCAATGAGCGGCGGGGCCCTCCCCGGCACCCGCCGCCCACGCTCTGATGCCGAGAAGTCTGCCCTACGACAGCGTAGGTTCGACAGAGATCGGCGTCACATTTATCTTTTTGTAACACTACTCTCGGTGACGATTCGGAGGTTGATCAGCGATCTCCGCAGGCCGGATACCTCCTTGTCACGGCCCAAGTTACCGATTCGTAGAGCTCAATCGGGTGGATCTCCTTGGAAACGCTCCCATTACCGCAGGTCACGCAAGTGCGTCATGCATTTGCGTTCCGCAGGTCGGGGAGAAACAGACGTAAGTCGATGGTCCCCGGCCCCCTGGCTGGACCTGCCACGTTTCGTGACCCACCCCCCGGGAATTCGATACGGTCAGCCCGGGTTCTACGGGTCGTAGACAAACCGCGGTGATCGGAGAGTGCAATGGCAACCGTTGAGCTGACCTCGGCGAACTTCGACGAGGTGACCGGCAACGACGGCATCGTCCTGGTCGACTTCTGGGCCGACTGGTGTGGTCCGTGCAAGCGGTTCGCCCCGGTCTACGAGCGCTCCTCGGAAAAGCACCAGAACATCGTGTTCGGCAAGGTCGACACCGAGGCCCAGCAGGAGTTGGGCGCCAAGTTCGACATCCGGTCGATCCCCACGATCATGGCGATCCGCGACGGCGTCATCGTCTTCGCCCAGCCGGGCGCCCTCCCCGAGTCGGCGCTGGAAAACCTGATCGAGCAGGTCGAGGCCCTGGACATGGACGACGTCCGCAAGCAGCTGGCCGAGCACAACCACTGAGTCGTCCGAACGACACGAAAGGCCGGGCCCGGTGCGGGCCCGGCCTTCGTCGTACTCCCGGAAGCATTTGCATGATCACCTACCCGGGCAGGCCGAACTGACCGTCGGTGGGACCCGGCACGGCCGGTACATCCCGTATCGTCACGACCCGATGGAGACCCTGACCACCCGCGGGCGCGTGACCCGGCTCGGCGCGACCGCCCTCGGCCTCGCCCTGCTACTGGTCGGCACCTTCTGGGGCAGCGACGACGACTTCCCGTTCGGCCCGTTCCGGATGTACTCCACCTCCAACCCGCCGAACGCGCCCGCCCCCGACACCCGCGTCGAGGGAGTGAACAGCGCCGGGACGGTGATCGACCTCGACCAGGATGCGACCGGCATCCGCCGCGCCGAGATCGAGGGTCAGCAGGCCCGGTACGCCGCCGACCCGACGCTGCTCACCGAGGTCGCCGACGCGTACGCCGAACGCCACCCGGACGCCCCCGAGCTGGTCGAGGTCCGCATCGTCATCCGCTGGCACGGCATCCGCGCCGGTCGGCCGACCGGGCAGCACACCGACCAGACAGTCGTCAGCTGGCAGGCACCCCGATGACCCGCTGGCTGACCGAGGCCGTCCCCCGAGGTCGGGTGGCCGCGTTCCGGACGCTGATCTACCTCTTCGTCGCCGCCGACCTGGTGATCTTCACCCCCTGGGTGCGCACCCGCGTCAGCGTGCCCGGCGACCTGTACCAGCCGTTGCTGATCGGCCGCGCGCTCCCCCTGCCGACGCCGACCGAGACGCTGGTGACGGTGATCTTCTGGTCGTTGCTGGCGCTCGCCCTCCTCGCCGCGACCGGACGAGCACCCCGCCTGCTCGGTTGGGCGGTCTGCGCGCTGTACCTGGAGTGGATGATCATCGCGATGAGCTACGGAAAGGTCGACCACGACCGGTTCGGGCTACTCGTCGCGCTGGCTGTGCTCCCGACCGCCGGGCGGGCCCGGCACGGCGACACCACCCGCACCGAGGCCGGCGGCTGGGCTCTGCGAGTCACCCAGATCGCGGTGATCTGCACGTACTTCCTGGCCGCCTTCGCCAAGCTGCGCTTCGGCGGCCTGGACTGGCTGACCGGCTCGGTGCTGGCCCGCGCGATCATCCGGCGCGGCACCGACCTGGCCGACCTCATCGCCCAGGTGCCGTACCTGCTGATCGTCGCCCAGTTCGGCATCGTGGCGTTCGAGCTGCTCAGCCCGTTGGTCTTCTTCCTGCCACCCCGCTGGCGACACGCCATGGTCGGCTTCTTCTACTCGTTCCACGCGGTCACCATCGCGACCATCACGATCTCGTTCGCGCCGCACCTGGCCGCGATGACCAGCTTCCTGCCGCTGGAACGGGTCCGCCCGCTGGTCTGGGCCCGCCGGCTCGTCGGCCGCGGCACCGCCGCGCCCCTGCCGACACCGCCAGAACAGATCCGGGCGGATGCCGGTGCGGAGTCGCCGCCGCTCGGCGATCAGGCCTCGGTGGTCGGGCGTCCAGCCGGGCCGTAGAGCCGTTCGCGGGCTTCCTGCGGAAGGGAACAGGCCGCCGTGCCGCCGGGCAGGCGGTGCCGGTTGCGTGCCACCCAGCGGTACACCGGCCAGGCCGCGACGCGTACCAGCGGGAACCGCAGGCCCGCACCGGCCACCCGCCAGACCGGGCCGCTGCCGGCCAGCAGCTTCGCGATGGCATCCGGGCCGGCGGCGCGTACGCCGTCCGAACCGACCCACTGCACGGCCTCCTCACACTCGGCCACTGTGAGGCCGAGCGCGTCCAGGTCGGCGAACTGCCAGGGCACCACCCGCGCGCCGGTCGGAATGCGGCGGGCAATGAAATCCGCGCACTGCGTGCAGAACGCGCAGTCCCCGTCGTAGACGAAGGTCGACGTCTCCATGGGTCCATCCTCCCCTCACCAACCACCCGAACACCCACCGGTGTACGGCGGGTCACTTGCGCCGGGCTCGTACACGTGTTCGAATAGTGCCCATGCGCTGGGACAACCTCACCGCTCCCCCGGTTGAGGGAGACCCCGAGCGGGCAGCGCCAGCGACGCCACCCCTGCCGCTGGCGCTGCCCGGCGCCGTCGCCCGCACCTTCGACACCCCCGAGTTCGCCGGGATGACCTTCTACGAGGTGCAGGCCAAGTCCATCCTCAACCGGGTTCCCGGGCAGTCCCGCGTCCCCTTCGAGTGGACCATCAACCCGTACCGTGGATGCACTCATGCATGTGTCTACTGCGTATCGGGCGACACCCCCATTTTGATGGCGGACGGACGCACGAAGCCGATCAGCGAACTGACGCCCGGCGACCGCATCTATGGCACCGAGCGCCGCGGCGCCTACCGCCGATATGTGGTCACCACCGTCCTCGACAAGTGGTCCACAGTGAAACCCGCATACCGAGTGACCCTGACGGACGGCACCACGCTCATCGCGAGCGGAGACCACCGGTTCCTCTCTGACCGCGGCTGGAAGTACGTCACCGGTGCCATGCAGGGCGAAGGCCAACGCCCCTACCTGACCACCAACAATCGCCTCATCGGCACGGGCCGTTTCGCAGCGGGGCCCAAGGAATCACTTGACTACCGGCGGGGCTACCTCTGCGGGATGGTGCGGGGCGACGCTCACCTCGGCACCTTCTCGTACTCCTACGGGGTAGTGCATCGGTTCCGTCTGGCGCTGATCGATGACGAGGCGTTGAGTAGAAGTGAGCGCTACCTTGCCCAGGAGGGCGTCGAGACAAGGCGTTTCTCGTTCACACCGGCCAGCGCCACACGCCGAGCCGTGTCGGCCATCCGCACCTCCAAGAGAGGGGATATCGAGAGGATCACCGGGCTGATCCAATGGCCGGTCAGTCCCAGCGACGAGTGGCGGCTCGGCTTCCTGGCAGGCATCTTCGACGCCGAGGGCAGTTGCAGCGGGGGCATCCTGCGCATCAGCAACAGCGACGACGCGATCCTCGACCAGGCGACGGACGCGCTTCGACGGTTCGGGTTCTCGTACGTCCGAGAAGATCACGGCCGCCCCAACCGGGTGCGGCAGATCCGGCTGACCGGAGGTCTCGCCGCCCGGCTCCGGTTCTTCCACCTGACCGACCCGGCGATCACCCGCAAACGGTCGATCGCGGGTGCCGCCCTGAAGTGCAAGGCCGCACTCAAGGTCGTCGACATTCAAGCTCTCGGGCTGGAGTTGCCGCTGTGGGACATCACCACCGGCACCGGCGACTTCATCGCCAACGGAGTGGTCAGCCACAACTGCTTTGCCAGAAACACCCACACCTACCTCGACCTCGATGCCGGTGCGGACTTCGACCGGAAGGTGATCGTCAAGGTCAACGCCGGTGAGCTGGTACGGCGGGAGCTGGCCGCGCCGAAGTGGCGGGGTGCGCACGTGGCGATGGGCACCAACGTCGACTGCTACCAGCGGGCCGAGGGCCGCTACCGGTTGATGCCGCAGATCATCGCGGCCCTACGGGACTTCGCCAACCCGTTCTCGATCCTGACCAAGGGCACGCTGATCCTGCGTGACCTGCCCCTGCTGCGCCAGGCCGCCGAGGTCACCAGCGTGGGCATCTCGTTCTCCGTGGGGTTCGTCGACGAGCAGCTCTGGCGTTCCGTCGAGCCGGGCACGCCACACCCACGCCGCCGGTTGGACGCAGTGCGGGCACTCGCCGACGCCGGCTTCTCCGTCGGGGTGCTGATGGCCCCGATCCTGCCCGGCCTCAGCGACGACGACGCGTCGATCGACGCCACCGTGTCGGCGATCGCGGCGGCCGGGGCGACCAGCGTGACCGCGCTGCCTCTGCACCTGCGCCCCGGCGCACGGGAGTGGTACGCGCCCTGGCTCGCCCGTGAGCACCCACACCTGGTGCCCCGCTACCGCGAGCTGTACCGGGCCGGTGCGTACGCCCCGCAGGCGTACCAGCGGGAGGTGACCGCACGGGTGCGGATCGCCGCCCGCCGGCACGGGATGCACCGCGGCGAGCGAGGCGACAACCGCAACCTGCCCGAGCCACCGCCACCGTCGGCAGCCGAACAACTGACCTTGCTGTAGTCGGGCTCGGAGCTACAGTCGGCGGGTGCGTACCGCTCAGCAGATCCTCGCCGACTCCGCCGTGATCGCCGTCGTGGGTGCGTCCCGCGACCCCTTGAAGGCCGCGCACTCCGTGCCGTTGCAGATGCAGCGGTACGGCTGGCGCATCATCCCGGTCAACCCCACTGTCGACGAGCTGTTCGGAGAGCGGGCGTACCCGACGCTGGCCGACATCCCGCACCCGGTCGACCTGGTGGACGTGTTCCGGCCGGCAGCCGACGCCGTGCAGGTGGTCCGGGACGCGGCGGCGATCGGCGCCCCGGCGGTCTGGCTGCAACTGGGCATCGTCTCGGCCGAGGCGCGGCGGATCGCCGAGGAGGCCGGCATGGAGTACGTCGAGGACCGGTGCCTCATCGTCGAACGCGCCGCCGGCGACCTGACCCGCCTCGCCTGATCCCGCCCGCCCCCTGCCCTACCCCGTCGATCGTGGGGTCGTGGTGCCGGACTTGCGGTTGTAGGCCGCTTTTGTGCCCACCACAACTCCATGATCGACGAGGCAAGGGCGGGCGGTCAGAGCTTGTATTCCTTCAGGAGACCGCGGGAGATGATGGTCTTCTGGATCTCCGAGGTGCCCTCGCCGATGAGCAGGAACGGGGCCTCCCGCATCAGCCGCTCGATCTCGTACTCCTTGGAGTAGCCGTAGCCGCCGTGGATGCGGAACGCCTCCTGGACGACCTCTGCGCAGTATTCCGAGGCGAGCAGCTTGGCCATCCCGGCCTCGACGTCGTTGCGCTGGCCGGCGTCCTTGAGGCGGGCGGCGTTGACCATGAGGGCGTGCGCCGCCTCGATCTTCGTGCCCATCTCGGCGAGCTTGAAGGCGATGGCCTGGTGCTTGGCGAGGGGCTGGCCGAAGGTCTTGCGCTGCTGGGCGTAACCGACCGCCAGCTCGAACGCGCGGATGGAGATGCCGCAGGCGCGGGCGGCCACGTTGACCCGGCCCACCTCGATGCCGTCCATCATCTGGTAGAAGCCCCGGCCCACCTGGTCGGCACCGCCGAGGATCGCCGAGTCGGGCACCGTCACCCCGTCGAGCACCATCTCGGTGGTCTCGACGCCCTTGTAACCCATCTTCTCGATCTTGCCGGGGATGGTGAGGCCGGGGGCGGTCTCGCCGAAGCCCGGCTCCTTCTCCAGCAGGAAGGTGCTCATGTTGCCGTAGACGGACTCCGCGCCGGTGTCGGTCTTGACCAGGGTGGCCACCACCGAGGAGTAGGCACCGTTGGTGAGCCACATCTTCTGCCCGTTGAGCACGTAGTTGTCGCCGTCACGGACGGCCCGGGACTTGATCGCCGAGACGTCGGAGCCGGTCTCCGGCTCGGACATGGAGAACGCTCCGCGCACCTCGCCGGTGGCCATCTTCGGCAGGAGGCGGGCTTTCTGCTCGGCGGAGCCGTGCTGGGAGATCAGGTACGCCACGATGAAGTGGGTGTTGACGATGCCGGAGATCGACATCCAGCCCCGGGACAGCTGCTCCACCACCAGCGCGTACGTGAGCAGCGACTCGCCCAGGCCGCCGTACTCCTCGTCGATGGTGAGGCCGAACAGCCCCATCTCGCGCATGCCGTCGAGGATGTCGTTGGGGTACTCGTCGGCGTGCTCCAGCCGCTGCGCGTGCGGGATGATCTCCTTGTCGGCGAAGTCCCGAACGGTCTCCAGGATCGACTGTTGCACATCGGTCAGGCCGGGCGTCTGGGCGAGTCGAGCCATCTCAGCCTCCGGGGATCCGCGCACTACTCATGGGTAACTGAACGCTGGGTAAGTATCGACCTCGGGGGTCGGCGAGGCCAAGGTGACCAGTCCACACAACCGCTGTGAAAAGGTTCACCGCTGCGGGTAGCGTCCGGCAAGAGGGACTTTTCCGGCACCGGCAGGAGGAGTGCAGCAGTGAGCTACCCGCCGCCGTCGGGACCACCAGGGGACGAGCCGCCACCGTCGCCCTACGAGCCACCACGGGACCAGTCGCCGTACGCGCCGCCGCCACCCGGGCAGCCACCATCGGACCAGCCGGCGTTCGAGCTACCGGCGGAACGCTCACCGTACGGGCCACCAGCGGACGACCCGTCGCCGTACGCGCACCAGGGCCCGCAGCAGCCGCCGTACCCCCCGCAGGGCCCCTACGGTCAGTACGGCCCGCCACCCGGCGGCCCGGGCCGGGGCACCAACGTGCTCGCGATCCTGTCGCTGGTGTTCGCGTTCGTGTTCCCGCCGGCCGGCGCCGTCCTCGGCCACGTGGCCAAGCGGCAGATCCGCACCAGCGGTGAGGACGGCGACCAGCTCGCCACCTGGGGCCTGATCCTCGGTTACGTCTTCACCGGGCTCACGGTGCTGGCCTGCTGCGGCTGGCTGGCGCTCGTCGCCCTGGGCAACAACGGTGACGGCAGCGGCTACTGACCGACGGGCCGTCGTGGGCCGCCGAGGTCAGCGGAACCGGGCCTCGCGGACGCTGTTGCCGCCGTCCACCACCAGCATCTGACCCGTGATGTACGAGGCTGCCGGCGAGCAGAGGAAGCTGATCGCCGCGGCGACCTCGTCCGGGGTGCCCGGTCGACCCACCGGAGTGCCCAACCCCTGCTTGATCTCGGCCATCGTGGACGCGGCGGTGTAGATCGTGCCCGGCGCCACCGCGTTCACTGTCACGCCGTCGGCGATCATCTCCATGGCCAACGCCCGGGTCAGCCCGACGACCCCTGCCTTCGCCGCCGCGTACGCGGCCTCGGTGGGCAGGGCGTTGACCGGGCCGGCCGTGGCGGCGAGGTTGACGATCCGACCCCAGCCCCGCTCGGCCATGCCTCCGATGAACGCGCGGCTGCACAGGAACGCTGTGGACAGGTTGCGGTCGATCTCACCGCGCCACTCGTCGTAGGTCAGCTGGGCGACCGGCCGCAGCACTCCCTGGCTGGCGCGGCTGGCCAGACCGGCGTTGTTGACCAGCACCTCGACGTCGCCCAACTGCTCGGCGACCGCGTCGGCGAGCGCACCGACCTCGGACTCGTCGGTCAGGTCCGCTACGAAACCGGTCACCCCCAGCTCACCGGCCCGCTCGTGGATGCGCCGGGTGGTGGAGACGATGGCCACCCGGGCGCCCAGGTCGGCGAGACGGCGGGCGGTGGCGTACCCGATGCCGTCCGGGCTGCCCGCCCCGGTCACCAGGGCGACCCGACCGTCGAGCCGCATGGTCACCGGATCGCCGAGCGCGACCGGCTCGTCGGAACCGGAACTGCCCGTCGGCGCTGCCGTACGGGCACGCCGGGCGACGCCTGGGCGGCTGACGTCCCGTCTGGGTCGGCTGCCGGAACGGTCCGCGGCGCGCGCGTCGAATGCCATGCCAGGATCCTGCCCGCTAGGACCTGCCCGAGCAACGCGGCACCCGGTAGTGGGGGCGTCGGGTTTGGGCGGTGCTGGCTACCCTGATGCCGCAACCGACCTGACGGAGAGTTCGTATGACAAATCCCCCGCCGCCCGGCGGCTGGAGCGACCCCACGTGGTCGGCTCAGCCGTCGAGCCCCGCACCGGACCCGACCCTGGTGGCCGGTCAGCCGGTACCCACCCAGCCCGGCCCCGCCAATCCGTACGCGCCGGGCGACCCGTACGCGCCCGTGGATCCGTACACGCCGGGCGACCCGTACGCGGGTGCGAAGATGCCGCCGGGGCAGCCGGTGGCGTACGGGCCGCCCGGCTACCCGCCGCAGCACCCCGGATACGGCTACCCGGCGCAGCCGAAGACCAACGGGCTGGCCATCGCCTCGCTGGTGCTGGCCCTGGTTGGCGTCACCACCTGCGGCATCACCGCGCCGATCGGGGCGATCCTCGGCCACGTGGCGCAGAAGCAGATCCGGGTCAGCGGCGAGGGCGGTGAGGGAATGGCGAAGGCCGGCATCATCGTCGGCTGGATCATCACCGCGCTGATGGTGCTGGGCATCGCCTTCTACGTCGCCGCGATCATCTTCGCGGTCACGACGGGCAACAGCAGCGGCAGCAGCAGCAGCTACTGAGAGCGGCGGCCGGGTCGGCGTACCACCCGGGCCGGGTCGACGGCCGGTGGCTGTCGATCCGGCCCGGCGCGCGTCACTCCGCCGGCGGGGTGAACGACGAGGTACGGCTCATGCCGGCGGCCCGGCCCTTCGCGGAGATGACGAGCGCCATCTTGCGGGACGCCTCGTCGATCATCTCGTCGCCGAGCATCACCGCGCCCAGCTTGCCACCGGCCTCGGAGGTGTAGTGCTCGTACGCGTCGAGGATCAGCTCGGCGTGGTCGTAGTCGGCCTGCGCCGGCTGGTACACCTCGTTGGCGGCGTCGATCTGGCCCGGGTGCAGCACCCACTTGCCGTCGAAGCCCAGCGCCGCCGAGCGCTTGGCCACCTCGCGGAACGCGTCGACGTCCCGGATCTGCAGGAACGGGCCGTCGATGGCCTGCTTGTCGTGCATCCGGGCGGCCATCAGGATCCGCATGAGGATGTAGTGGTACGGGTCGCCCGGGTAGTCCGGGATCAACGCGCCGACCACCAGGGACTTCATGTTGATCGACGCCATGAAGTCGGCCGGGCCGAAGATGATGGTCTCCACGCGTGGCGAGGCGGCGGCGATCGCGTCCACGTTGACCAGCCCGGCGGCGTTCTCGATCTGCGCCTCGATGCCGATCCGGCCGACCTCCAGGCCGAGCGTCTTCTCGATCTGGGTGAGCAGCAGGTCCAGCCAGTGCACCTGCTCGGCGGTCTGCACCTTCGGCAGCATGACGCAGTCCAGGTTGGCTCCGGCGCCCTCGACGACCTCGATGACGTCCCGGTAGGTCCACGGGGTGGTCAGGTCGTTGACGCGGACCACGCGGGTCTTCCCGGCCCAGTCGCCCTCGTTGAGGGCGGCCACGATGTTCTTACGCGCGTCCGGCTTGGCCAGCGGGGCGACGGCGTCCTCCAGGTCGAGGAAGACCTGGTCGGCCGGGAGACCCTGGGCCTTGCCCAGCATCTTCACGCTGGAGCCCGGCACGGCGAGGCAGGACCTGCGGGGGCGACCGACTACGGCCATGGATGCGCTCCTTCCAGCGTCCGGCGGGCATGCCGACGCCACCTGACGACAGATCCGAGAACTTAACGATCCCAAAGGGCGTTGTGACGCCACGGTAACCTCGCGCCATGACCGGGGTGAATGGACCTGTGGAAGATCTCACTGGGCGTCGGCTGGTGGTGGTGACCGGGGCCAGCTCCGGCATCGGGCTGGCAGCCGCCGTGGGGCTGGCCTGCCGGGGTGACCAGGTGGCGCTGGTCGGGCGGGACCCGGCGCGACTCCAGGCCGCAGCGGAACGGGTACGCGAGAACTCCGGTGAGCGGCCGGAGTTGTTCCGGGCCGACTTCGCGATCCTCGACGACGTACGCCGGCTCGCCGAGCAGCTACGGGCGACGTACGACCGGATCGACGTGCTCGCCAACAACGCCGGGGCGATCGCGTTGCAACCGCTCACCACCGTCGACGGCTTCGAGATGTCCATCCAGGCCAACCACCTGGCTCCGTTCCTGCTGACCAACCTGCTCGCCGACCGGGTGGGGCGGGTCGTGGTGACCGCCTCCGGCGCGCACCGCTTCGGCACGCTCGACCCGGACGACCTGAACGCGCCACTGCGCGGCTACCGCTCGACGAGCGCGTACGGCACCAGCAAACAGGCCAACATCCTGTTCACCGTCGAGGCGGCCCGGCGCTGGCCGAGGATGTCCGTGTACAGCTTCCACCCCGGGGTGGTACGTACCCGGTTCGGCAACGACAGCAGGCTGGTGGCCATCGGTATGCGGTTCATGCCCTTCCGCAGCCCAGAGAAGGGGGCCGAGACCCTGGTGTGGTTGGCCAACCAGGACCGCTCCCGGCTGGTCGACGGGGGCTACTACGTCGACCGTCGGCTGCGTCGGCCGTACCGGAAGGCCACCAACCGGCACCTCGCGGCCCGGCTCTGGGAGGCCAGCGCCAAGGCTGTGGGCATCGATGACTAGCACCGCCGGGCTGACACTCGTCGCGATCGTCGAGTTCGCCGCCGGTGCCGAGACGGCCGGACAGCGTTACGAGGACGCCGTGCTGTCCCTGCTCGAACGACACGGCGGCCACCTCGACCGGCGGTTGCGCGGCACCGACGGCCAGACCGAGGTGCACGTGATCCGGTTCGACTCCCGGGCCGGATACGAGTCGTTCCTCGCCGACCCGGACCGGGCGGCCCTGCGCGGGGCGCTCGGCGAATCCGCGCCGACGACCCGGGTAATCGAGGTGCACGAGGCCTAGGGGCGGAGCCGTCGCCGGTCGCGCCAGCGTCGCAGCCGCGACAGCACGGGCAGCGCGACCAGGACCGCCAGGACGAACCCCACAGCGAGCGCCCAGAACGGCGGCGGCCCGTAGTGGGGGCGGCCGGACTCGCGTACCGCCCCGCTGATCGCGAGGTCGGCGGCGACCGACAGGTCGGTGATGCCCTCCGGGGTGCGGAAGAGCACGTCCGGGGCTGTCGCGCCCCGGCGGAGCACCACGAGTTCCACGGCCTCCGTGCCGACCTCGTGATACGGCCCCCACGCGATGTCGTGCTCCTCCGGGAGGTCCTCCGCCTCCGGCCCCGGCACACCGACCAACGCGACAGCCTCGTCCGCCGAGCGCCAACCGAGCAGTTGCACGAACGAGCGGGAGCGCAACGGCGGAAACGCCGTACCGGCCGTCGGGGTGCCGTCGACGGTGGACCGCAGGGTCAGTGTCCAGGTGCGCCGGTAGGACGGCACCGGGCAGTCGGTGCAGGTGGACCGGCCCAGGACCGCCACCGACCGGCCGTCCGGCAGCCAGGAACCGGCACCGGCGAGCCGCCCGCCGGCCAGCGGCAGCTTCCGGTACGGCACGGCGAGCCGATCCGCGCCCGCGTCGCCCACCCGGGTCAGCCAGACCTCGTCGCGGACCTGGAGGGCGAGGTCACCGCCGTCCGGCGACAGCGCGGCCGTACGCCCCGGCGGGATCCAGCCGCTGCCGACCGGCACCCGCAGCACATCCGTCCCGCGATCCCGGTCGTAGACCCCGACGGACGGGGTGGAATAGGTGTTCGGGGACGTGAACGTGGTGTCCGGGTCGGCGTAGACCAGGCGTTTCCCGTTCGGCGCGAAGGCGAGCGGGTAGCCGTCCGGACGGTCCGGGATGGTCTTGCCGGACTTCAGGTCGATGAGGGAATCGCCCACCCAGGCGTACCGACCGTCCGGGGAGAGCAACGCCTCGAAACCCGCCACGGCCGGATCGCCGTCCAGCACGCGGTAGCGGTCGTCGTCCGCGGCCACCACACCCATTCGGGTCTCGAACCAGTTGGTGCGCACGGCGGGACCACCGAAGAGCATCGCCGCCACGCCAGGTGCCGAGTAACCCACCGAGGCGGTCCGCAGCGGCGGGTCGACCAGCTTGGTAGGCAGGCCGGGGGTGTCGTGACGCGGGCCGGCGGGCAGGGGCAGGGCCACCGGGTGCAGCGCGTACCCGGTGCCGAGAAGGAGGACCAGGACGGCGAGCGCGCCGGCGACGGCGGCCCGGCGACGACGGTGCCGGGTCCGCGCCGCGTCGAAGAGCCCGTCCGGTACGCGCGCAGGCGGCACGTCGGCGGCGAGGCGGCGCAGCGCCTCGGAGAGTCGGGCGGTCATCGGGAGGTCACCTCCTGCGGGCTCCGGCCGACGAGTTCGGCCAACTCGGGGGCGAGCACCCGCAGCCGGCGAAGGGCGTGCCGGGTCTGGCTCTTCACAGTGCCGACGCGGCATCCGAGCAGTGCTGCCGTCTCGGTCTCGGTGCGGTCCTCGTAGTAGCGCAACACGAGGACCGCGCGCTGCCGCACGGTCAGTCGGGCCAGCGCTGCCCACAGCACCAGCCGGACCTCGGCGTCGTCACCCGGGTCGGGACGTTCCGGCACGACACCGTCCAGCCGCTCGGGCGGGCGGGCCCGTCGCCAGCGCCACCAACTGGCCGCCTGCGTGCAGAGCACCCGACGCAGGTAGGCGTGCGGGTCAGCGACCCTCTCCCACCGCACCGCGACCCGAGCCAGTGCCACCTGGACCAGATCCTCGGCATGGTGCCGGTCACCGGTCAACAGGTACGCGAGCCGGGTCAGCCCGGCGGTCTCGGCCCGGACGAAGTCGGCGAAGCCGTCCCGGGTGCGGTCCTCAGTCGTCAACGGATCGCCCTCCTCACCGGGATAGACGCGCGGCGGGTCCGCCACGGAGGGAACCAGCGGGCGATCAGTCGTCGAGCGGGGTCGGGTCGGTGGGCAGCGCGGTGGGTGCGGCGCGACGGCCACCGAGCACCACCACCGCCACACCGGCCAGCAGCAACGCCATCCCCAGCAGCGCGTACGGGCGGGGAACCTGACCCAGCCAGGCCCACCCGAGCAGTGCCGCGCCGGGCGCCTCCAGCAGGATCAGCACGCTGACAGTGGTCGCCGGGATCTTCTGCAGGGCGTAGTTGAACATCGAGTGCCCGAGCAGTTGGGCACCGACCACCAGGGCCAGGATGGCCAGCCAGGTGCGCCCGTCGAACCCGGTCAGCCGTACGCCGCCGACCAGGCACATGGCCAGCAGGATCAGCGCGCAGATCCCGTAGCAGATGGTGGTGTACGTGGTGGTGCTGATGCTGGTCCGGGCCCGTTCGCCGAAGGCGGTGTAGACGGCGGCGAACATGGCACCGGCCAGCGCCAGCACGTCGCCGAGGACGGCCCGGCCGGAGACCCCCACGTCCACGCCGGTGGCGACCGCCGCGCCGCCGACCGCCACCGCGATGCCGATCCACACGATCCGGGGCAGCCGACGCCCCTGGGCGCGGGCGATCAGCCCCTGCCAGACCGGCTGGGTGGCCACCAGCGCGGTGGACGTGGCGACGGTGGTGAGCTGGGCGCTCGGCACCCAGGTGGCGAAGTGACCGGCCAGCGCGACACCGGACAGGACGCAGAACAGCCCCTCCCGCCGGCCCACGCCGGTAGCAAGCCGACGGAACTCGGCACGGCGTCGGGCCAGCGAGAACGGGCCCAGTACGGCGACCGCGAGCAGGTTGCGCCAGAACGCGATGGCCAGCGCGGGCGCGGCGGCGTACGCGATCAGCGGCGCGGACGACGACACTGCGACCACGGCCAGGCCGACCGCGCCGGTGGTCAGCGGGTCCAGTGACGGCCGGTGTGAAGGTGGGGGCATGGGACGTAATCCTCACACGTATGACGGACAGCACGGAGGGTCATCACTCCGTTACGATCACGCGCGTCCGCGCCGGCGACCCTCGACCGCCCGGAGGCGCTCCCCCATGCCCACCTACCAGGCGGTGCTGTTCGACTTCTTCGGCACCCTGACCCGCTCGGTGCAGCGCGGTGTCGCGCACGCCGGCACGGCTGAACTGCTCGGCTGTCACGCCGACACGTTGACCGAGGTGTTGGACCGTACCTACTACGAACGGGCCACCGGCCTGCTCGGCAACGCGGAGGCGACCCTTCGCTGGGTGTGCGCCCAGGCCGGCGTACACCCCAGTGACCATGCGGTACGGGCGGCCGTGGCGTCCCGACACCGGGCGGTCCGCGCGGACACCTGGCTACGGGCCGACGCCGTGCCGGTGCTCGCCGCCCTACGCCAGCGTGGCCTGCGCACCGGCGTGATCAGCGACTGCACGCACGAACTGCCGGCCTTCCTGCCACAGCTCGCCATCGCCCCCCTGCTCGACGTGCGGGTCTTCTCAGTGCAGGTCGGACGGTGCAAACCGGATCCGGCGCTCTACCTGACCGCCTGCCAGCGACTCGGGCTGGCACCCGGCGACTGCCTGTACGTCGGCGACGGCGGCAGCCAGGAGTTGACCGGCGCCGAGCGGGCCGGGATGACAGCCGTCCGGCTCGCCGCGCCGGACCTGGCCACGCACATGGTGTTCAACGCCGACCTGGACTGGCGCGGCCCGACGCTCGCCGCCCTGGGCGAGGTGCTGGCCCTCGTCGACAGCGACGCCGAGGTGGTGGGGGTCGGCGGCCGGGCGGGGTGACGAGCCGATCAGCGGCGACGGACCCGATGCAGGCGGAACGGCTTGCGCGTGGCCCGGACCGCCGGGGTGGCCCGCGGTGGCTCGGCCTGCGCGTCGGCCGGCAGCTCCGTGCCGGCCAGCGGCGTTCCCGCCGGGGCCAGCCGGTTCACCGCGCACCCCTCGGCAGCCCAGCGGGCCACCAGGTCGGCGGTCGGCCCGGAAGCGTTGAGACGCTTCGCCGCCACCAGCGGCGCGATGGTGTCCCACTCCTCGGTGCCCGGCTGCACCCGGCTCACCCTCGCCGGCCAGGTGACGATCCGACCACCGTGGTCGCCACGCAGGGAGACCTGCGCCTCGGTCGCGTCGGCCAGGCCCGGCGCCGCCTGCTCGCCCGGCCCGCTGACCACCAGGAGCGCGCCCTCGAGAGGGGCGCACCAGAGCGCGAGCGCCGGCCCGCCCGACACGCTCACCCAGGCCACCGCGGCCTTCTTCATCGCCTCGTCGACCAGCGGCGTCGACCCGTGCGTGTCGTCAGTCACCCTCGCATCCTCCCGCATCGACGTCCGGCCTCAACCGACGAACGGAGGGACCGCGATCTCACCCCGGGCCACCGGCATGACCTGGCCGGCGACCGTAGCGCCGACCGCCACGCCGTTCGCCGCGGTGACCGTGCAGGCCAACGCCGACGGACGGTTCATCTCGACACCCTGACGGACGGCGTAACGGGACAGCCCCTCGCCCGGCAGCAGGCCCGTCGCCACCAGCCAGACACCCAGGCCGAGCGCCGCCGAACCGGTCGCCGGGTCCTCCGGAATGCCGATCCCCGGCACGAAGACCCGGGCGTGCGCGGTTTGCGTTGCCCCGTCCCAGGAGAAGACGCTGACGTGCGAAACCCCGTACCGCTGCGCCGCGGCCGCGTTCACAGTGGCGCGGGCCACCGACTCCGGACGCACCGGCAGGTACGGGAACTCCAACCCACAGCCGGCGACGCGTGGCGCTGGGCCGACGTGGTCGTCCGCGGTCAGCCCGGCGATCTCCAGCAACGGCTCCGGATCCAACTCCGGCCCGAGGGTCGGTGTGCCACCGGTCAGCGTCGCCCCGGAGGCGGTCACCTCGATCGGCAGCACCCCGGCGTGGCACTCCTGGGTGACAGACCCCACACCGAAAATGCCCCGCCGGCTCGCGGTGACCGCCGCGCCGACACTCGGGTGCCCGGCGAACGGCAACTCCTCCACCGGAGTGAAGATCCGGGCCCGGTAGGTGACGCCGACCTGGGTCGGAGGCAGCACGAACACCGTCTCGGAGAGGTTGAACTCCAACGCGAGTGCCTGCATCTGCTCGGTGGCCAGCCCCTCCGCGCCGAACACCACGGCCAGCGGGTTGCCGGCGAAGGGGCGGTCGGTGAAGACGTCCACGATCTCGTAGGCCAAGGTCGACATGTTGATAAACACTAGGCGCTTAGGCTGGTGCCCGTGAGCACGCCGACCCGGATCTACATCGCCCGTCTCGCCGGAGTCGCCGTCTTCGATCCGAACGGTGACCAGGTGGGCCGGGTTCGTGACGCCGTGGCGCGGCTCCGGGCGACGAAACGTCCGCCGGAGGTGGTGGGCCTGGTCGCCGAGATGCCGATGCGTCGTCGGATCTTCCTGTCCATCAACCGGATCACCTCCATCGACGCGGACGCCGTCGTGCTGGGCTCCGGCACCCTCAACCTCCGCCGGTTCGAGAAGCGCCCGAACGAGCTGCTGGTGCTCCAGGAACTGCTGGACCGGCGGGTGCAACTCGACCCCGGCGGCCAGCCCGGCGCGGTCGTGGACGTCGCCATGGAGTGCTCCCGGGGCGGCGAGTGGTCGCTGACCCGGGTCGCCGTCCGGGAGCAGACCGGTCGGCTCAGCCGCCGCGGTCACCTGCACCAGGTCGAATGGGACCGGGTGCGCGGGCTCAGCGGCATCGCCGACAACCGGGGTACGGCGAACCTGCTCGCCGTCCTGGAGGACATGCGCCCCGCCGACCTGGCCAACGCCCTGCAGGACCTGCCCGACGCGCGACGCAACGAGGTAGCGGCGGCGCTGGACGACGAGCGGCTGGCCGACGTGCTCAGCGAGCTGCCCGAGCACGACCAGGTGGAGATCCTCGCCGCCCTGGACCGGGAACGGGCCGCCGACGTCCTGGAGGAGATGGACCCGGACGACGCCGCGGACCTCCTCAACGAACTGCCCCCACCGGAACAGGACGTCCTGCTGGACCTGATGGAGCCGGACGAGGCCGACCCGGTGCGTCAGCTGCTGAAGTACACGCCGGGCACGGCAGGCAGCGTGATGACCTCGGAGCCGGTCATCCTGCCGCCGGACGCCACCGTCGCCGAGGCGCTGGCCCGGATCCGGGAGCCGCAGCTCTCCCCCGCCGTCGCCGCGCAGGTCTTCGTGACCCGGGCACCGCAGAACACACCGACCGGCCGCTACCTGGGCATGGTGCACTTCCAGGCGCTGCTGCGGGAACCACCCGCCGACCTGCTCGGCAAGGTGGTGGTCAACGACATCGACCCGCTGCGCCCCACCACACCGCTGCCGGAGATCACCCGCCGGATGGCCACCTACGACCTGGTCGCCATGCCGGTGATCGACCGGAACAACCGGCTGGTCGGCGCCGTGACGGTGGACGACGTGCTGGACCACTCGCTACCCCGGGACTGGCGGGACCGGGACGCCCTGCCCGCCCCGGGCGCCACCGAAGCGGTGCTGGATGGCGCGGATGGCTGAGCAGCGGCGAACCGAACGGCTGGACCAGCCCCGCGAGCCCCGGGGCATCAAACTGCCCCGCTTCGACGCCGAAGCGTTCGGCAGGTGGTCGGAGGGCATCGCACGGGGCATGGGGACCGCGAACTTCATCGTCGTCATGACGGTGGTGATCACGGTCTGGTTCCTCTGGAACACGTTGGCCCCGGCGGGCCTGCGCTTCGACCCGTACACGTTCACGTTCCTGACCCTGGTGCTGTCGTTGCAGGCCAGCTACGCCGCGCCACTGATCCTGCTGGCCCAGAACCGGCAGGCCGACCGGGACCGGTTGGCAGCTGAGGAGGACCGGCGGCGAGCCACCGCGCAGAAGGCGGACACCGAGTACCTGGCCCGGGAGATCGCCGCGCTGCGGATCGCGTTGGGCGAGGTGGCGACCCGCGACTTCCTCCGCTCCGAGCTGGCCCGGCTGGCCGAGGAGCTGGACGAGGTGGGGCAGCGCCGGCAGCGGCTGGAGCGCCGCCAGCAGGAGAAGGAGAGCCGGCAGGAGCGGCGTGGGCAGCGGCCGACCGACGGTGTCGGCCTGGACGAACCCCGCGACGACCTGGACGGTGACTTCGCCCGCGACGCCCGTCCGGACGGCACCGGGCCACGCCGGTCGGAGGGCTGACCAGCGGGGCATCGATTGGCTCACACCGCCCCGGGCAGCGGCGGCAGGGGATGCCCCGCGACGTAGCATTGCGGGCATGTCAGCACCCGTGAGCACCGTCGAGGACGCGATCCAGGCCGCCCTGGCCACCGTCAACGACCCGGAGATCCGCCGGCCCATCACCGAGCTGGGCATGGTCCGCTCCGCCACCATCGGTGCCAGCGGCGTCGTACGCGTCGAGCTGCTGCTCACCGTCGCCGGATGCCCGCTCAAGGACAAGCTGCGTAACGACATCACCGCCGCCGTCGCCGCGGTGCCCGGCGTCACCGGCGTGGAGATCGACTTCGGGGTGATGACGCCGGAGCAGCGGCAGTCGTTGCAGTCCCAGCTGCGCGGCGGTGGTGCCACCGAGGAGCCGGTCATCCCGTTCGCCCAGCCCGGCTCGCGTACCCGGGTCTACGCGGTGGCCAGCGGCAAGGGTGGTGTCGGCAAGTCCAGCGTGACTGTCAACCTGGCGGCGGCGCTCGCCGCACGCGGGCTCGCCGTCGGCGTGGTCGACGCCGACATCTACGGCCACTCGGTGCCCCGCATGCTCGGCGCGGACGGCCGTCCCACCCGTGTGGAAGACATGATCATGCCGCCGCAGTCGCACGGCGTGAAGGTCATTTCGATCGGCATGTTCACCGCCGGCAACGCCGCAGTGGTGTGGCGTGGCCCGATGCTGCACCGGGCGTTGCAGCAGTTCCTGGCCGACGTCTACTGGGGCGACCTGGACGTACTCCTGCTGGACCTGCCTCCGGGCACGGGTGACGTGGCCATCTCGCTGGCCCAGCTGCTGCCCAACTCGGAGATCCTGGTGGTCACCACCCCGCAGGCCGCCGCCGCCGAGGTGGCGGAGCGGGCCGGTGCGATCGCCCTGCAGACCCACCAGCGCGTGGTCGGCGTCATCGAGAACATGTCCTGGCTGGAACTGCCGGACGGCTCCCGGATGGAGATCTTCGGCGCCGGCGGTGGCACTGCCGTCGCCGAGTCGCTGAGCCGGACCATCGGCGCCCAGGTGCCGCTGCTCGGGCAGATCCCGCTGGACACCCGGGTCCGCGAGGCCGGCGACGCGGGCAACCCGATCGTGCTGGCCGAGCCGGAGTCCCCAGCCGCGACGGCGCTCGGCGCGATCGCCGACCGGCTCGCGGTACGCCGTGAGTCGCTGCTCGGCAAGCCGCTCGGCCTGAAGCCCGCTGGGCGCTGACCGCCACGAACACCGTCAGCCCGTCGGCCGCCCAACGGCCGGCGGGCTGAGCCGTCTCGTGATCGACCCGACTTTCAGCATGTCGGGGCATCCGGCGCTGGTTGACAGGCCCACTTCCTGAAATCCGAGTCGACCACCGCCCGGCAGAGGCTCAAGCGGTGCCGGGCGGTACGGCGGTCGGTCAGGTGGCGTCGTCGTAGCTGACGCGGGGGGCTGGCGCCGATGGGCTGCTGGTGGCCGTGCTGGACCGGGAACCGCCCGAGCGCAGGTCCGCGGCGTTGGCGACGTCCTTCAGGTCGTCGTGCACGTTGCTGACGTCGGCGCGGAGGTTGTCGTAGACGCCCTGCAACGGCTTGCGGATCGCCGCCTCGTCCTCCTCGCTGAGGAGGTGCTTGCGGATGAACGCCTTCGGGTGCAGATCCTCCAGCTGGATGTCGGTGCCCAGCTCGCGACTCAGGTCGCCGGTGGCGTTGCGGGCCATGTTGCGCAGGTTGCGCACCAACCGCAGGCCGTCGGTGATGACCGCGGGCAGCCGGTCGCCGAAGATCAGCAGCGCCAGGAGCAGCAGCGCTCCGATCTCCCACCAGTTCAGGTTGTCGAGCATCCCGTTGGCCCCCTCTCGGCGTCAGCAGCAAGACTACGCACGCCGGACGGCCTTCGGGCAAGGGGTGAGCCGCTGTTCACTTCGCGTCCGCGGCGAGTCTCACCGACGTGTTCTGCCGGGCGGAGCCTCGCCGGAACTCGACGGTCACCACCGAGCCCGGCGCGTACTTGCGCACCAGCGCGGTCAGGTCGGTCGGCTCGGTCATCGGCCGTCCATTGATCTTCAGGATCACGTCGCCGACCTTCAACCCGGCGCCGTCCGCCGGGCCGGAGGGCTGCACCTCCGCCAGGCGTAGGCCGCCCCCGACGACTCCGGCCGGGCCGTCCACCCGGGCGCCGATCACCGTACGCCGGGCCTTGCCGGTGCCGATGATGTCCTGGGTCACCCGCTTGGCCTGGTTGATCGGAATGGCGAAGGCGAGTCCGATGTTGCCCGCCTCCTGCCCTTCGGCGACCAAGGACTTGATGGTGGAATTCACGCCGACCACGCGCCCGGCGCCGTCGACCAGCGGGCCGCCGGAGTTGCCGTGGTTGACCGCGGCGTCGGTCTGGATGGCCGCGTAGTAGCGCACCGGCCCGCCCGGCTCGCCCGCCTGCATCGTCCGGTCCAGGGCACTGACGATGCCGGCGGTGACCGTGTTGGCCAGTGACAACGGCGAACCCATGGCGAGCACCGGGTCGCCGACGGCCAGCGCGTCCGAGTCCCCGAATTCCACCGCCCGCAGCCCGGGACGACTCACCTTGATCACGGCGATGTCCGACTCCGGGTCCTGCCCGACGATGGTCGCCGGCGCGCTGCTGCCGTCGTTGAAGACCACCGAGGCCTTGCCGGTGCCGCCGGCCACCACATGGTCGTTGGTGATCACATGGCCGTCGGCGGTGGCGATGAAGCCGGAGCCCTCGCTGGTCCCGCCGAGGCTGCTGACCCGGACGGTGACCACGCTGGGCAGGACACGTTCGGCGACACCGGCCAGTGACTCCGGTTTGCGCTGGGCCAGCGCCGGCGGATCTACCGGCGCACTGCCCAGCACCGCACCACCCGCACTGCCGCGAACCGCGAACGCGTAGCCCAGCGCGCCACCGAGCGTGCCGGCCAGCAGGGCGGTGATCACGGGAATGAGCAGCAGGTGACGCAGCGTCGGTCGGCCTGGCGCGTCCGGATCGGTGACCGCCTCGGGTTCGATGCCGGCCACCACCGCCCCGGGCACCACCACCGCGGTCGGCGCGGTCGGGTCCCGCCACGGATCGGCGAGCGCGTCCGACCACCAGGGCGACGCCCCGGCACCGGCCACCGGCGGATGCCCTGGCGCCGGCCCGCCTGGCGGCACGGTGGACGCGTTGCCCGCCTCAGGCGTGGTCGGCGGCCCGGCCGGAGGGTTCCCCGCCCCGGGCGGTCGCGCCGGAGTCTCACCGCCCCGGCGCCAGTCCCAGCCGTCGGTCACGTCGGTGCCTCCCAGTCCGTCCCCGGATCCCGCGCCGCGTCGCCCGGCCACGGGCCGGTTCGGTCGCGGCTGACGGGATACCGCCTCCAGGATTGCACGGATGTACGCGGTGGAGTCACCGGTTGCCCCGGTGATCGCGACAGGCGGAGGCGCGGCTGCGCTCCACGACGGTCGCCTCTACGCTCACAGTGCCAACCCGCCCCCGCACCACGCACCGCCCCCGGAGGTGCCCCATCGCCACGGTCGCCGGTTCCGGCAGTTCGACGGCCCAGGTTCAGCAGTTCGCCGAGTCGTACGTCACCGAGGATCTCGTTCTGCGCACCGCCCGCAGCCTGGCTCGGGAGGTGGGCCTCGACGCGGTCACCCCCGGTGCGGGTGCGGCACTGCGGCTGCTGGCCGCCGCCGGCAACGCGCGCGCCGTGGTCGAGATCGGCACCGGCACGGGGGTGAGCGGGGTCTGGTTGCTGCGCGGCATGCGCGCGGACGGGGTGCTCACCACCATCGACGTGGAGGTGGAGCACCAGCGGATCGCCCGACGGATCTTCGCCGAGGCGGGCTTCGCTGCGGGCCGCACGCGCATCATCACCGGGCGCGCGCTCGACGTGCTGCCCCGGCTCGCCGACGGTGCGTACGACCTGGTGTTCGTGGACGCGGAGGCGACCGGCTTCCACGCCTGTGTGGAGGCGGCGTTGCGGCTGCTGCGGCCTGGTGGCGTGCTAGCGCTCAACGGTGTGCTCGCCAGCGGCCGGATCGGTGACCCGGCCGCTCGGGACGCGGAGACGGTGACGGTCCGCGAGACCATCAAGGCGGTCCGGGAGTCGGAGCACTGGATTCCCGCGCTGCTCCCGGTCGGGCACGGGCTGCTCGCCGCTGTGAAGTGCTGAGCGCTGGCCTGGTCAGTCGACGCTGGCCAGCCAGCGCAGCAGCCACCGGACGCCCCAGCCGGTCGCGCCTCGGCTGACCTCGGCGTGGTCGCCGTCGGCCCAGGACGGGGCCGACATGTCCAGGTGCAGCCATCGGTCCCGTAGTTCGCCGGTGAACTCGCGCAGGTAGAGCGCGGCCAGCACCGAACCGGCACCCTGCGTCGGGGCGCTGTAGAGGTCGGCGATCTCGCTGCCCAGGTATTCCACGTAGTCGTTGTGCAGGGGCATCCGCCACGCCGACTCGCCGGCCGCCTCGGCTGCGGCCAGCACGTCCGCGGCCAGTTGGTCGTTCTCGCTGTACAGGGCGCCGGTGCGCTTGCCCAGGGCCACGGCGTTGGCGCCGGTGAGCGTGGCGAGGTCGAGCAGCAGGTCCGGCTTGAGCTGCTGCACCGCGTACGCCAACGCGTCGGCGAGGACCAGGCGGCCCTCGGCGTCGGAGTTGGTCGTCTCGCTCGTCGTGCCGCCGTAGTGCCGGATGACGTCGCCGGGCCGGAACGCCGCGCCGCTGACCATGTTCTCGGCGAGCGGGGCCAGCGTGGTGATCCGGACCGGCAGCCGCATCTCGGCGGCTCCCAGGGTGGCGGCGACGACCGCGGCCGCGCCCGCCATGTCCTTGCGCATCAGTTTCATCGCCGGCACCGGCTTGATCGAGATTCCGCCGGTGTCGAAGGTGATGCCCTTGCCGACCAGCACCACGTGGGTGCGTGCGTTGGCCGGGTGCCAGTCCAGCTCGACGAGCCGGGGGCCGGTGGCCGAGCCTCCGCCGACGGCGAGGATGCCACCGAAGCCCTCGGCGGCGAGTTCGGCCGGCCCACGGACCCGCAGTCGCAGGTCCGGAAGGTCGGCTGCTGCGGCGGCCACCTGGTCGGCGAACCACTGCGGGTTCTTCACCGAGGAGGGGGTGTTGGTCAGGTCACGGGCGAGATGGGTCATCGCCGCGGTGGTCCGGGCGGTCGCGATGGTGGTCTCGAACGTCGTCGGGTCGGCGAGCAGGAGGTCGACGCTGTCGAGCGTCGGTGCGGTGCCGGCCTCGGTCAAACGGAACCGGTACGGGGCGAGCAGCAGCCCCTCGGTGAACCCGCGGACTGCGGCCGGAGTCACTCCGACCGGGAGCGCGATGGTGATATGCGTCTCATCCGTGGCGGCGCGAGCCAGTGCGGCGCCGGCCGTGCGCCAGGCCGCCTCGCCACCGTCGCCGATGCCGAGCAGGAGCATCCGGCCGGGGGTACGACCAGGGCGCACCTGCGTGTGGATCTCGCCGGCCCGGCCGGTCAGTCGGGCCGCCGGCACCAGTGCGGCGGCCTCGTCGGCCGTGCCGTCCGGAGGCGTCGCCGCGGTCGGAACAAGTTCGGCCGAATCGGCGGCACCGACAGGCAGGACGAGGACGTCGAGCCGGTCGGGCTCGGCGATCAGACGGATGGCGAGCACGCGGGACCGTACCTCCAGGAGAGTTTCGCGGAGCGGGGCCGAACCCGCCTGCCCACGCCGATGAAGACCCTGAGCCACCGGTGGTACCGGTGGCTCAGGGTCAGAAAGAACGCTCCGGGCGGCCTGCGCCGCCCGGACCACTCCTTACTCAGCCGGCCGCTGCCTTCAACGCGTCACCAAGCGCGTTGGCCTCGTCGGGAGTCATCTCGACGACGAGCCGGCCACCGCCCTCCAGCGGGACCCGCATGACGATGCCCCGACCCTCCTTGGTGACTTCCAGCGGACCGTCGCCCGTCCGCGGCTTCATCGCCGCCATGTTGTCTCCCCTCAGACCTACACCAGGGTCGGTGGGTTGCCCCACAGCCACTTCGTCACGACCACCCGCAACGGTCACGGGGGCGTCGACCAACGATTTTCCCTGATGAACACCGCCGGACCCAAACCGGAGCAGCATTGATGTAACAGCATCTAGCTTATCTTGAGAAGGCCTGTCACAATGTGCGGTCATGCAGGCACGGTCGGCACTCTTCGACCTGTACGGCGACCACCTCCGTCCGAGGGGTGGCCGGGCACCGGTCGCTGCCCTGGTCAAGCTACTGGCACCGCTGGGAATCGCGCCGCCCGCCGTTCGCACCGCCGTGTCGCGGATGGTGCGCCAGGGCTGGCTCGAGCCTCTCCGGTTGGTCTCCGGACCGGGATATTCGATCACACCGAAAGCAGCCCGACGACTCGACGAGGCGGCCGCCCGGATCTACCGGACCGGCCGGGTCACCTGGGACGGCCGGTTCGATCTGCTGGTGTTGGAGGCCCCCGGCTCCCGACGGGACCGGCAGCGGCTCGCCTCCAATCTGAGCTTCCTCGGCTACGGCACGCTCGACGAGCAGACCTGGGTCGCCACCCGCCCCGCCGACGACGTGGACCTGCTCCTCGCCGAGGCCGGTATCCGGTTCGAGCGGTTCACCGCCGCGCACCACTCGGGCACCCCCGGCGCGATGGGCGTGGTCCGGCGCGCGTGGGACCTGACCGAGATCGGTCGCGCCTACGAGCAGTTCGTCGCGGACCAGCGCCCACTGCTCGCGGCGGTCACCGTGCGCAGCAGCGACGAGGAGGCGTACGCGACGCGGTTCCGACTCGTGCACGCGTGGCGTACGTTCCTCTTCCGGGACCCGCAACTGCCCCCGGCGCTGCTGCCCGAGCGCTGGCCCGGCACCGCCGCGGCCAGCTTCTTCGACCGGCACGCGGCACGTCTGCGTCCGGCCGCCGACCGGTACGTCGAACAGTGCCTCGACGCCGGCAACCGCCTCGTTCGACAGAAGGGTCGTTAGACACGTGACCGAGCCGCTGCTGGTCGACCGGACCGACGCCGTCGTCACCCTCACGCTGAACCGGCCGAAGGCGATGAACGCGCTCGACGTGCCGCTCAAGGAGGCGCTGCGCGACACCCTGGCGCAGTTGGAGACCGACCGGTCCTGCCGCGCGGTCGTGCTGGCCGGGGCGGGCGGGTCGTTCAGCGCCGGTCAGGACCTGCGCGAACACGTATCCACCCTGGAAAACTCCGCCAGCGACCCCCTGGCCACCGTGCGGGCGCACTACAACCCGATCGCCGCCCGGCTGGCCAACCTGCCCAAACCGGTGATCGCCGCGGTCCGTGGGATGGCCGCCGGGGCCGGCGCGTCGCTGGCGTTCCTGGCCGACATCCGCATCGGCGGTCCGACCACCAGTTTCCTGATGGCCTTCGCCAAGGTCGGCCTCGCCGCCGACACCGGCGCCTCCTGGACGCTGCCCCGACTGGTCGGCCACGCCAAGGCCGTGGAACTGCTGATGCTGGCCGAGCCGGTCCGCGCCGAGGAGGCCTGCCGGCTCGGGCTGCTCAACCGGCTGACGGACGACGACGAGCAGGTGTTGCCGGCAGCTCAGGAGTTGGCCGCCCGCCTCGCCGCCGGCCCCACCGTCGCATACGGGGCGATCAAGCGGCAGCTCTCCATCGCCGACGCCGGCACCCTCGCCGACGCCCTCGCGGCCGAGGCGCAGGCCCAGTCGATCTGCGGTGCCACCGCCGACCACCGGGCCTCCACGCTCGCCTTCGTCGGCAAGCAGAAACCGGTCTTCGAGGGACGCTGAACGCGATCCGGACGCCGCCCTTACCGTCCTCGAACACGAGCCGCCTAGCGTCGGCTGTCATGAGCGATCGTGAAGCGGTGGCGCACCTGCTGCGCCGGGCCACCTTCGGGCCGACCGCCGACGAGGTGGACGCGGCCGAGCGGGCCGGGCCGGCAGCGACGTTGGACCGCCTGCTCGACCCGGTACGGGCCGACCGGGGAGCGGCGGCCACACCACCGCCGACGCTGGCCCCGGACCCGTACGCCGCGCTGACCAAGGAATCCACCCGGGAGCAGCGGCAGAAGGCCAACGCGGAGCGCCGCGAGCAGCTCCAGCAGGTCACCGGATGGTGGCTGGACCGGATGGTGGCCGCCGAGGACGGGCTGACCGAGAAGCTGCTCTTCTTCTGGCACGGGCACTGGGCGACCAGCGCCCAGAAGGTCAAGTCCGCGCGGACGATGCTGGGCCAGTTGGACACACTGCGCCGCCACGGGCGAGGGCCGCTCGGCCCACTGGTCGCCGCGATGGTGCGCGACCCCGCCCTGATCATCTGGTTGGACGGGCAGAAGAACACCCGCAAGGCACCGAACGAGAACCTCGCCCGCGAGCTGATGGAGTTGTTCACCCTCGGCATCGGCAACTACACCGAGGCGGACGTGAAGGCCGGGGCGCGCGCCCTGACCGGCTGGGTGGTCGACCGGCGGACCGGAGTGGCCCGCTTCGAGGCCAAGCGACACGACCCCGGCGAGAAGACCATCCTCGGACAGAGCGGCCGGTTCGACGCCCCGGCGTACGCCGGGCTGCTCGCCACCCAACCCGCGGCGGCGACGTTCGTGGCCGGGCGGCTCTGGTTCCGCTATGCCGGCGCCGAGATCCCGGCGCCGGACGGTCTGGCCGGCGCGGACACCGTGGCGACGATGCGCGCGATCTTCTCCTCGCCGGCCTTCGCGCAGACCCGGGGCACGTTGGTCAAGCAGCCGGTGGAGTGGCTGGTGGGCGCGCTACGGCAGCTCGGCGTACGGCCCTCCGCCCTCCCGGAGCAGCAACGCCGACAACTGCTGGCCGGTCTGAACGCGCTGGACCAAGTGCCGCTGCGACCGCCCAGCGTGGGCGGCTGGCCGGCCGGCGCGGCCTGGTTGACCACCTCGTCGTTGCAGGCCCGGCTGCGGGCGGCCGGGATGCTCGCCGCCGCCACGGCGCCGACGGTGCTGGCCCGGCTGACCGCCGCACCGACCGCCGGCCGGCCGGACGCGTTGGCCCGACTGCTGGTGGTCGACGGCTGGGGCCCGCGTACCCGGGCCGCCCTCACGCCGCTGGCCGGCGAGCCCCGCAAGCTGCTGGCCGCCGGCCTGGTCAGCCCCGAATACACAGTCAGCTGAGCGGAGGAGTCGACATGGACACGGTGACCCGACGCAGGTTCCTGCTGACCAGTGGTGTGGTCGGCGCGGGTGCGCTGGCCGCCGGGGCCGGCGCGTACACGATGCGGGACCTGTTGGACACCAGCGGGGACCGCGATCCGCAGGCCCGCACGCTGGTGCTGGTGACCCTGTACGGCGGCAACGACGGGCTCAACACGGTCATCCCGTACGGAGACCCGGCCTACCGGGCGGCCCGCCCCGAGCTGGCGTACCCGGACGGGGAGGTGCGGCGACTGGACGACGACTTCGGCCTCAACCCGGCCCTGGAGGGTCTGCACCAGCGCTGGTCGAAGGGTGGGCTGGCGATCGTGCGCGGGGTCGGCTACCCGAAGCCGGACCGCAGCCACTTCCGGTCGATGGACATCTGGCACACCGCGCAGCCGGACCGGCCGGGCAACACTGGCTGGCTGGGGCGTTGGCTGGACCGGGCCGGCGGCGACCCCCGGCTGGCGGTCTCCTTCGAACCGGCGCTGCCACCGCTGCTGGCCGGGGCGCAGAGCGCCGGCGCCGCGGTGCCGGTGACCGACCGGAAGGCCGCCAAGGGGCTGCCAGCGCAGACGCTGACCGCGTTCGAAGCCGCCGAGCCGGGTGAGTCCGCCGCGCGAGCACGGGCCGCCGCCTGCTTCGCCGACCTGCGATCGGTGGACGAGATGATCCGTCAGGTCCGCGACTCCGACGACCCGGACCTGGCGGACCCGGACGGCGAGCAGGCCCCGGCGACCGCCACCGGCGGGGCGAAGACCCCGCTGGACGCGCAACTGGACCTGGTCGCGCAGTGCGTCGAGGCGGGGGTGTCCACCCGGGTCTTCTCGGTGTCGCTCGGCGGCTTCGACACTCACGCCGACGAGAAACAGTTGCAGGCTGTCCTGCTGGGTCAGCTGGACCGGGCGTTGACCGGCTTCGCCGACCGGATGAGTCGCACCGAGGCGGGGCGGAAGGTGGTGGTGGCGGTCTACTCCGAGTTCGGCCGCCGCGTCCGGGCCAACGCCTCCGACGGCACCGACCACGGCACCGCCTCCGACGTGCTCCTGCTCGGCGCGGGCGTACGCGGCGGCTGGCACGGGGCACCGCCGAGTCTCACCGACCTCGACGACGGCGATCTGAAGTTCACCACCGACTTCCGGGACGTCTACGCCACGTTGCTCGAACGCGTGCTGGACACCGACCCGGGCCCGGTCCTCGCCGACTGGAAGGGACGGCTGGACAAGCTCTTCTAGGGCCTAGTCGTCCTCTTCCGGGTCCTGGTTGGCCTCGGCACCCAGCACGAACGCCTGCATGGCCAGCTCGTCGCCGGCCGGCGACACGAAGGCGGGCAACTCACGCGGGCCCAGCTCCTGCACGTAGGACCAGAACAGGCGGACCGCTTCGGCCGGCGAACCGGCCTCGATCGGCAGGTCGAGGCTGACCAGCCAGGTGCGGCGTGCCGGTGGCGGCCCGAGCTGGTCGGCCAACGCCCGGAAGGCCGCCGGCTCCAGTGGGCTGACCGGCCCGTCGAGGGTCAGCAGGTCGGCCGGCACCGGCTCGTCGAAGGCCCGACGGGTGTACGCCACGACGAGCTCCGCCGGCTCGACTCCGGACTGCGGGTCGTCCGGGTCTTCCCGGTGACGGTGGGCCGTAGCGGCGACCCGGCCGAGCGCCACCAGCCGGGGCGGAGCGTCGACCAGCACCGCCACCTGGTCCCCCGGGCCCGGCCCGGCGACGTCGGCGAGACCGGTCAGCTCCAACGTGTCGTGGTGCACGAGCCGCTCGGCTTCGTACCGCTCGGCGGGCAGCAGCACGGCCCAGGTGCCCACCCCGTCGGCTCGGCCGGATCCGTCGGCCCGGTACGCGGTCTCGGTCGTCATGCCTGCCATCCCATCATGTCGCCGGTGGGAGGGTGACGTGACAGCCGACGATGTGATCGTCGACCATGCCGGTCGCCTGCATCAGGGCGTACGCCGTGGTCGGCCCGACGAACCGGAAACCGCGCTTCTTGAGGGCCTTGGCCATCGCCGTCGATTCGGCGGTGATCGGTGCGAGCTCGGCGAACGAGGCGGGGCGGGCCGGCCGGCGCTCCGGCGCGAAGGACCAGAGCAGCGCTGACAACCCCTCCGGCAGTTCCAGGGCGGCGCGGGCGTTGGCGATCGCCGCCTCGATCTTGGCCCGGTTGCGGACGATGCCGGCGTCGGCGAGCAGCCGGGTCACGTCGGCATCGTCGTATGCGGCCACGGTCGGGATGTGGAACTCGTCGAAGGCCAGCCGGAACGCCGGGCGTTTGCGCAGGATGGTCAACCAGGACAACCCGGACTGGAACGCCTCCAGCGTCATCCGCTCGTAGAGCGCGTCGTCGCCGTGCAGCGGCCGGCCCCACTCGGTGTCGTGGTAGACGGCGTAGTCGGGGGTGCTCGACCCCCACGCGCAGCGAGCCAGCCCGTCGGCGCCGATCACCAGGTCAGTCACCTCGTACACGCTAGGGCATCGCACCGACACCCCATTGCCACCTGCCGCTCGGCTGCCTATGGTGCTTGTTACCGACCGGTAAGTCGGGGTCGCCCAGCGGCGCGTCCCGACCGGCGACGGCGAGCGGAGGCCGCGCGATGAAGGAGTTCCCGGACGTCATCGCCTGGTCGATCCCGGCCTTCGTGCTGCTCATCGTGCTGGAGCGGGTCTCCTACCTGCTGCACCGCGACGACGACGAGGTCGGCTACGGCGGGGCCGACACCGCGACCAGCCTGGCGATGGGTCTGGGCAGCATCTTCACCGACCTGCTGTGGAAGGTGCCGATCGCCGCCGCGTACGCGCTGCTCTACGCGCTCACCCCGCTGCGGGTGGCCGAGATCTGGTGGACCTGGCCACTGATCCTGCTCGCGCAGGACTTCTTCTACTACTGGTCGCATCGCGGCCACCACGTGATCCGGATCCTCTGGGCCTCGCACGTGGTGCACCACTCGTCGGAGCGGTTCAACCTCTCCACCGCACTGCGCCAGCCGTGGACCGGGCTGACCAGTTGGGTCTTCTACATCCCGCTGATCCTGGCCGGCGTACACCCGGCGGTGGTCGCGTTCTGCGGCTCGGTCAACCTGCTCTACCAGTTCTGGATCCACACCGAGCGCATCGACCGGATGCCGCGCTGGTACGAGGCGGTGTTCAACACCCCGTCGCACCACCGGGTGCACCACGCCTCGCAGGGCGGCTACCTGGACCGCAACTTCGGCGGCATCCTGATCGTCTGGGACCGGCTCTTCGGCTCGTTCGCGCCGGAGCGGGAGCGCTGCGTGTACGGCCTCACCAAGAACGTGGGCAGCTACAACCCGGTCCGGGTGGCCTTCCACGAGTACGCCTCAATCGCCCGGGACCTCCGCGCCGCAGTGACGTGGCGGCATCGGGCGGGGTATCTCTTCCGAGCGCCGGGCTGGCAGCCGGCACCGGGTGTGGTCAGGGCAACCGGCCCTGCTCGACCAGACGGGCGAACCTCTTCAGCGCCTGGGTGAGGCCGATCTTGGAGCCGGGCCAGAGCAGCGGCCAGGCCACCCGACCGGCCCGGCCACCCGGCAGATGGAACCACTCGTGCCAGACCACCTGGGTGCGGGCCCGACCCAGCTGGGTGCAGCGCAGCACACCGGGGCCGCGCAGCAACTGACCGTGGTGCACCACGCCGATCTCGTACGGTTCGTCGACGCGTACCACTAGCATCTCGTCGCGCAGCGTCGCCCGGCCGAGCGCGGTCACCGCCTCGATCCGGCTGCCCTCGCGACCGTCGCCCTCGACCACCCGCACACGGGTGAACGGAATCCAGTCGGACTGGCGTTCCCAGGCGAGCAGCGCGGCGAAGACCTGCTCCGCCGGGGCGTCGACGATCACCGTGGCGGTCACCTCACCGGCACCGGGTTGGGCCGCCTCCCGAAGATCATCAACGCCTCCGGGCTCGGTCACGCCGTCTCCGACCGGACCACCGCGTCTCGCTGCCCGGCACCGTCGGCGGGCGCGCCGTCGGTCTGCTCACGATCTGCCGGCTCGCCGTCGGCCGATGCCACTGCCGGCGCCACGCCGTCGGAGTCCGCCGGCGACGAGGTGGCGGCGGGAAGCTCTGCCGCGCCGGCCGAGCCGACGGGCGCCGAGCCGGAGCCGGCGTCCCCGTCCAGCGGCACATCCTCGTCCGGCTTCGCCGCGTCCGCGTCCGTCACCTTGCTGGCGGACTGCTCGCGGGCCTGACGCAGCGCGTCGGCGTCGTCGGTGCGACCTTCACGCAATGCGGTGACCTCCGCCTCCAGCACGCCGATCAGCTCCGACTTGTAGCCGATGTCGTAGGCGGCGCGGCGCATCGCCTGATCGACCTGCGCCATCCGGTACCCGCGCAACCCGGTGTCGAAACGGACCGCCCCCACGTCGGATTCGCGTAGCGGTCGCGTGCCGGGCAACGCCACGGCCTGCGAATCCGGTTCGACGGCCACCAGGCCGGGATCACCGCCGCTGACCAGCACCGTCACGCCGAAGACGACCGCCGCGACAGTCAATGCCACGACCAGGAGGAGCAGAAGCTGACCCATGCACTGATCGTGGCATGGCAGCGGGCCGGGAGCGACCCCGCCACCCGTCCCGATCATGATCTGTGCCGACGCCCGCCCACAGTTCCCCTCCGACGACCGACTAGCGTCGGGTTCGGCCGCCGCGGCGACGGCGCGGACTCTCAGGAGGCGGGCATGGCGGGGGCGCTTCGGCTGGGTGGGCGCACATTCGCCCCTGGCGAGCTGATCGTGATGGCGATCATCAACCGGACGCCTGACTCGTTCTTCGACCGAGGCGCCACCTTCGCCGCCGACAACGCGCTGCGCGCGGTCGAGCGGGCTGTGGACGAGGGCGCGGCCATCATCGACATCGGCGGCGTCAAGGCCGGCCCGGGCGCGGACGTCGACGTCGCCGAGGAGATCCGCCGCACGGTGGACACCATCGCCGCCGTCCGGGCCGCGTTTCCGGACGTGGTGATCTCCATCGACACCTGGCGCGCCGAGGTGGCGACGGAGGCCGTGGCCGCCGGGGCCGACCTGCTCAACGACACCTGGTCGGGCGCCGACCCAGCGCTGGCCCGGGTGGCCGCGCAGACCGGCGCGGGGCTGGTCTGCTCGCACGCCGGCGGCCTGGTCCCGCGGACCAGACCGCACCGGGCGGCCTTCGACGACGTGGTCGCCGACGTGGTCGCGACGGTGACCGGGCTCGCCGAGCGCGCTGTCGCGGAGGGGGTACGCCCCGACGGGATCCTCGTCGACCCGGCACACGACTTCGGCAAGAACACCCGGCACTCCCTGGAGATCACCCGGCGGCTGGACGAGTTGACCACGACCGGCTGGCCGGTGCTGGTGGCGCTCTCCAACAAGGACTTCGTCGGTGAGACGTTGGACCTGCCGGTGGCCGAACGCCTGGAGGGGACGCTCGCCGCGACGGCGGTGTCGGCCTGGCTGGGCGCTCGGGTCTTCCGGGCTCACCAGGTCGGCCCGACACGTCGGGTGCTGGACATGGTGGCCTCGATCCGGGGTGACCGCCCGCCGGCGACGACTCGCCGGGGCCTGGCCTGACCGGTCGTCGCCGTAACCGACCGCGAACGGCCGGGCCGACCGGCACGATCGCCGGAGGTCGCGACGCTCAGGTCCAGCGGAGGATGTTCCTGCGCCAAGCGTAGAGGATGCCGAGCGCGAGCACCGCCACGAACACCGCCATCTCCACCACCGTCACCAGACCGAAGCCCGGCCGGTCGAAGACCACCGCCCAGGGGAAGAGGAACACCGCCTCGACCGCGAACAGCACGTACAGGTACGCGTAGACGTAGTAGCGGATCTGCATCTGCGCCCAGTCCGCGCCGACCGGGTCGAGCCCGCACTCGTAGCTGGCCCGCTTGCCGGGCGGATCGGCCGGACGAGCCGGACGTAACACCCGGTTGGCCGAGAACGCCGTAACGAAGAACAGGACGCTGGCGAGCAGTAAGAGCCCGAGCGTCGCGTACGAGCCCAGGTATCCGGTCACAGTTCGGGAGCCTACCGCCCGGCCGGAAGTGCCGTCCCAAACACGTTACGGATTTGTTTCCAGATGGGACTAGTGCACCAAGGCAACTGTTACCGAATACTGGACCCCCACCCATGGCACCGGAGGACAGATGGCCCGCCTGAAGGCATCGCCCGGTCTCCGGGCCGAGGGGCGGCGTACCGCACCCTGGCTGGCGACCGCGCTCGCGCTCGGCCTGCTCACGGCGCTCGCCGTGGGACCGGCCTGGGCCAACGCGGCGACGCCGGACCCGGTGGTGGCCACCGATCCGGTCAGCGAACCCGAGGCCACCACGTCCGAGGAGCCGCCCCCGACCGAGGGGCCGACCGATCCGGTGCCGACCGAACCGGCGCCGGAGACCACCGCTCCCGCTCCGGAGACGACCCCACCGGCACCGGCGACCACCGCCCCTGACCTGCCGCCGGCGCCGACCACCGCCGCGCCCGCTCCGGGCGGACCCACCACGGGAGCGCCTCCCGTGCCGCCGGTGCCTCCGGTCCGCCCGCCCGCCTCCGGTCCGGTGCCGCCGCCGAGTCCACTGGGAGTCCAGGTCACCACCCAGGACGTCACCCTCCGCGAGGCGTACTGGAACACGGCCAGCACGGCCACCACGTTGCAGGTCACCATCCACAACACCGGCACGACGGCGGAGCGGATCCGCCTCTCGTACCGGCTGCCGACCGGGCTGTCCGACGCCGGGACGAAGGGCTGCACCGACGCCGGTGCCGGCACGTACCACTGCGGGGCCTGGACAGCCGAGGCGGGCGCGCGCTTCAGCGCGCTGATCCGCCTGCGGGTCGACGGCGACGCGTGGAGGCAGATGCCGCTCGCCGGCTCCGTCCAGGTCGTCGCCGATGCGCCGGGGCTGCCCGGGGAGGCCTCCGACGACCAGGGCTTCGCCGTGCTCTTCCCGCCCGGTCCGCCGGTGCCCGGGATCGCTCTCGCGGCCGACGAGGTGACGTTCGACATCAGCGGCGCCGCCAGCACCCTCGCGCTCCGGTTGGGCAACACCGGGTCGGTGGACGCCGCCGGACGGGTGGAGGTCGTCCTGCCGGCCGGGGTGACAGTTCCGACTCCACCGGACGGCTGCGTGGTGGTCGACCCGACCCGGACCCGCTGCGACGCGGGCGTGGTGGCGGCGGGCAGGACCGCCGAGTTGCGGTTGCCGGTGGAGGCGACGCCGGAGGCCCAGCGGGAAGCGCCGTTGTCCGGCGCGGTGATCGGTCACCTCGACCCACGCAGTGGATCGACCCGCCAGGTGCAGATGAGCTTCCGGATCACCGCGGCGGCCGCTCTGGCCACACCGGTGGTCTCGCCGCCCGCGGCGACCGGCTCCCAGGGCGTACTCCCCGGGGGTGCTGCCGGCGACGGTGGCGGGGCATCCTCGGTGCAGCGCACCGCGATCATCCTGATCGTGGTCTCGGCGCTGCTGGTGGTGCTTGCCCTCGCGCTGGCCACCACCTCGCTGCGCCGCCGGCTCAACGGCCCGGCACCCGGGCCGGCGCCAGAACCGGTCGACTGATCGACGGGGTGGCCCCGGCCGGGCGGGACGGGGCCACCGAATCGATCCGGTGGTGATCTGAATTACGGCGGCCAGGGCGTAAGCCCGCAAACTCGGGCAATACTCCATCGAGTCTGGTCCCAGTCGGCGGACCTCCGGGGATTGTTAGGGCTCCCTTAGAAGTAGGCTCTGAGGTGAGGTACGACAACGGCCGGACCAGCCTGGGGCGGTGCGGTGAGACGTTGCGTCGAGGAGGTTCCGTGGCCGGGCAAGGCGAGAGCCCCGCAGTCGCGAACGAAGGTGGCACAGTGACCAAGCAGATCCGTCAACTCGACCGGGTGGTCATCCGGTTCGCCGGTGACTCCGGCGACGGCATGCAGTTGACCGGCGACCGGTTCACCTCGGAGACGGCGCAGCTCGGCAACGACATCTCCACGCTGCCAAACTTCCCCGCCGAGATCCGAGCCCCCGCCGGCACCCTGCCCGGCGTGTCGAGCTTCCAGGTGCACTTCGCCGACTACGACATCCTCACTCCGGGCGACGCGCCCAACGTGCTGGTGGCGATGAACCCGGCGGCCCTCAAGGCCAACCTGGCCGACCTGCCGCGCGGCGCGGACATCATCGTCAACACCGACGAGTTCACCAAGCGCAACCTCGCCAAGGTCGGCTACCAGACCAGCCCTCTGGACGACGAGTCGCTGGCCGGTTACGTCGTGCACCCGGTGGCGCTGACCTCGATGACTGTCGGTGCGCTCGCCTCGTTCGCGGTGTCCAAGAAGGACGCCGAGCGGTCGAAGAACATGTTCGCCCTCGGGTTGCTCTCCTGGATGTACTCCCGGCCCTACGAGTCGACGCTGCGCTTCCTGGAGCGCAAGTTCGCGTCCCGTCCGGAGCTGGTCGCGGCGAACGTCGCCGCCTTCAAGGCCGGTTGGAACTTCGGCGAGACCACCGAGGACTTCGCGGTCCGCTACGAGGTCAAGCCGGCCAAGATGAAGCCGGGCACGTACCGGAACATCACCGGCAACGCGGCGCTGTCGTTGGGGCTGGTCGCCGCCGGCGTCCGGTCCGGGCTGCCGGTCTTCCTCGGCGCGTACCCGATCACGCCCGCGTCGGACATCCTGCACGAGCTGAGCAAGCACAAGCGTTTCGGCGTCCTCACCGTGCAGGCCGAGGACGAGATCGCGGCGGTCGGCGCGGCGCTGGGCGCGTCGTACGGCGGTTCGCTCGGCGTGACCACCACCAGCGGCCCCGGCGTGGCCCTCAAGAGCGAGACGATCTCGCTGGCGGTGGCGCTGGAGCTGCCGCTGGTGATCGTGGACGTGCAGCGCGCCGGCCCGTCGACAGGCATGCCGACCAAGACCGAGCAGGCCGACCTCAACATGGCGCTGTTCGGTCGGCACGGCGAGGCGCCGGTAGCGGTCATTGCCCCCCGCTCACCGTCGGACTGCTTCTTCGCGGCGCTCGAGGCGGCCCGGATCGCTCTGACCTACCGCACGCCGGTGATCCTGCTGTCCGACAACTACGTCGCCAACGGCTCGGAGCCGTGGCTGCTGCCGGACGTGGAGTCGCTGCCCGACCTGCGGGTCGAGTTCGCCACCAAGCCCAACGGCGAGGACGGCACGACATTCCTGCCCTACCTGCGCGATCCGGAGACCCTGGCCCGTCCGTGGGCCATCCCCGGCACCCCGGGGCTGGAGCACCGGATCGGCGGTCTGGAGAAGGCCGACAAGACCGGGGACATCTCCTACGACCCGGCCAACCACGACTTCATGGTGCGCACCCGGGCCGCCCGGATCGAGACGATCCCGGTACCGGACATCGAGGTGGAGGACCCGGACGGCGACGCCCGGGTGCTGGTCCTCGGATGGGGCTCCACGTACGGGCCGATCGGCGCCGCCTGCCGCGGAGTACGCCAGCGCGGGCTGTCCATCGCCCAGGCGCACCTGCGGCACCTGGCCCCGATGCCGGCCAACCTCGGTGAGGTGCTGCGCTCGTACGACAAGGTGGTCATCCCGGAGATGAACCTGGGCCAGCTCGCCCACGTCATCCGGGCCCGCTACCTGGTCGACGCGATCAGCTACAACCAGGTCCGCGGCCTTCCGTTCACGGCCGCCGAGCTGGAGACGACGCTGGAAGAGGTCCTGAAGAATGTCTGAGCCCGTCGCCCTCAAGCTCACCGCCAAGGACTTCAAGTCCGACCAGGAGGTGCGCTGGTGCCCCGGCTGCGGTGACTACGCGATCCTGGCGGCCATCCAGCAGTTCATGCCGGAGCTGAACATCCCCCGGGAGCGCACCGTCTTCGTCTCGGGGATCGGTTGCTCGTCCCGCTTCCCGTACTACATGAACACGTACGGGATGCACTCGATCCACGGTCGGGCCCCGGCGATCGCGACCGGCCTGTCGGTGTCCCGGCCGGACCTGTCGGTCTGGGTGGTCACCGGCGACGGTGACGCGCTCTCCATCGGTGGCAACCACCTGATCCACGCGCTGCGGCGCAACGTCAACCTCAAGATCCTGCTGTTCAACAACCGGATCTACGGTCTGACCAAGGGTCAGTATTCTCCGACCTCCGAGGTCGGCAAGATCACCAAGTCGACCCCGGCCGGCTCGGCGGACGCGCCGTTCAACCCGCTCTCACTCGCGCTCGGCGCGGAGGCCAGCTTCGTCGGCCGGACCATCGACTCCGACCGCAAGCACCTGCAGTCGGTGCTGCGGGCCGCCGCCGAGCACGAGGGTTCGGCGTTCGTGGAGATCTACCAGAACTGCAACATCTTCAACGACGGGGCGTTCGAACAGCTGAAGGACCCGTCCACCCGGGACGACTACCTGATCCGCCTGGAGCACGGGCAGCCGATCACCTTCGGCGCCGACGGGCGGTTCTGCGTGGTGCACCCGCCGGGCGGCTTCGGCCTGGAGGTCCGGGAGACCAGCTCGGTCAGCCCGGAGGAGATCGTCGTCCACGACGCGACGGTGACCGACCCGGCGTACGCGTTCGCGCTGTCCCGGCTGCCCGGCTTGGACCTGCGCAACACCCCGATCGGGGTGTTCCGCTCGGTGGACCGGCCGTCCTACGACAGCGTGGTGCAGGGCCAGCTCGCGGCGGCCAAGGCGACAGTCACCGAGACACCCGAGCAGCAGCTCGCCGGCCTGCTGGGCAGCGGCGACACCTGGACGATCCTCTGATCAGTCGTTCATGACGAGAGCGGCCGTCCCCAGTCCGGGGGCGGCCGCTCTCGTCGTACCGGCGCTGCCTCAGCGCTGGGCGGAGGCCGGCAGCCAGAGGTTGTCGATCTCCTTCTCGGCCGCCGCGAGGCTCGCCTCGTGCAGCGGGATCAGCTCGGCCATCGCCGGCACCGACGGTGCCAGGGTCAGCTCGGCGCTGATGAACCGTGGCTGCATGCCGGTCATCGACAGGCCGTGCGGGAGCCACGGCTCAGCGTGGTCCCAGCCGTTTCGTGGGGTGCCCTCGCCGTAGCCGCCACCCCGGGTGGCCAGCACCACGAACTCGCGGTCGCCGAGCAGGCCCTGCTGGGTCGTCGGGTCGTAGGCCAACCCGGGCACGATCAGGTGGTCGACCCAGGACTTGACGCTGCTGGGCGCGCCGAAGTTGTAGAGCGGCAGCCCGAGCAGCACCACGTCGGCCTGCTTGACCTCGTCGACCAGCCGCTCGCTGAGCTCCCAGGACTCGCGCTGCGCCGGGCTGTGCTGGTCCGGGGGCGTCATCCGGGCCAGACCGCCATCCGCGTCCAGGTGCGGCAGCGGGTCCTTGCCCAGATCTCGGTAGGCCACCGTGCCGTCTGGGTGAGCCGCGCGCCAGTTGGCGACGGCGCGGGCGGTGAGCCTCCGGCTGACCGACCAGTCACCCCGAATGCTTGAGTCGATATGCAGCAAGTGCATTATTCCTCCTCCAAGGATCGTCTGTGCATCACCAACTATTTATAGCAGGCCGATGTTCCTGAGAGTCGGTAGACTGGGTCACATGTCCGCGCAGCCGCTCGACACCTCGGAGCACCGCTCGGGCGCACTCCTGGACCATCTGGCCCGGCGCATGCGGCTGCGATCGGAGTCGGTGCTGGCGCCGCTGGGGCTACGCCCCCGGCACCTGGTCGCGCTCACCGTGCTGCGCGCCGGTGGCGGCACCGGTCAACAGGCGCTCGCCACCATCCTGGAAATGGACAGCACCAACATCGTCGGGCTGCTCAACGACCTGGAGGCGAAGCAGCTGATCGAGCGGCGCCGCTCACCCGAGGACCGCCGCCGACACGTCGTCGAACTCACCGAAGACGGGGCGAAACGGCTCAGTGAGGCGGAATGCGCCCTCGCCGGCGCCGAGGACGAGGTGCTGGGGGCGCTGGGCCCCGACGAACGGGAGACGCTCTACGAGCTGCTCAGCCGGGCCTCCGCCGGCACGGCGGTCAACTGCACCGAGACGATCTGCGCCGGGGACGATTCACTCTGACGGCAGGCCGTTGAGGCCACCGCGACGCCAGAGCGGCAGATGACGATCAGGCGGTCGTGGCCGACTGGGGGCGGTCGTCGCGTACGTGCACCAGCATGTCGCCGGTCTCGATCACCGCGCCCGCGCGATCGGCCAGGGTGACCACCTTGCCCCGCCGCACCAGAGCGATCACCAGTGAGTCCAGCTCACGCGGCGAGCGGCCCACCTCGTCCCGCTCCGCCGAGCGCATCGCCAGTGCCATGCCCTGCCCAGGAGTGAGCAGGTCCTCCACAACGTCGATCAGCGGCGGAGCCGAGGTGGACAGACCGAGCAGCCGACCCGCGGTCGCCGAGGAGACGATCACGTGGTGCGCGCCGCTCTGCTTGAGCAGCGGGGCGTTCTCCGCTTCCCGCGCCGCCGCGATGATCCGGACCTGCCCGGCCGTGAGCTGTCGGACCGTCAACGCGACCAGGACCGAGGCGTCGTCGCTGTCGGTCGCGATGATCACGGCCTTCGCGTTCTTGACGTGCGCCTCGTTCAGCACCGACGAGCGGGTCGCCGAGCCCTCGATGGCCACCAGCCCGGCCGAGGTGGCCTGCCGCAGCGCGGTGGCGCTGCGCTCCACCACCACGATCCGCGAGCGGTCCAGACCGTTCTCCATCAGGGCGGAGACCGCGCTGCGCCCCTTGGTGCCGTAGCCGCAGATGATGACGTGGTCCTTCACGGCTCTCCTCCACCGCGACAGGCGACGGCCGGTCCGGTACTGCTCGGTCAAGACTTCCAGAGTGGTGCCGACCAGGATGATCAGGAAGATCACTCGGGCCGGGGTGATGAAGAGGACGTTCACCAGCCGAGCCGACGGCGCCGCCGGCGTGATGTCCCCGTACCCGGTGGTCGAGAGCGACACGACCGCGTAGTAGAAGCAGTCGAGCAGGGTGAGGCCGTCCTCGTTGACATCGCGGTAGCCGTCCCGGCCCAGGTAGACCGCGGCGACCACGGCGAAGACCAGGCCCAGGGCAGCGGCGAGCCGTAGGCTCAGCGCGCTCAGTGGGCCCCGACGTTGCGCGGGGAAATGGATCACCGTCGAACCTGCTCCCCCGCCGTCGCCTGCACGACCACAACATAGCGGGTACGACGCCAGCCGCACGTCCGGGTTGCTTCGGACGATACAGCGCGGGCCCGCATGGGTCGGCCCGGACGGCGGGGGACAGGCATGATGAGGGTGTTCCCGACGACGACCGCGAAAGTGAGGCCGGCATGTCGTTGCTGCGACGAGTCATCGGCGGAGTGTTGCGCCGACTACGCCAGAGCCAGGGCCGCACGTTGCGTGAGGTGGCCGCCGCCGCCGGGGTGTCGGTGCCCTACCTGTCCGAGGTGGAACGGGGGCGTAAGGAAGCCTCCTCGGAGGTCTTGGCCGCGATCTGCCGGGCGCTCGGCATCCAACTCTCCGACCTGCTCGAAGCGGCCCGCGACGACCTGCGCCGGGTCGAGCGTCGCATCCCCGCCGCGCCCCGGGCCGCTCTGGGCCGGCTGGAGCAGGTGCCCGCCCCACGCAACGAGACCGGCCCCGCACTCCGAATCGGCTTTCAGCGCGGTGGGGCGACGCCACCCGTGGCCGCCGCCGGTGCCCCCGCACGGCAGCCGGCCGGACCGGTGCTGCGGCTGGGCGGGCCGATCCTGCACGTCGGCGGTCCAACCGACCCCATCGGGTCGACCATTTCAGGAGCGGGGCTGCGAGTTCGACTGATCGCCTCCGCACCGGCTGGGCACCCCGGTCCGCGTACCTCCAAGATGCTGGCCTGCCGCCGGGCCCGGACGGGCCGGCGGCGGCTGACCCGGGCGTAGGCCGGCCGGGGTTCTGCCCTGGGCCGATCTGCCGCCGGCAGAATCCCTCGGCCGCGACCGCCGCCGGGCGCACGCTGGAGGAGCCGGTTCCCCGGGCGGTCCCGTCGCCCGCCGGCACGGTGGAGGGTGGCGGCACATGATCTGGTACGACGCGACCATGCGGGACGGCGGACAGCCGTCCTTCGGCGATCAGGTGTTCGAGCGGCTGCTGCGAGAGCGGATCGTGTTCCTCGGCACCGAGGTGACGGAGGAGTCGGCCAACCAGATCTGCGCGCAGATCCTGCTGCTCGCTGCGGAGGACGCCGACTCGGACATCTTCCTCTACATCAACTCGCCGGGCGGTTCGGTGAGCGCGGGGATGGCGGTCTACGACACGATGCGCTACGTCCGCAACGACGTGGCCACGCTGGCGCTCGGGTTCGCCGGCTCGATGGGGCAGTTTCTGCTCTGCGCGGGCGCGGCGGGCAAGCGGTACGCGCTGCCACACTCGCGGATCATGATGCATCAGCCCTCCGGAGGGATGGGCGGCACCGCCTCCGACATCACCATCCAGGCGGAGAACATGCTGCACGTGAAGCGAACGATGCAGGAACTGATCGCCCAACACAGTGGACGGATGCTCGACGAGATCCAGCGCGACTGGGACCGGGACCGATGGTTCACCGCCGAGCAGGCACGGGAGTACGGCCTCGTCGACCAGGTGCTCACCCGAGCCGAACAACTGCCTGCTGCCTGACGTCGGGCTCCTACGTCACCAGCCCCGCGCGGTAGGCGTAGACCACCGCCTGCACGCGGTCGCGCAGGTCGAGCTTGGTGAGAATGCGTGACACGTACGTCTTGACGGTCTCCTGGCTGATCACCAGCGTCGCGGCGATCTCGCTGTTGGACAAACCATCGGCGATCAGGCGCAACACCTCCAGCTCACGTGGGGTCAGCCCGACGTCGTCAGGCGTGCCCTCGGCGGGGCGGATCCGCGCCGCGTACCTGCCCACGAGCTGTCGGGTCACCTCGGGTGCCAGCAGCGCCGCACCGCTCGCGACGGTGCGGATACCGTGCAGCAGTTGGGTCGGCGGGGCGTCCTTCAGCAGGAAGCCGCTCGCTCCCGCGCGCAGCGCCTCGTACACGTACTCGTCGAGGTTGAACGTCGTGACCACGAGCACCTTGACGGGCTGGGCAACTCCGGCACCGGCCAGCAGGCGCGTCGCCTGGATGCCGTCGAGCACCGGCATCCGTACGTCCATCACGACCACGTCCGGATGCAGCCGCCTGGCGAGGTCGACCGCGGCACGCCCGTCGCCGCACTCACCCACCACCTCAAGGTCGGGCTGAGCGCCGATGATGGTCGCGAAGCCGGTGCGGATCAACGCCTGATCGTCGCAGACCAGCACCCGGATCGGCGTCGTCATGACGGGCCGCCGGTGGGGATGCGGGCACGCACGACGAAGCTGCCGTCCGCGTGCCGTCCCGCGCTGAACTCGCCACCGAGAACGCCAACCCGTTCGCGCAGACCCGCGAGACCACGTCCGCTCCCGCCGGGCCCCTCGGCGTACGAGCCCGAACCTTCCGTGCTGACCTGCACAGTTGTCTCCCTCTCGCCGTGGTGTACGTGAACAGTGGTGCGGCTGCCGTGCGCGTACTTGAGGGCGTTCGTCAGCGCCTCCTGCACCACGCGGTAGGCCGCCACCTCGGCACCGCCTGTCGTTTCCGCGGGGCTGCCGTCCTCGGTGAACTCCACCGGCTGACCCGCCTGCCGGGTCTGTGCCACGAGGGCGTGCAGCTCGCCCACGGCCGGCGTACGCGGATCAGCGCTGTGGTCGGGGTTGAGCAGGTCGAGCAGGTGCCGCAGATCGGTGATGGCCCGGCGGCCGGTGTCGGTGATGGCGGTCAGGGTCGTGTCGAGGCGCTCCGGGGCGGCGGTCAGGTAGCGGGCCGCCTCGGCCTGCACGACCATCGCCGTCACATGGTGGGTCACGATGTCGTGAAGTTCGCTGGCGATGCGGGTGCGTTCGGCGGCACGGGCGGTCACCGCGACATGGCGACGGCGTTCGGCTTCGACCGCCCGGGCCTCCCGCAACCACGCGCCGATGCCCCACGCGAGGACCAGCAACAGATAGAACGTGGCGAAGCCGAGCACGCCTTCGGTCGACCCCTGTCGGTCGAGAGTGACGGCCAGCGCCACGTATGCGGCGGAGCCCAGCACCATGGTGATACGTCGACGACGCTGCACGTGCGCCCCCGCGCTCAGCAGCGCGATGGCCAACGCGGAGCCCGCCACCGTGTGATAGGCGCGCAGCTGGTCGATCACGAACCCGACCGACACCAGGGCGAGGCAGAGGGCAGGCCAGCGTCGGCGGACAGCGAGCGGGAGGCACTCCAGGGCGATCACCGCGACGGTCAGCGCGTCGAAGGGACGCCCCGGCAGGTCGCCGAGCTGCGTACCGTGATCGCGTAGCGGCGGCACCACCGACGCGAGAGCGAGCAGAAGCGCCAACGGGAGATCCCGGACCGTGACGGGCCACCGCCGCCACGAGTCCGAGACCATCCGAAGGTCGATCATCAGGAAACCGTAACCGGCGCCGCCTGGGCGATGACCGCCTTGCGACGACGCGGGACGATGTGACCTCGGCGGTGGGCCAGCCACATGAACACCACGGTCAGCGCCACACCCGCCACCACCGTGTACAGGCTGCCCTCCGGCCCGAAGTCGCCGCCGGTGACCAGGGCCGGGCCCGACATCGAGGTGTCCAGCAGGCCCTCGGAGTCGCCGTTCCCGGAGACCACCACGCTGAAGATCCCGCCGGCGGCGAAGTTCCAACCGAAGTGCAGGCCGATCGGCACCCACAGGTTGCGGGTGGCGGCGTAGCAGGCCGCGAGCATGAACCCGGCCTCGACCGCGATGCAGATCGCACCCCACACGCTGGCGTCGGGGTTGAGCAGGTGCATCAGGCCGAACACCACGCCGGTGAGCACCAGCGCGATCCAGGTGCCCGTACGCTCCTCGACGATCCGGAACAGCACACCCCGGAACATCAACTCCTCGGTCACGGCGGCGGCGGCCATGAACCCGAGCAACGCCACCGCGCCGGTCACCGAGCCCAGTCCGTCGATGTCGTAGTCGGCAACGAAGGCAATGTTGACGATCACCGCCGCGAACATCGCGAACCCGATCAGGAGCCCTCGGGTGATCCGAGCGCCGGCCCCGGACCGCGCCAACTCGGTGACCGAGCGACGCTCGGTACGCCGTACCACCCACCCGTAGACGAGGACCGCGACCACGGCCGTCGACAGACCGAGGAGCAGGGTCAGCGCGTCGTTCCCCTCCACCGCGGCGATGGCCTGGCCACCGACGAAGGCGACCGCGGCAACGGCGACGAGCTGCTTCAACAGGCGCATGATGACTCCTTCAACGAGGTCCGCGGCGGTAGCGCCGCGGCCACGTCAAACGCTATGGAGCCGCTGGTCAGGAGTCGTCACCGCGCGGTGGACACTTGCGGGTAGCTCGCACGGGGGACAACGTCCTCTGTTCGCGCGGCGGCTGCCACGTGGGAAAATCGGTGGCGGTGGGCGGTTAGGGTCACGTCTATGCGTCGACTGATCCCAGCTGTTTCGATTGCCCTCGCCGCGACCCTCGTCGCCGGCTGTAACACCAACTCCGGCACCCCCGCGGCGTCAGGATCGTCCGCCGCGCCCAGTGCGTCCAAACTGGAGCCGGTGGCCGCCGTCAAGCAGGGCATGGACCGCAGCCTCGCCGGCACGCTCACCATGGACGCCTCGGTAAAGGCCGGCAACCAGTCGGTCACCGTCACCGGAAAGATGGACACTGCCGCCCGCACCCTCCAGGCCACCGGCAAGGCCCCGGAACCGATCGAGGCGCGGATCATCGGCGACACCGCCTACATCAAGTCGGACTCCGCCGACGGCGGGAAGCCGTGGATGAAGATCGACCTCACCAAGCTCAGGCCGAACAGCTCGCTGCGCCAGTCCTTCGACCTGAAGGCCCAGACCGGCCTCATCGGCGGCGTCGTGTCCGCGCAGGAGGTCGGCGGCGGCCGCTACACGGGTGTCGCCGACCTGGAGAAGGCCGCTGCCGCCGCCAGCACGGACGGCGGAATGCGCGCGGGCCTCGAGTCGACCGCCAAGCTGGCGAAGGACCCGAAGGCGATCCCGTTCGAGGCGACCGTCGACGCCGACGGCCGCCTGACCGCACTCTCCTACACGATCGCCACGAAGACCCTCGGTGATCTCGTCAGCGAGATGCGGATGAGCGACTTCGGCAAGCCCGTCACGGTGGAGGCACCGCCGGCCGGCGAGACCGAGGCCGCCTCCGCGGACATGTACAAGTTCCTCTGACGCGCCGGCACGTCCTCGGCGTCACCTGTCGAGCGTGGGCTGCGGGACTCCCGCAGCCCACGCTGTGCCTCAGGTCACAGCGTCACGCGTAACATCCCGCAGCCCCACCCCGTCCTTGAGGCAGACAGCCACAAGGGAGGGCACATGTTCGCCACGTACGTCACTGTCACCATCCTCGCCTCGGTCTTCACCGGCATCGCCGCCGTCACCTACCTGATGGGCCACGACTATCCGAAGGCCCAGGCGGACATGAAGCGGGTGCCGCACTCCTGGTTACCGAAGTTGGGGGCGGCGCTGGCCGCCGGCTCCCTGGGACTGCTGGCCGGCTTCGCCGTCCCACTCATCGGAACACTCGCCGCCGCCGGTCTCGTGCTGTACTTCGTCGGCGCGCTCGTCGCACACCTGCGGGTCGGCTCCCGCAAACTCGTGGGATGGGCGGTCTTCTTCGCCACCTCGATCGCCGCGCTGGCGGTGAACCTGGCCTACCACTGGTGACTCGGCGCAGGAAGCGCGGACGCGGCCAGAGGGTTCGGCTAGGCCGTATCCCAGCTGGAGCAAGCCGAGACCTCGTAGGGAATCGTCGCCAACACCTCGGCAGGCCCCTCCAACTTCCACACCCGGACGCAGCAGCCGCAGCCGCCGTCCTCTTCGGCGTAGGTCAGAGCGTCCCGGTTGGCGGTCAGCCACACCTCAGCCGCCTCGACCTCGCTCGGCTTGTCGACGGAAACCGCCATGGTCTGCCGGATCACAGCGAACACAGTACTTTGCGGTGCCCCCGGCAGGATTCGAACCTGCGACACACGGTTTAGGAAACCGATGCTCTATCCCCTGAGCTACGGGGGCGCGAGGGCCTAGTCTAGCGACCTGGGGGTTCACCTGGGGTGGCAGGGAGTGGCCCCCGTTCACCCACATTCCCCGCATCGCCGTTCTCCCAGCCCAGGACCACACCCGAAACACACGCAGCCATACCCACCGCTCCCGGGCATCAGGGTCTACGGCCACCAGGGCAGCGCCCGTTCAACCAGCCGGCCCGCGAGGCGGGAAAGTGGGTGGGCACCTCGATGCTCAGTCACCATCACGGCGGAACACACAAAGCCGTCCCCGCTTCCCGGCCCCGCGGGCACGGCAGTTCCAGCCTCACGCCGACGGAGGCGGTGAGGACGGAGGCGGTGAGCGCGCCGGTGACGGCGGTGGTGGACGCGCCGAAGCTGGCGGCCATCGGCGTGAGCAGGGGTAGGCGTAATAGAGGGTGCCGTAGCCGATGGTGGAGGTGACGGCGAGGGCGGCGACGATCCGCCAACCGTGGTGGTGGGCATCAGCTGCCGCAGCAGCCGCCGGCCTGCGTGTCGGCGGGTGCGGCGTCGAGGGTGACGAGGTTCAGCGGTGCGGCGAGCAGCCCGCCGGTGATGCCGGTGGCCAGCCCTCGTGACGTCGGCTCGGTGGCGGGTGCGGGTCCGCAGCAACTGTCGCCGGTGACGGAGTCATCGGGGTTGCTGTTGCAGACTCCGGTTTCCGGCAGGTCGAGCTGGACATCACGAGCCGCGGTCCAGTCGCCGGCGAGGGCGGCGACGACGGAGCGGACCTGCTCGTAGCCGGTGGCCATGAGGAACGTCGGCGCGCGGCCGTAGCTCTTCATGCCGACGGCGTAGTAGCCGACCTCGGGGTGGGCGAGCTCGTCCACACCGTGCGGGGGCACGGTGCCGCAGGAGTGCTCGTTCGGGTCGATCAGCGGCGCCAGGGCGCGGGTGGCGCCCATGACCGGGTCGAGGTCCAGGCGCAGCTCGGCGGCGATGGAGTGGTCGGGGCGGAAGCCGGTGGCCGCGACGATACGGTCCACAGTCAGCGACTCCTCGCTGCCGTCGCCGTGGCGCACCACGACGGTCACCCGGCCGTCGCTGCTCGGGGTGAGAGTGTGGACGGCGAAGCCGGTGAGCAGCCGGATCCGGCCGGCGTCCACGTGGGCGCGCAGCCGGGAGCCCAGCGCGCCACGGGCGGGGAGGGCGTCGGCGTCGCCGCCCCCGTAGGTGCGCGCCGGGGAGGCGGTGCGGATCGCCCACGTCACCTCGGTGCCGGGGTGTCCGGCGGCGAGATCGGCCAGCGAGAGCAGGGTGTTGGCGGCGGAGTGGCCGGCGCCGACGACGAGGGTGTGACGGCCGGCGAACCGGTCGCGGTCGACGCCGAGCACGTCGGGCAGCGCGTGCTCCAGGTACGCGGCGGCGTCGGTCTCGCCGTGAGCGGGCAGGCCGGAGGCGCCGAGGACGTTCGGGGTGCGCCAGGTGCCGGAGGCGTCGATGACGGCGCGGGCGAGCACCTCCTGGCCGTCGCTGAGGCGGACGAGGAACGGGGTGTCGTCCCGGCCGGTGGTGCGCAGCCGGTCCAGGCCGAGGCGGCTGATCGCCTCGACCCGGGCGCCGTAGCGCAGGTGCGGCTTGAGCTGCGGTAGCTCGGCGAGGGGCTGGAGGTACTGGGCGGCCAGTTCGGCGCCGGTGGGCAGGGCATCGGGGTCGGGGGCGACCCAGCCGGCGTCGTCGAGCAGCCGCCGGGCGGCGGGGTCGATGTCGTACCGCCACGGGGAGAACACCCGCACGTGGCCCCACTGGCGCACGGCCGCACCGGCGGTGTCACCGGCCTCGAGCACGAGGAACGGCAGGCCGCGCTCGTGCAGGTGCGCGGCGGCGGCCAGGCCGACGGGGCCGGCGCCGATCACCACGACCGGAAGGGTGTCCAGGGCGCTCATGAGGCAACTCTCCTCTGCGTTGATAACTGTCGAATCAGATATGTGGAAGGGGCCCCGAGCATCCGAAGCCAGAGGCGGTTAGGTGACGGTGGGGCTGCGGCGCTCGAGCAGGACCCGTGCGGCGTCGAAGTCCGCCCGGGCCGGCGCCGTGGTCTCAAAACTGGCGTTGCCTGCGTCGAGGCCCGCCTGGTAGATCGCCAGGGCGTCGCCGGCGTCCGTCGCGGCCATGGGTCGAACGGCGACACCCGCCCTGCCCACCGGGGCCGTCGGGCGGTCAGTCCCGGCAGTCATCCTGATCCTCCACCTCGCCGCAGCCTGTCTCGACGCCTGTCAAATCAGAGAGTTGCATGTTGATTAGAAGCCTGTCAACCTAGAGACATGTCTAAGCAGCCTGCGCCGCTCGTCGCCATCGACCTGAACGCGGCGACCTCCTGCTGCGCGCCGCTTGCACAGCGGCGGGTGCCACCGGAGGCGGCAGGGGCTCTCGCGGCGGCGTTCAAGGCGCTCGGCGACCCCGTGCGCCTGCAGTTGATGTCGATGATCGCCTCCGCCGGGGGCGGGGAGGCGTGCGTCTGCGACCTCACACCGGCGTTCGACCTGACCGGCCCGACGATCTCCCACCACCTCAGGACGCTGCGCGAAGCCGGCCTGGTCGACGCCGAACGGCGCGGCACCTGGGTCTACTACCGCGCCCGGCCGGGCGTCCTGCGCCAACTGGCGTCCCTGCTCGCCGTCAAGCCCACCGCCTCGTAGCATCGCGCCCGCTCTGGGCGGGCGGGCTCAGTCGGGGAAGCTCGAAACGCTCCGGTCCGCTGACGCCGCGCCCGCAGCATCCAGACGGCGCCTCTCGGGGGCGACTCTTTGCCAACCCCGATTAGCTCAGCTATGGTTGAGTCAATGGACGCTGAGCTTGATTCTCTGGCTGGGCGGGCGCGGATCCACGCCGCGCTCGGCGACCCGGCGCGGCTGGCGATCGTGGATGCGCTCACCCTCGGCGACGCGTCCCCCGGCGAGATCGCTCACACCCTCGACCTGCCCACCAACCTCGTCGCCCACCATGTCAAGGTCCTCACCGAAGCCGGCCTGGTAGTCAAGGGCCGCTCCGAGGGCGACAAGCGCCGCACCTACCTGCGGCTGCGGCCGGAGACCCTGGCCGCGCTGACCCCGCCGCCGCTGACCAGTGTCGGCCGGGTGGTGTTCGTGTGCACCCGCAACTCCGCCCGCTCGCAACTGGCCGCCGCGCTATGGCAGGACCGCACTCACAGCCCCGCCGCGTCGGCCGGCACGCAACCGGCCGCCCGGGTGCACCCCCGCGCCGTGGCCGTCGCCGGCCGGCACGGGCTGCGCCTGGATCCCACCGCCACCGCCCACGTCACCGACGTCGTCCGCGACGACGACCTGCTCATCGCCGTGTGCGACAACGCCCACGAAGACCTCACCGGGCCCCTCCGCCCCCGCCTGCACTGGTCCGTGCCCGACCCGGTCCGCGTCGACACCGACGAGGCGTTCGAGGCCGCCTTCGCCGACCTCGCCGCCCGCGTCGACCGGGTGGCCCCCGCCGTCACCACCGCCCCGGGATACCGCCATGACTGACACCAGCGCCCACCCCTACGAGGAGATCTCGATCGACCAGCAGCTTGCCCTGCGTACCGCCGCGACGCGGCTCGCGGAGGAGTTCGCCGGCGTGTACGCCGCCGAGACCATCGAGCGGTTCCTGCACTCCAGCTACGACCAGTTCGCCACCGCCAGCACCATCCCCCACTACCTGCCGCTGCTGGCTGAACGATTCGCCCGGCAGCGCCTGCAGGCCCTCGCCCGCGTCGAGGGCCACCACCGCGACGGCCGCCCCGTGGTGCTGTTCCTGTGCACCCACAACGCCGGCCGCTCCCAGATGGCCCTCGGGTTCTTCACTTACCTCGCTGGCGACCGGGCGGTCGCCTGGTCCGGCGGCAGCGAACCGGGCATCACGCTCATCCCCGCCGCGATCGCCGCCATGGCCGAACGCGGCATCGACATCAGCGAGGAGTTCCCCAAGCCCTGGACCGACGAGGTCGTGCGTGCCGCCGACGTCGTGGTCACCATGGGCTGCGGAGACGCCTGCCCGGTCTTCCCCGGCACCCGCTACGAGAACTGGGACCTCGACGACCCGGCCGGCCTCGACACCGCCGCCGTGCGGCCCATCCGCGACGAGGTCGAACGCCGGGTCCGCCGTCTCCTCGACGACCTGCACGTGCACGCCACCCGATAGCCAACCTGCCCGGAGCCTTCGGGACAGCAACACCATGGGAGACAACAGACTGATGACCATCACCCTGTGGCGGCGCCTGCTGGCCGAGTTCACCGGCACCGCCCTGCTGGTCACCGCCGTGGTCGGCTCCGGCATCATGGCCACCACCCTCTCCCCGGATGACGTCGGCCTGCAGCTGCTGGAGAACTCGATCGCCACCGCGTTCGCCCTCGCAGTGTTGATCATGATGTTCGGGCCGGTGTCCGGCGCGCACTTCAACCCGGTCGTCTCCGCCGCCGACTGGTTCCTCGGCCGCCGCGCAGGCACCGGCCTCACCCCTCGCGACCTTGGCGGCTACGTCGTGGCCCAGGTGCTGGGCGCGATCGTTGGATCGGTGCTGGCGAACCTGATGTTCGACCTCGCCGCCGTGGGCTTCTCCGGCAAGGACCGCGTCGCCGGGCACCTCTGGCTCGGTGAGGTCGTTGCCACCGCCGGCCTGATCCTGCTGGTCTTCGCCCTGGCCCGCTCCGGCCGCGCCCCCGCCGCGCCCGCCGCCGTCGGCGCCTACATCGGCGCCGCGTACTGGTTCACCTCGTCGACCTCGTTCGCCAACCCCGCCGTGACGATCGGCCGCGCGTTCACCGACACGTTCGCCGGCATCGCCCCGGCCTCCGTACCCGGCTTCGTCGTGGCGCAGGTCGTCGGCCTCGCCGTCGGTATCGGCCTGCTCGCCGCCCTCTACCCCGACGCCGGCGCCGCCGCCGAACGGGTCGTCGTCCCCACCGACGAGGACGCCACCGTCAACCACCGCTCATGACAGCACGCCCGCACGACACCAGCGCGGCTGAACCCTCGCCCAGCTTGTTCAACCGCCGCCACGACCCGGGCCGCTATCCGACGCTCGACCGCAACGACAACCCCGACCCTCACCTGTTCATCCACCTCAACGACGTGCTGGTCAACCGGCCCCGCGACTCGTACTGCATGGAAGGCACCTCATGAGCGACAAGCCCAGCGTCCTGTTCGTCTGCGTCCACAACGCCGGCCGCTCCCAGATGGCCGCCGGCTGGCTGCGCCACCTCGCCGGCGACACCGTCGAGGTCCGCTCCGCCGGCAGCGCCCCCGCCGAGACCGTCAACCCCGCCGCCGTGCAGGCCATGGCCGAGGCCGGCATCGACATCACCGACCAGACCCCCAAGCTCCTCGAGTACGAGACCGCCGAGTCGTCTGACGTGATCGTCACCATGGGCTGCGGCGACGCCTGCCCCGTCTTCCCGGGCAAGCGCTACGAGGACTGGAAGCTCGATGACCCGGCCGGCCAGGGCGTCGACGCCGTCCGCCCGATCCGCGACGACATCCGTACCCGGGTGGAGAAGCTCCTCGCCGAGCTGCGCCCCACCGCCTGACATCCCCTTGTTCGCCGCCCGCCGGACCACCCACCCAGCGGGCGGCTCGCCCCTGAGCAGGAGCCCTGTCATGCCTGACCCCCACCGCCTGATCATCATCGGTTCCGGGCCCGCCGGATACACCGCCGCCGTCTACGCCGCCCGCGCCAACCTCGCGCCCCTGGTCATCGAGGGCAGCCAGTCCGGCGGCGCGCTGATGACCACCACCGAGGTGGAGAACTTCCCCGGCTTCCCCGACGGCATCACCGGCCCCGAGCTGATGGACAACCTGCGCAAGCAGGCCGGCCGGTTCGGCGCCCAGTTCATCACCGACGACGTCACCCGCGCCGACCTCACCGCCCTCTGGCTGGCGCCCCGGCTCTGCCAGCGCTGGGAGGAAGCCTTTCCCGAACTCGCCGCCACGGTGAGCGACGCGGCGTAGTGGTGGACCCCCTTCACGAAAGCCCTGCCCATGTGGCCCGCAAATCGAACACCAGATGACCGCATAACGAACACACCTGGTCCCGCAAATCGAAAGCAAGGATCCCCGCAGGTCGAAAGTTTCGCCGTTATGATGACGCCGTGCCCACACCGCGTCTAATCCCCCGCCGCGCCGCCGTGCAGGTCAACGCTGCTCTGGCGGACACCCGCGTCGTCTTGATCAACGGGGCACGCCAAGCCGGCAAGAGCACCCTGGTCCGCCTCGTTGCCGGCGATCGTCTAGCCGAACGCCGCGATCTTGATCGGGCTCAGGACCGGGCGGCGGCGATCGCCGATCCCGTCGGGTTCGTGGACTCCTCCGAGCTCCTGGTCATCGACGAGATCCAGCGCGCTCCGGAACTCCTGTTGGCCATCAAGGCTGCGGTCGACGAGGACCCCCGTCCGGGCCGGTACCTGCTCACCGGCTCGTCTCGCCTCTTCGGCATGGTGGCTGCCCCGGACGCGCTGCCCGGCCGGATGGAGACCGTCGAACTCTGGCCGTTCTCCCAAGGCGAACTCGACGCAGCGCCGGACGGATTCGTCGACGCCGTCTTCGCGCTCGGCGCGGACCTGCGACACGAGTCGGACGTGACCCGATCCGACTACGCGGCCAGAATCGTGCGCGGCGGCCTACCCGAGGCCACCACCCGCACCGACCCACGCCGCCGCCAACGATTCCTCGACGCCTACGTCCAGGCGCTCATCGACCGCGACGTCCGCCAGCTGTCCGACATCCAGCACAAGGGCGAGCTCCGCAAGCTGGTCCGCCTCCTCTCGGCCAGATCCGCGAACATCATCGCCGCAAACTCCCTCGAATCCGCCCTCGGACTGAGCCGGCCGACGATCGCCCGCTACCTCCAAGCCCTGGAAGAGATCTTTCTGATCAAACGGATCCCCGGCTGGTCCCGCAACCTCGGCACTCGCGCCACCGCCGCGCCCAAGCTCATCTTTGTCGACTCGGGCATCGCCGCCAACGAGATCGCGACCGACGCCCGGGCACTGCTCCGCCCAGGCGCACCGTTCGGCCCACTGCTCGAATCATTTGTCCTGTCCGAGCTGTCCCGGCAGCTCACCTGGTCCGAGCAGTTCGTCGACCTGTCCCACTACCGCGACCAGAGCAGGTACGAAGTCGACGCGGTGCTCGAGAACAGGACTGGCCAGGTGGTCGGGATCGAAGTCAAAGCAGCCACCACCGTCGGGCCCGACGACTTCCGCGGGCTACGCCGACTCGCCGACCGCCTCGGCGACGATCTCATCGCCGGCATCGTCCTCTACACCGGAACCTCCACGCTCCCGTTCGGCGACAGACTCCGCGCCATGCCGGTCAGCGCCCTGTGGCAGGTTTCTGCCCCGGCAGCAGACTGACCTCCCCCGCAAGTCACTCCTCAGCCGGTCAGGGCCACCGAGGACCGAAGGGCATGATCTGCTGATCTTCAGCAAGCGATCGCAGCAAGACCTGGCAGTCCGCATGCCCACAGTCGGCGCCGCCACCGGCGACCAGTAGGCCCAACACCGCACGGTGGGTGTGGACAGGTTCAGCAGAGGCGGGAGCTCACGGGCGCTGGTCGCTGAGTGGAGGAGCCACCGGGAAGCCCTTGCCCTTCAACAGACGCGGCCTTAAATTTCATCGATGATCCTCAACGAGGAGCCTCGCCCTGACCCTCCCCGGAACGTCAGTCATGGCGGTCTGCGGCCCGAGGATCTCGGTGGCATCGCGTACCTGCGAGGGCTCTCGAGGCGGGGCTTCCTCACGAGCGCCGCGTTGGCGGCATCCGGGGTGTCGGCCGCCTTTGGCCTGCTGCCCGGCTCCGCGCAGGCTGCCGGCAGCTATCTGAGGCCGTGCGGAAATGTCCGGATCTCCAGCTCTTGGCAAGATCACCGGAACCGGACGCCTCCGTCGGGTGAGCCGGGCACCGACTATGCGGTCGGCACCGGCACCCCCGTCCTGGCCGCGGCGAACGGCACGGTCCGGTACGTGAAGACCGACACCTCCAACGCGACCGGACGTGTCGTGGGGATGGCCCACGACGACGGCAACTACACCCGCCACCTGCATCTGTCGTCGATCACCGTCTCGACCGGTCAACATGTGTCGCGGGGCCAGACGATCGCGTACTCCGGCGCCTCCGCGAACGGCAGCAACTCCGGCGTCGGACCGCATGTGCACACGAGTCTCTGGTTGAACACCGGCAGTCCGACGAATTTCCGCGCGACGGTGGATTTCGAAACCTACGTCGGAGACGTCACCAACCCGAACCCGCCCGACCAGGAGGTAGACGACGTGTTCATCGCGAACGTGAAGGGCAACTGGTACCTGGTGCTCCCCCAGGGCACCAGCAAGCCACGGGCAGTAGTCCTCGGCGGCGACAGCAACGCCGCCGCTTCCGGCATCCCCGTCCTGAACTTCACCTGGGACCCGTCGATCAACGCGCTCCGGGCTGCGGTCGACGGCATCGGCTGACCTGTTCGCCCACGCCGTTGCACAGGTCCGGTCCCGATCGCGAAGCGGACGGCATCGACGGCGCTTGGTGGACGGACGATAAGCTGCGGGCGGCGTCCGACTGACCTAAGGGGAACGGGTGATAGGCGGAACGGTTCCCGTGGTGGTCGCGGCCTGCGGGCATCTGGCGTGAACGACGGGTTGCGCCCCGGTGACCCAGCCCGCCTCGGCGGGTACGACGTCCTCGCCCGGCTCGGCGACGGTGGCATGGGCAGTGTCTTCCTGGCCCGCTCGCCGCAGGGACGGCGAGTGGCGGTCAAGGTCGTCCGTCCGGAACTCTCGCACGACGAGGAGTTCCGGGGTCGGTTCCGCAGCGAGGTGAACCGCGCGCGCCAGGTTCCGCCGTTCTGCACTGCCGAGGTTCTGGACGCCGACCCGGACCATGACCCGCCGTACCTGGTGGTGGAGTACGTCGAGGGCCCCAGTCTGGCCGAGGTGGTCCGGGAACAGGGACCGCTGGGAGCGGCGCAGCTGCACAGCATCGCGGTCGGGGTAGCTACCGCGCTGACCGCCATCCACGGTGCCGGGGTGATCCACCGGGACCTGAAGCCGGCGAACGTCCTGGTGGCACCCGGCGGGATCAAGGTCATCGACTTCGGCATCGCCCGAGCGTTCGAGGCGACGAGCCAGCACACCCGGACCAACCAGATGGTCGGGACCGTGTCGTACATGGCTCCGGAGCGGTTTGATACGGCGTCCGGCCGTCCGGTGGGCCCGGCTGCGGACATCTTCGCCTGGGGTGCCGTTGTCGCCCACGCCGCCACCGGCCGCAACCCGTTCGGGGGCGACTCCGCTACCGCCACCGCGATGCGGATTCTCACTCAGCCGCCGGACCTGACCGGGCTCGATGGACCGTTGCGGGAGTTGGTCTCCCGGGCGTTGGAGAAGGATCCCGCTGCTCGGCCCACGGCCCGGGAGTTGCTCGACGGGTTGTTGACCGCAGGGTATTCAGCGGGTGCTGGCGGGTCGGCCCAGATCCTGGGCGCGACGCCGATGGCGAGTGTGTCGCCCGCGGCCGGTACTGGCGGACAGGACCAGCGGTCGACGGGACCGGGTCTGGCAACTGCCGCTCGCGCAAGCTGGCGCCGGCGTGGCTGGTTCACCGTGCTGGGGGCGGCGGCCACGGTGATCGCGGTCCTGGTGTCCGTCTCCCTCTTCGCCCCGCAACTGTTGCAGGGGCGTTCCGGACCGGATCGTGCGGACAGCCCGGCGAACGGCAGCCCGCCAGCGAGCACACCGGCGGCCACCGTGTCCGCTGCCGCATCGGGTACGCCGACCGTGTCACCGTCGGCCAGCGTGGACCCCACCCGGGCCATGCTGACCGGTCAGCGGAGATTCCTGCTGCACGTCGTGGAGATCGACCGTGACCTGTCGCTGCCGTCTCACGGCGAGCTCGAAGTCGGCGACGGCACCGGTAAGGACGCGCTCTTCGTGCTCGAACCGGTCGGCGTCGACTACATGATCAAATCGGTGAACCCGGACATCGCCCACCGACCGTGCCTCGGCGTCAAGCTCGATGCGAAGGGGTACAAGTCACTGGTGGGAGCCGAGTGTTATGCGACCGCCGCAACTCTGTTCGGGATAGCCCGCGAGGGCAGGGACGACAAGGGACGCACGTCCTACTCCCTCATCAACGAGGAGCACGGCGTGGTGCAGTGGAGCCCCACCAAGAAAGAGATCTACGTGGAGTTTCTCGGCGACGCCCCCATCGACACCACGTTCAGCCTGGTCGACCGGGGCGCGGTCTGAATCGCGTCTGAGGCGTCCGGCCGGCCTCACCGTCAGCGCAACAGCGCCAACCGGTCGATGACGGAGTCGCGCAGGTCCGGTGGCCACGGGAACAACGGCGCCGCCACCTGGAGCTGGGCGAAGCCGTGCAACCCGACCCAGAGCGCCGTCGCGTCGCCGAAGGGGTCCGCGCTGGCCGACCCTCCCGCCGCAACGCAGTCGGCGAGCGTACGCCGGAAGATCTCGAAGGCTCCCATGCCGAGAACGGCGAGTTCGTCCGCCATGGCCGGGGCCCGATCGAGGGCCCGCCCGGCGTCCCAGACGGCACCGAACATCACCCGGTACTGGTGGGGTCGGCGTTCGGCGAAGCTCAGGTAGACCGCGCAGACAGCGCGCAGGCGCTCGACCGGATCCTCGTCATCAGGAGTGCCCAACTCCTGCTCCAGCACGTCGAACGCGCGTTGCGCGACGGCGAGCAGGATCGCGTCCAGGTCCGGGAAGTGCGGATAGATCGACGGCGCGGAGATGCCAGCCTGCCGGGCGACCCCCCGCAGGGTCAGGTTCTGCGGCGTGCTGCCCTCCAGGAGCTTCATGGCGGCGTCGACGATCTCGTCGCGCAGTTGAGCGCCTTCGCCGCGCTTGTTGCGGGGCCGTGTTCGCGGTGTGGTCACTCCCTGACTTTACATGCGTTAGGCCAGCATGTAAGTTAACGGCTGTAAGTTAACGGACGTTCTGATAGGAGGAGCTCTCATGACCGCAGTGACCGCTCATCGAATCGACACCGCCACCCCCATCCACCGCGCCGACCTCTTCGGTCGTGGCCTGGCGGCTCTCGCCTCCCTGGCCACCGGCGTCGCGTTCGTCAACGGCGTGCTGCTGACCATCAGTGCCAGTGACGATCGCCTGTTCATCGAAGGCTGGCGGGTCTCCAGCTTCGGCATCTTCGCCGCGCTCTTCGCCCTGCTCGCGGTCAGGCCACGCCAAACGGCCGGCGTCTGGGAGGTCGTGCTCGTCGGCAAGGGCGCTCTGGTCGTGTTTGGCGCGCTGATCGGAGACGTCCCCGAGGCACGCCTGTCGGCCATCATCGACTTCGGGCTCGTCGCCGTCGTCGCAGCTGCCTACGTGCTGTGTCGTGGCTGGTTGGCGTGGCGTCCCGCGACCACCTACCCCACCCGATGAAGGGGACGCCCATGCCCACCGCTTACGCGGGCGCATGGGCGCCCGCGTAAGCGGCAGCGGGCCCGGCACGGAGAACTCTCCTCCGCGCCGGGCCCGCCGCACCGGTTGGGGTCAGGCGGTCACGCAGGTGGCCGTCGTACCCGGGCCGGTGCCGGTGCCCTGGAAGCCGAAGTTGGTCGACTGCCGGCCGAGGACGCGTCCGTTGTAGCTCACGTTGCGGAACTGGACGGTTCCGCTGGTGCCGCTGGCCTGGGCGTTCCAGGTGCCGGTGACCGCGGTGCCGCTGGGCAGCACGACGGTCACGGTCCAGCCGCTGATATCCGACTTCCCGGCGGTGACCGTGACGCTCGCTGTGAAGCCTCCGGCCCACTGGTTGATCGCCACGTCCGCGTAGCAGCCGTCACCGGCCGGCGGCGTGGTGTTGGGGGGAGTGGTCGGTGGGGTCGTGGTCGGTGGGGTCGTGGTCGGCGGCGTGGTGGTCGGCGGTGCCGTGGTGGGCGGGTTGGGCGCGCCGTTGGCCAGGCTGAAGGCCAGGTCGGGCTGGAACGAACCGGCCGTGTAGCGGCAGCCGTCCGCCTCCCCCGGTGGCTTCACCCACAGGTACGCGTCGATGTTGGCGTCGCCGGTGTTCGTCGTCGGGTACTGCCCGATGCGTCGGTCGGTGTTGTCGTCGCCGCACCAGTCTCCGCTGGCACCCCCGTTGCGGCTGGTGTCGATGACCTGGCGCTTGCCCGAGATGCCCATGCCGTTGAGGGAGGAGATGACCGCCCGGCCGAAGTTCGCCTCGTTGGAGGTGGAGTTGTAGTTCGACACGTTGCTGAAGAAGCCGTCGGCGTACTGCACGCCGGCCGCCCGGAGCCGATTGGCCGTCTCACCCGCGCTGTTCCAGGTGGAGTGGCCGGCGTCGAGGTACACCTTGGCGTTGGGGTTGGCGGACTTGATGGTCCGGGTGGCCGTCGAGATCGCCTGGTTGCGCGCGGCGAGCTCACTGCTGTTCAGGCACGTCAGCAGGGCGAGCGAGTCGGTCTCCAGGATGATCAGGACAGTCTGGTTGCCGAGCCCTCTGGAGAAGTTGGACACCCACGTCTGATACTGGTTGAGGTCCGGTGCCCCACCCGCGCTGGCCCCGCCGCAGTCCCGGTTGGTGATCTCGTACACCGCCAGCACCGGGATCTGCTGTGCCGCGTTGGCGGCTCCGATGTGCTCGGAGACCTCGGCCTGCACCGTGGACGGGTTGAAGTTGGCGAACCACCGGGCCTGCGGTTGACTCGCGATCTTGTCGCGGATGACTGCGGCACGCGAGTCGCCGGGGTTGGCCGCGACCCAGCGGACGACTGCCGAACTCGGGTCGCGGTAGAGCGACCCGGACACCGTGCCGGCGGACGCGCCGCTGACCGCGAAGCAGACGCCCGCGGCGACGGTGCCCGCGATGGCCGCCACACTGATGGCCGCCGATCTGCTGCGGAGCGGGGAGAGGATAGCCACGACGTGTTTCCTCCTGATCACATTGACGTATCTAAGTTTGTGGGAGCGTTCCCATGGACGGTAGCGGAGGCGCGGGCCGCTGCCAAGGTGTGCAGACCTGTCGTTCCGACAGCGGCCGCGTTACCGGTCGCGGCTCGCGTACCTGCGCCGATCCCGCACCTGTGGGGCCCGGAGCCAGGCGGCTCCGGGCCCTCCTTCGTGCCCTCGGTCAGGAGCTGGTGCAGGTGACGTTGCTGGGTGCGGTGGCGCCGTTGCCGGTGGCGGTGAACCCGAAGGTGGTCGACGCGTTCGGACCCACTGCGCCGTTGTAGGGGGCGTTCCTGACGGTGACGCTGCCGGAGGTGCCCGTGTTGACGCCGCTCCACAGGCTGCTGATGGCCTGTCCGCTGGCCAGGGTCAGGCCCACGGTCCAGCCGTTCAGGGCCGCCGTGGAGTTGTTGGCCACTGTCACCTCAGCCTGGAAGCCGCCGGGCCAGGTGTTCAGCGTCCGGTAGGTGGCAGTGCAGGTGCCCGGTTCGCCGGTGGGCGGCGGGGTGGTGGGCGGCGGGGTCGTCGGCGGCGGGGTGGTCGGGGGCGGAGTGGTCGGGGGCGGAGTCGTCGGCGGGGTGGTCGACTCGAACTGGCTGAAGAACCTCCAGATCTCGCCCGAGGTCCACGTCCGGGAGTCGTTGGGGCTGCCCGACCCGTCGACCGGGCTGGGCGTGTGGTCGCCGTCGAACGCGGCCCACTGCACCGGGTACCCGGCTCGGCAGCCGGAGTAGGCGGTGGTGATGTGGGTGAGGCTGCCCCGACTCGGCTCGCGCGGGCTCTGCGCGGTGCAGCCGTTGTTCCGCACGAACGTGTCGCGCAGTTGCCGACCCTGCGAGATGTTCAGCACGCTGTCGAAGGTGCCGTGGATGCCGAAGTAGGCGACGGGCTGTGTCCCGCCGTTGCAGCCGCTGAGGTTGGCGCCGGATATGACGGTGACCGCGCGGATGACCGTGGGCCGGGCGCAGGCCACCGCGTAGCTCATGGCTCCGCCGTAGCTCCAGCCCAGGGCGAAGCGCTGGGTGGTGTCGACGCAGAGGTCGTTCTCGACCTGCCGGGAGATGTCGTCGAAGAGGGTCAGGTCCCGGCCGTTGGTGTTGGCCCAGCCGGCGTTGAGACCCTGCGGAGCGACGAAGATCGCGCTGTTGTTCGACAGTGGTTGCAGCCCGTAGTAGCCAGCCGAGGTGACGTTGTTCGCCGAACCGTTCAACCAGTGGAAGCCGAAGATCAGTCGGTAGGGGCGGTTTCTGTCGTACCCGTCCGGGATCCGCAGGTTGTAGGTACGACTCTGCCCGCTGCTCTGGATCGTGCGCGTGCCGCTGGTCAGCGTGGGGGCCTTGCCGCAGCCGGCGGTTGCCGCGAGGGTGCCGTTCGTCGAGGCCACCGCGGCCTCGCCGAGGCCACCGCTGAACGCTGCGCCGGTGGTGGCCGCGAGGAGAAGCGCCGCGACCGCGATGGATGGGAAGAGGTGCCTACGTTTGAGCATTGCTTGGCTCCTTGCCGGTGGGCGTCTGGTGCTCGTGACTCGGCAGCGGCACAGCGTGTGTGCGTCTGCCATCCGTCGGCGCCGGAGGGCCGCCCGTGGTGGGGCTTCGGAGCTGGGCGTGCGACCGGGCGGAATCGTCCGGCGATCAACCGCGGTCGCCTGGCGTCGACGGGGCCCGGACTGGTCACCGACCGGAAAGGTTGCGGGAGAGACGTGCCCTCGGCCTGTCTTCGCCGGCTGTTGAGGTGACCGGGAGCGTGCCCTTCACTCCCGGGTGAAAGATAGCATGTTATCGATAACAGGCGAGACGGACAGGGCTCGTGAGATGGGCTGCGGCAAGGGCGGGATGCCAGCGCGGGGTCACGAGCCGCGCGGTCGGGCCGCCCATTCCGCGGCCACCTCCTGCGGGTCGCCGTTCCGGAACAGCGGAGGCTCGTGCAGCAGGAAGTCTCGGTGGCTGATGTTCCAGGCGTACGCGCCGGCCATGCCGAAGGCCAGCACGTCACCCACGCCGATCGGCCCGGCGGTGGCCGACCGGGACAGCACGTCCTTCGGGGTGCAGAGCTGCCCGACGACGGTGACCGGTCCGCCGTCGGTACGCGGGCCGTCGACGTCGTGTCGCCGGTGCACGCTGAACGGCTGCGCGTGGCCCTTTGCCGCCGGTGTGCGCAGGTGGTGGGTCCCACCGGCCACCACCACGAACCATTCGCCGTAGGAGCGCTTCACGTCGACGACCTCGGTGAGGTACGCCCCGCAGTAGGCGGTGACCGACCGGCCCGGCTCGATGCGCAGCCGCACGTCCGGGTACGTGTCGAGGACGTCCGCCAGTGCCCGGCCGTAACCGAACCAGTCGAATCGGGCCTCCGGGTCGGCGTAGTCGACGGCCATGCCCCCGCCGACGTCGACCTCGTCGGCGCCGACCTCGGTGACGGCCCACCTGACGACGGCGGCGGCGACCGTGCCGGCGAGGGAAGCGTCCAGCCCGCTGGCCAGGTGGGCGTGGATTCCGCGTACGTCGATGCCGGCGGGCGGGCGGCGGGCGCACTCGATCGCGTCGGCGGGGTCCATGCCGAACGGGCTGGGTCCCCCGCCCATGACCAGGCTCGCGCCCGGGGCGTCGACCGGCAGGTTCACGCGCAGCAACACCTGAGCCGACCGGCCCGAGGCGGCGGCCAGCGCGCCGAGCCGCCGAAGCTCGGCGGGTGACTCGACGTGGATGCGGCGCACGTCGGCGGCGAGTGCGGCGGCGAGGTCCGCGTCGGTCTTGCCCGGCCCGGCGTACGCGGCGGGGGCCCGACCCGGTAGCAGCTCGGCCAGCCTCCGCAGCTCGCCACGGCTCGCAGCCTCGAACCCGTCGACGACCGGGGCGAGGGTACGCAGCACACCGGGATCCGGGTTGGCCTTGACCGCGTACAGCAACTCCACCTTCCGGGGCAGCGCCGCCCGGATGGCGCGGACCTGGGTGGCCAGCGCGTCGAGGTCGTGAACGTAGACGGGTCGCGTCATCGTGGCCCGCCCATCGGGTTCGGCACCGGCACGAAGGGCGCGGCCCGGTCCGCGTCACGCCGCCACCGGACCAGGAGGTTCGCCTTGGCGAGCAGCGGCTCCCCGTTCAGCAGCGCCCGCAGCTCGGGTGGATCGTCGAGGTCGGTCGCCACCGCGTCGAGGACGGTCCGTAGCTCCTGCCACAGCCGCCGTTCGATCCCGGGTCGCGCGTCGGCCAGGGCACCGCAGATGCCACCGAGGTGGTTCACGAACAGGCAGTAGACGATCCGACGACGGGCGTCCCGGGACCCGTAACGGACCTGCGGTGGGACACCGTCGGGCCAGCCGACCAGCCGGTCGGCGTCGAGCTTCACCCCCTCCAGGTCACGCAACAGCATGCGGACCGGGCGGCGGTCGCGGTCGAGAACGACGACCACGTTCTGCAGGTGCGCCTCGTGCACGACGCCGTGGCGAAGCCAGCACCGCAGCACCGCCGGCACCAGCAACCCGATGTACGCGCGCCACCAGTCCACCGGGTCCGGTGTCACCAGCGGCGTGGCGGCCAATGCCGCTGCCAGCATCGGGGTGTCCCCGGGGCGCAGGTGCGGGCGTAGGCCGGTGCGTAGGATCGTCCCGTACGCCTCGTCCGGGCCGGGAACGTCGACGGTGCGGTAGGCGGGTTCGGTGAGCAGCCCCACGCCGGCCGGCATCGGTACCCGTGCCAGCAGGTCGGTCAGCGCCACCGCCCCGGTGAGTTCGTAGCGCGCGTTCTTGCGCAGGCAGTTGGTGATCCGCACGTGCAGGCTGGTCTTGACGAACAGGTCGGCCGTCGGGGCGTAGAGAGTGCGGACGCTCGCCGTCGGTCGCACCGGCGTGCCGGCCTCGCCCAGGTCGCGCAGCCGCGGGTGCGTCGGCGGGAGCAGGGACAGCTGCCAGGGATGCACCGGCAGCACGCGGTGCCCGGCCGGGGGTCGCGGTGGGTCGAGAGCAGCCACGAGCGCGTCGAACGGCCCGGCGCCGACGACCAGATCGTCAGGTACGGCGAGCCAGTGCAGCCGGAACGACGTCCGCAGCTCCGGCGCGTACGCCCGCCAGCGCTCCCGGTCGCCGCTGCGCCACTTCGGCGTGGGGTGGTGCGGGTGGCCGAAGACCAGTGACTGTTCGGAGTCGACGTACGCGTCGATGGCGGGCTCGCCGGTGGGGTTCGGGTTCTCCGCCGGTCGGTCCGCCAGCAGCCGGGCGACGGTGTCCCGGCTGGCCTGGACCTGCTCCACGAACTCGTCGTTGACCAGGCCGGTACGGGTGGTGAGCTCGGCCGCGACCAGGCGCGCCAACCCGTCGGCGTCCAGGTCCGCCCACCGACCGCTGTCGGTCGTCCGCTGCACCAGGCCGACGTAGCGATGTGCCCCGAGTGGCGATTTCCGCGCGACCTCGCAGCGCACCGTGACGTCGAGGTTCGGCAGCAGGAGTTGCGCGGCACCGTCGACCACGGTGGGTGTGCCGTCCGGCGGGGCCAGCTCGCGGATCAGGCAGCCGAAGACGGCGTGCGCGGCGGCCAGGTCGGCGATCCGACCGGTGTCGGTGGCCGGCCGGGAGCGCAGCTGGGCGCCCGTCATCGTGTCTCCCGGAGGTAGTTCGGGCCGGTACGCAGGTAGTACTTGTTGATGTCGGCGCAGCCGAGCCGCTGTTTGGGCAGCAGGGTGCCGGCGGTGAGCATCGCCTTGATGGGCAGGTGGGCGGCCCGCAGGACCCGCTCGGTGAAGGTGCGCGCGGCGGGCCCGTCACCCCACCGGTCGCGGGCGGTGGCGAGCCGGGGTGCCAGCGCGTCGGCGGGTGACGGCACGGGCAGCCCTCGGGCCGCCAGCGCGAGCAGGGGCGCGGCGGCGGCCAGGTGCAGGGTGATGGTGATGAAGACGTCGGCCAACTCCTGCGGGTCGCGCGCCCACATCCGGTCGTCGTCGAGGGCGAGCCCGCCCGGGCCGCCGTGGCGCGCGTCGAGTCGGGCCCCGTCGTTGTCCTTGTAGAGCAGACCGACAGTGCCGTCGGGGTGCACCAGCAGGTGGATGTTCTGCGGGTGCGCCTCCAGGGCGATCCCGTGCCGCAGCCAGAGGTACACGTGCCAGTCGAGCAGCAGGTCCAGGTAGGACTCCAGCAGCGTCACCGGCCGCTCGGGGCTGATGCGTTCGAGGACCGTTCCGGCGACCGGGTCGACCGCGGCGAGGGCCGCGACCGGCACCACGTGCACGCCGGCCAGATCGCGGGGGAATCGGCGCAGGAGGAAGCTGCGCCGCTCGTCCCCGTCGACGTGCGCCCAGGTGCCCTCGTCGGCGTGCCGGATCCGTCCGGCGAAGGTGGGTTCGGCGTCGGCGATCCGGTCGAGCAGCGCGGCGACGGCAGCGCCGTCCGCGAGTGAGCCCGGGCGCAGCGTACGCCGGTTGCGCGCACCGAGGCTCGCGGTCGGCAGCGGCAACTTGAGATGCAGGTACGGGTCGTGGTCGAGCGCCACCGTCCGCATGGAGAGGGTGGGTCGTACGGTGATCGTCGGCAGGTCCGTCACCGGTAGCGCGTCGCGTGTCGCGGTGATCGGATGCACCGGCAACAGGACCTGGTCCCCGCTCTGCGCGCGCGGCCACCAGGACGGGAGTTCGCCGCTGAGCCGGACGTCCTCGGCGGGGGCGGCGTGCCACCGCAGCGTGAGACGCGGGGCGTGCTCCGGGGCGTACCGGAGCAGTTCGTCGTCGTCGAGGCCGTGCCGGCACCGGTCGGTGGGGTAGACCGGGTGGCCGTGGTGGGCGGCGAGCACGTCGTCCAGGAGCGCACCCGGCAGACCGGTCGGGGTGACCGCGCGTTCGGCGGCCACCTGGGCGAGCACCAGTGGCCGGTTGCGGGCGGCGAGCCGCCGGGCCCGCAGGTCGGCGCGACACTCGACGCCGAAGTCCCGCCAGCCGGCCTCAGCCTCGGGACTTTCGCTCGGGGCGAGCAACGTCAACAGCCCTTCCAGCGTGTCCACGCGGTGGGTTTCGCCGTCACCGTCGAGCAGCAGCACCAACGGCGCGGCACTGCGGAGGGCCTGCTGGAACCCGTCCGCCCGCACCGGAACGCACAGCAGGCCGGCGGGGTGCGGCACCTGCCACCAGTCGGGGCCGTCCGGTCGACCGGTGCTCAGCAGGCCGAGGTGATCCTCGCGCAGCAGGGCGTCGAGCACCCGGGCGAAGAGTTCACGCTCGCAGTCGTCGGTCACGCGACGATGGTCCACTGGAGGTCTCTGCGGAAGGCGGCCAGCGACTGCCGCACGGTGCCCTCGTCACTGCCGACGGCGTGCAGTACGGCGAGGTAGTCACGGTTCGTCCCGGTGTGGTCGGCGACGCGGCCCACCTCGCGCAGCGGATGGCAGGCCAGCCGGACGTCGCCGTCCACGGCCTCCACCCGCCCCGGCGCGGTGACCAGGCGGCCGGGACGGTCCGCGCAGACGTACTCGACCTGGGCGTACCTGTCGACGGTGGCGGGCAGGTCGAGGGCGCTCAACGGCTCACCGAGGTGCAGGCGGATGACGTGCTCGAACAACGGCACGTCGAACAGCTCGGCGAGGATCAGGTCCATCCGGTCGCCGATGAGCCGGTAGTTCACCTCGATCAGCCGGACCCGGCCTTCGGAGACGACGTACTCGGTGTGGCAGGCGCCGAAGCCCACCCCGAGCGCGTCGAGGCACGCCCGCAACCGGGTGCTCTCCCGCTCTGCCGGGGGCGACCAGGAGAGGCTCTCCTCGGTGAAGGTCGGCGGCGGCCCGAGGCCGGTACGCCAACCGCCCAGGGAGGCCAGCGCGTTGCCGTCGCCGAGGGTCTCGAAGGTCCGCAACTCGCCGGCGAGGTACTCCTCGACGATCAAGGCCACCTCCGGCCGACGGCCACGGATCTCGGTGACCCGGGCGACCAGCTCGGCAGGGTCGACGACCAGGTACGCGTCTTCGCTGGCCACCCCCGCGCGGGGCTTGACCACGGCCGGGAACATCCCGGCCGGCACCTCCGGCACGGCACCGGGATCGATGGTGACGGTGCGTACCAGGTCAAGCCCGGCAGCCGCGATCGCCCGGCGGGCCGCGGCCTTGTCCTTGCACAGACGGGCGGCGTCGGGGTCCTTGCCGGGCAGGCCGAGCTGTCGGGCGGCGATCGCGGTGGCCTCCTGGAGGTGGTCGCTATTGGACAGTAACGCCACCGGTCGGGTCGGCGCGGTCGCCGCGACCACCGCAGCCGGGTCGCGGACCGCGCAGGGCGCCACCGGCACGTCCGCCGGCCACTCGGCGGGCCGGTCGGTCAGCACGGTGGCCGAGAGCCCGAGCGCCGACGCCGCCGGGAGGAGCCCTTCCACGACGGCGTCGGTGGGGTTGAGCGCGGTCAGGTACAGCCGCAACGACGCCTCCGTCGGCCACCGACAGTGGTCACGCCACGGCCTTCACACCGTCCGCCGTTGGCTGCTCCGCCGAGTCGGGGGTGGCACCGGGAACGGGGGGAAACCTCCGCTGGTGGGCCAGGCCGAGGAGGACGCCGGCGACCACCAGCACGATGGCGGCGACCGCCACCGGCGGGTAGCCGACCCGGTCGGCGGCCGCGAGGCCGATGGACGCGGCCACGAACGAGCAGACCAGGCCGAACGACGACAGGACGGTGAAGTCGGTGCCGCCGGTGTCCGGGCGCGAGTAGTCCATGTTGACGGTGTAGAGCACCACGTTGGCGATCGTGTAGGCCACCATGAAGCAGCAGAGCGCGGCGACCGTCCCGCCCAACGGCGCGCGACCGTTCATCAGCGGCAGCAGGAGCAGCGTCGACACCGTGAGGGCCGCGCCTCCGACCACGAGGACGCCGCTGCGCCCGAACCGTCCGATGCCCAGACCGGCGACCAGACCAGCCGCGATGGCCGGCGCGCTGATCACCACCCCGGTGACGACGCCGATCCGGCCCAACGACCACCCGGCGTCGACCAGGGCGGGCGTCACCAGCGCGTACGCCATCCCCGCCCCGACGTAGACCAACGGCACCACACCGAACGTCCACCACCGGCAGCCCGGCTGGCCGAACACGGACAGCAACGCCCGGTAGGCGGTGCCGATCCTCGCCACCCGATCGGTGCGGGTTGGCTCCCGGAACCGCCACACCACCATCAGGCCGACCGCCGTCATCGCGGCCAGCAGGCCGATCGCCGGCACCCAGCCGAACCGGTCGTAGACCAGGACGCAGGCTCCGCCGCCGAGCAGGTTGCCGAGGTAGCTCGCGGCGACCTGGATTCCGTTACCGGTCCCCCGGCTCGACTCGGCGAGCATCCGGACCGCGACGGCGTCCACGGCGATGTCCTGCGTGGCGGAGAAGAAGACGTACGCGGCGCAGATCGCGACGATCGGGCCGAGCGCGTCGGCCGGGTCGGAGAACGGCAGCAGCGCCAGCAGAGCGAGCACCAGAGCGCTCTGGAGCACCAGCAACCAGGACCGGTAGTGACCCCGGTGCCGCGAACCGTACCGGTCCAGGATCGGTGCCCAGAGGAACTTGACGGGCCAGATCAGGCCGACGATCTGCAGCAGGGCCAGGGTGTCCAGCGAGGTGCCGCCGTCGCGCAGGATGGCGGTCAGACCGACGGTGATGAAGCCGACCCCGAGGTACTGCGTGACGTACAGCGCGGTCAGCGTGCCGAGCCGGCCCTTCATGCCGCTTTCCAGTAGCCGAGGGAGGTCACCCGGTCCTTGTCGACACCCAACGTCCGCCGGATGTGCCGGGTGATGCCACGGGTCGTGGCCGCCTCGCAGGCCACCCAGTAGTGCCCCTCGCCGCCGTTCGGCAGTGCCGCGCAGACCGTGTCGACGAGGTGTTGGCCCCCGTCGCGTCGAGGGACCCAGGTGACGTCGTGGTGCGCTCGGGCGCGCGGCGCGAGAGCCTTCTCGCCGTCGTGGGCGTACTCCAGCCAGACCGTCGCCGGGATGTCGGCGCCGGCGTCGAGCAGGCTGTTCACGGCGGGCAGGGACGCCGCGTCGCCGACGAGGTAGAGGTGCTCGGGCGCCGGGTCGGGCAGCTCGAACGCGCTGCCCTGGACTGTGGCGCTGATGGTGTCGCCGATCTGGGCGGTGGTGGCCCAGCGGGCGGCGCAGCCGTCGTGGATGGCGAATTCGAGTGTGAAGCGGCCGGTGACCGGGTCGGGGTCGACGAGCGTGTACGCCCGCTGGTGTGCCCGGCCGTCGTTGTCGAACCACAGCCGGATCCACATCGTCGGGTGCACCCCGCACGCCTCCAGCAGGCCGCCGCCGTCGAGCAGGAGCCGCTGGTAGTGACCATCGATCGACTCGGTGCCCAGCACGGTCAACCGAAAGTCCCGGCCGCCCATGGCCTTGAGGACCAGGGCCTCCCAGTTCCGTTTCACGCACCCCTCCAGGTAAGGTCATCCTTGGTTAGGGGAGGTTAACCTAAGTTACGTCCTGGAAGGAACAGAGGACAGCGCCCGATGACGTACCTGGAGAAAGTCGCCGGTCTCGGTGAGCTGTCATTGGTGACCGTGGACCCCGACCGCCACGCCGCACTCCTGCACGGCTGGGTGACCCTTCCCCGCAACTCGTTCTGGGGCATGGGGTCACACACAGTGGACGAGGTGCGCGAGATCTACGCCTTCGTGGACGGCCTGCCGACGCACCACGCGTACCTGATCATGGTCGACGCGGAGCCGGTCGGCCTCTTCCAAACCTATCAGCCCGAGGCGGACCCGGTCGGCGAGCGCTACCGCGTCCAGCCCGGCGACGTAGGCATGCACCTGCTGCTCAGCCCGGACCGACGCCTGGCCCGCGGCCTCACCAACGTCGTCGGCCCGGCCCTCGCCCGCTTCCTGTTCCGCGACCCGTCCGCCCAGCGGATCGTGGTCGAGCCGGACGTCCGCAACCACCTCGCGCTACGCCGACTGGAGATCGAGGGGTTCACCCTCGACTCGGAGATCGACATGCCCGACAAGCGCGCCCAGCTCGCGTTCCTGACGCGCGACCGGTTCGAGGCGAACCACCCCTCACCGGCCTGAGCACCCTGGCGGCGGGCGTCAGCTGTTGGCGCTCCAGAAGCCGATCAGAGTCGCGGTCCACCAGCCCACCTGGGAGACGGTGGCCGCGACGACACCAGCGAGCAGAGCCGACCAGGGCGGAGGGCCGTCCACGGCGGTGAGTCGATCCCGGACACGGCCGAGGAACAACCCGTTGACGCCCACCGCCAACACCGCGAGCAGCTTGACCCAGACCAGCCCGGACGACGTGTCCGGGCCCAGGGCCGCGCCGCTGACCAGGAGACCCACCAGGCCCAGCCAGATGAGCAGGTGTACGCCGCGTGCGGCGGTCAGCACACTGCCGAGCGACTCCCGGCGGAGCAGCCAGCGGAGACTGATCCAGTCCACCGTCAACACCGCGCCGAAGCCCACCACGAGGCAGGTCAGGTGGCAGAAGAGGGCGACCATCCGCCAACCCGGGGAGAGGCTGAGGTGCGGCGCGAGAAGGATGGCGAACAACCACCCGGCGGTCATCGTCAGGATCGAGGTGACGATCGCGGTCCGCCCGGCGGCGCGGCGATGACCACCACGCCACCGCGCGGCCGGCGACGCCTCGGCACGGTGGGCCGCCGGTGACACCCGGATCGGGGTACGGACGACGGCGTGCAGGTCAGACACTCAGTCGACCCGCGGAGCGCCGGGCTGGCCGTCCAGAGCGCTCAGCTCGGTGGCCCGTGCCTGCTGGATCCGGCCGGCGAGCGCCTTCAGCTCCGGGCTACCTCCGGCGGTCTGCTCGCCCCGGCACAACACCACTGTCTGCGCGAGGTGCGCCCGTAGCAGGGCAGCCGCCCGGGACGGCACCTCGGCGTCGGGGGTGGCTCGCAACTCGTCGAGACTGGCAGCGGTGACCATGCCGGGCATCTGGTGCCCCTCGTGGATGTTCAACTCCGGAACGTTGCCTGCGGCCAGGATCCCGCGCAGGTCCCGCAACTCGGCCTGGTGCGCCTGCCGGAGGTCGCCGAGGAGGGCCCGCAGTGACGGATCGGCCCCCGTGGGCCGGGTGTCGAGGTGGTCGATCAGCGCGAGCGCACCCTCGTTCATCGGGATCAGCAGTTGGATGAATGCGTCATCGGTGCCGTTGAGCACCACGGGCACGGTCGGCACGGCAGCGGGCGAGGCGGCCGCCGCCGACGGAACGGCGGCAGACCGGTCTGCCACTCGGTCGGAGCGGCCCCAACCCTGGCTGAGACCGACGGCCAGCGTCGTCGCGACCAGGGTGGCGACGACACCGACGATCCGCCAGACGCGGCCGTCGACCCCGGAGCGTCCGGCAGTGATCGGCGGCTCCACCGGCGCGGCCCCGCTCAACGGGCGGCCTGGAAGGCGCGGCCGACCGCTGTCGCCTGGGTCCCGCTGCTGAACAATCCGGACCGGTCCTTGTCCGTGGCCGGGAGGCCGAACCACGCGTAGCGCTGCACGTAGGAAAGTTGACCGAGCATGGCGGTGGCCGCCGTGAGGAAGGCAGCCTGCTGCTCCTGGCCGGGGAACTGCGCACCGCCGCCGTCGAAGCGGATCAGGGCGAACTCCGTCAGCCAGATCGGTTTGCGGTACCGCTGGTAGACGGCCTGGAGGTACTGCCGGAGTTGGTCGACCGCGGCGGCGGTGGCGAAGTCGGCACCGAACCAGTGCACGGTGATGAAGTCCACCCGGTGACCTCGGGCCTGGGCGCCGGTCATGAACCGGTCGAGCCAACCCTGCGGATCGGGCGCGCCGACGGCGACCGCCGGGCTGCCCAGTCTGCTGCCCGTCGCCATCAACTGTGGCCACAGGTCGAGCGCCTGCTCGACGGTCATGTTCGCCTGCTCGGGCATGTCCGGCTCGTTGAAGGTGAGCAGGTCCGGCCCCGCCGCCTTCGCCCTGGCCAGGTCGGGGGCGGTGACGTTCTCCGCACTGCGGATCATGGGCACGAACGTGACACCCTTCGGGGTGCTGATCCCCGGGTGCTGGGTGCCCCAGGTGTAGTACCAGCCGGCCTTCGAGGCTGCCAGCGCCTGACTGGCCCCGGCGAAGTTCCACACTCCGACGCCCTTGCGGGCGGAGCTGACCGCCGGGGCGACCGGGGCCTTCGACGAGGGCCGGGCGCTCGGCGACGGGGCGACGCTCGGCGGGGCGACGGCGGTCGGCGCCGCGGACGGCGGAGCGGCCCAGGAGGGTGCGGACGGATCGTCCGGCAGGATCACGACCGCCATGGTGATGGCCAGGACAGCCGCGGCCACACCTGCGGCCAGCGATGGGACGAGGCCACGGGGCCGGTTCATCGCGAGGTCGACGACGCTCGGCCCGCCGCCCGCGTCAGGGGGTGGGGTCGGCCCGGCACTGGGTGCGACTGTCGGACCCGGGGACCCGACGACCTGCGCGGCGGCGGTGGGTGCGGCCGTGCCCGGGAAGTGGGCGCTGAGGCCCGCCGGCAGCGGCAGCATCGGCAGGCCGGCGAGCAGCCGGTCGATCGGCAGCAGCGTGGAGCCGAGTTGCCCGCAGACCGCGCAGTCGCGGACGTGTCGGGCCAGTCGCTTGCGCCAGAGAGGGCTGGGCGTGCCGTCCCACTCGGCCGTCACGGCCTGCAGGTCCGGGCAGCCCGGTCGGGCACGCAGCGCGCGTACGACGCCGCGGGCGCTCTGGATCTGCTCCTTCATCCGGTGGATCCGCACCGCTACGTGTCCTGGTGACAGCCCGAGCGCGTCGGCGACCTCGTTGCGGGCGATCTCGCCGGTCTCCTCCAGCCACCACAGCGACAGCAACTCCTGGTCGTCAGGGTCGAGCCAACGGGTCGCCTCGGCGACCTCGCGTCGCTGGTCGGTGAGGCCGAGCCGGAGGATGGTCATGCCCGCGAAGTCGGAGGCGGGGTCGGGCACGTTGTGGATCGCGTCCAGCCCGGCGTCGCGGTTGAGCGCGACGCGTCGGCGCTGTTCCCAGTCGCGCACCTGGCGGATGGCGATCGCCACCAGCCACGATCGGTACGCCGCCGGGTCGTTGAGCGCGGGCAGGTACCGGATGACCCGTACCAACGTCTCCTGGACCACGTCGTCGACGTCGGCGTGACCGCGCAGCGCACGCCCGACGATGTTGTAGACCAGCGGCAGCGAGGCCGCGACGACGTCGTCGAGGGCGCGCTGGTCGCCCTGTCGGGCCGCGACGACCAACCCGGCATCGGGTAGTGCTCGACCGGCTGGCGACATCTGCGTCACTCCTCGTGTGCTCGTCCGCGCGGCGCCCACGCTGCGCGTTGACCGCCCTCAGGATCGGAGACTGGCAGCGTCGAGTCGGATTACAGAATTGTCGGGCCGCCGACGGGCCGATGGCCACCCAGGGCCGTGGGCAGCGGATCGAGCGGCATTGGTCCGTGTGGCATCGTACTTTCGGCTAGTAAATAGTCGGTCTTTCGGGTAGCGTTCACGCCATCAAGTGAACGACATGACGCGGTGGTGAGGCCCGTGATCGTGGCCTTACGACAGCGCACCCTCGCCCGTACGTGCGCCCCGGCGGCTGCCGGTTCGGAGATCTCTTCCGGTCGATCCGATCGCCGGGCGCCTCCGGAGAGGACCACCCCCAATGGCCAGCATCGTCGGAACAGCAACCAACACTCTCCTCCACCGGCGCAGCAGTGACCAGAGCCCGGACGACCTCCTGGCCATTCTGGCGGCGACTCCGGCCGACGACCCTCGCCGCCCAGCGCTACGGGACCGCGCCATCGAGGCATGGCTGCCGCTCGCCCGACACCTGGCCCGCCGCTACGCCGGGCGAGGCGCCGCCGACGAGGACCTGACCCAGACCGCGTCGGTCGGGCTCATCAAGGCCGTCGACAACTTCGACCACAACCGGGGCGTCGACTTCACCGGCTACGCCATTCCCACCATCATCGGCGAAATCAAGCGGTACTTCCGGGACCGCACCTGGGCGGTGCGCGTGCCCCGCCGCCTTCAGGAGCTACGCCTGTCGATCAGCGCGGCGAACAGCGTCCTCACCCAGACCCTCGGTCGTTCGCCGACCGTGGCCGATGTCGCGGCGTACCTGGGCCTGACCGAGGAGACAGTGCTGGAGGGTCTGGAGGGCGCGCGCGCCTACCGGGCCACATCGCTGTCCACTCCGATCGGGGACAACGGCAACCGGGAACTCGCCGACACCCTCGGCGGCGACGACCACGAGTTCGACCTCGTGGAGCTCCGGGTCGCCCTCGGCCCGGCCCTCGCCGCACTGCCGGAGCGCGAACGCGAGATCCTGAGCCTGCGCTTCCACGGAAACCTGACCCAGGCAGAGATCGCCGACCGGGTCGGTGTCTCGCAGATGCACGTCTCCCGACTGATCACCCGATCGTTGGCCACGCTGCGTCGCCACCTCTCCGACGACAGCGTTTCCTGAGATCGCTCAGAGCTGGACGACTCGACCCACCCGTGGCGGCGTACGGCCCGCGAGCACGTCGAGCCACGCCTCGCGGAGGGCCTCCGGACCCGCCCCCACCTGGACGTCGAGCCACCCGCCCACGACAGCGGTGAAACGTTGCCAGGCTTCGGTGAACCGTCTGTCGAGACCGCCGCGGCCCCAGTCCTGGCTGCGCTTGCGCATCTGGACCGGCGCGAAGAACACCTCCTCGGCGGCGTCGGCGTTCGGTGTCTGGTTGGTGAGCCCCACCGCGATGTCCCGGACGAGCCGGTCGCCGAGGTGCTGGCGCAAGGTGGCACGGGTCGAGGGCGCGCCGGACAGGTCGAGGTAGACGGTCGGGACGGCATCGACACCGTCGATGTCGTCGTACGAGACGACCTCGTCGTAGCAGCCCAGCGACCGGGTGAAGGCCAGGTTGCCGGGCGACGTGAGACCGACCAGGCGCGGTCCGCGACCGCGCAGCTCGAACGCGGCGGCGTACGCGGTCTTGCTCGACGCCGACGACACAAGCAGCGACTCGGCGCCGTAGAAGTCGTTGTCCACGACCTGGTCGGCCAGCATGAACGAGGTGAAGAACAGCGGCCGGAACAGGATCAGCAGGTCCTCCTGGTCCGGTTGGTACGCCGGGTCACCGCTCGTTGACCGGTACGCGTTGTACGGCGACGGCAACTCGGCCCGGTGCGGGCTCGCGTCGCGGAAGCCGGAGGTGTCCACCCGGTCGGGACGCACCAGCAGGTGACCCGCGGGCGGCAGGTATCCGTAGACCCGCTGCCCCACCTCGACGCCGGCAACCGTCGAGGCGACCACCTCGGCGAAACCCCAGAGCGGCGGCAGGCCCCACTGCGGCCCGAGCCCACGGGACGCCGGCGGGAAGAACTCCCAGTAGCGCATCGCGTCGCCGAGCACCGCGTAGGTCACGTTGTTGGCGGTGACTCCGACGCGATCCACCCGCAGCACGGCTTCGCCGTCGGCCGCGACCGGCGCGGCACCGTCGACGAGCGTGGTCTGCCCGAGGTCGTCACGCGTCACCGCGAAGGTCCATGAGTCGGCCATGAGGTGACGCTAGACACGACCACGAGGGGAGACAAGTGCACTGCGAGTGCAAAATCCCACTCGCTCGGTCAGGAGCGGTTCGCGGCCAGATCGCGCAGGTGCGCCAACGGCAGGTGCGGCGGCCGCCACTCCACGAAAAGAGCCGTCGCGTCGTCCTCGAGCGTGTCGTCCTGGTAACCGACGACGGCGCGTACCAGCCGACGCATCGTCTCCGGGCTGGGCAACTGGTCGTTCAGGGCCCGATTGACGAAGTCGACCAGCCGGTCCAGCCCGAACTGCTCCCCGTCGGCGCTGCGCGCATCGGTGATGCCGTCGGTGTAGCCGAGGATGCGGTCGCCCGGGTGCAGGTCCTCCACGTGCACCCTCGGGCGACGGGGAGAGAGGTGGCCCAGGCCGAGCGGCAGCGCGGTCGGCCCCGGAAGCTCGCGAATGGCCTTGCCGTCGCGCAACAGCATCGCGCCGGGGTGACCCGCGTTGATCATGCTCAGCCGGCCGGTCCGGCGATCCAACTCGGCGAGCAACCCGGTCGCGAAGAAGTTCGGGTGCTCGGATCGCACCCACCTGTCGATGCTGATCGCCGTGTCCACCAGGTCGAGGCCACTCCGGCGGGCGTTGCGGTACGCGCTGACGACGAGTGAGGCGATGGTGCTCGCCTTGATGCCGTGCCCGCACGTGTCGAAGAGTCCGACGCTGAGCACGTCGTCGTTCAGCGCGTAGTCGAAGATGTCGCCGCCGACGTCGTAACACGGTTCGAGGATGGCGGTGATCACCAGGTCGTCGGTCGCGAAGGTCAGCGGTGGGAGCAGGCCCCACACGATCTCGGCTGCTACCTGCATCGGGAGACGACGCCGCATCCGCTCGACCACGTCACCATAGAGCCGGCGGTTGACCAGGATCTGAGCGACGTTGACCGCCACCTCCCAGGCTGGGCTGTCCATCGTCTCGGTGGCGGCCTCCGGCGAGACGATCTCCAGCACACCCATCCGCTCGCACCCGAGCAGCAGGGGGACCCAGATCCGATCGGGGTTGTCGGGCGCGCGCTGGATGTCGAGGGTGGTGAAGGCCCGGCCGGCGAGGGTCGTCTCGACCGACTGCTCGGCTCGGACCAGGCCGCTGCCGAGCAGGGGCACGAGGAGAGACTGCGTGTAGTCGGCCAGATAGATCACGATCTCGCTGGCGTTGATGGCGGGAGCTGCCCGGGCTACCAGCTGGGACAGCTCGTCCGGCCCACCTCGGGGCGCGTTGAGCTGCAGCCAACGCACCACCTCGCCGACGTCACCCACGGCACCACCTCCCCTGCCTACAGGAGCACGTAGCGCAGGTGGTGAGGCTACCTCGCCGCGGCGCGTTGCCCGCGGGCCGATCGCCCACCCCCGGCCGGCCGTTGCTCGCGCACCTCAGCTGCCTCACCCATCTCACGAGTTCTGCAACCTTTGCGAGCTTGGTATGCAAAAGTCCGATTGAGCAACCCCTGTGTTCCGTGCGGCCGCACAACCGCCGCACAACTGGCGTCCGGTGAGATGCCTTCGCGAAAGGGCACGTAGTGACAACCAAACTGATCCGCCATCCGCGCCGCGCGCTACTGTCCGGACTGGCGGCCATCGCCGCCAGCAGCACAGCCGCCGCCGTACTGATCTTCAGTGGCACCGGCGCGAGCGCCGCCGAAGCACCGGTGGGCCTGGGAACGGCCGCGAACTTCTCGGTGCTGGCCGGCACGACCGTCACCAACACCGGGCCGAGCTTCCTCGCCCAAAGCCTCGGCGTCAGCCCCGGCAACACCGCGCCCGGGTTCCCGCCCGGAGTCGTGGCCGGTGAGATTCACCTCGGCGACGCCGTCGCCCTGCAGGCCAAGAACGACCTGACCACCGCCTACAACGACGCGGCCGGTCGGACCCCGTTCACCAACCTGCCCGCGGAACTGGGCGGATCCACACTGATCCCCGGGGTCTACCGGCTCGGCGCCGCGCAGCTGACCGGAGCCCTGACGCTCAACAGCCAGGGTGACCCGGCAGCGGTGTTCATCTTCCAGATCGAGTCCACCCTCATCACCGCGTCCAACAGCAGCGTGGTGTTCATCAACGGCGCCTCGCCCTGCAACGTCTACTGGCAGGTGGGCAGCTCGGCCACGCTCGGCACCGGCACCCGTTTCATGGGCAACATCCTGGCCCAGACCTCGATCACCATGAACACCGGCGCCACCCTCCAGGGCCGCGCCCTGGCACAGACCGGCGCTGTCACCCTCGACACCAACACCATCAACGCTCCCGTCTGCCTCCAGCCGACCGGGACGCCCACCCAGACCCCGACGGGCACACCGACGGGCCAGCCCACCGGCACTCCGACGGGCCAACCCACTGGGACACCGACGGGCCAGCCCACCGGCACACCGACCGGTCAGCCCACGGCACGACCGACCCGTACGACGCTGCCCGTCACCGGTGCCAGCGGCGGCAGCTCCCTGCTGCCCGTCCTGACCGGAATCGGTAGCGTCGCCATCGCCAGCGGCGGAGCCCTGCTGCTCCTCTACCGTCGCCGGAGGTTCGAGTCCTGACCGATGTGCCCCGGCGGCCGGTGACCAGCCGGCCGCCGGGGCAGCACCACCAACGGTCATCCACCACGCTCGCCCGATGGCGGAACCTCCACCATCGCGGCCAGGAGAGCAGGCACCGGCACCGTGGCGAAACCCACCCGGGCGTCACTCGCCCCGTAGGGCAACCACAGCTCGCCGTCGTGCACGAGCCCACCACAGGAGTAGACGACGTTGGGGACGTACCCGTCCCGGTCGTCCTCCTCAGGTGCCAGGAGCACGCCGGGTAGGTGCGCGACGATCCGCTCCGGTCGGTGCAGGTCGAGCAGGAGCGCGCCGATCGCGTACCGACGCATCGGACCGACACCGTGGGTCAGCACGAGCCAGCCGACGTCGGTCTCGATGGGAGATCCGCAGTTGCCGACCTGGATCAACTCCCAGCTCTCGGCCGGAGCGTGCAGCGGGACCGGGGCCTGCCAGCGGTTCTCGCCGTCCAGGGTGGTCAGGCCGATGGTTTCGCCGTCGGCGCGGCACAGCGCCAGGTGCCGGCCGCCGACGGTACGCGGGAACAGCGCGATCCCCTTGTTGCGAGCGCCCGGACCACGCATCGGAGTCATCTCGAAGCGGCGCAGGTCGTCGCTGACCAGAGTGCGGGTGGCGATGCTCCGGCCGTCGTAGGCGGTGTAGGTGGCCCGGTACACCGGCCCGGACTCGTCGACGAACCGGACGAACCGCGCGTCTTCCATGCCGTTGCTCTCCGCCGGGGAGGCTGGCCAGAGCACCCGTTGGTGCAGAGCCGTGTCGGCGGGGAAGGCCGTGGCGTAGCTACCGGCGTTGGTACGACGTAGTTGTTCGACGGTGCCCATCCCGGTGCTACGGGTGAGCAGATCGGACGGCAGTGCGCCCAGCACCCGCTCGAAGGTGGCCTCGTCGTATCGCTCGGGCAGGGCATCCAACACCGTGGCGGTGACCTCGTTGTCGCAGTCCTCCTCGGCCAGGCCGGCGACGAGCAGGTCCCGACGGTGCCGCACGCCCATCCGCTGCCCGACGACCAACGGGCCGGCCCGGTCGGCGACCGCGAGCTGTCGCCCGGGTCCGATCACCGCGGTGGCGAATCCGATGGACGACACGTGCCCTTCCCCGACCTGACGCAGGCTGACCGCGACGCGCAGCTGCCCGTCGCCGAGATCGGTCTGGTCCGGGTGGGCCACCATCGACGGGTTGCACAGGGCGGCGGCCTCGACCGCGTACTCGTGGCTGAAATAGGCGCCGACCAGCAGGCGGCTGGTCGGCGAGAGGTCTCCGGCCCGAGCGGCCCGGTGCCGGACCAGGTCGTAGTGGTGGTGGAACGTGCCGGCCAGGTCGCGGTGCCGGGCGCCGAACCGGTCGAACGTGTCCCGCAGCAGCCGGCCGGTCTCCTCGTCGTCGAGGTGCGCGACCCGGTCGATGAGCGCCCGCGCGCGGGTGCGGACGACCGCGGCGTCCTCACCGGGAACGAAGAGCTTGATGATGACCCGGCGTGGATCCGGGGTGAGGGTGACGTCCTGCCGGACGGCCAGACTCCGGGTCACGACCACCGCCGGGCGTGTTGCAGCGTGGAGATGAGCGCGAGGGTGGACTCGGCGCCCTGGTTGAGGTTGGGCCCGTGCGCGGTCAACCCGTCGTAGCCACCACCGGTCGCCGGATCCCACATCGGCGTGCCGAGGTCGTTGTCGCCGAGGAACCACCCCACCGCCTGCCGCACCCCGGCGTCCCACGCGGGATCCCCGGTGACTGTGGCCGCCGTGGCGCAGGCGTCGGCGAAGGCGGCGACCTCGATCGGCTGCTGGTCGTGGTGCAGCCGGACGGCACCGTGCCGCCAGCCGCGAGCGGGTACGACCGACAGCCGCCCGTCGCGGAGCTGGACGTCGCGCAGCCAGCTCAGCATCCGCAGCCCGTCGTCGAGGGGCGGGCCACCCTCGCGTAGCTGGCTGGCGGCGATGACCACCTCGGCGAGGGCGGCGTTCGCGTAGGTCAGCTCCTGCCGTGGCCACGGCCAGCGCGGGTCGGACCCGGCCCGGCCGACCGCGGCTGCCGCGTCCGCCAGCAGCGACGCCGCGGCGACGTGGCCCGGGTGGCGGCGGAGCACCTCGGCCGCGCCCAGACCGGCGAAGGCCATCGTGTGCGGCGCTTTGGCGCGTCGGCTGGCACCCCGGCTGAAGGCGACCAACGCCTCCTCCCGTACCCAGGGGGCGGGGCTACGGGCGATGGCCGTGCCCAGGCCCCACAGCGCCCGACCCCACCAGTCGCCCAGCCCTGGTTCGTCGGCCCAGCGCCGGTCGTGCCCGAGTCGGTTGCGGAACGCGCCGCCGGTGTCCTGAGCGTGGGTCAGGAACGCGAGGTAGCGCTCGGCGAGCCGGAGCAGCTCCTCGCTCGGTTCCGGCTCCCGGCTGACGACCACCAGGCCGCGGGCCACGTCGTCGGTGCAGTAGCCGTGCTCGCGGCGGACGATGGCGTGCCGGGCGTGCTCGAACAGACCGGTGTCGTCGCTCAGCCGGGCCAGGTGCGCGAAGCTCGGCGCGGGTGCCTTTACCCAGCGCCCACTCGTCGAGGTCCAGGGGCGTCCGGTGGTCGCGGTCATGCCGGCACGGCGCTGACGGCGGGTGAGCGGGCCTCGATGAGTCCTTCGGCGAGGGTGCTGTAGCGGGCCGCCACCGCAGGCCACCGCAGGTGCGCGGCCAACGGGCGGACCCGCCCGGCCAACCGGGCGGACAGACCCGGCTCGGTCAGGACCCGCCGGATCGCCTTCGCCAGCGCCGCCGGGTTCTGGTGGGGTACGACCAACCCTGGCCCACCGGTCAGCAGCTCGACGGCGTGCGGGAACGCCGTCGCCACGACGGGCACCCCGGCGGCCACCGCTTCGATGAGTACGCCGGAGGTGACCTGTTCGCGGGAGTCGTAGGGCAGGACGACCACGTCGGCGGAGCGGATCAACCGGCCCAGCGCCTCCTGGTCGTGGTAGACGTCCTGGTAGTCGACGGCGTGCGCGACGCCCAACTGGGCGCCGAGCTGGTGCAGCCCCGCCCGGTACGCCTCACCGTGGTGCTCGATCACCTTCGGGTGGGTCCGCCCGGCCACCGTGTAGGTGGGAGTCGGTTCCAGATCCTGCAACCGTGCGAGGGCCCGCAACGACCACTCGATGCCCTTGCCCGGCCCGAGCAGCCCCCAGGTCAGCAGGTGCGGACGGGTGCGCCGATCGACGGGCACACCGGCGAGCTCGGCGGCTCCGTGCGGGATGACCGTCACCTTGCCCGCCGGCACGGCGTACCCGACGAGCAGCCGGTCGCGGGCCGTGTCGGTCATCGTGACGACCGCGCCGGCGGTGGCCACGATCTGCTCCAGCAGGGACTTCTGCCGGGCGGAGGGCTGTCGGAGCACGGTGTGCAGGACCACGATGCTCGGCACGCTGAGCCGACGCAACAACGGCAGAACGTCCTCGCCGTCGGTGCCGGGGTAGATGCCGTACTCGTGCTGGACGATCGCCACGTCATACGCGTTCAGAGCGGCCGCCGCGTCCCGCCAGCCGGCTGGGGTACCCGCCGACCAGGTGTGCACGACCCCGGGCACGGGCCGTTGGTCGTCGCCCTGGCCGGCGACCCGGACGATGCCACCCGGTGTGCCGTCGGCGGTCAGCTGGGCCGCGAGGGCCGCGTTGAAGGTGGCCAGTCCGCACCGGGTCGGTGGGTGGGTACTGAGGAATCCATAGCTGGGCATGAGTGTCGGGCCTTCCGGTTGTCGGCCACCCCTGGAGTACGGGGGCGAGCCTCACGCGAGGCGGCGCACGCCGGCCAGCGTGTGTGACCGGCGGAACGGGTGGTTCAGCCGTGGACGAGCTGGTCGTAGACGGCGAGGTAGTCGGTGACCATCCGGTCCGCGCCGAAGCGCTTCCGCGCCTGCTCCCGGCACTCCACCCGATCGAGGCTGGTGGCCCGGGTGACCGCTTCGACAGCCTGGTCGACGGTGTGCACGAGGAAGCCCGTGACCCCCTCGTCGACGACCTCCGGCATGGACCCCCGCTGGTAGGCGACGACAGGTGTGCCACAGACCATCGATTCCACCACCGACAGCCCGAACGGTTCGTCGAAGGCGATCGGGTGCAGCAACGCGGTGCTGCCACCCAGCACCTCGGCGCGCCGACGCGGGCCCACCGACCCGAGGAAGACGACCTGGTCGCCGTCGATGTGCGGGGCCACCTCTTCGGCGAAGTACCGCTCGTCCTGCACGATCCCGCAGATGGTCAGTGGCCGGCCGGCACGGCGGGCGATCTCGATCGCGGTGTGGGTGCCCTTGTCCGGGTGGATCCGACCGAAGGCGGCCAGCCCGGAGCCGGCCTCGCTGGTGAACGGCAGTCCACCGACGTCGACTCCGTGGTAGACCGTGGCGACGTAGTCGAGTTCCGGTGCCCGATCGGCGTCGGAGATCGACACGTACGACGAGCGGGCTCGGGCGTAGGCGGGCAGGATCCCCGCGCCGGAGAAACCGTGCACTGTGGTCAGCAGCGGAGCACGGCAGTGCTCCGCGAACGCCAGGGGCAGCCAGTCCAGGTGACTGTGCACCAGGTCGTACTGCGCCGAGCGGGCCATCGCGTGGGAGACGTGCATCGCCTCCCACACCCGACCGTCCAGGTCCGGGTCGTCGGCGTACCCGCGTGGGCACACCCCGTCGAGCTGTGCGGAGGTGACGGAGTCCAGTGTCGCGAAGAGCGTCACGTCGACGCCCCGGCTGACCAGCCCCTCGGCGAGCAGGCCGGTCACCTGCTCCCACGGGCCGTAGTGGTGCGGGGGCGTACGCCAGGCGACCGGCCCGAGCAGCGCCACCCTCACGGAGAGGCCGCGTCAACGAGATCAGCTGGGTTGAGGTGCAGGGTGGCGAGCAGCCCGGAGTGCTTCGCCGGGTCCACGCGCTCCGGCAGCTCGCGCTCGACCCAGTCCGCTCGGGCCTGCTGGCCCCGGTCGCGAAGTGCGGTGATGATCCGGTCCCTGGCGATCCTCATTCGGTGCTCCCCTGGTAAAGGCGTTCCTGGTAAAGGCGTTCGAAACGATCGTTCGCACGGACGGTCGTGCGCACACGCGCAGGTCGGATCCGGACCACCGAATGTGGCGACCGCGATGACGGGCGAAACCCGACGGCCGGGACGTGGCCGGCAAGGGGCCGACACGGCCAGCAGGTCGCGGTGGCGGGAACGGCGATCGATAACGCCCCTGACGGGCTGGTGGCGACGGCGTCTGGCGGCCACCGGGGTCCCGGGCGACATGTCCACCGTACGCCCTCTCGACCTGCGGCTACACAAGCACCGCTGCCGGACCGACCAACGTCGGGCGCGTACCGGACGGTTCGGCCACCGTGCCGGCTGAGTCACCGGATGGAGGCCAGCCAGCAGCTTTGCCCTGGTTATGGTCGAAATATCACTAGGATCGAGGGGTCAGGGCAGGTAGGCGGGCAGCTGATGACGACCGACCAAGCGGTAGGGCTGGCCCGCGAGGATGAAGGGCCCCAACGGGCGACCCTGCTGGAACTCTTCCTCGACCTGGTCTTCGTTGCCGCACTCGCCCTGACATCACGAACCCTGGCCCAGCGTCTCGACTGGGTCGGGGTCTTCGAAACCGTGGTGCTGTTGATGGCCGTCTGGTGGGTCTGGGCGGCCAGCGCGCTGTCGACCGAACTCCACCACCCCGGTCGCCCCCCGATCTTCGCGATGACGCTGTGGGTGATGTTCGGGACGATCCTGATGGCGGGTGCGCTGCCCGGAGCCTTCGCAGGGCATGGCCTGATCTTCGCGGGCGCGTACGTGGCGATCCAGGTGGGGCGCGGTGCGTTCCTCGTCGCCGTGCCAAGCGGCCGCCTGGCGCAGCAACACTTCGGTCGGTTCATGTTCTGGTTCGCGGTGTCCGCGGTACCGTGGCTCGCCGGCGCCTTCGTGAGCGGTCCGGCGCGGGGCCTGTTGTGGACCGCCGCGCTCGTTGTCGACTACGCGGTTGCCTGGCTTCGTTACCCCACACCGAGGATCGGTCGTCTACCCGCACCCCGCTACGCCGTGGCTGCCGACCATCTGGCGGAGCGGTACCAGCAGATCTTCACGCTCGCCCTCGGCGACCTCATCCTCATCATCACCCTGACCTATGCCGCCCACGACCTGACCCTCGACCGGACGGCGGCACTCCTGGTCGGTTTCACCACGGCAGTGCTGCTGTGGCAGATCTACGTCCACCGCGCCGGGGCCCTGCTGAAAGCCGTCATCGAGGCGTCCCGGGACCCGGGCGGGTTCGTACGCTCCGCGCCCAACACCCACCTACTCATGGTGGCCGGCATCGTGGCCGCCTCCGCGGGCTTCGAAGCCGTCATCGCCCACCCCGCCGAGAGGGCGTCGCCGTGGTTGGTCGGCGTCCTTCTCGGCGGGCCTGCGTTGTTCCTGCTTGGACGTGCCCGGTTCGAGTACGAGGTGTTCAGTCGCGTCTCGCCGTCTCGACTGCTCGCGCTGCTCGTGTTGGCGGTCGCGGGCCCCGTCCTGGTGCTCACCCCGGCACTGGTGGCCGGCCTCGCAGCGACCCTGGTGCTCGCCGGGGTCGCCGTCGCCGACAGCATCCGGGCCCACGGGAACCCGCCCGAACCGCCGATGCCCTCGACGTAGTCGAGGATCAGGGCTCGAGCACCACCTTGCCGGCCCGACTGCGGGTTTCGGCGAACACCAGTGCGGTGGAGACCTCGCCGAGCGGGTAGCGGGCGGCGATCTGCGGCACGATCACTCCCTGCCGCAGCAGGTCGAGCACGATGCCGAGGTCGCCGCGCAGGCGACGCCGGAACGAGGCGCGTCGAGTGAGGTTGCCGGCCCAGAAGTTGTAGAAGCCGGCCCGGTGGCCGTTGGGCAGCGCGTTCCAGGTGTACAGGCGGGCCAGCAGCTTCACGAAGACCCACAGCACCGACTGCCCGGTGCCCACGGCGGCGGCGTTGCCGTAGACGACCAGCTTGCCGCCGGGGGCGAGCAGGCCGTACGAGGTGCGGACGCCGGGGCCGGCGACCGGGTCGAAGACGGCGTCGACGCCGCCCGGCGACAGCTCACGGACCCGTGCGGCCAGGTCCGGATCGCGGTAGTCGAGTGGTTCGACGCCGAGGTCGCGCAGGCCTGCGTGGTGCCGTGCGGCGGCGGTGCCGATGACCCGCAGGCCGAGGTGGCGGCCGAGTTGGACGAGCACGGTTCCGACGCCACCGTTCGCGCCGTGCACGAGGATGGTCTGCCCGGCCCGCAGGTCCGCGCCGCGCAGCATCTGCCAGGCGGTCACCCCGTTGACCACCACGGTCTCGGCCTCGGCGGGATCGAGGTCCGCCGGCACGGGGGTCAGGACGTCGACGTCGACGAGTGCGTGGGTGGCCCAGGCGCCGGTCTTGGTGACCGCCGCCACCCGGGTGCCGATCAGCGAGTCGTCACCGCCGGGGCCGACGGCCCGGACCGTGCCGACGAGGTCGTAGCCGGGCACGAACGGGAACTTCGGCTGGCCGGGGTAGAGGGCCCGGCGCATCTGCTGCTCGGCGAACGAGATGCCGGTGGCTTCGACCTGGACGAGGGCCTGCCCGCGTCCGGGTGCGGGCATGGCGCGTCGGTGCAGCTGGAGCCCGTCGGGCTCGACCACGCCGGGCAGCACCACTTCGGTGATCGTCGTGTCGGTGGTCATTGGTTTCTCCCTCTTGTTTGTAAGTGTGCACTCACACACTTGTGACGTCCGAAAAATGGACCGCCAGCGCGGCCCACTGTCGGGAGTCGGATCAGGGGTGGCGGATGCCGGCGGTCAGAGCGCGAGCCCACGGCTCGGGCACCTGCTCCAGACCGGCGGTCACGATCAGGTGGCAGAGCTGCCCGTACGCGAAGAACTGCTGCACCTGCGCGTCGCTGGCACCGGCCCGGTCCTGCACGAAGGTCGCGACTCGGCGGTAGCCGGCGCGGACCGCCTCGGCGATCTCCGGGATGTCCGTGACGGCCTGCGCCTGAACCTGGAAGAGCAGCAGATCGCGGTCGGCGATCAGCTCGGCGTAGGCACGGCCCATCGCGTCGAGCACCTCCTCCGGGCTGCCACCCGCGGCGCGCTCCGCCCCGGCCTCGATCGCCGTGGCGATCCGTTCGAAGCACGCACCGGCAGCCGCCACGAACAACCCGAGCTTGCCGGAGAAGAGCCGGAAGACGTACGCCTCGGAGATGCCCGCGGCGGCGGCCACGGCGGTGACCGGCGTGGCATGGAAGCCGGTGCGGGCGAACGCCGACACGGCGGCGTTCAGGACGGTGACCCGGCGGGCCTCGGCGGTCGATCGCATGTTTGTAAGTGTGCACTCACAAACAATGAATCGTCAAGCCCACCGCCCCAGACGACCCCGCGCCAACGCTGACCGGCGGCGCTCACTCCAGCGGGTAGAGACGGGCCGGATCGCCGGGCCGGAGGCTGTCCGGGACGTCGTCAGCAGTGCTGGCGGCGATCGAGCCGAGCAGAGCCAACGAGCGCGCCGACTCCGTGCCGGGCTCGGCGTGGTAGATCACCAGCAGCTGCCCGTCGGCGCCCGCTACCGCCAACTTGTCGCAGTACAGGTCGAGGTCACCCACCTCCGGATGGTGGAGTCGGCTGATGATGCCCTCGCGGCGACGCACCTCATGGCGTGCCCACAACCGGCGAAAGCAGTCGCTCTTGATCGACAGCTCCCCCACCAACGCGGCCAGCCGCGGGTCGTCCGCGTCTCCGGCCGAGTCGGCACGCATCTGCCCCACCACGCTCTGCATCGCCTGCCGCCAGTCCCGGAACAGGTCCCGCTCGGCCTCGTCCAGGAACACCGCGCGGAGCCGGTTGGCCCCCGGGGCGAGATTCGGCGACAGCGCCCTGGCCATCGGGTTCGAGGCCAGGATGTCGAGGTAGCGGTTCTGCACGAAGGCCGGCATGGAGAGCTGCCGCAGCAGGTGCAGGATGCTGGCCGGCACCCTCTCGACGGACGGCCGGGCCGCCCGGCGCGAACGCACCCGGGTCAACCCGATCATGTACGCGGTCGCCTCCGGATCCAACCCGAGCACCCCGGCGAGCGCATCGAGGACCTGCACCGAGGGGTGCCGTTCGCGTCCCTGCTCCAACCGCAGGTAGTAGTCGGCGCTGATGCCCGCCAGCATCGCCACCTCCTCGCGCCGCAGCCCCGGCACCCGGCGCAGACCCACGCCCGGACCGAGCCCGACATCCTCGGGTCGGATCTGCTCCCGACGGGCACGCAGGAAGTCGCCGAGCTGGTTGGTCGCGTCCATGTCCTCGACGGTAGGCCGCTTCGCCGACCGGTGACTGGTCGTGTCACTACCAGGAACAACTCGCCCTGCCGGCCGAACGGCTGCCGGCGCACAGTCGCAACTGACCACTGCGATGACGGATCGAGGACGACATGAGCGAGAACCTTCCCGGCGGCCCGCTGACCCTGGCCGACGGCCTCACCCTGAGCCGGATGGGTTACGGGGCGATGCAGTTGGCCGGCCCCGGGGTATTCGGCCCTCCCCGCGACCGCGACCAGGCGCTCGCGGTGCTCCGCGAGGCCGTCGACCTGGGGGTCCGGCACATCGACACGAGCGACTTCTACGGCCCGGTGGTGGTCAACGAGCTGATCCGGGAGGCGCTGCACCCGTACCCCGAAGATCTGCACCTGGTCACCAAGGTCGGCGCGCGGCGCGGCGACGACGGCTCCTGGATTCCCTCCCTGGAGCCGGCGGCCCTGAAGGCCCAGGTCCAGGAGAATCTCCGGCACCTCGGCCTGGAGGTCCTCGACGTGGTCAACCTGCGGGTCGGCATGTCGGAGAGCACCACTGACGCGCCCGTCGGTGAGCAGTTCGCCGCGCTCGCTGAGCTGCGGCAGCAGGGCCTGATCCGGCACCTCGGGCTCAGCGGCGTCACGCTGAACCAGCTCACCGAGGCCCAGGCCATCGCACCGGTGGTGACGGTGCAGAACCTCTACAACCTCGCCAACCGACAGGACGACGCCCTCGTCGACAGGTGCGCGGCGGAGAACATCGCGTTCGCCGCGTTCTTCCCGCTCGGTGGGTTCACGCCGTTGCAGTCCGACACGCTCGACGGCGTCGCCGCCCGAGTGGGTGCCTCGCCGCAGCAGGTCGCCCTGGCCTGGCTGCTCCAGCGCTCCCCCACCACCGTGCTGATCCCCGGCACGTCGAGCGTGGCGCACCTGCGGGAGAACGTCGCCGCAGCCGACCTGAAGCTGCCGGCCGACGCGATCGAGGAACTGGACGCAGTCGCCGCCTAGCCGGTTCTAGTGCTCGTGGGGCCGGTTGCGGATCACTGTGAGCGCGAGCACGGCGGTCACCAGGAAGACGATGCCGTTGATCCGCAGACCCGCCTGGACACCAGAGGTCAGCGCCTCGGCCAGCGCGGACCGGACCGGATCGGGCAGTGGCTGGTCGCCGGTGGCACCGGCGGCCACCGCCGCCTGGACGGCCGTCCGAGTCGGCTCACCCACCTGGTGGGCGGCGAGCCGGTCCGGGAGGTCGGCCAGCATCGTGGTGGTGAGCAGCGTCCCGAGCAGGGACGAGCCGATCACCGAGCCCACCTGACGGGCGGCGTTGACCGCGCCGGAGGCCATGCCCGCCTGGGCAGGCGCGACGCTCGCCAACGCCGCCGCCGTGGCCGGGGCCACCACCAGGGCACTGGCTGCGCCGAACAGCGCGAGCAGTGGCCAACGCTGGCCGAACGGGGTGGTCGGGCCCTGGGCGGCCAGCCCGAAGCTGGCCAGGGCACCGAGGACGAGGCCGGCGGTGAGGGGAGCCTTGAATCCGGTACGACGAATCAGCCGCCCCGCTCCGAAGGCCGCAGCCGCGTAGACGCCGAACAGCGCCAGCATCCGCCAGCCGGTGTCCAGCGGGCTGAGCGCCTGCGCGCGCTCGTGGAACAGGACCATCAGGATGGCCACGCCGGTGAAGCCGAACAACGACACCGCGGCGACGACCATGACGGCGCTGAACGAACCGGACCGGAACAGCCGAACGTCGAGCATCGGCGCGCTGGTGCGCAACTCGACCAGCACGAACCCGACGAGTGCGACAGCCGCCACCACCCAGGCGACAACCATCACCGGGCTGGTGTAGCCGTCCTTGCCACCCTGGATCATCGCGTAGACGGCGGCGGCTATGGCGACGGTGCCGAGCAGCAGGCCGGGTACGTCGAGTCGGGCAGCACTCGGCCGGGACTCCGCCACTCCGATGGCGGCGACGACGAGGGTGACCACACCCAGCACGATGGTCGACAGGTAGACGCTGTGCCACTGGTAGTGCTGTAGCAGCGCGCCGGCGATGAGCGGGCCGACCGCGAGCCCGACACCGGAAGCTGCGGACCACGCGGTGATGACCTCGGTGCGCCGGTGCGGGTCGGTGAAGGTCGCGCTCAGGATCGCGAGGCTATTGGGCAGGATCAGGGCCCCTCCGAGGCCGGCGACCAACTGCCCGACGATCACCCAGGCCGCGTTGGGGGCACCGGCCACCACGGCACCGCCAACGATCATGGCGATGACGCCGGCGCCGAACATGCGCCGGCGTCCGTAGCGATTGCCCAGCGTGGCGGCGGACAGCACCATGCTCGCCACGACCAGGGTGTAGGCGCTGGGGATCCAGATCACGGTGGTGGGGTCGATCCGAAGGTCACGCTGGATGGTCGTCAGGGCAGAGACGGTCGCGGTGATCTGCAGGAACGTGATCATCGCGCCCAGACACGTGGCGATCAGGGTCATCGCGCGAGAGCCGCCGAGCGACGGCCGCGCAGTGGCTGGCGCGGCTGCGGTCGGGGCCGTGGTGTTGGTGGTCACTGGCGTCCTCGATGCTGGTCGGGCTGACTTGCATCTGCATAAGCCAGCAGCGTCCCAGTGAAGCACCTGGCTAGCTTCGACGCAAGTCAGGTAGGCTGGACCACATGGAAGACCTACGAGACGATCGCGACTCCTGGTCGACTGCGAACTGCTCGGTGGCCCGGGCGATGGACATCGTGGGCAGCAGGTCGACCGTCCTGATCATGCGTGAGGCGCTGCTCGGCACACGCCGCTTCGACGACTTCGTCCGCCGGGTAGGCGTCGGCGAGCCCGCCATGGCCGCCCGCCTCAAGGAGATGGTCGCCGCCAAACTGCTCGAACGGATCCCCTACCGGGAGCCGGGGCAGCGCACCCGCCACGAGTACCAACTCACCCGCAAGGGCCGCGAACTCCTGCCCGTGATCACCGCACTGCGCAACTGGGGCGACACCTGGGCCGCCGACGAGGCCGGCCCGTCCGTCACCTCCACCCACCGCAACTGCGGAGAGCCGGTACGCGCAGTGCTCCGCTGCGCAGCCGGCCACGACGTGGAGAGCGGCGACATCGACATCAACGCCGGGCCGGGAGCGATCCGGCGCGCCTGACGGCTCCGGCTTGTTGCGGCCATCAGGGTGAGTGACACCCCCGGCCACCGATCCGGCGATCCCGCGCACGTGACCGCCGATCGACTTGCCTGCGCCCGTGGCGGCCGATCCGGCTATTAGCGCCCCCCGGGCGAGTCGGACGGCCTCCATGCCGCTGCCACCGCAGAGGCGCTGAGCAGGTCCCCATGGCGGTCGGTCGGGCGGCCGCCGTCTCGACCGCCGCCGCCGCGCATCGATCATGACGACTGAATTTGTCGTACACCTGTTCTAGTCTTTGGTCATGGTTGAGGAGTTGGCGCAGGCGGACGACGCGGTCGCTGCCTGCGTCGACACGGCCGCCTGGCCCCTCACCGAGCATGAGCTGATCGCCGCGCTCGACGCTGCGCACCGTCTTCAGCAACGCCTCGCCGCCGTCACCCTGACCCTGGTCCGCGAGATCGACGGCCGCGGCACCGCCCGCGCGCAGGGCGCCTCCACCACCGCGGTCTGGCTACGCGAACGACTGCGCATGACCGTTCCCGCCGCCCGCCGCCTGGTCGACCTCGCCACCGCCCTGGACACCGGCAACCCCGGCATCCGACAAGCGCTGGCTGATGGCGCCATCAACCTGGACCAGGCCCGCGTCATCGCCGACACGGCCACCACCGTGCAGACCACCGCCGATACCGAAACCGCCGGCAAGGCCGTCGGCGTGCTCGTCGACTGGGCCGCGCAGTTCGACCCCACCCTGCTGCGTCGGATGGGCACCCGCATCCTCGACCACGTCGCCCCCGACCTCGCCGACGCCGCCGCTGCCGCGGCCCTGGCCGCCGAGGACGCCCGCGCCACCCGCGACCGACACCTCACGCTGTCCGCGCAAACCGACGGGCGGCTGCGACTCAGCGGCACCCTCGACGCCGAGGCCGCCGGCCTGCTGCGCGCCGCCATCGACCCGCTGAGCGCACCCGCAGGCCCCGACGACACCCGCTGCGCCGGGCAACGCCGCCACGACGCCCTCGCCGACGTCTGCCGACTCGCCCTACGCACCGGCGACCTACCCGACAGCGGCGGCGACCCCGCCCAGATCGTCGTCACCACCAGCTACGACGGGCTGACCCGACAGCTCTCCGCCGGCGCGCTCGACATCGGTCTCCAGCTCACCCCCGACACCGTGCGCCGACTGGCCTGCGACGCCACCATCCTGCCCGCCGTCCTCGGCGGCGCAGGCCAGGTCCTCGACGTGGGTCGACAACGCCGACTCGTCACCGGCGCGCTACGTCGGGCTCTGGTGCTGCGCGACGGCGGCTGCGCGTTCCCCGGCTGCGACCGACCACCCCGCTGGTGCGCCGCCCACCACATCCACCACTGGGCTGACGGCGGGCCGACCAACCTCGACAACGCCGCGCTGCTCTGCGGTCATCACCATCGACACGTTCACCGGGGCGAGTGGACGGTGCGGCTCGGCGACGACGGCCACCCCGAGTTCGTGCCGCCGGCCTGGCTCGACCCCGAACAAATCCCGCGCCGCAACCACTACCACCGACGAACGTAAGCCGATCGGCGATCGCCGGAGCCTTGAGACCGGCGCGCAGCTCGGCCGGCCAGGGCAGCCCACGCGGTTGGTGGTAAAGTCCTCAGCCGCCCCGGCAAACTCTCCACTGGTCGGCGTGCTCGGTCCGGACACCCCACACCGCAACCAAACCACGAGCCAGTAGCGGAGCGGCTTCGGCACCATCGCCGTCAGGATGCCGCCGACCGCCAGGCGCCGCCGCCATGATGCTGCCCGTCTTCATGATGCTGCCGACCGCCAGGAGCGGACCAGCGCTGGCACGTCGGCGTATCGAGCGGTCGGCATCTCTCTGGTTGCCCGCTCCACGACCCGACGCTGCTCGCCGTTGCCCCGCCAGCCCTTCGCGGAGTCGAGAAGGTGGTGCAGGGTGCGGCCGAGCAGGTGCACTGTGGTCCGCTCGTCGATCACAGCGCCACGGGAGAACTCCTCCGGCGCCATGTAGCGGCGAGAGCCGGGAAGACGGTCAGCGTCGAGCACGAACGGCCCGGGCCGGTACTCGTCGAGGTCGATCAGGCGCATCCGTTCGCTCGAGAAGTCGTACAGGAAGCAGCCGTCGTAGAGGTCGACAGCGACGAACCCGGCGGCGCTGACGGCGAGGTGGGCGTCGAGGATCGCGTCGAGCGCCGCCTCCACCTGCGGCACTGGCAGTTGCTGGAATCGGGCCAGCCCTTCGCGGTCGGCACCGTGGGCTGTGGCGTGGTTCAGGACGTCGCCGTCGTACCAGGGGTAGACGAGTGTCGAGCCAGCCGGCCCGTAGGTTGTCTGCACTGGACGGACGATCGCCGGGTGGCGGACTGCGGCGTGCAACGCGCAGGCGCGGTCGAGGGACGCGCGGCTCGGCGCCGTGGTGGCCGTCTTGACGAACCAGCGCTGGCCCGCCTCTTCGACGCCGTAGGAGCGACACCCGGAGCCCTGGGCGTCGAAGACGACGAAGGCTGCCTCGATCGACGGCACGGACAACCAACGCATCGACACCGCGAATCAGCTCCCAAATGACGCGCAAAGTACCCGTTGTGTTACGAGCTTGTTTCCGACGTTACGGCCAGGTTACGGGTGCTTCTCGATGATCGTTACCGCTCCTAGGTTTCGGCCACCGTCATCAGTCGTGGCGGCCGGCACCGAACGTGGAGGCAAACGACGTGCCACAAACGAACGCACATCGGACCGGACGGGCCAGGCGCGGGGTCAGCATGCTGGCTGCCGTGGCGCTGACCGCAGCCGGCCTGACCAGTCTGCCCGGCAGCGCCGCCGCCGCACCGACGAGCAGCGGACCGACCGCCCGTTACCTCGTCCAACTCGACGAGGAGCCGCTGGCCACGTACACCGGCGGTGTTCCGGGTATCGCGGCGACCAAGCCCACCGACGGCGCGAAGCTGAACCGCACATCGGGCAGCGCCAAGGCGTACCGCGATCACCTGCGCCAGCAGCGCACGTCCGTGCTGGACCGCGTCGGCGTGCCGGCCGAGCGCACCCGCGTCACGATGGAGACGGCTTTCAACGGCTTCGCCGCCGACCTGACCGGGCCGCAGGCCGCCCGGCTGCGCGCCACCCGCGGTGTGCGGGCGGTGTACGAGAGCCGGAAGGTGCACGCCGCAACCTCGCACACCCCTGACTACCTGGGCCTGACCGGCAAGGGCGGGGTGTGGAAGAAGGAGTTCGGCGGGGACTCCCGCGCGGGCGAGGGCGTGATCATCGGAGTCATCGACAGCGGCTACTGGCCGGAGAGCGCGAGTTTCGCGCCCCTGCCCAGCCCTCGCCCCGACCAGGCGATCATCGACGCCAAGTGGAAGGGCACCTGCGACGTCGGTACCGAGGCACCTGTCACCTGCAACAACAAGGTGATCGGCGCCCGCTGGTACAACGACAGCGGCATCGCCGAGGCGTTCCCGGACGACTACTCCTCGCCCCGCGACCGCAACGGTCACGGCACCCACACCGCCAGCACCGCGGCCGGCATCCACGGCGTACGGGCGACGTCGGGCACCCAGGACCTCGGGATGATCTCCGGCATGGCGCCGGCTGCCCGGCTCGCGATCTACAAGGCGCTGTACGACAACGGTGCGGGTGGCGCGACCGGAACCGACATCGACATCGTGCACGCCATCGACGACGCGGTCGCCGACGGTGTCGACGTGATCAACTACTCGATCGGTGACGACACCGAGCAGTTCGGCGCTGTCGACGCGACGTTCTTCAACGCCGCCGCCGCCGGGGTGTTCGTCGCCGCCGCAGCGGGTAACTCCGGACCGTTCGCCAACACCGTCGACAACTCGACGCCCTGGCTGACCACTGTGGCCGCGAGCACCACCGACCGGCAGAACACCCGCAAGCTCACCCTCGGCAACGGCACGACCATCGCCGGCGTGGGCATGGGCGAGACCGGTGTCGGCCCGGCCCGACTGGTCTTCGCGAAGGACAGCGCGCTCGACCCCGACGGCGCCTACGGTGCCGGCCTCTGCGCCGATGACACGTTGGACCCGGCCAAGGTGAAGGGCGCCATCGTGCTCTGCGTACGCGGGGAGATCCCCCGTACCGACAAGAGCATCGAGGTGGCGCGGGCCGGCGGGGTCGGCATGGTGCTGTACAACGAGGAGCTGAACTCCCTCAACGCGGACGTGCAGACGGTGCCGACAGTGCACATCAACGAGGTCGACCTGGCCACTGTCACCGCGTACGTCGCCAAGGGCAACGCCACGGCCACCATCTCGCCGAGCAGGCTGGAGACCGTCGAGGCCCCCGCCGTCGCGGCGTTCTCCTCGGCGGGCCCGTCCAACCTGAACGCCGGTGAACTGCTCAAGCCGGACATCAGCGCGCCCGGTCAGGACATCGTCGCCGCGTTCTCCCCGTCCATCGGCGGGAACGACTTCGCGCTGGAGTCGGGCACCTCGATGGCGGCGCCGCACATCGCCGGTATCGCCGCGCTGCTGCTGGCCAAGCACCCCGGATGGTCGCCGGCCGCGGTCCGCTCGGCGCTGATGACCAGCGCCGTCGACAAGACCGACAAGGGCAACCCGATCAAGATCGGCACGTACGACGCGACCCCGCTGAACTACGGTGCCGGCCAGGTGGAGCCGGGCAGCGCCTTCGACCCGGGCCTGGTCTACGACTCCAACCAGCAGGACTGGATCAAGTACCTCTGCGGGGTGTCCGCCGACCGGGGCAGCGACTACGGGCTCGGCGACCTGGACGGCTGCGACACGATCGGCGCGATCGACACGGCGCAGCTCAACTACCCGTCCATCTCGCTGGGTCGGATGGTGGGCAAGCAGAGCGTGACCCGCACGGTCACCAACGTCAGCGACAAGACCAGCACCTACACCTCGTCGGTGCAGGCCCCGCCGGGCTACAAGGTCAAGGTCACGCCGGCGAAGATGCAGATCCGTCCCGGCCACAGCGCCCGCTTCACGGTGGAGGTCACCAACACCGGCGGCGCGTTCGACACCTGGGCCGACGGCTCGCTGACCTGGCGCGACCAGTTCAAGCACGAGGTACGCAGCCCGCTGGTCGTGCACAACTCCGGACTGGTGACCCCCGACGCCATCACCGGCAAGGGCACCTTCGGTAGCCTCCGGATCCCCGCCGAGGTCGGCTACAAGGGGCAGCTGATCTCCCAGGTCTCCGGCCTGACCTCGGGTACGAGCACCGCGGTGACCCTGAAGGGTGACGGGCCGAGCTGGGACTGGAGCACGTCGAACAACCTGCCGGTGCCGCTGCCCGCGTCGATCAGCAGGACCACCCTGCACGTACCGGCGGGCACTCGCAGCCCGGAGATCCACGTGACGTCGGCACGACCCACCTGCTCCCACATCGACTGGGAGGACGAGGAGGGCGTGATGGAGTGCACCGAGTTCAGCCTCAACGTCTACGACACGTCCGGGAAGTTCGTCACCGCCACGGCCAGCACCCGGATCGGCGCCAAGGTCAGCCTGCCGGACGGTGCCGGTGACTACATCGTGGTGGTCGAGCAGGAGTTCACCGAGAACATCAAGGACGGCGCCAACGCGTACACCATCACCAGTTACCTGCCGGGGGCACCCGGCACGTCCACCGGCCGGTTCACCATCGACCCGAAGCAGCGTTCCGTGCAACCGGGTGCGACGGCGAATCTGACAGTGCGCTGGTTCGGCCTCGCCCCGGGGCAGCGCTACGTCGGCGTGGTGGAGTTCCGCAACGGTGACGGCTCGCTGAAGACCGTGCCGGTCACCATCCAGTCCTGACCACCGCTCCCCCCACCCGGCGGATCGGCGTGTGACCCAGGTCACCGCCGGTCCGCCGGATCATCGGCGGCGACCGCAGAGGTGATCTGCTCGGCCCACGGTGATCGACGGCGACGATGACAAGACGCGGGGCGGCGGGGGCCCAACTCCCGTCCGCCCCGAACGTCTGCGTGGACCCGTCGAGTTCGTCGGCCGAGCGGCCGAGCTGGACCAGCTCCGCCGGCTCGTCGAAGCCCCACCGTGCCTGATCCTGCTGGAGGGTGAACCCGGGATCGGCAAGAGCCGGTTGGTCGCCGAATTGCTCAGCGGACTTCCCGGGCACCACGTGGTCGGCGAGTGCGACGACGTACCGGAACCCTTCCCGCTCGGCGTACTCCTGGACGCGATCGGCGGCAGCGCCGACCGGCTCGGTGCGGTGAGCCCGGTCGCCGGCGCCCTCGCGCCGCTGCTCCCCGAACTGGCCGACGTGCTGCCGGCCGCGCCGCCCCCGCTGACCGATCCGGCAGCCGAACGACACCGGCTGCTCCGGGCCGTCGCCGCGGTGCTCGCCGCGCTGAGCCCCGCCACGCTGCTCCTCGAGGACCTGCACTGGGCCGACCCGGCCACCTGCGAGTTCCTCGGCTACCTGGCCACCCACCCGGTGGACGGGCTGGCCGTGGTGCTGACCGCCCGCACGGCAGCGCCCGGAGGCGGTACGCCCATCCACGACGCGTTGGCCCGAACCCCACCGTGGAGCGTCACCCGGGTTTCGCTCGGTCCGCTGGACGCCGGCGACGTACACCGACTGGCCGCCCGCACCCTGCGGCTCGACGACCCTCCGCAGCAGCTCACCGCAACTCTGCTCGACCGGACCGCGGGCATCCCGTTCGTGGTGGAGGAGGTGCTGCGTACGCTCGCCGAGCGCGGCGGCGACCCGTTGGCGGACGACAGCGTCCCGTTCGTCCTGCGCGACGTGCTGCTCTGGCGGTTGCGGCCGCTCGACGAGGGCACCCGGGAGGTGCTCGGGGCCGCCGCGGTGCTGGGGATGGCACCGGACCAGCGCATTCTCGCCTCGGCCCTCAGCCTGGACCGGGTGACTGTCGGCTCGGCGTTGACCGCCGCCCATCGGGCGGGACTTCTGCACGACGGCGGGGACGGTCTGCGGTTCCGTCACGACCTGGCCCGACAGGTGGTGTACGACCTGGTTCCCCGGCCCAATCGGGAGTGGCTGCACCTGCGGGTCGCACGGGTGCTGGAACAGGAGTTACCGAGGCCTGTCGCGCAGCTGGCGCACCACTACCGGTTGGCCGGCAGCGGGGCCGACTTCGTCCGCAACGCCGAGGCTGCCGCCGACCTGGCCACCGAACGCGGCGACGACGCGACCGCCGCCAGCTTCCTGCTCCAGACGATGGACGTCGCCGAGCTTCCCCGACCGGTGCGGGTTCGGCTCGCCGCGAAGCTGGGCCGGTCCGCCATCGACGGGCTCAGCCAGGCGGAGGCGATCCCGGTGCTGGAGCGGCTGCTCGCCGACCGGCGGTTGCCGCCCGGAGCCCGGGGCGAGCTGGGCCTGGTGCTCGGGCGGATGCTGCGTCAACAGGGCGAGGCACTGCGGGGGTACACCGAGATCGAGCGGGCCGTGCCGTACCTGCGCGCACCGCGCCGCAAGGCCCCGGCGCTCGCGGTGCTGGCGGCCCCGGACACCGTCGTCGGCCGGCACGTCGACGACCACCTGGCCCGGTGTACGGAGGCGGAGAGCGCCGCGACGGCCAGCGGTGACCCGGCGGCGCACCTCGCGGTCCGTATCGCCCGCGCGTCGCTGCTGTTGGAGCTGGGCGACCCGGCGGCCTGGTCGATCATCACCGAGCTGCGCGCGTCCGCCGAGTTGGCCGATCGACCCAGGGAGCACGCCCGCGCCTGCCTGAACTGGGCGCAGGGCGCGTTGCACGCCGGGCATCCGGAGCAGGCCGAGGCGCTCCTGGCTGCCGGTCGGGCGTTGGTCGACGAGACCGGGTACGAGCGGCTGACCGCCCTGGTGGAGGCGACCGAGTTGTCGCTGAGCCGGGCCGCCGGGAGGTTCGACGGGCTGGCCGAGCGGCTCACCCGGCTGGTCACCACCGCCGAACGGATGCCGGTCACCCTGCTGGACGCGCGGGCCGAACTGGCCACCGTGCTGGCGCTCACCGCCGGGAGCGGCGACGACGTGGAGATTGCCGAGCGGGCGCTGCGGGAGGTGGTGGCGGACGCCCGTCGGGTGGGTGCGATCTGGCCGCTGGTGCAGGCACTCACGGCGTTGGCCCGGCTGACGCTGACCGACAGGCCGGACGAGGCCGTCCGGCACGCGGCCGACGCGCTGTCGCTGGTACGCGGGAAGGGCATCCTGGCGTGGGCCGCCGAGGCGGTGCTGGTGCTGGCCGAGGCGGCAGTCGCAGCAGGTGAACCGGCGCGCGCGGCAGACGCGGTCGCCGAGTTGGAGGCCGGGATCGTGGGCCGGGACGCGCCACTCGCCCTGGCGGCGCTACGCCGATGCCGGGAACTCGTCCCAGCCTGAACCGCGGATCCGGGCCCAGGACGGAGCCGGCAACCACACCGGGCCGGCCCCCACGCGGAGCCGGCCCGGCCTTGCGGGTGCGGTGGCGGGCCGCCGGTCGACGGCCCGCCACCGTGGATCAGAGGACGACCTGGTGTACGCGGTTGTCCACCCCGCGTACCGCCAGCCAGGCACTGCCGTTGGCACCGGCGGCGGCTCCGGGCGCACCCCGGAACGCGTCGGTGGCGAACTCACCACGTTGGAACCAGCCGCCCCAGGCGCCGTCGGTCAGGTTGCGCTGCCACAGCCGGTTGTCGGCGGCCAGCGAGAACAGGTAGACCCGGCCGGAGGTGGCGAGCAGGGTCGGACTGCCGTTGGTGGTGCCGCCCAGGTTGGTCCAGGCCGACCAGGTGGTGCCGGTACGGCTACTCCACCACACCTCGTCGGTGCGGCTACGGACCGCCACGTGCAGGACGCCGGCGTCGTCGACGACAGCGCTCGGCCGACCGTAGAAGGGCCGGTCGTCGGGGGCTCCGACGCCGGTCCAGCCGGTGCTCGGGGTACGCGACCAGAGCTTGCCGTCGGCACCACGCCCGACGAGCGTCCACTGGGTCGGGCTGGTCCAGGCCACCGTCGGCGCGTCGGTCAACGTGCCACCGAGGCTGCGCCACGGTCCCCACCTGCCGGCGGTGTAGCTGCGCTGCCAGGCCGCGTTGTCGGTGCCACGGACGAAGACGTCGAGTCGTCCACTGGCGGAGGCGTACGCGGCCGGCTGGCCGAGGATCCGCCCGCCGACCGGCCCGCCGAGCGAGGTCCAGTGCGTGCCCCACGTCGTACCGGTGCGGGTGTTGACGGCCAGCGCACCGGAAGCGTCGCGGACGAAGGCGGTGGCGTGCGTGTCGTCCACCCGGACCAGCGCCGGGCTGGCGCTCGCGGTGCCGCCGAGGTCGGCGCCGGCGACCTGGTCGGCGCCGGTCAGACGGAGCATGGCCACGCCGTGCGCCGGCACCTCGACGGTGTACGAGCCGGTGAACGGCTGGACTCCGGCGGTGCCGGGCTGGGCGTCCACGTCGGCGCGGGACCAGAGGTCACGGACGCGGACCGCGCCGCCGAGCGCGACGTCGGCGAAATTCACAGTGATCCGTTGGGCGGTGTCGTGCCGGTTGAGCAGCGCGACGGCCCGCTTGCCGGAGCCGTTCAGCACCTTGCTCCAGACCTGCGCGTCGGTGCCGGTGTCGGCGACCTTGACGCCCTGTCGGACCAGCGGGTCCTGGTCCACGGCGATGATCTCCGGGTTGGTCAACGCCGAGATCATCTCCTTCGGTAGGCCACGAGGGTCGGAGCCGATCACCAGCGGCGCGGCCATGATGGCCCACATGCCGAGCTGCGTCTTGGACTCGTCAAGGCTCAACTCGTACCCGCCGTCGGGCAGTGGGCGCATCGGCAGCAGGTAGTCCGGGTCGTTGTAGTGCCCCGGCCCGGTGGCCGCCGGGTGGTACGCGTTGACGTCCATGTTGCGCAGCACCCACGGGTACGCCCACTGCGGGGTCGGGTCCGTCAGCCCCACGTCGGTGTACGTGCGCCAGGAGTCGGCGATGGTGGGTGCGTACGTGTAGCTCCAGGTGGAGAGCTGTTCCGGGGTGTACGGGCCGCCACCCCAGTCGGAGCTGACCGGGTTGCAGATGTTGAGCAGCATCGGGCGCGGTGACTGGCGTACCGCCTCGGCAAGCTCACGGAAGGTGGCCTCCGGGTCGAGGCCGGCGGCGCGCCCACACAGCCAGTCGGCCTTGAGTGCGTCGAAGCCCCAGCCGGCGAACTGGGCGATGTCGGCCCGGTAGTGGCCGTTGCTGCCGAGCCCGCACTGCCCCGGCAGGTAGGGGCCGGCGTCGGTGTAGATGCCGGCCTTCATCCCCTTGCTGTGGATGTACGCGGCCAGCGCGGCCATCCCACCGGGGAAGCGGGCCGGGTCGGCGACGAGCTGGCCGGCCTCGTTGCGCGGGGTGGGCGCGGCCCAGTTGCCGTCGATCCAGACGTAGGTGTAGCCGGCGTCACGCAGGCCACTGTGGACAATGAAGTCGGTGACGGACCGTACTTCGGCCTCGGTGGGGTCGCCACCGAGACCGAAGTAGGTGTTCCAGCCCTGGTAGGGCGTCGGGGCGAGCCCGCTGTTGAAGTAGGCGGGCGCGCCCTGGTCCTCCGCTCCGGTGGCCGCTGGGGCGTGACCGGGACGGCCCGGCCCATGGCCGGCCGGCGGTGGACCGGCGGGCGAGGGGGCCGCCGGCGGTGGACCGGCGGGAGAGGAGCCGGCCTGCGGTGGGGCCGCCTGCGGTGGACCGGCCATCGCCGGCGTGGGGCTGACCAGGCCCAGGCCGAGCACGGCCAGGGTGGCGGTCAGCGGTCGGTTCAGGCGCATGGAGGTACTCCTGTCCCTCGGGGGTGGGGGTGGTGGTGCTCCGGCCTCAGTCGCGGGTCAGCACGATGAGGTCGGCGTCGTGGGTCGCGCTCCAGTGCACGGGCAGGCCGACGGTGGCGAGGTGGCTGCCGGAGTAGTGCCGATCGCCGTGCGAGTAACGCGCTGCCGGGTCGAGGCCGCGCAGCGGCAGCCGCACCGGACGGGACGGCAGCAGTCCGGCGCCGTCGAGGCGGCCGGTGTGCCAGGCCAGCACGACCACCCGGTTCTCGTCCGGCGCGGTGTACTGCACCGCACAGCGCGCCTGGTCGGGGCCACCGATCAGGTGCACCTCGCCGTGCGTGACGACGTCCCGGATCTCCTTGTAGCGGGCGATCCAGTCGGCCGCCTCGGCCCGCTCGTCGGGAGTCCAGGCGCGGATGTCCGCGCCGATGCCGAGCACACCGGCCATCGCGAGGACGAAGCGGAACGCGAGCGAGCGCGGTCGGCTGTCGAACAGGCCGGGCGCGTCGGTGACCCAGGAGCTGAGCAGGTGCGGTGCGTTGGCGTGCAGGAAGCCGTACTGGATGGCGAGCCGGTCCAGGGGCCCGGTGTTGTCGCTGGGCCAGAAGACGTCGGCTCGGGCGGCCATCGCCAGGTCGGTGCGCGCGCCACCGCCGGCACAGGCCTCGATCAGCACGCCGGGGTGGTCCCGGCGCAGTTGCTCGTAGATGCGGTGCAGGTTGGCGACGTGCGCGCCGTCCAGGTCGAGCGGAGCGATCCCGCCGGCACGACCGGGCTCGGTACGTGGCCGGTTGAAATCCCACTTCAGGTAGTCGATGTCGTACCGGCGGAGCAATCCGTCGACTGTGGAGTGCACGAACTCGGCGACCTCGGGCCGGCCCAGGTCGAGCAGGTACTGGTTGCGGACCGGGGTGAGGGGTCGACCGTCGACGGAGTAGACCCAGTCCGGGTGCTCGGCGTAGAGCGTCGACTTCGGGTTCACGCACTCCGGCTCGACCCAGAGCCCGAAGTTCAGCCCGAGTGCGCGCACGTCGGCGATGAACGCGTCGAACCCGGCCGGGAACTTCGCCGGGTCGGGCGTCCAGTCACCGAGCCCGGCGGTGTCGTCGTTGCGGCCGACGAACCAGCCGTCGTCCACCACGAACGTCTCCACGCCGAGCTCGGCGGCGATCCGGGCCAGCGCGAGCTGACTCTGCGCCTCGACGGCGAAGTAGGTGGCTTCCCAGGAGTTGTAGAGCACCGGGCGCGGGGTGAGCCGTTCACCGGCCAGCAACCGCTGGTGGGTGTGCCAGACGCGGGCCAGCCCGTCCAGGCCGTCCGGGCTGTACGCGCCGGTGACCACCGGCAGGGTCAGCGACTCGCCGGGGGGCAGCTCCAACGGGCCGTCGACCAGCTGGCGGCCGGCCCGGACCCGGGTCAGGCCGCCGGTGTCCCGCTCCGCGCTGATCTCCCAGGAGCCGGTCCACGCCAACCCCATCCCCCACGCCGAGCCGGCCGGGTCCGCGGTGTCCCGCACGGCCAGCCAGGGCACGTGCAGATGCCCGGGTACGCCCTGGGAGCTGCCGATGCTGAAGGTTCCGTGACCCAGCTCGACGTGGGAGAGCTGGAACTCCTGCTCCCACTGCCCCCACTGGTGGCTGAGCAACGCGCCGTGCGGCGTCGGTACGCAGAACCCACCCGATCCGGCCCGGACCACCCGCAGCGCGTCGGTGCCGTCGTTGGTCAGCTCGACCCACCGCTGCACCACGTCGGTGCCGGCGGGCACCCGGTAGTGCACAGTGGCGCGCAGCCCGGTGACCGCGTCGGCGAAGGCGACGGCCAGCTCCCGCTGGTCGGCGTCGATCCGCGCGTCGGTGTGGACGAAGCCCACCCGGCGCTGCCCGTTCGAGGTCTCGATCACCAGGTCGGCGCCGGTGAACGGTCGGTCGGCGTCGGTGGCGTACTCGATGGGGGCCGCGTCGCCGGCGGTGAGGAACGGCACCGGGCCGTCGTAGGCCACCGGCGACGGCCCGTCCGAGACGCCGTGCGGGCCCCACGCGACAAGCTCCAACCAGCGACCGTGCGCGGGCACTGTCACTGTGTACTCGGTGTGCGCCCCGCGCAGCGTCCACAGCTGCCCGGTCACTTGACCGCTCCCAGCGCCAGGCCGGAGACGAAGTGCCGCTGGAAACGCAGGAAGACCGCGACGGTGGGCACGGCCGCGATGACCGTACCGGCGGCGATGACGTTCCAGGACGAGACGAACTGCCCCTGGAGGGCGAGGAGCGCCGGTGTGACCGGCATGTTGTCGTCGGTACGCAGCACAGTGATCGCCCACAGCAGGTCGTTGAAGATCCAGGTGAAGGAGAGCGCACCCAGGGCGGCCAACGCGGGCCGGGTCAGCGGCAGCATCACCCGGGTGAAGATCTGCGCCGTGCCCGCGCCGTCGATGGTGGCCGCTTCCTGGATCTCGCCCGGCAGGTCCCGCATGAAGCCGTGCAGGACGAACGTGTAGAAGCCGAGCCCGAAACCGACCTGCACCGTGATCAGCGCCCAGAGCGTGTCGTACAGGCCGGTGAGCTCGCTGAACTTGGCCACCGGGATGAGCAGGATCTGTGGTGGCAGCAGGTTGCCGGCGAGCATCAGCAGCAGGATGGTCCGCCGGCCGGGGATCCGGAAGCGGCTCAGCGCGAACGCCGCCATCGCCGCCAGCCCCAGGCTCAGCGCCACCGACGGGATGGTGACCAGCATGCTGTTGATCAGCGCGCGCAGCTCACCGCCGTCGGTCCACGCCTGCCGGTAGGTGTCCAGGGTGAACGAGTGCGGCAGGCTGCCCACGCCGTGCGCGGCGATGTCGTCGAACGACCGGGTGGACATCACCACCACCCAGAGCACCGGCCCCAGCCAGAGCAGCGAGAGCAGGATCATGCCGGTGTGGAAGGCCCCGGTACGGAGCTTGTTCATCACGCTTCCTCCCGGAACGCGCGGACCAGGTAGCCGAGGATGACGGCCAGCGCGAGCACGAAGATCACGACGGCGATGGCGGAGGCGTAACCCAGCCGCAGGCTCTGGAACGCGGTCGAGTACATGTAGGTGCTGAGCAGCTCCGACGAGTGGTACGGGCCGCCCTTGGTCAGCGACCAGACGATGTCGAACGAGCGCAGCGAGTCGATCACGATGACCGACAGCACGACCGCATTGACCCCCTTGAGCTGGGGAATGGTGACGTGCCGCAGCCGCTGCCAGGAGTTGGCGCCGTCCATCCGGGCGGCCTCGTGCAGCGCCGGGTCGATGGCCTTGAGGCCGGCCAGGAACAGCACCATCACGTACCCGATCTGCCGCCACAGGGCGGGCAGGATCACCGCGTACAGCGCGGTCTGTGGATCGGCCAGCCAGGGCCGGATCAGGTGCTCCAGGCCGACGGCCCGCAGCAGCGTGTCGGCGATGCCGTCGGGCTGGTAGAAGACCCGCCAGACCAGCGCCGTCACCACCAGTGAGAACACCACAGGTGTGAACAGCGCGGCCCGGTAGAAGCCGACCCCGCGCCGCTCCTTCTGCAGGACCAGCGCCATGCCGAACCCGCCCAGCACGGAGAGGCCGCCGAAGAGCACCAGCCAGATCACCGTGTTGATCAGCGCGCCCCGGAAGGTGGCGTCACCGGCCAGCTCGACGTAGTTGTCCGCGCCGACGAAGGTCGGCGGCGACATCCCGTCCCAGCGGGTGAGCGAGAACCAGAAGCCCTGGAGCGCCGGCCAGAACACCCAAATGCTCTCGACCGCGAACGGCACGAGGACGAAGGCCACCAGCAGCGGCGACAGTCGAGCCGACCGTCGCCGCCGCCGGGTGGGGGTGACCGAAGTCGGGGAGATCGTTGCTGTCACGTCAGCCCTTGAAGACCTTCTCGGCGCCGGCCTGCCACTCCCGCAGGATCGCGTCGATCTGGTCCGGCTTGTCGATGAACTTGGTCAGCGCGGTGTCCGCGGTCGGCTGGAGCGCGTCGCTGGAATCCCGGTTGAAGAACTGGGTCAGCTCCTTGGCCTCGCCGAGCATCGCCTTGCCCTTGGCCACCAGCGGCGAGTCGGACGCCTTGGCCCTGGGGTTGGCCGGCAGCACGATGCCGGAGCTGGCCTTGACGTACGCCTCCTGGGCCTCGACCCCGGAGAGGTAGGTCAGCAGGGCCTTGGTGCCGGTCGGGTTGGCGGTCTTCGCGCTGGCGAAGAAGCCGTCCGTCGGAGCCTCCTCGGCCAGCGGCACCGCCGGGTCGATGATCGGGAACCGGAAGAAGTCCAGGTCACCGAGGGCGTCCTTCGGCGCGGCGTCGGCGAAGAACGTGCCGATCAGGAACATGCCGGTCTTGCCGGCCAGCAGGGCGGTGGTCGCCTCCTGGAACGGGTACGCCTTGCCCTTGGGGTCGAAGTAGGGCAGGGCCTCGCGCCAGCGGGTGAAGACCGCCTTGACCTTGGGGTCGTCGAAGCGCTGCTTGCCGGCGAGCAGCTCGCGGTGGAACGGCGCGCCGTTGATCCGGATGTTCAGGTAGTCGAACCAGGCCGAGGCCACCCACGGGGTGTCGCCGAGACCGATGCCGATCGGCGGGACGCCCTTGCTCTTCAGCGTCTCGCACAGCGCCAGGAAGTCCGCCCAGGTCTTCGGCTCCTGCACGCCCCACTTGGCGAAGTTCGACTTGCGGTAGAAGAAGCCCCACCAGTAGTTGTTCATCGGCACGAAGACCTGCTTGCCGCTGGCGGCGGTGGAGAGGGTGCGCAGCGACTCGGGGTAGTCGCCCAGCGACTTCCAGACGTCGGAGACGTCCAGCAACAGGTCCTTGCTGGCGTAGTCGTTGGCGACGGAGCCCGCGTACCAGGTGTAGAGGTCCGGCGGGTTGGCCGAGGTCAGGTAGGTGGGGAGCTGGGTCCGGAAGGTCTCCGAGGCGATCGTGTTGAGACTCGCCGTGCCCTTGCCCTGCGCGTTGAAGGTCTCGATCAGCTTCTCCATCGCGGCCTTGGCCTGCGGTGAGGAGAGGTTGGACTGGATGGTGACAGCGCCCGAGCCGCCGCTCGTCGTCGGCCCGCTGGCGGAACTGGCGCACGCGCTGAGGAACGAGCTGGCGCCGAGTGCACCCAGGCCGGCGAGCCCTAGGTGACCAAGGAATCGCCGGCGACCGGGGTCGAAGTCGCTCACGGAGGTATCCCTTCCTCTACGACACGTAGCGTCACCGCGCGATGTGTCGTCCATGTGAATGCTGTGACCAGAAGGTTGCATCGGCCGTTGCCGGCTGTCAAGATATCTTCGTAATTAATGATTAGATGAGATCAAGGCGAGAGTCAGGTGGATCAGCCTATGCGCCGGCTTGAAGGCAAGAACGCGCTGGTCACAGGCGCTATGGGTGGAATCGGAGCCGCTACCGCCCGGCGGCTGGCCGCCGAGGGAGCAGCCGTCGCGCTTCTCGACGTGCACGATCCGGCTCCGCTGGCCGACGAACTGACCGCCTCCGGCCACCGAGCACTGTCCGTAATGGGCAGTGTCAGCGAGGAGGACGACTGGGCAGCCGCGGTGTCGGCCGCCCGAGCGAACCTCGGCCCGATCGACATCCTGGTCAGCACCGCGTACGCCGTTCAGGTCGCCCCGGCGCACGAGACCAGCCGGCAGTCCTGGGACCACCAGCTCGGCGTCAGCCTCACCGGCTCCTTCCTCGGCGTCCGCGCCTGCCTGGACGACCTGCGGGCCCGCTCCGGCGCAGTGGTGCTGATCTCCTCGGTGCACGCGCTGGTCGGGCTGCCCGGCCGGCCCGCGTACGCCGCCGCCAAGGGAGGCCTGGTCGCGCTCGGCCGCCAGCTCGCCGTGGAGTACGGCCCACAGGTACGCGTCAACACGGTGCTGCCCGGGCCGATCCTCACCGCCGCCTGGGACGACGTCTCCGAAGAGGACCGTCGGCAGAGCGTCGCGGAGACCGTCGCGAAGCGCTTCGGCACCCCGGACGAGGTCGCCTCGACAGTCGCCTTCCTCGCCTCACCGGACGCCGCGTACATCACCGGCGCGAGCCTCGTGGTGGACGGTGGTTGGACAGCGGTGAAAGCCTCGGCCTGAGAGATCGATACCGACCAGCGAAAAGGCCAGGAGCATTGGCACAGTACGCCCGCCGCGGCATCCACGGACAGACCGTCGAAGCGATCGCCCGCCGCATCCTCACCGGTGAGATCCCCGCCGGCGCGACCCTGAACATCGTCGCGTTGCAGGAGGAGTTCGACGTCAGCCTCACGGCGCTCCGCGAGGCGCTGAAGGTCCTCTCCGCCAAGGGCATCGTGGATGCCCGGCAGAAGCGCGGCACCTTCGTCCGGCCCCGGTCCGACTGGAACCTGCTCGACGGTGACGTGATCCGCTGGCAGTTCGCCGAGGGCACCGACCAGCGGTTGCTCGACCAACTGCACGAGGTACGCGCCATCATCGAGCCGGCCGCCGCACGGCTGGCCGCGACCCGTGCGACCGAGGACGATCTGGCCGCCCTCGACCGGGCGCTGGCCGAGATGGCCGAGGCCAACGGCGATCCCACCGCCGCCATCGCCGCGGACCTCGCCTTCCACCGCGCGCTGCTCACCGCCACCCACAACGAGCTGCTGGAACGCATGGAGGTGGTGATGGAGACCGGGCTGGCCGAACGGGACCGGCTGGTGCACGGCGGCGCCCCGCACGACGACCCGGTGCCCAGCCACCGGGCTGTCGTCGACGCGCTGCGCAGCCGGGACGAGACGGCGGCCGAGGCCGCCATGCGTGAGTTGCTGGACAAGGCCGTCCGCGACGTCGAGAAGGCACGGGGACAGAGGGGCAGTCAGTGAAGATCGAGCGGATCGAGACCTTCCTCGTCGCACCACGGTGGCTGTTCTGCCGGGTGGAGACCGACGAGGGCCTGGTCGGGTGGGGCGAACCGGTGGTGGAGGGCCGCGCCGAGGTGGTGCGCAGCGCCGTCGAGGTGCTCTCCGAGTACCTGATCGGCGCGGACCCGCTGCGCATCGAGCAGCACTGGCAGATCCTCACCAAGGGCGGCTTCTACCGGGGCGGCCCGATCCTCTCCAGCGCCGTCGCCGGCCTGGACCAGGCGCTCTGGGACATCGCCGGGCAGGCGTACGGGGCACCGGTGCACGCCCTGCTCGGCGGCGCCGTCCGCGACCGGGTACGTGTCTACTCCTGGATCGGCGGAGACGAGCCCGACGAGATCGCCGACGCCGCCGCGGCACAGGTCGCCGCCGGCCTCACCGGGATCAAGATGAACGCGTCCGGGCGGCTGTCGGCCATCCCCACCTCCGCCGAGGTGGACGCCGTCGTCGGCCGGGTCGCCGCCGCCCGCGAGGTGCTCGGCCCCGACCGGGACATCGCGCTGGACTTCCACGGCCGGGCCGGGCTGGCCGCGGTACGCCGGATCCTGCCCGAGCTGACCCCCCTCCGTCCGTTCTTCGTGGAGGAGCCGGTCCTGCCCGACCAGGCCCACCACCTGCGCGACATCGTCGCCAGCACGCCCATCCCGGTGGCCACCGGCGAACGGCTCTACGGTCGCAACGAGTTCCTCGGCCCGTTGCAGGCCGGGGTCGCCGTGATCCAGCCGGACCTGTCGCACGCCGGCGGGATCTCCGAGGTACGCCGGATCGCCGCGCTGGCCGAGACGTACGGCGCGCTGCTCGCCCCGCACTGCCCGCTCGGCCCGATCTCCCTGGCCGCCAGCCTCCAGGTGGCCTTCGCGACGCCGAACTTCCTGATTCAGGAGCAGAGCATCGGCATCCACTACAACGTCGGCTCCGAACTGCTGGACTACGTGGTCGACCCGGAGCCGTTCCGGTTCGTCGACGGGCACATCGCCCGCTTCGACCGACCCGGATTGGGCATCACAGTGGACGAGGCGGCGGTTCGCAAGGCCGCCCAGACCCCGCACGCCTGGCGTAACCCGGTCTGGGAGCACGCCGACGGGTCGTTCGCGGAATGGTGACCGCCGCGACCGCGGTGCCGCTGCGTGCCGCGTACGACGCCGCGCACGGAGGCAGGTGGACCAGCCTGCGCGGCGGCGGCCGGGAGTGGCTGTGGCGCGGCCCGGAACCCGGCCGACACGAGGTACGCCCCGACGACGCGTTCGTGGACGCCGGCGGCCTGGAGGAGTGCCTGCCCACCGTGCGCGGACGACCCGACCACGGCGAGGTGTGGTCACGCCCCTGGCGCACCGCCGGCCCCGGCACGGCGGTCATCGAGCGTCCGACGTTCGTGCTGACCCGCCGGATCACCGACTCCGCCGGGGTGGTGGTGGCCGACTACCGGCTGGCCGCCGACCCCGGTCATCGGTTCGTCTGGGCCGCCCACGCCCTGCTCAATCTCTCCCCCTCAGCCCGCCTCGACGCGCCCGCCGGCACGCCGACCCGGCTGCACCCGGAGGCTGCCGCGTTGCTGCCGCCGGGCACCTGGCCCACCGACGCACCGTGGCTCGGCGGGGCGTGGCCGGCCCCTGCCGGGCTGACGCTCGACACGTTCGGCACGGACGACGGGACCGCGCTCGGAGCGGTGCTGCTCGACTGCCCCCGGGTCCAGGTGATCGACGGTGTCGACCGACTGACACTGGCACTGGAGTGCGCCGACCAGCCCCGCAGCACCGCGCTCTGGCGCAACCTCGGTGGCTGGCCAGAGACCGGCCCGTACCGCAGCATCGGTGTCGAGCCGATGCTCGGCGCCGCCTTCGACCTGGCCGACGCCGGCCCCACCGACGCGGCGGTCGTTCCCCCCGCCGGCGAGGTCGCCTGGCGGCTCACCATCTCCGCCCACCGCATCCCCTGAGGACACCCGTGATGAACCTGCTCGACGAGCTGCGTACCCACCGGTTGCTGGCCATCGTCCGCGGCCCGGACCCGGCGGCGGCGCTGACCGCCGTGCTCACAGTGGCCGAGAGCGGCGTCGCACTGGTCGAGGTCTCACTCACCAGCGCCGACGCGCTCGACGTCATCCGGCGCGCCCGGGCCGCCCTCGGACCCGACTACGCCCTGGGTGCGGGCACCGTGCTCAGCGCCGAGGACGCCCGCGCGGCGGCCGACGCGGGCGCCGGTTTCCTGGTCACCCCGGCGCTCGCGCCGAGCCTCGGCGAAGGCGGACGGCTCGGGCTGCCGGTGCTCGCCGGCGCGCTCACCCCCACCGAGGTGGTGCAGGCCAACAGCGGCGGGGCCACCGCGATCAAGCTCTTCCCGGCGTCCCTCGGTGGGCCTGACTACCTCGGCGCACTGCGCGACCCGTTCCCCGGCACCGCGTTCGTACCGGTCGGTGGGGTCGACGCGGAGGGCGCACGACGCTACCTGGACCGCGGAGCGCTCGCGGTCGGAGTCGGTTCCCCCCTGCTCGGCGACGCCGTCCGCGGCGGCGACCCGGCGGCGCTGCGCGAGCGCGCCGCTGCCTTCCTCGCGGCGGTGCGGCGATGACCGACGTGCTCACGCTCGGCGAGACGATGGCGGCGTTCCGCACCACCGGCCCACTGCGGCTGGGCGGCACCGCCGGAATCTCCGTCGCCGGGTCCGAGTCGAACGTGGCGATCGGGCTGGCCCGGCTCGGCCATCGGGCGGCCTGGGTCGGCGTCACCGGTGCCGACGAGCCCGGTGAGCTGGTCCGCCGTACGCTGCGCGCCGAGGGCGTCGACCTGAGCTGGTCCCGGGTCGACCCGACCGCCCCGACCGGGCTGATCCTCTTCGAGAACCGGGTCGCCGACATCAACCGGGTCACCTACCACCGCGCCGGGTCGGCCGGCTCCCGGCTGCGCCCGGCCGACGTGACCCAGGCATTCGACGCGCCCGGGTCGCCGCCCCGGCTGCTGCACGTCACGGGCATCACCTGCGCGCTCGGCGCCGAGCCGTACGAGGCGGTGGTGGAGGCCGTGCGACTAGCCCGTGCGGCCGGCAGCACCGTCTGCCTGGACGTCAACCACCGGCAGCGGCTCTGGTCGGTCGCCGAGGCCGCCACCGCGCTGCGGCCGCTGCTGCCCTCGATCGACCTGGTGGTCGCCTCCGACGACGAGCTGGCCGTGCTGACCGGCGCCTCCGACCCGGTCACGGCGTTGCTCTCCGCCGGGGTGGCCGAGGTCGTCGTCAAGCACGGTGCCGGCGGGGCGACCAGCCACAGCAGGGCCGGCGCGCTGCACCGTCCAGCTCGGACGGTGCCGGTGGTGGACACCGTCGGCGCGGGCGACGCCTTCGTGGCCGGGCTGCTCTCCGGGTGGCTCGACGGCGCCGACGCCCCGGCCCGACTGGACCGGGCCGTCACCACCGGGGCGTTCGCGGTGGCCACCAGGGGCGACTGGGAGGGCCTGCCCGACCGGGCGGAGCTGACGCTGCTGGACCACGAGCCGGGCGGTACGGTCCGCTGACCGGGTGACGGGCGGTCGGGCCTGCCCGACCGCCGCCCCGCAGATCGTTTGGAGGAGCGAGATGGAGCTAACCGAGCCGACCGTCTGGAGCACCGACCGGTTGGAGTTGGGCGAAGGGCTGCGCTGGGTCGACGACCGCCTGGTCCTCGTCGATCTGCTGGCCGGACGCCTGCTGGAAACCGACGGCGACGCCCCCGCCCCGCTGCGGGAGGTGCGCCGTCTCGACGTTCCGCTCGGCGCGGTCGCCCCGGTGGCCGGCCGGCCTGGTGACTGGCTGGCCGCCGCCGGAACCGGCCTCACACTGCTGCCCGCCACCGGCGACCCCCGACCGGTCGCCGACCTGGTCGCTGACGCACCCGAGCCCACCCGGATGAACGACGCGGTCGCCGACCCGCACGGCCACTTCTGGGCCGGCAGCATGACGTACGCGGCGGTCCCCGGCGAGGGCACGCTGTTCCGGCTCACCCCCGGCTCGGTACCGGTGCCCGCGGTGACCGGACTGACCATCCCGAACGGGCCGGCGTTCGACGCCACCGGCACCACCATGTACCTCGCCGACACGCCGCGCGGCGAGATCGACCGGTTCACCGTCGACCCCGCGACCGGGGCCCTGAGCGGGCGGGAGCCGTTCCTTCGGCTGCCCTCCGCCGACGGCGGCCCGGACGGCATGACCGTCGACGCCGCCGGTCACCTCTGGATCGCGCTGTGGGGCGGTTCGGCGGTACGCCGCTACCGGCCGGACGGGACCCTGGAGCAGGAGATCCGGCTGCCGGCGAAACAGCCGGCCGGAATCTGCCTGGGCGGCCCCGACCTGCGCCGACTCTTCATCGGCACCGCCCGGGTGGGGCTGACCACGCCCGGCCCGGAGGACGGGGCGCTGCTCGCGGTGGACGTCGCCGTCCCCGGCCTGCCCGCCGCCAGGGCCGCCGCACCGGTGGCCTGACCGAGACCCGGACCGGCCCGCCCTCCCGACTCCGCTGGCTGGCCACGCATACCGGACGTCCGGACGGGAAGAGCCAGCACAGGAGCGGGACATCCGGCGGATCGGCAGGGGGCGGGCGATGAGCACCGTGGGTTGGGCGTCATGAGTGGGCCGGTCGGCGACGAGCCGGTTGGCGAGTTGGAGCTGGTGCACACCTTCACCGGCCCGATGCCGACCGGGGTGAGCGTCTCGCACTCCGGTCGGATCTTCGTCAACTTCCCGAAGTGGGGCGACGAGGTGCCGGCCACCGTCGTCGAACTGCGCGACGGTCAGGAGGTGCCCTACCCCGACCAGGCGTGGAACGACCCGTCCGGCGACGACGACGCGGGTGCGTTCGTGTCGGTGCAGAGCATCGTGGTCGACCCGGCGGACCGGCTCTGGGTGCTGGACACCGGCAGCCCGATGTTCCAGCCCACCAAGCCGGGTGGCCCGAAACTGGTCCGGGTCGACCTGGAGACCGACACGGTCGCCCAGGTGATCACCTTCCCTGCGGACGTGGCGCTGCCGACGACGTACCTCAACGACGTCCGCTTCGACCTGCGCCGCGGCGAGTCCGGCGTCGCGTACATCACCGACTCGGCCGACTCCGGGCCGAACGGGATCATCGTGGTGGACCTGGCCAGCGGGGCGTCCTGGCGGCGGCTGCACGACCACCCGTCCACCAAGGCGGAGCCGTTGACGGCGTTCCGCCCGGTGGTCGAGGGCCGGCCGTTCCTCGAACGGCCGGCGGACGGGCCGCCGAAGCCGGTGGGGATGGGCTCCGACGGCATCGCGATCTCCGCCGACGGCAGCCGGCTCCACTACTGCCCGCTGGCGTCCCGACGCTGGTACAGCGTCTCCACCGAGGCGTTGGCCGACCCGGGCGTCACCCAGGAGGCGGCCGCCGCGACTGTTGTCGACGAGGGCGACAAGGGCACCGCGTCGGACGGGTTGGAGAGCGACGACGCGGGCCGGTTCTACCTCACCTCGTACGAGCACAACGCGGTGCTGCGCCGGCTGCCGGACGGCGAGTACGAGACGCTGGTCCACGATCCGCGGCTGCTCTGGCCGGACACCATGTCGGTGGCCACCGACGGGTACCTCTACGTCACCGCCAACCAGCTGCACCGGCAGCCGCAGTACCAGCGCGGTCAGGACCTGCGGCGCAAGCCGTACGCGCTGTTCCGCACCCGCATCGACGCCGGCCCGGTGCTGCTACGCCGCTGAGCCCGCGCCAGTCGCTGAGCCCGCGCCAGTCGTCAGGCGGCGGGCAGGGTGCGGTCCAGGAGGTCGAAGAGGGCGACCCAGTGACGCTCGGTGGCCTTCTCGTCGTACATCGGGGTGTCGGCCATGGTGAAACCGTGGTGGGCGCCCTCGTACACCTCGGAGCGGTAGCGCACCCCGGCGGCGTCGAGCGCCTTCTCCAGCGTGGCGATCTGCTCGGGTGTCATCGACTGGTCGGCGTCGGCGTGCCCGAAGTACACCTCGCCGGTGATCGAGCCGACGCCCAGGTGCGGGCTGTCCGGCGCGTCGGTGACGATCCGCCCGCCGTGGAAGCTGGCCACCGCCGCGATGCGGTCCGGGTGCGCCTCGATGGCCCGCAACGCGTTCGTGCCGCCCATGCAGTAACCGGTGATCGCGACCGGGCCCGAGCGGACGTCGTCCCGGGCGGCCAGGAAGTCCAGGTAGGCAGCGGTGTCCCGGCTGACCACCTCGGGGGTCAGTGCGCCGATCAGCGGCATGATCTGCTCGAACAGGGCGCCGCGCTGGTCCGGCTCACCGAGCCGGGACAGGTTGAACAGGGGTGCCCGGCCGGCCCGGTAGAACAGGTGGGGAGTCAGCACCAGGTAACCGCGCTCGGCGATCCGCTCCGCCATCTCCACCAGGCGGGGGCGCGGTCCGAAGGCGTCCATGAAGAGCAGCACCGCCGGGAACGGCCCGTCGCCGTCCGGTCGGGTCAGTGACGCGTCCGCGATCCCGTCGTCGGTCGGGATGTCCACCGTCGTCGTCTGCACCACGCCTCCTCGTACGCCGATCTTGGTCTGATCCGAACGCTACTCGCCGTGTCGGCGTGCCCGGTGGGCAGCCGCGTGAACGCGGCGTCAAGAAACGGCGGTGGCCCGTCGAAACGGCGTATCAGCGGGCGCTTCGCCGCCGTTCGGTGGTGACGATGGGCCCATGAGTCCTTGGCGGATGACACGCTGGGAACGCGGAGACCTGCCGCCCGGCACCGACAGCAACCCGGGTGAGCGCGCGACCAGCGCCGACGGGCCGCGGCGGCGGCACGAGGCGCTGGTCAGCGTGCGGCTCGGCCCGTCCGCGCCCGGCAGTCACCTGGTGGAGTACCTGCGGCACGAACCGTGCGCTGTCGACGCGTGGTGGATCGCCGCCGACGTCGACGCCGTGATCCGCCTCGCCGCCGACAGCATGACAGTGCTGCACCGCGCCGTGGCCGACCTGCGCCTTCGCGCAGGGGTGGAGGTGGCGGAGGCCAACTACATCCTCCGCGCGCTCGACCTGAGCGCGCCGGCGGACCCGCGTACCCCGGAGTGGGCGGGGTCCGCCGCATGAGTCGCGCAGCCGGTGCCCGCCGGATCGTGGTGGGAGTCGACAGGTCGTTCGCCGGGATGCAGGCGTTGCGCCGCGCGATGCAGCTGGCCCGCCGCGAGGGCGCGCAGGTGGACGCGGTCCGCGCGTGGGTCTTCGCCCCGACGTGGCGGCCCGGCACGCTGACCTGGCGGTGGCAGGACGAATGCGACCGCGCGGCAGTGGTCTACCTGCGCGGCGTGTTCGACGCGGCGCTCGGTGGGATCCCCCGGGACGTGACAGTGCGGCTGGTGGCTACCCAGGGGTACGCCGGGCAGGTGCTCGTCGACCACGCGTGCCGGGAGTCGGACCTACTGGTCGTCGGCAGCCCGCAACGCGGCCGGTTCGGCCGGTCCCGCGGCCACGTCACCCGGTACTGCGTGACCCACGCGGGCGTACCTGTCATCGCGGTGCCCGCGCCGTCCTGGGCGCGGGCCGCGACGATCCGCCGCTTCGCCCGCGACCTCGAACGATTCAGCCGATGACCGCCATCCCGGCGGCACGTGCGGAAAGGACAAAACCGACAATGGACGAGGGCCCGATAATCTACGCCGTTCCGGTGCGTGACCTGCCGGGACGGATGGTGCGGACGGTACGGACCGGTCGTTCGCCACAGGGGCAACGGGTGGGAATCGCCTTCACCCGGCCCGAGCTGCTGGTCACCGCGATGGGCACGGATCAGCCGTGGGAGGAGCTCTGCGAGTCGGCGCTGCGCGGCATGTTGCGTCCGCTCGGCATCGACGTGATCCAGGTCGACCCGTTGCTGGTGGCACCACCGCTGGCCCCGAGGACCGCCGCCCGCCCGAAGACCGCCGCCCGGCCCGAGACCGTTGCCCAACCGGCCGGTCAGGCGCGGACGAAGCGCACCGCATCGGCGATCACGTGGCCGTTGGTGTCCTCGGTACGGATCAGCACGCTCCCGTCGGTGCCCGCCGTGAACGGGTAGGTGCCCAGCGGCACCCACTGGCCCCCGGACTGCCGCTGGTCGACGGTCCGGGTGGTCAGCCCGCCGGAGTACGCGATGTCCACCGGCACGTTGCTCGCCCGGTTGGGGTCGGCGGTCCAGCGCAGGTGCACGGTCCACGATCCGGAGGTGGGCAGTGTCGGGCGGAACCGCAGTCGGTTGACGCCCTTGGCGGTGTTGCCGTCGTGCTCGTAGTCCGGGCCGTAGTAGCCGCCGATGCTGGTGCTGCGCAGCCACGTACCGGCCCGGGTGACTCCGCTGGCCGCCGCGTTGTCCAGGATCACCTCGCTCGTCGATCCCCATTCCAGCACCGCGCCGTCCTGACGCAGCCGCGTCTGGAGGGTGGGCACGGAGACGGCCTGCACGGCGACGTTCCCGGCGAGCGCCAGCGACGCGGCCGTGGCGGCGGCCTGCCCGAGGATCATGAACACCGGTTCCATCCGGATCGACCCGTACGCGATGTGGCTCGCCGACAGGCAGACCGGCACCAGCAGGTTGGCGCACTGCGCCTGGTGCGGCACGATCGCCCGGTAGCTCACCGGGTACGGCGCTGGCACGCTGATCTGCACGTCCCCCTCGTTGCGTACCTTCCCGTCGACCACCACCCGCTGACAGTTGTGCGAGTCCATCGTGTAGCTGGCCAGGCCCACCGAGTCGGCGGCGCGCACCCGGCCCCGGCAGTCGGCCTCGGTCATCACGTACGCGGAGACCATCCGGCGGGCCTCACGGATGTAGAGCAGCGGAGGCCAGCCACCGGTGCCGGTGAACTCGTCGACCGGCAGCCCCCACCGGGCGGTGGACTCACGCACCGACGCCGGCAGCCGTGCATCGTTGGCCAGGAACCACATCATCCCCTGCTGGTAGCTGCGGTGCTCGGCGATGATGCTCTCCCGTACGGCCCAACTCGCCGTCGGGTACGCGTGGTTGAAGCCAATGTGGTCGGTGGAGACCGCGCCGTTGTTGTTGGAGTCGGTCTTCCCACCGCCGATCGAGTGGGTGGTGAAGTACGGCCCGGTGTAGCCCGCCTGGATGTGGCGCAGCAGCAGCTCGTACCGGATCGGGTCGTAGCCGGACGGCCTGCCGAACGGGATCCGGTTGGCCGCCTGGGTGAGGCACATCCGGAAGCAGTACGCCTGGATCCGGTCGTCGCCGCTGCCCTGCGGGGCGAGCGGGGTGGCGGAGATGCCCGGCAGCAGACCACTCGCGGGCGAGCCGACCGTCACGTACGGGTCGACGGGGTAGACGAACTGGTGGGTGTTGCGGGACTGCACCCCGTTGATCGTCTCGCCGTAGGTGTCGTTGGACTCCCGCCCGACGGTGAACCCCACCCCGGCCATGGCCAGCAGGTCGCCCTCGTAGGTGGCGTCGACGAACACGCCGCCCCGGTAGACCGAGCCGTCCTCGGTGCGCAACTCGGTGATCCGGTTGCCGCTGCGGCCGAGGCTGGCCAGCCGGGCGTCAACGACCACCGGAACGTCGGCCTCGGCCAGCATCTCCGCGAAGACGGCGGTGGCGACGCGCGGTTCGAAGGTCATCCGCAGCGGGGACGTCGGCGTGAGGGTTCCGCCGTGGTACTTCACGTACACCCGGCGGTAGAACTCGGCGGCCAGCCCGCCGATGGACGCCTGGACCCCGGTGTCGGTGGCGCCGAGCCCGGCGGTGCTCAGCCCGCCGACGTGGCTGGTGGGCTCGACCACCACTGCGGTGTGGCCGAGTCGGCGCATGGTGATCGCGGCGGCCAGGCCTCCGGAGGTGGCGCCGTAGACGACCAGGTCGGCGGTGGTGACGGCGGCTCGGGCGGGACCGGCCCGGAACGGGTCGGAGAGACCGGCCAGGACGAGGCCGGCGCCGCCGGCGGTCAGCAGTCGACGGCGGGACAGGGGCACTGACACGGCGCACTCCCAGGGGGTAACCGGAGGGGACGGTTACAGAAGCACGCCGCTGCCGCTGCAAACAGAAATTCTTCAATCTCTGCCGGCGGGTGTCAACGGGTCAGGGGCGGTAGCGGTAGCCCATTCCCGGTTCGGTGATGAGGTGCCGGGGGCGGGCCGGGTCGTCCTCCAGCTTGCGCCGCAGCTGGGCCAGGTACTGCCGCAGGTAGTTGGTCTCGTTCTGGTACTCCGGCCCCCACACGTCCTGGAGGAGTTGACGCTGGCTGACCAGCTTGCCGGGGTGACGCAGCAGCTTCTCCAGCACGCTCCACTGGGTGGGGGTCAGCTTCACCTCCGTGCCGTCGTCGCGCCGCACACTGTGGTCGGCCAGGTCGACGGTGTGCTGGCCGATCCGCAGCGCCGGCACCGACTCGCTGGGCGCGCCGAGCCGGCGGGTGACGGCGCGGATGCGGGCCAGCAGCTCCTCCACGCCGAACGGCTTGGTGACGTAGTCGTCGGCGCCGGCGTCGAGCGCCGCTACCTTGTCCTCGCTGCCGGCCCGACCGGAGAGCACGATGATCGGCACGGCGGTCCATCCGCGCAGGCCGCGGATCACCTCCACGCCGTCGATGTCGGGCAGCCCGAGGTCGAGCACCACCAGGTCGGGTGGGTGGCTGGCGGCGGCCTTCAACGCGGCGGCCCCGGTCGCTGCGACGTCCACGTCGTACCGGCGGGCGCGCAGGTTGATCCGCAGGGCACGCAGGATCTGCGGTTCGTCGTCGACGACCAGGATGCGCGTCATTCCTGCGGCCCTTCCGAGCTGGCGGGCGCGGCGGGCAACCGCAGCACCATGGTGAGCCCACCGCCCGGGGTGGTCTCCGGGGTGATGCTGCCACCCATCGCCTCGGCCAGGCCCCGGGACAGGGCAAGACCGAGACCGACGCCCGTCTGGTTGTCCCGGTCGCCGAGGCGTTGGAACGGCAGGAAGACGTGCTCCCACTGGTCCTCCGGGATACCCGGACCCCGGTCGATCACCCGCAGCTCCACCTGGCCGGCGTGCGCGCTGGCGGTGATCGTCGGCGGCTGGTCCGGCGGGCTGTAGCGCAACGCGTTGGCGACGATGTTGACAAGCACACGTTCCAACAGGCCCGGGTCGGCGGTGGCGGCCGGCAGATCGGCCGGGATGTCAGTGCCGACAGTCGCGGCCGCCGGGCCAAGTTCGTCAAGCGCCAGGGGTACGGCGTCCTCCAGGCCGATCGCGGTCGCCGAGATGCCCAGCACGCCCGCCTGGAGCCGGCTCATGTCGAGCAGGTTGCCGACCAGCCGGGCGAGCCGGTCCAGGGACTCCTCGGCGGTCTCCAGCAGTTCCTCGCGGTCGGACTCGTCGAACTCGATGTCGTGGCTGCGTAGGCTGGTTACCGCCGCCTTCGCCGACGCCAGTGGCGTACGCAGGTCGTGGCTGACCGCCGCAAGCAGCGCGGTGCGCATCCGGTCGGCGGCGGCGAGGGGTCGGGCGGTGGCGGCCTCCTCGGCGAGCCGTTCCTGGCGTAGCGCGACGGCGGCCTGGGCGGCGAACGCCTCGACGATCCGCCGGTCGGCGGCCTCCAGCCGTCGGCCGCAGAGCACGACGGTGATCCGGTCGTCGACCGGGACGGTCGTCTCGCCGCTCTCCGGGGTGCAGGGCGCGTTCTCGCCGACGCTGGCCGCCACGTTCCAGGCGTGCTCCTCGCGGGCCCGCTCGGGGCGGCCCTCGGCTTCCTCGGCCAGCTCCAGCACGCTCACGGCGCGCAGCCCGAAGGTCTCCCGGAGCTGTTCGAGCAGGGCGGGCAGTGGGCGTTCACCGCGCAACACGCCGCCGGCGATGGCGGCGAGGGTCTGCGCGTCGGCGGCCGCCCGCGCGGCTTCCCGGGTACGCCGGGCGGCCACGTCGACGACCCAGCTGACCGCCAACGCCACAGCCACGAAGACGGCCAGGGCGAGCAGGTTGTCCGCCTCGGCGATGGTCAACGTGCGGAACGGCGGGGTGAAGAACCAGTTGAGCAGCAGCGAGCCGCCGAGCGCGGCGACCAGGGCCGGCCACACCCCACCGACCAGGGCGACCCCGACGACCCCGGCGAGGAACAGCAGGATGTCGTTGGTCAGGGTCAGGTCGGGCAGTGTCTTCAGCAGCACTGTGAGCAGCGGCATGCCCACCACCGCCAGGCCGAAGCCGAGCAGCCGCCGACGCCGGGACAGCGCCGCCGGCACGGCCGCCGCCCGACGGCCCTTGCCGGCCTGCTTGTGGGTGACCAGATGCACGTCGATCGCCCCGGAGAGCGCAGTGGTGGTCACCCCGACACCCCGGGCGAAAATCTGCGCGAAGCGACCTCGCCGGCTGGCGCCGAGGACCAGCTGGGTGGCGTTCACGCCCTGGGCGAAGTCGAGCAGCGCGGCCGGCACGTCGGTGCCGAGCACCTGGTGGTACGTGCCGCCCAGGCTCTCCACCAGCACCCGCTGGCGGGCCAGTTGGGCCGGGTCGGCCCCGGCCAGGCCGTCACTGCGGGCCACGTGCACGGCGAGCAGGTCGGCGCCCTTGCTGCGGGCGGCGACCCGGGCCGCCCGCCGGATCAACGTCTCGCCCTCCGGGCCGCCGGTCAGCGCCACCACGACGCGTTCCCGGGCCTCCCAGGTGGCCGCGATGCCCTGCTGGCTGCGGTAGCGGTCGAGCTGCTCGTCGACCTTGTCGGCCAGCCAGAGCAGCGCCAGCTCGCGCAGCGCGGTGAGGTTGCCGACCCGGAAGTAGTTGCCCAGCGCGGCGTCGATCTTGTCGGGTCGGTAGATGTTGCCGTGCGCCATCCGCCGACGCAGCGCCTCGGGGGTCATGTCGACAAGCTCGACCTGCTCGGCCGCGCGGACGATCTCGTCCGGCACGGTCTCCCGCTGGGTGGTGCCGGTGATCTGCGCGACCACGTCGTTGACCGACTCCAGGTGCTGCACGTTGACCGTGGACAGCACGTCGATCCCCGCGTCGAGCAGCTCCTGGACGTCCTGCCAGCGCTTGTCGTGGCGGGAACCGGGCACGTTGGTGTGCGCCAGCTCGTCCACCACCGCGATCTCCGGCCGGCGGGCCAGCACCGCGTCCAGGTCCATCTCGGTGAACTCGACGCCCCGGTACTCCATCGCCCGACGGGGCACCTGCTCCAGGTCGCCGAGCATCGCGGCGGTGTGCTGGCGACCGTGGGTCTCCACGAAGCCGATCACCACGTCGGTGCCGCGCGCGGCTCGCCGCTGCGCCTCCTCCAACATGGCGTACGTCTTGCCGACGCCCGGGGCGGCTCCGAGATAGATGCGCAGTTCTCCGCGTGGCACGGGGACCATCCTCCCTGGTCAGAGTGGCGGGCGGGGCGGTGCCGGTCGGCACGGCCCCGCCCGCGAGGGTGCTCAGCGCGCGGCGAACTGCTTGTCGAGGGCGAGGTTGAGTTCCAGCACGTTGACGCCGGGCTCACCCATGAACCCGAGCGCCCGCCCGTCGGTGTGCTCCCGCACCAGCTTGCGGACCGCCGCGGGGTCCGCGCCGCGCTCCCGCGCGACCCGGTTCACCTGCAGCTCGGCGTACGCCGGGCTGATCTGCGGGTCGAGGCCGCTGGCGCTGGCGGTGACCGCGTCGGCGGGCACCGCCGGGTCGGCCGGCGCGTCGCCCCGGATCGGGGTGACCACCCCACCGGCGGCCACGTAGTCCTCGCCGGGCTGGGCCAGCTCCACAGTGACCCCCTGGTACGAGCCGACGAACGGCGTCGCCGGGGCGGTCTGGTTGACGCTGACCACCCTGGTGACCGGGCCGGTGAGACCGTCGGCACGGAAGACCGCGAGCACGGCGCCCACCCCGTCGTCGGTGCAGTACGGGCGTCGCCCGTCGACGCCGTTCAGCTCGCCGACGGCCTTGCTGCGCCCGCACACCTGGGTGAGCAGGCTCTCGCTGGACTCCTCCGGGTCGGTGGCGATGGTGTCGACAACGCTCTCCGGGCCCAGGTTGCTGGCCGAGGTGGAGGTCGGGTCGTAGCCGTCGCCGGCGGCGGAGGGGCGGGACTGGAAGTAGCGGGCGACGGGGTTGCCGTCCGCGTCGGTGAAGGACTGGCCGATCAGCGAGCTTCCGACGGTGTTGCCGCCCACGGTGATCAGCGAGCCGTCGGCCTTGTGGTTGAGGCCGGGCAGTTGGCCGAGCGCTACCAGGGCCAGCGGGTAGACCAGGCCGAGCAGCACCGTGAAGACGAGTACGGCGCGCAGGGCGGCGAGGTGTTGGGCGATCCAGGTGGGTAGGCGCATCACGAAATCCCCGGGATGAACTGGATGAGCAGGTCGATGAGCTTGATCCCGATGAACGGCACGATGATGCCGCCCAGTCCGTACACCAGCAGGTTGCGGCTGAGCAGCTTCGACGCGGCGGCCGGCCGGTACCGCACGCCGCGCAGGGCGAGCGGGATCAGCGCGATGATCACCAGGGCGTTGAAGATGACGGCGGACAGGATCGCCGACTCCGGGCTTGCCAGCCGCATGATGTTCAGGGCGTCCAGGCTCGGGTAGAGGCCGGCGAACATGGCCGGGATGATCGCGAAGTACTTCGCGATGTCGTTGGAGATGCTGAACGTCGTCAGCGCACCCCTGGTGATCAGCAACTGCTTGCCGATCTCCACGATCTCGATCAGCTTGGTCGGGTCGGAGTCGAGGTCGACCATGTTGCCGGCCTCCTTGGCGGCCGACGTGCCGGTGTTCATGGCCACGCCGACGTCGGCCTGGGCGAGCGCCGGGGCGTCGTTGGTGCCGTCACCGGTCATCGCGACCAGCCGGCCGCCCTCCTGCTCCCGCTTGATTAGCGCGAGCTTGTCCTCCGGCGTCGCCTCGGCCAGGAAGTCGTCCACCCCGGCCTCGTCGGCGATGGCCTTCGCGGTACGCGGGTTGTCGCCGGTGATCATCACGGTGCGGATGCCCATCCGGCGCATCTCGTCGAACCGCTCGCGCATGCCGGACTTGACGACGTCCTTGAGGTGGATGACGCCAAGCGCGCGGGCGGGCTCACCGTCGACGTGCTCGGCGACCACGAGCGGGGTGCCGCCGGTGCCGCTGATCGCGTCCACGATCTCGCCGACCTGCTCGGTCGGGTGGCCGCCGTTCTCGCGTACCCACTTCATCACCGCTGCCGCGGCGCCCTTGCGGACCCGGCGGGCCGTGCCCACCGCGCCGCCGTCCACGCTGGCGTCCGGGGTGAGGTCGACGCCGCTCATCCGGGTCTGCGCGGTGAACGGTACGAAGGTGGCGTGCGGCATGACGCCGGGCTCGCGCTCGCGCAGCCCGAACTCGTTCTTCGCCAGGACGACCACCGAGCGCCCCTCCGGGGTCTCGTCGGCCAGGCTGGACAGCTGCGCGGCGTCGGCCACCGTCGCGGCGTCGACCCCCTCGACCGGTACGAACTCGGCGGCCTGCCGGTTGCCCAGCGTGATGGTGCCGGTCTTGTCGAGGAGCAGGGTGTTGACGTCGCCGGCCGCCTCGACGGCCCGGCCGCTCATGGCCAGGACATTGCGCTGGACGAGGCGGTCCATGCCGGCGATGCCGATGGCGGAGAGCAGTGCGCCGATGGTGGTGGGGATCAGGCAGACCAGCAGCGAGATCAGCACCACGCCGGTCACACCGGAGTCGGTGATCGCCCCGCTGTCCGGAGCGGCAGCCTGGTACGCCTTGGAGAAGATCGCCAACGGCTGAAGAGTCACCACGGCCAGCAGGAAGATGACGGTGAGCGCGGCGAGCAGGATGTTCAGCGCGATCTCGTTCGGCGTCTTCTGCCGGTTGGCACCCTCGACCAGGGCGATCATCCGGTCGATGAAGCTCTCTCCCGGCTTCTGGGTGATCTTCACGATGATCTGGTCGGAGAGCACCTTGGTGCCGCCGGTGACCGCGCTGCGGTCGCCGCCGGACTCGCGGATGACCGGAGCCGACTCGCCGGTGATCGCCGACTCGTCGACGCTGGCGATGCCCTCGACGATGTCCCCGTCGCCGGGGATGATGCCGCCCGCCTCGACGAGCACGATGTCGCCCTGCCGCAGCTCGGGCGCGGGCACCGCCTCGTCGCGGTAGGTGTTGGCGCGCGCGCCGGGCTTCCAGTCGATCAGCCGGGTGGCGATGGTGTCCTTCTTCGCCTGCCGCAGGGTCGCGGCCTGGGCCTTGCCCCGACCTTCGGCGACCGCCTCGGCCAGGTTGGCGAAGATCACGGTCAGCCAGAGCCAGATGGTGATCGCCCAGGCGAACACCGACGGGTCGGTCACCGCCAGGACGGTGGTGAAGGCGGCGCCGACCTCGACGATCAGCATCACCGGGTTACGCCAGAGCGTTGTCGGGTTGAGCTTGCGTACCGCGTCCGGCAGGGACCGGACCAGCTGCTTCGGGTCAAGCAGGCCCCCGCCGATCCGGTTGCCCTGGGTGGCCGGGGTGCCGGGGAGTTGCTCTGTCGGGGCGGACGTGACGGACATGTCCTCGTTCCTCATGATGGTCAGAGCCCCTCTGCCAGCGGGCCGAGCGCGAGCGCGGGCAGGAAGGTCAGCGCGACGAGGACCACAGTGACGCCGACGACCATGCCGATGAACAGCGGTCTGTGGGTCGGCAGGGTGCCCTCGGACGCGGGGGTGGGTGCCTGGCGGGCCAGCGAGCCGGCCAACGCGAGCACGAAGATGAGCGGCAGGAAACGGCCCAGCAGCATGCACAACCCGAGCGCGGTGTCCCACCAGGTGGTGTTGACAGTGATGCCGCCGAACGCGGAGCCGTTGTTGTTGCTGGCCGAGGTGAACGCGTACAGCACCTCGGAGAGGCCGTGCGGGCCGACGTTGAGCGCTGTCGAGTTGTTGCCGGTGGCGAACGCGGCCGCCGTACCGACAAGCACCAGGATCGGCGTGATCAGGAAGTACAGCGAGGCGAACTTGATCTCCCGCGAGCCGATCTTCTTGCCCAGGTACTCGGGAGTGCGGCCCACCATCAGGCCGGCCACGAAGACCGTGATCACCGCGAGGATGAGCAGGCCGTACAGCCCCGAACCGGTACCGCCCGGCGCGACCTCGCCGAGCATCATGTTGACCATGGTCATCATGCCGCCGAGCGAGGTGAACGAGTCGTGGAAGGAGTTCACCGCACCGGTCGAGGTGAGCGTGGTGGCGGCGGCGAAGGTGGCCGAGTTCGATACGTCGAACCGCACCTCCTTGCCCTCCAGCGCCGCGCCGACCGCCTGCGGCACCGTGCCGTGGCCGGTCAACTCGAAGATGTTGGTGATGGCGACGCTGGCGAACGCCAGGATGCCCATCACCGCGGCGATGGCGTAGCCCTGCCGGTTCTGCCCGACCATCCGGCCGAAGACCCGGGGCAGGCTGAACGGGATGAGGAAGATCAGGAAGATCTCCAGCCAGTTCGTCCAGGTGGTGGGGTTCTCGAACGGGTGCGCGCTGTTGACGTTGTAGAAGCCGCCACCGTTGGTGCCCAGCTCCTTGATCACTTCCTGGCTGGCGACCGGACCACCGGTGATGGTCTGGGTGCCGCCGGTCAGCGTGGTCACGTCGGTGCCGCCGGAGAGGTTCTGCACCGCCCCGCCGATCATCAACGCGATGGCGCCGAGCACGGCGATCGGCAGCAGGATCCGCAGCGTGACCCGGGTCAGGTCCACCCAGAAGTTGCCGAGCTGCCCGGTGCGGCTACGGGCGAAGCCGCGCACCAACGCGACCGCCACCGCGATGCCGACCGCCGCCGACACGAAGTTCTGCACGGCCAGACCGGCCATCTGCACCAGGTGACCCATAGTCGACTCACCCGAGTACGACTGCCAGTTGGTGTTGGTCACGAACGACACGGCCGTGTTCCACGCGCCGTGCGGCACCACCGGGTCGAACCCCAGGGACAGCCACAGGTGGTTCTGCACCCGCTGGAACAGGTACAGGAACAGGATCGAGACCGCGGAGAACGCCAGCACGCTGCGGGCGTACACACCCCAGGTCTGCTCGGCGGCCGGGTTGACCCCGACGAGTCGGTAGATGCCCCGCTCGACCCGCGACTGCCTGGTGCCGGAGACCGCCCGGAACATGTAGTCGCCGAACGGCTTGTAGACGGCGACGAGGGCCGCCACCAGCGCCAGCACGAAGATGACGCCCGCTGTTGTCATGGTCATCAGAAGCGCTCCGGGAACAGCAGGGCGAACACCAGGAACGCGCCCAGGACGATCGCGAGCACCAAACCGACGGCGTTGACCGCGTTCACAGCTTCTCCACCGCCCGGACCACCAGGGCGAGCGCTGCGAACAGCGCCACCGTCAGGACCACGAACACCACGTCAGACACGCTGACTCCTCATACCGGAAAGGTTCGTCGCGATCGCCTTCCGATCGCGCCGGGCAATCAAAGCCCCACCACCCGCCGGACGGCAGGGGTCATAACGCGACCATGACGGCGGCGAACCTTTTCTTGACGTGGTTTTCACACGCGCACCCTGAACAGGTGAAATGTGGCACAGAACCCCCCGCGGTCCGCGAGGTCAGGACCAGTTGTCCGCCCTTTGCTCTGCACCTGCGGTGGCGACGCTCACGGTCTGTAGCTGGTGCCGCCGCGGGTGCAGAGCAAAGGGCACGCGAGAGGCATGCGCGACCCGGAGGGGTGGCGCGGGGCGTGGCGGGAGCGGAGGTGCGAGGCCGGGTCAGGCCGGGCGGCGGGCCACCAGCACGTCTCGCATGATCGACTGGTCCACCCGGTGCCGCAGCGCGCGGTAGGGCTCGTCGTCGACCACTGTCAGGCCCGCGTCGGCCAGCGCCGCCGCGGCGTCGTCGCGGCTGGCGACGTGGGTGTTCCAGGAGATGCCGAGCGCACCGCCGGGGCGCAGCAACCGCGCCCAGACCGGCGCGGCGTCCGCGAGCAGCGCCAGCGGGTCACGCGACAAACCATGATCGGCGGTACGACTGCCGTGCTGTACGCCGTACGGCGCGTCGGCCACGACCAGGTCCACGGTCTCCGGGCGGAAGAACTCCGCCGACCGGGCGGTGTCCGCGTTCACCACGTCCAACAACTGCGTCTGGCCGGCCTTGTGCTCCTCGCGGGTCGGCGCCAACTCGATCCGCACCCGTCGGCCGACCACCTTGCGCTCCCGGCGCACCGGCCCCGACTCCAGCACCCGGTGCTTGAGCCGCTTCTGCTTCAGCCAGGTGGTGACGAACGCCCGGTACGCCTCGACGTCCTTCTGGTCGCGCTCGATCCCGGCGGCGTCGAACCCGTACATCAGCGCCTGGTTGAGCGTGGTGCCCCGGCCGCAGAGCGGGTCGAGTACCCGGAACCGCCGGCTGGTCATCTCGGTGGCCCAGTCCGAGGCGAGCAGTGTGACGTTGAGCAGCAGCTTGGTGAACTGCTCGTTGGTCTTGCCCGGGTACTTCTGGATGGTGAGCAGGTCGTCGTCGTAACGGTCCAGCCGGCTCCACTCGATCGGGCGCAGCAACTCGCCGACGATCTCGAACAGCGCGTACCCGGCGGAGAGATTGCCCAGGACGGCCAGGTCACGCTCGGTCAGCCCGTCGCCGGTGAACGTGACGTAGGACGCCCCACCGACGACCTCGGTGTCCAGGTCGCCGATCCGACCGTCGAGCGCCGAGCCGCCGAAGATCTCCAGCTCGGCCCGGGTGAGGTCGACGGCGGAGCGGGCGTACACCCGGTTGGTGGCGGGCAGGATCAGCAGGCCGTAGCGCGTCATGGTCCGGCGAGTATTCCACAACGGGTGACGGCCGCCGGGAACCGGAGCGGCTGTCGGAGCGACTACCGGTACATGGGGTGTGAGCAGTGGCGGGAGGTCCTGTCCGCGCAGTTGGACGGGGAGGAGACCGCGGCCGAACGGGCGGCGGCGCAGGGGCACCTTGACGGGTGTGCCGATTGCCGGGCCTGGTTCACGGCGGCGGCTGCGGTGACGCGTCGGGTTCGTACCCGTTTGGTCACCGACGTGCCCGACCGGACAGCGGCGATCCTGGCCGCCACCGCGGCGGCCCCGCCGCCCCGGCGGTCGTGGTGGCGGCGCCTGGGCGGGCGTGGCCCCCTGGTCGCCGGGCTACGCGCGGCACTCGGCCTGCTCGGCGCGGTGCAGTTGGTGCTCGGCCTGGCCCAGGTGGGCCGGGGCGCGACCGCCGACCACCTGCACCCGACCGGCCAACACCTGTGGCACGAGTCGGCCGCCTGGAACGTGGCGGTCGGTGCCGGCTTCCTCTTCGTGGCGGTACGCCGCACCCCGCCGGCGGGGCTCCTGCCGATGCTCAGCGCGTTCGTCGGCACGCTGCTGCTGCTCTCGGTCAACGACCTCGCCACCGGCTCGGTGGGCGGGGAGAGACTGGTCAGCCACGGCTTCCTGGTGGTCGGCTACCTGATCACCGTGCTGCTGTCCCGACCCGGACTGCGCCCCGGTGGGCCCGCGCCGCAGCGGCAGCCGACACCGTCACGTTGGCGGTTCGGCACCAACGAGGTGGAGCGTCCGCTGCGGGTGGTCCGCCCCGAGTCGTATCCGGCCCAGGCCGCCGACCGCTACGCCGCACCGGCGGCGCAGTTTGGGCCCGCAGCCCCGGCGGCGCAGCTCGGGCCAGCCGCCGCGGCGGCGCACGTCGGTGCGACCGCTCCGGCGGCTCGTGGCGGACGGGTCGGCAGGGCGGCTCGTGCCGGGCAGGCCGACGAGCGGCGCGCGGCCTGAGCTGGCCCGCTCAGGCCTACGGGCGGGCCGGGCCGCCGCCGGCGATGACCTGCGGGATGACCTGTTCGACGATGGTCAGCAGAGTGGTGGTCAGCAGGAGGTGTACCTGGTCGCGGGTCAGCGCGCCGCGCTGAAGCCACTCCCGGGCTGTCGACGTGGCCAGCCCGCCGTACGCCCGGACCATCCCGCGTAGGTCCTCGCGGTGCTGCGCCGCACCGGCCAGCCCGACGGCGACGAGCATGCGGTCCGCGGCGACCTCCTCAGCCTCGGCCAGCACCCGCTCCACGTCGGCGTCCCCGCCCATCCCCCGCGCGGTGACCGCCGCCAACCAGGACGTGCTGTGCCGGGACACCACGTCGAGGAACCAGGTGACGCTGGCGTCGACCCGGGTCCGGAGGTCCCCCTTTGGCAGCCGCTCCAGGGCCACCTCCGGAATGGTCACCATGACCCGGACGACCTCCAGGTAGAGGTCCTTCTTCGTGCCGAAGTAGTGGTTGACCAGGCCCCGGGCGACACCGGCCTCGCGGGCGACGTCGGTGGTCGACACGTCCGCGTACGGGCGCTCGCCGAACAACCGGACCGCGCAGGCCAGGATCTGGCCGCGCCGGGCGTCCGGCTCCAACCGGCGGCGACGGGGAGCCGTCTCGACACTCATCTGCCCGACCCTATCGGCAGCTCACCGCGTCGCCCTCGTGTCAGGCCCAACCGCACCTTGATCGGGTGCAGGGCTAATCGCCGGCTGGCGGCACCCGCACGAAGGCGACAGCGCCGAACTCGAACTCTGCCTGAGCGACGGCCTCCGCCTCCGTTGGGTGACAGGTGTCCGTCAACACTGCCCAGTCTCCGGTGCAGCCACGTCGGACGTATGGCCCGACTTCAAGGAAACGGAGTCGATCAAGGCGGGCAACCTCGCGCACCCCCTTGATCAAGTGATGAAAAGTAGTTCTGGCAACGGCTCCTGACCTACTTTTCATCACTTGATCTTGAGGCGGTGGGCCGAGGGCGGGCGGCACGGCGGGCGGCCACCCCATGGCTTATTGACATGCTGCCAACAGGGCGCGAGGGTGGTGCTCATGCCGACGCCCCCACTCGACGGTCCACCCTCGCCCTGGCGGCAGCCGGAGCACGACGACCTCGCCGACCTGGCCCGCACCTTCTTCACCAAGGAGGTGCTGCCGCACACCGAGCGCCTGCTGACGCAGGGCCACCCGGACCGCGAGCACTACCGGCGCGCCGGTGAGCTGGGGTTGCTCGGCCTGTCCGTCCCGGAGGAGTACGGCGGCGGGGGCGGCGGGTTCACCCACGAGGCCGTGATGCTGCACGAGCAGGCGTACACCGGGGAGAGCAGCCTCGGGCTGGCCGTACACAGTGGGATCGTCACCGGTTACCTGGCGGCGTACGGCAGCGAGGAGCAGAAGCGACGCTGGCTGCCCGGCCTGTGCAGCGGTGAACTGGTCGGGGCGATCGCGATGACCGAGCCGGACGGTGGCTCCGATCTTCAGGCGATGCGTACCCGGGCGGTCCGGGACGGTGACGACTACCTGGTCACCGGCGCGAAGACGTTCATCACCAACGGCAGCCTGGCCGATCTGATCATCGTGGCCGTGAAGACCGACCCCGAGCAGCGGGCGGCCGGTGTCTCGCTGCTCGTCTGCGAGGTGAGCGGTGACCCGGAGGGGTTCCGCCGGGGACGACTGCTGTCCAAGATCGGGCTGCACGCGAACGACACCGCGGAGCTGTTCTTCGACGAGTTCCGGGTGCCGGCGGCCAACCTGCTCGGGGGTGTCGAGGGGTTGGGCTTCGTCCAGCTCATGCAGCAGCTCCCGCAGGAACGGCTGGTCATCGGTGTCGGCGCGGTCGCGGCGATGGAGCGGGCCGTAGCGCTCACCGTCGCGTACGCCAAGGAACGCACCGCCTTCGGCAAGCCGCTGATGGGCCACCAGAACACCCGGATGGTGCTCGCGGAGTGCGCCACCCGTACCCGGGTCAGCCGGGTCTTCCTGGACGACTGCATCGTCCGGCACAGCCGCGGCGACCTGGACGTGGCCACCGCCGCGATGGCGAAGTCGTGGCTCACCGACGGGCAGTGCGAGGTTGTCGACAGGTGCCTGCAGATCTTCGGTGGCTACGGCTACACGACCGAATATCCGATCGCCCGGATGTACGCCGACGCCCGGGTGCAGAAGATCTACGGCGGCACCAACGAGATCATGAAGGAGCTGATCGCCCGTGCCCTCTGAGGCGTACGTCTTTGACGCGGTCCGCACCCCGCGCGGACGCGGCCGGGACACCGGCGCGCTGCACGGGGTCAAGCCGATCTCGCTGGTGGTCGGCCTGATCGACGCGTTGCGCGAGCGCAACCCCGGCCTGGACGTGGGCCGGTTGGAGGATCTTCTGCTCGGCATCGTCACCCCGGTGGGCGAGCAGGGCGGCGACCTGGCGCGGGCCGCCGCGCTGCTGGCGGGGTTACCCGACGAGGTGGGTGGGGTGCAGCTCAACCGGTTCTGCGCTTCCGGTTTGGAGGCGGTCAACTCCGCCGCCGCACGGATCCGCTCGGGCTGGGAGCACCTGCTGCTGGCCGGCGGGGTGGAGTCGATGTCCCGGGTGCCGATGGGCTCCGACGGTGCGGCCTGGGCGACCGACCCGCAGACCGCGCTGGCCACGTCGTTCGTGCCGCAGGGCGTCAGCGCCGACCTGATCGCGACCCTGGAGGGTTTCACCCGCGACGACGTGGACGGTTACGCGGTGCGGTCGCAGGAACGGGCCGCCAAGGCGTGGGCCGGCGGGCACTTCGCGCGTTCGGTGGTGCCGGTCCGCGACGGCAACGGGTTGGACATCCTCACCGTTGACGAGCACTTGCGCCCGGAGACGACCCGGGAGGCGTTGGCCCGGCTCACCCCGTCCTTCGCCACGATCGGCGAGGCGGCCGGCTTCGATGCGGTGGCGTTGCAGAAGTTCCACTGGCTGGAGGCGATCGAGCACGTCCACCACGCCGGCAACTCGTCCGGCATCGTGGACGGCGCGGCGCTGGTGCTGATCGGTTCCGAGCAGGTCGGCCGCGACCTCGGCCTCACGCCGCGCGCCCGGATCGTCGGCGCGGCGGTCACCGGGGCGGACCCGACGCTGATGTTGACCGGCCCGATCCCGGCCACCCACAAGGCGCTCGCCGCCGCCGGGCTGACAGTCGACGACATCGACCTGTTCGAGATCAACGAGGCGTTCGCGGCAGTGGTCCTCAAATATGTTCGTGACCTGGGCCTCGACCCGGACCGGGTGAACGTCAACGGCGGCGCGATCGCTCTCGGCCACCCGCTCGGCGCGACCGGAGCCATGCTGCTCGGCACCGCGTTGGACGAGTTGGAGCGCCGCGACCTGCGCCGCGCCGTGGTGACCCTCTGCATCGGCGGCGGCATGGGCGTCGCCACCGTTCTCGAGCGCTGCTGACCCGGAGGACGACAATGACCGACACCATCCGGTACGACCGCGGCGCCGACGGCATCGTCACGCTCACCCTGGACGACCCGACCCAGTCCGCGAACACCATGAACCGGGCGTACGCCGCGTCGATGAGCGCTGCCCTCGACCGGCTGGAGGCCGAGCCCGATCTCGTCGGGGTCATCGTGACCAGCGCGAAGTCGACGTTCTTCGCCGGCGGCGACCTGCCGGAGATGATCAGGGCCACCCGGGCTGACGCGCCAGCGCTGGCCGACCTGCTCGGCACCATCAAACGGGACCTACGCCGGCTGGAGACGCTGGGCCGACCGGTGGTCGCGGCGGTCAACGGATCCGCGCTCGGCGGCGGTCTGGAGATCACCCTCGCCTGCCACCACCGGATCGCGCTGGACGTGCCCGACAGTCGGCTCGGGTTGCCCGAGGTGACACTGGGTCTGCTGCCCGGGGCCGGCGGGGTCACCCGGACGGTACGGATGCTCGGCCTGGCCGGTGCGCTGACCACTGTGCTGCTCACCGGTCGGAGGATGCGACCGGCCGACGCCCTGGCCGCCGGGATCGTGGACGAGGTGGTCGCCACCGAGGCGGAGATGCTGGACCGGGCCCGTGCCTGGATCGCCGCCAACCCCCACCCGAAGCAGCCGTGGGACCGGCCGGACTACCGGATGCCCGGCGGCACCCCGGCCAGCCGCTCACTGGCCGCCCAGTTGCCCGCCTTCCCGGCCACCCTGCGCAAACAGCTCAAGGGCGCCCGGCTGCCCGCACCAGAGGCGATCCTGGCCACCGCCGTCGAAGGCGCACAGGTCGACGTGGACACCGCGCTCACCGTGGAGACCCGGCACCTGATCGGTCTGCTCACCGGGCAGGTCGCCAAGAACATGATCGGGGCGTTCTTCTTCGACCTGAAGGCCGTCAACGGCGGTGCGGCCCGACCGGCAGTGGACGTTGCAGCGGTGCGGCGGGTGGCGGTGCTCGGCGCGGGCATGATGGGCGCGGGCATCGCGTACTCCTGCGCCAGCGCCGGCATCGACGTGGTGGTCAAGGACGTCACGGCGGAGGCCGCCGGGCGGGCCCGGGAGCACGCCGAACTGTTGCTGGCCCGCCGGGTACGCAAGGGTCGGGCCACGGAGGCGGAAGCCCGCGCGGTGCTGGACCGGATCACCACCACCGACCAGGTGGACGCCCTCGCCGGCTGCGACGCGGTCATCGAGGCGGTCTTCGAGGACCCGGCGCTGAAGAAGGCCGTCTTCGCCGAGGTGCTGCCGGTGTTGGCACCCGGCGCGCTGATCGCCTCCAACACGTCCACCCTGCCGATCACCGGGCTGGCCGAGGGGGTGGACCGGCCGGCCGACTTCATCGGCATGCACTTCTTCTCGCCGGTGGACCGGATGCCACTGCTGGAGATCGTGGTCGGTGAGCGCACCGGCGACGCCGCGCTGGCCCGCGCGTTCGACCTGGGTCGACGGATCGGAAAGACCCCGATCGTGGTCAACGACGGTCGGGGCTTCTTCACCAGCCGCGTGATCGGCCAGTTCATGGACGAGGCGATCGGCATGGTCGCCGAGGGCGTCCCCGCCGCGTCGGTGGAGCAGGCCGCGTTGCAGGCCGGCTACCCGACTGGGCCGCTGGCGCTGGCCGACGAGGTGAGCCTCACCCTGATCCAGCGGATCCGCCGTCAGTTCGAGGCCGCCAGCGAGGAGTTCCTGCCGCTGCCGGCGCACCGGCTCGTGGACGAGCTGGTCGACGCGTACGACCGGCCGGGCCGTGCCGCCGGGCGCGGCTTCTACTCGTACGACGACGGCACCCGGGGCCGGTTGTGGCAGGGCCTCGCGGACCTGACCACCGACGCGGGAAGGGCGGTGCCGTTCACCGACCTCCAGGAGCGGATGCTCTTCGCCGAGGCACTCGACGCGCTGCGCTGCCTCGACGAGGGCGTGCTGCGTACCGAGACCGACGCCAACATCGGCTCGATCTTCGGCATCGGCTTCCCCGCGTGGACGGGAGGCGTGATCCGCTACGTCCGGCAGTACGCGGGCGGCCCGGCCGGCTTCGCGGCCCGCGCCACCGAGTTGGCCGACCGCTACGGCGACCGGTTCACGCCGCCCGCCGACCTGGTCGACCGGCTCGCCGCCCGCCCCGCCGAACCAGCTGGCGTCGCGTGATGGCAGCGCGCGGAGGGCCGCTGGCCGGGGTACGGGTCGTCGAACTCGCCAGCCTCGCGCCCGCGCCGTTCGGATGCATGGTGCTCGCCGACCTGGGCGCGGACGTGGTGCGGGTGGACCGGCCGGGCGCACCGGGAGCGGGCCGGCTGGCCGCGCCGACCGGCGGCCCGTTGCAGCGCGGTCGGCGGGTCACCGCGCTGGACCTGAAGACCCCGGACGGCGTGGCCGACCTGTTGCGTCTCACCGACCGGGCGGACGTGCTGGTCGAGGCGTACCGGCCGGGGGTGGCCGAGCGGCTCGGCTTCGGCCCGGAGGTGTGCCAGACCCGCAACCCCCGACTGGTGTACGCGCGGATGACCGGCTGGGGTCAGGACGGCCCGCTGGCCTCCCGAGCCGGGCACGACATCGACTACATCGCCGTCGCCGGGGCGTTGGAGCCGCTGGGGCGCGCGGGCGAGCGCCCGTACGCGCCGATGAACCTGCTCGGCGACTTCGGCGGGGGCGGCATGCTGCTCGCCGTCGGCGTGCTGGCCGCGCTGCTCGAACGGGAACGCTCCGGCGCCGGCCAGGTGGTCGACGCGGCGATGGTGGACGGCTCGGCCCTGCTCACCTCGTTCCTGCACGGGCTGCTCGGCACCGGCCTGTGGGCCGCACCGCGCGGGCGCAACATGTTCGACGGCGGGGCGCCCTTCTACGACACGTACGCCACCTCGGACGGTGGATTCATGGCCGTCGGCGCGATGGAACCCGCCTTCTACGCCGTACTCCTGGCCGGCCTCGACCTCGCCGACGATCCGGACCTGCCCGCGCAGTACGACCCGAGCGGCTGGGAGGAGCTGCGGCGACGGTTCACCGAGCGGTTCGCGGAGCGGACCCGGGACGAGTGGACGGCTGTCTTCGCCGACCTGGACGCCTGCGTCGCGCCAGTGCTCGCACCCGGCGAGGCGCACCGGCACCCGCACAACGCCGCGCGTGACACGTTCGTGGAGGTGGGTGGCGAGATCCAACCGGCACCGGCGCCGCGCTTCGACCGCACGCCGACTGACCGGCCAACCCCGGCACCCGACCCGGAGCAGGACGCCGTGGCGATCGACGAGATCTTGAACGGCTGGCCGCAGCACACCTGACCAGTCAGGTGGTTGCAGGCGTCCGCACAGGGCATTGATCAGCACGGGTTTGGTGAAACCGGGGTGTCCAGTCGAGTGGGATACCGCGACTTCCGGGAAGCCGTGTTGATCAAGAGGTCCGGACTGGTGACATCCCCGTTTCGTGACTCCCGGGCCACGGGCGGCATGATCATGGAGCCTGGAGGGGCAGCGACAGCCAGATCCCGAGAAGGAGGTGCCCGTGCCGGACGCGGACGAACTCGTCGCCAACGCGCTCGCGGCGGTGCGCGGCACTGACGTACGGCAGGCCGAACGGCAGCTGGACCAACTGATGGTCGGCACCGGCGCCGCGGACGGCACCACGGCGGTGGACGCCGCCCTGCTGCGTCGCCTGGTCCGTGGCCTGAGCCGGCTGTGGCCGCGCGGTTGGCAGCCCGTCGACGTGGACCGGATCACCAGTCGACGGCTCGACGCTCACGCGGCCCGGCTGGTCCGCGCCGCGATGGCCGCCCAACGGCGCGACCAGGCCGACCAGGTCCCGGCCTGGTGGGACGACCAGTTGCGCGAGCTGGTGGCCACCGAGGGTGCCGCCGACGGCAGCGTGTTGGCCGGCTGGGCCAGCCGGGAGGGTTTGGACCGGGCCGACGCGCTCCGCACTGCCGTGGACGCTCTCGCGCTTGTGGAGAGCCTGCCGCCGATCGCGGTGCTGCGCCCACCGCCGGGCACGACCGGCGCGGTGACCGCCCGACCGGCGGGAGCGGCCCGCAGCGGGTCACCGATGCTCGACCGGGTACGGGCGTTGCTGGCCAAGGCTGAGTCGACGACCTTCCCGGCCGAGGCGGAGGCGTTGACCGCCAAGGCGCAGGAGTTGATCGCCCGGCACAGCATCGACGAGGCGCTGCTGGCCGCCGGAGCGGAGCGCGGCGACCAGCCCGGCGGGGTACGCCTGAGCACCGATACCCCGTACGCGGGCGCGAAGGCGCTGCTGGTGCAGGAGGTGGCGGCGGCGAACCGGTGCGAGGCGGTCTGGTCCGACGATCTCGGCTTCACCACAGTGCTGGGTTGGCCAGCGGATCTGGTGGCGGTGGAGCTGCTCTACACGTCGCTGCTGGTCCAGGCCACGGCGGCGATGCTGCGTGGGCGGGCCGAGCGCCGGCCGGGGTCGGGGCGGCGGACGAAGGTCTGGGACGAGTCCTTCCTCAACGCGTTCGCGCTGCGGATCGGCGAGCGGCTGCGTACGGCCACCGAGGCGGCGACCGACGCGGCGGACCGGGCGGCGGCCGAGACGGCCGGGGCGGAACGGCTGTTGCCGGTGCTCGCGGCGCGGGGCGAGGCGGTCCGGGAGCGGCTGGACACGCTCTTCCCCGGCGTCACCCGGCATCGACTCAGCGTCCGGGACGCCGAGGGTTGGTCCTCCGGCACGTCGGCCGCCGACCGGGCGTCGTTGGACGTCGGCGGCGGGCGGAAGCCCCGGCAGGTGCCCGGTGGGCCCGACAGGCGCCCACCCGAGCGGCGCTGACCGCACCATCGCCGCCGGCTCGACCGGCGTGGGACCACCACCGGCGGAGATTTCTACGATTTTCTTCGCTGAGCCGTAGGGAACGGGGCGACGACTCCGACCCTCCGGTGAGCCGCGCCCCGACCGGGGTGCGACCGAGGCCTGAGGAGCACCGCTGTGAAGTACATGCTGCTGATCTGGAACCGGCCCGGCTTCACCGAGGAGCTGACCGAGCAGGACCGCACCGCCCTGTTCGGCGAGGTCGACGAGATCATGAAAGAGCTGACCGAGACCGGCGAGTTGGTCGACGGTCAGGCGTTGGCCAACCCGGCGCAGACGTTGACGGTCCGGCTCGTCGGCGGCAGCACGGAGGTCGTCGACGGGCCGTTCATGGAGAGCAAGGAGCAGTTCGCCGGTTACCTGACCGTCGACTGCGACAGCCCGCAGCGGGCCGCCGAGATCGCCGCCCTCTGGCCGGACGTGCGCTTCGGCGGTGCGATGGAGGTCCGCCCGATCATGGAGCAGGCCGGGACGGAAATGTGACCGACGACCGGACGGTCGAGGACCTGCTGCGCACGCTCGCGCCGCAGGTCCTCGGCCTGCTGGTCCGCCGACACGGCCAGTTCGACAGGTGCGAGGACGCGGTCCAGGAGGCGCTGCTCGCCGCCGCGATGCAGTGGCCCGGGCAGGGCGTACCGGACAATCCCCGCGCCTGGCTGCTCACCGTGGCCACCCGCCGGCTCACCGACGAGTGGCGCAGCGAGAGCGCCCGCCGGGACCGCGAGGTGGCGGTGGCGTTGCGGGAGCCGGCGTACGCCGGGGTGTCGCCGCCGGCCGACGAGGAGCCGGCGGTGCCGGAGGCCGACGACACCCTGACCCTGCTCTTCCTCTGCTGCCACCCGGCGCTGACCGGATCGGCGCAGGTGACGCTCACCCTGCGCGCGGTCGGTGGTCTCAGCACCGCCCAGATCGCCCGCGCGCACCTGGTGCCGGAGGCGACGATGAGCCAGCGGATCCGCCGCGCGAAGCAGCGGATCGAGGCCGCCGGCGCCCGGTTCGACATGCCCGCGCCGGGTGAGCGGGCGGAACGCCTGCGGACGGTGCTGCGGGTGCTCTACCTGATCTTCAACGAGGGGTACACCGCGTCCAGCGGGCCGGATCTGCACCGGGCCGACCTGACCGCCGAGGCGATCCGGCTGGCCCGCATCCTGCACGGGCTGCTGCCCGACGACGGTGAGGTGGCCGGTTTGCTGGCACTCATGCTGCTCACCGACGCGCACCGGGCGGCCCGACTCGGCGCGGACGGGGAGCTGGTGCCGCTGGCCGAGCAGGACCGCACCCGGTGGGACGCCGCCGCCATCGCGGAGGGGATCGCCCTGATCACGGAGGCGTTGACCTGGTCGCCGCCGGGCCCGTACCAGCTCCAGGCGGCGATCGCCGCTGTGCACGCTGAGGCGTCGACGGCGGCGGAGACGGACTGGCGGCAGATCGTCGCGCTCTACCGGCTGCTGGCCCGGATCGCCCCGAACCCGATGGTCACCCTCAACCAGGCGGTGGCGGTGGCCATGGTGGACGGGCCCCGCGCCGGGCTCGCTCTGCTCACCGCGCTGGATGCCGACGAGCGCACCGCCGGGCATCACCGGCTCGCCGCCGTACGGGCGCACCTGCTGGAGCTGGCCGGTGAGCCCGGTGCGGCGCGGGACGCGTACCTGGCGGCGGCACGCGGCACCACGAGCCTGCCCGAGCAGCGCTACCTGGAGTTGCGGGCCGCCCGCCTGACGGGACGACGCGCACCTTAGGTCTTCGGGGCGGCGCGGACGTGTGCGCGTTCGCCCTGCTTGCCGCTCAGACTTCGGGCTCGACGGCCGGGCAGCTGGCATCCCGGGCCGGCACCACCCGGTCGATCAGGTAGTCGTCGACGATCTGCTGCACGCACGGGCTGGTGGTGTAGCTGCCATGCCCCCACCCCTGGTAGGTGAGCAGCACGCCGTTTCGGCCCAACTGCCGGGCCACGTTACGAGCCCAGCCGTAGCCGCTCGCCGGGTCGTGCACTGTGGCGGCGATCAGCAGCGGCACGTCGGTGCGGACCCGCAACCGGTGCTGCGGGTTGGCTACCGGCGTCCGGGCGCCCAGGCAGGTGACCAGGGCAAAGAGCGCGGGCGGGTAGCGCAGGTCGGGCGCGAGCTGCCCGCTGCGGCGCACATGTCCGACGTACTCGCGGTAGTCGCGGACCGGCAGGTTCCAGTCCTGGCAGAAGACCGCGAAGGGGTACGGAGCCACGGCCTCATTCGACAGCGTGTCGACGCGCGGAGTGCCGGGGCCGTCCAGCCGGACGATCCACTCGGCGAGCCCTGGCCACCGCCACGTGTCGTAGAGCTGCTTGTGGGCGAGGCGGCTCAGCTCGAACGGGGCGAGCGCCGCGCCGGCCCGGTCCGGGTCGGTCAGCGTGCCCTGCTCCGCCCTTGAGTGCAGCCCGGCCCAGAGTGCCCGCACGTCATGATCGTGCAGGACACAGTCGGCGGAGCGGGCACACCAGGCCAGGAACTCGTCGAACGCGTCCTCGGCGGTGACGGCCTGGGTGTCCAGGAAGGCGCGGGTGTCGAGGCTGTGGTCCATGGCGGCCTCCAACACCATGGCCCGGACCCGGCCGGGGAACAGCTCGGCGTACCGCTGCCCGAGCAGGGTGCCGTACGAGCTGCCGTGGAAGGTGAGCTGGCGCTCGCCGAGCGCGGCACGGATCGCATCCAGGTCACGGGCGGCGCTTGTGGTGTCGACGTGGTCGTAGAGCGCCCCGGTGCGAGCCCGACAGTCGGCGCGCAGCAGCGCGTTGTTGGCCAGTGTGGCGTCGAAGTGAGCCTGGTCGGTGATCACCTGTGGTTGCCGGCCGAGCAGCTCCCGGGAACAGATCACCGGGTGGCTGCGTCCGGTGCCGCGCGGGTCGAAGCTGACGATGTCGAACCGGCGGCGCAGGTCTGCGCTGAACCGTGAGCTGCCGTCCACCACCCGGTCGACGCCGCTGTCGCCCGGTCCGCCGGGGCCGAAGACCAGCACACCTTCCCGAGCGGCCGGATCGGCGATCCGACGGGCCAACTCCAGCTCGAAGCGCTCACCCCGTGGTCGGTGCCAGTCCACCGGCAGCGACAGGGTGCCGCACTCGGCGGTGGCGTCCTTGGCACAGGGCCGCCAGTCGATCGTCGGGCCGGGTTGCGGTCGGGCGGCGGCGGGGGTCGCCGGGGTCAGGCCGGTGGCCGTGAGGGCCACTGCGACCGCCCAGCCGACGGCGGATTTGCGTACGCGCAGCATGAGGTGCTGTCCTCTCCTGGAAGGAGCGTTGCCGGTGAAACTCGCCCACTGGGCGAGGTGATGCTCTTCACCCGGGCCGTCGAGTAGCCGCTCGACGGCCCGGGGCCCGTGTCAGTCGACCTCGGTCAGGACCCGTTCGACACCGTTCATCCGGGTCTCCATCCCGCCCAGCCGAGCCTCCATCGCCGCGAGCAGCCGGGCGTTCTCCGCCTGGGCCCGAGCGGCCGTCTCGGCGAGCTGGCGGTAGTCGTCCGCGCGGGCCGCCTCGTACCGGGCCCGCCGGGTCTTGGCGAGTTGCACGACCGTCACCGTGAACACGCTGATGATCAGGGCGAAGATGCCGATCGCGCCGACCACCTCGGTCCAGTCGTGCTCGCTCATCGCTGCGCTCCTGGCTGCTCGGCCGAGTCGGGCACTGTCAGCGTCTCGGCCGCCGCCGCGATGACCTGGGGAGTGAGTGTGAGCACGAACGGCTCCACCTCGTAGTAGTTCATGGCCTTCCCGTCCTCCGACAACTCCAGGCGAGCGGTGACCAGCCCGGCCGCCGCCAGCTTCCGTAGGTGGACCTGCAACAACGCTCGGCTGATGCCCAGCTGCCGAGCCAGCCCGCTGACGTACGCGCGCTCGCGGGACAGCGCGGCGACGACCCGCAGCCGATGTGGGTTGGCCAGGGCGGCCAGCACCCGGACCAGGTCGTCGCCGGTCGGCGGTGCAGCGCTGCTCATAACAAGCCCTCGCACATGCAAAAAGAAGCTAGCAGGTACGGGCACGCGGCGGTGGGAAGCGGCCACGGAATCAGGGGGATCTCAGGGGCGGGCGGAAAACACCCGGACACACAGCACGCCGGGCCGGTGAAAGATCACCGACCCGGCGTGCGGAGTACGTCGTACGTCAGCTCTTGAAGGCGTCCTTGATCTTCTCGCCGGCCTGCTTGAGCTTGGCCGTCGACTGGTCAGCGCGACCCTCGGCCTCGAGCTGCTCGTTGTCGGTGGCCCGACCGGCGCCTTCCTTCAGCTTGCCGGCCGCGTCCTCGGTGGCGTTGTTGATCTTGTCGTCGAAACCCATTGCCAACCTCCATCGCAAGCGTCGCTACGACACCAGCAGTACCCCCGTCGTCACCGGTCCAACCATTACCGCCGTCACAGTCCGCGATCGACAGTGGCCGACCGGAACCGACGCAGTCGCAGACTGTTGGCCACCACGAAGACCGAGGACAGCGCCATGGTCGCGCCGGCGATCATCGGGTTGAGCAGTCCTGCGGCGGCCAGCGGCAGGGCCGCCACGTTGTAGCCGAAGGCCCAGAACAAGTTCCCGCGGATGATGCCGAGCGTGCGTCGGGACAATCGGATGGCGTCCACAGCGGCGTCCAGGTCACCCCGCACGAGAGTGAGGTCGGACGCCTCGATCGCCACGTCGGTGCCGGTGCCCATGGCCAACCCGAGGTCGGCCTGGGCCAGCGCCGGAGCGTCGTTGACCCCGTCACCGACCATCGCCACCGACCGTCCCTCGGCCTGGAGCCGCTTCACCACGTCGACCTTGCCAGCCGGCAACACCTCGGCGATCACCTCGTCGATGCCCACCTCGGCGGCGACCGCCCGGGCCACCGTGGTGTTGTCCCCGGTCAGCAGGACCGGGTTGAGCCCCAGCGCGCGTAGCCGGGCAACCGCCGACCGACTGGTCGGCCGAACCACGTCGGCGACCGCGAGCACACCCCGGGCCTGTCCGTCCCAGCCGGCCACGATCGCCGTCCGGCCGGCGGCCTCCGCCTCGCTGACCGCCCACTCGACCTCCGGCGGTACGTCGATCTGCCCCTCGCGCAGCAGGCGAGCTCGGCCGACCAGTACGACCCGCCCGTCCACGGTGCCGGTCACGCCCAACCCTTCGAGGTTGCGGAAACCGGTCACCGAAGGCAGCGCGCCGGCCTCGGCGGCACCCGCGGCGACCGCCCGGGCGATCGGGTGCTCGGAGGCGGCCTCCACCGCGCCGGCGAGCCGGAGCAACTCGGCCCGGTCCTCCCCACTCGCGGGCACCACGTCCACCAGTGACATCCGGCCGGTCGTGACAGTGCCGGTCTTGTCCAGCACCACGGTGTCCACCCGGCGGGTCGACTCCAGCACCTCCGGCCCCTTGATCAGCACACCGAGTTGGGCACCCCGACCGGTGCCGACCAGTAGGGCCGTCGGGGTGGCCAGGCCGAGCGCACAGGGGCAGGCGATGATCAGCACGGCCACGGCCGCGGTGAACGCGGCGGTCGGGCCGGCTCCGGTGCCGAGCCACCAGCCGAGGGTGCCGACGGAGAGCGTGATGACGATCGGCACGAAGACACCGGAGATCCGGTCCGCCAACCGTTGCACGGCCGCCTTGCCGCTCTGCGCCTGCTCGACCAGGTCGGCCATTCGGGCGAGCTGGGTGTCCGCACCGACCCGGGTCGCGGTGACGACCAGCCGCCCGCCCGCGTTGATGGTGGCACCGACGACGCCGTCCCCGGGGCCGACCTCGACCGGCACCGACTCACCGGTGAGCATGCTGGCGTCGACGGCGGAGGTGCCCTCGTCGACCACCCCGTCGGTGGCGATCTTCTCCCCGGGACGGACCACGAACCGGTCACCGACGGCGAGCCGGTCCACCGGGATCAGGGTCTCCACCCCATCCCGCAGCACCGCCACCTCGCGGGCGCCCAGTTCGAGCAGGGCACGCAGGGCCGCGCCGGCGGTGCGCTTGGACCGGGCCTCGAAGTAGCGCCCGGCCAGGATGAACACCGTCACCCCGGCGGCCGCCTCCAGGTAGATGTTGCCGGCGCCGTCGGTGCGGGTGATGTCGAAACGGAACGGGTGCGTCATCCCGGGCATGCCGGCGTCACCGAGGAACAACGCCCAGAGCGACCAGCCGAACGCGGCCAGCGTGCCGAGCGACACCAGGGTGTCCATCGTCGCCGCGCCGTGCCGCAGGTTGGTCCAGGCGGCCCGGTGGAACGGCAACCCGCCCCAGACCACCACCGGGGCGGCCAGGGTCAGCGACAGCCACTGCCAGTAGTCGAACTGCCAGGCCGGGACCATGGCCAGCAGCACCACCGGCACGCTCAGCGCCACCGAGACCCAGAGCCGGTTACGCGGACCCTTCAGCGGATCCACCGCCTGCTCCTCGGTCGGCGGGCTGGGCAGCGCAGCCGTGTAGCCGGTCTTCTGCACTGTCTCGATGAGGTCGTCCGGCGTGACGCCGTCGACGTACCGGACCGTCGCCTTCTCGGTGGCGTAGTTGACTGTGGCGCTCACGCCGTCCATCCGGTTGAGCTTCTTCTCGATCCGGGCGGCGCAGGCGGCGCAGGTCATCCCGCCGATCGCCAACTCGATCCGGTTGGGTGCCTCGGGTAGCTGTCTGCTGCTGGTGGTGGTCATCGTCTGGTCCCGTCAGTTGTGCCCGTGCCCGGGGGTGCCGTGGTCGGCGCCTCCGGTCGGCGCGGGTCCGCTCGGGCTGGGAACGACCCCGGTCGAGGTGCCGTCGGTGACGACTGTGAACTCGGCGGTGTGCACCGCCCCGCCGTGCCGGAAGTCGAGGTAGAGCCGGTAGCTGCCGGCCGACGGCACCTCGGCGAGGAAGGTGACCGCCGGGCCGGGCCGCGTCCGCCCGTCCCCCGGTGTCCCGTCCGGGTGTACGTGCAGGTACGCCAGATCACCTCGGCGTAGCGCCACCAGGTGCCCGTACGCGCCCAGGTAGGGCTCCAGGTCGGTGACCGGCTGACCGTCCCGACTCACGCTGAGGGTCAACTCTGACGTGCGGCCGGGCTGCGGAGCGCCGGTCAGGGTCACCGTGTAGCCGTCGACGGTGGTGCTGGTCGAGGGTGCCGGCAGTGGTCGTTCGGTCAGCTCGCCGGGGACTGTCACGTCCACACCGAGGGTCAGCGGCTCCGCCCCGGTCGGGGCGAAGTCGGCGAAGGCCCGCCACTGCCCGGCGCCGGCCAGCGGGGTGTCGACCCGCCAGGTGCCGTCCGGGGCCAACTCGGGGTGCACGTGGCGGAAGCCGGAGAGGTCCCGCCGGGCGACGATCAGGTGCATCCGCTTGTCGTGCGCCACGTCGTAGCGTGTCACCGGGCGTCCGTCCGGCCCGACGATCCGGAAGGCGAACTCGTCGGCCGGAGCGTCGACAGTTTCGAGGGTGTAGCCACGGTCGGAGACGAGCAGACCGCCGGGGAGGCGATCGGTGGTCCCGCCCGCGCCGGTCGCGGGAGCCGCGCCTTCGTCGTGCCGGCTCTCGGCCGCCGGGGCGCGGTCGACCACCCGACCGATCCCGTACGTGGTGCCGAAGACCGCCGCCAGGCCGACGGCGAACCCGGCCAACTTCGTCACGGTGCGCATGGCGGCCCTCCGATCACGCGTCGACGAGGTTGTAGCCGGCCTCGTCGACGGCGGCCCGGACGACCTCGGTGTCCAACGGCTGGTCGCTGTCGACGGTGACCCGGCCGGTGGCGAGGTCGACCTGGACGTCGTGCACGCCCGCGATGCCGCCGACCTCGGCGGTGACCGCGCTGACGCAGTGCCCACAGGTCATGCCCTGCACCTGGTACGTCGTGTTGACCATCAGAACGTCTCCTTACCGGTACGGGGTGGGGGTATCCCCACCGGAAGCGACCGTACCATACCCCCGGGGGGTAGGCTATCCTTGCCGGCATGACCACACCCGCCCCGATCCGGGGGTACACCGCCAGCAAGGACCAGCTGCTCGCGCGACTCCGCCGTGTCGAGGGGCAGGTCCGCGGCATCGAGAAGATGGTCGACGACGACCGTTACTGCATCGACGTACTCACCCAGATATCCGCGATCCAGGCCGCCCTCGACAAGGTGGCGCTCGGGCTGCTCGACGGGCACGCCCGGCACTGCATGCACGAAGGGGCGGCCGAGGGCCGGGCCGACGAGATGGCCACCGAGATGATGGCGGCGGTTGGCCGGCTGATGAAGCGCGGCTGACCCCCTCAGTCGCTGTCGAGACGGACCCGGCGGAGCAACTGCGCGTTGAGCGCCACCACGATGGTGGACGCGGACATCAACACCGCCGCCACCGCTGGGCTCAACGCCACACCGGCCCACGCCAGCACCCCCGCCGCCAGCGGCAGCGCCACCACGTTGTAGCCCGCCGCCCAGGCCAGGTTCTGACGCATCGTGCGGTACGACGCCCGGGACAGGCGGACCACGGCGCCCACCCCGCGCGGGTCCGACGACGCCAGCACCACTCCGGCGGACTCGATCGCCACGTCGGTGCCCGCGCCGATCGCGATGCCGACGTCCGCCCGGGCCAACGCCGGCGCGTCGTTCACCCCGTCGCCGACCATCGCCACCGTCAACCCCCGCCGTTGCAGGTCGGCCACCCGCTCGTCCTTCTCCGCCGGCAGCACCTCCGCGAAGACCTCGTCGACGCCGGGCCGGAAGCCGAGTTCGGCCGCGACCGCCTCCGCCACCGGGCGGGCGTCACCCGTGATCATGGCGATGGTCCGGACACCCTCGGCGCGCAGCTCGTCGACGGCCCGCCGGGCCTCCGGGCGCACCTCGTCGGTCAGCGCGAACGCGCCGAGCACGGCCTCCGGCAGCCGTACCAGGTGCAGCACCGCAGCGCCCCGAGCCGACCACCCGTCGGTCGCCGCCTCCAGCTCGTACGGGAGTGACAGACCCAGTTCCCGCAGCAGCGCCGCACCGCCCACGGCGTACTCCGTACCGTCGATTGTCGCCCGCACACCGCGGCCCGGCAGCGACCGGAACCCGGCGGCCGGGAGCGGGCCGGCAGACCCGGCCGCCGCCACGATCGCGCGGGCCAGCGGATGCTCGCTGTCCGACTCGACGCCCGCCGCGATCCGCAGCACCTCGTCCCGCTCGGTGCCCGGCACCGTCGCCACGTCGGTCACCACGTGTTCGCCCCGGGTCAGCGTGCCGGTCTTGTCGAAGAGCACCGCGCCCACGGTCCGCATCCGCTCCAACGCCAACCGGTCCTTCACCAGGATCCCGGACCGCGCGGCCAACGCGGTGGAGAGCGCGACGACGAGAGGAATGGCGAGACCGAGGGCGTGTGGGCAGGCGATCACCAGGACGGTGACCGCGCGGACCACCGCCTCGTCGGGTCGACCGAGCGCGGCCCAGACCAGCACGGTCAGCACGGCCGTGCCGGTGGCGACGTAGAACAGCGCGGCGGCGAACCGGTCGGCCAGCAGTTGGGCCCGCCCGCCGGAACCCTGGGCCTGCGCGACCATCCGCTGGATGCCGGCGAGCGCGGTCTGCTCACCCAGCGCCTCGACGCGTACCCGGATCGCCGAGTCGGTGGCCACCGTGCCGGCCACCACCCGGTCACCCGCGGACCGGGCGACCGGCCGTGACTCACCGGTGATCATCGACTCGTCCAACTCGGCGTCACCGTCGACGATGCGGCCATCCGCCGGCACCCGACCGCCCGGGCGGACCAGCACTACGTCACCGACCCGCAGGTCGGACACCGCCACCGCCTCGACCTGTCCGTCCGCCGCGACGCGCTCGGTCTCGTCCGGCAGCAGCGCGGCCAGCGCCGCGAGCGCTCCCCGGGCCTGCCCGATGGCCTTCATCTCCTGCCAGTGGCCGAGCAGCATGATGGTGACCAGGGCGGCCAACTCCCACCAGAAGTCCAGGTCGAAGGCGCCCACGCTGGTCGCCAGGGACGCGGCGTAGGCGACGGTGATCGCCATCGCGACCAGCAGCATCATCCCGGGCGCGCGGTCCCGCACCTCCCGCACCACACCCACGAGGAACGGCCAGCCGCCCCACCAGAACACCACCGAGCCGAGCACCGGGCCCACCCACGAGCGGCCGGGTACGTCCCAACCCAGGCCCAACTGATCCCACACCAGGTGGCTGGTCAGGACCACCGGGACCGTGAGAGCCAGACAGATCCAGAAGCGCCGACGGAACATCTCGGGATCGTGCCCGGCGTGCTTGTCGTGCCCGGCGTGCTTGTCGTGCTGCGGTGACGCGGCCGGGGCGTGCTGGCCGGGGTCGGGCGGTGACGGCACGGGCATGTCTCCACGATGCCGGTCCGGGAACCGCCACGCGGGCGGTTCCACCACCGACACTCCGTCACGACCTGCATCCCCCGACCGTGCTGGTTAGCATTTCCCACGATGACCCCCGGCAGACCGAGGCACGAACGGGCACCCGCGCCAGCGCGCGGTGGTGTCGCGGCTGGCCGGTCGGGTCCGACCCTACCGTCCGTGACCGAGCGGTCGTCAGCCGGCGAACCATCGCGTTCCCCCACCACGTTTCCGCAGTGACGGTGAACCGACCGGCCCACTGACACGTACCCCGCACCGGATCGTTGGGAGTCTCACCTTGGGTTCCGACCACGCCCGTCCCGCTCCGTCCGCCCCGCCCCGGGTGCGACGGATCCTCGTCATGACCGTGGTGCCTCTCTTCGTCGCCACCGTCATCGCGGCCGTGCTCCTCTGGCCGCGCGGCGGGTCACCACAGTCCGACGGCGGGGCGGACGTGCCGCGCTACAGCGGCACTGTGACCCGGGTGGTGATGGAGCCGTGCCCGCCGTCGCCGTCGAGCCCCGAGGGCACACCGCGCGTCGGCGACGGGCGCTGCGGCACTGTCGACGTCCGCGTGGACGACGGGCCGTCGGCCGGACAGCAGGTCGAGACGCCGGTGCCCGACGGGCCGGGCGCACCCCGGGTGGAGGTCGGCGACGAGGTCATCCTGGTCGAGCTGACCGACCCCACCGATCCCACCATCAGCAACTGGAACGTCGCCGAGCACCAGCGGGGCACCCCGATGCTGTGGTTGGCCGTCGTCTTCGCCGCCGCGATCGTCGCGTTCGGTCGGTGGCGGGGTCTCGCCGCGCTCGCCGGGCTGGCCGCCAGCTTCGCCATCCTGCTCACCTTCGTACTGCCGGGTATCGGCGCGGGGAAGTCACCCCTGCTGGTGGCGGTGGTCGGCGCCGCCCTGATCATGTTCGTGGTGCTCTACCTGACACACGGGGTCAGCGCACAGACCTCGGTAGCGGTGCTCGGCACCCTGGGCAGCCTGGTGTTGACCGGCGTGCTCGCCACCGTCGCCACCGCCGCGACCCACCTCACCGGCTTCGGCAGCGAGGAAGCCACCACCCTGTCGATGTTCCAGGGCGACGTGGACCTGCACGGCCTGCTGCTCGCCGGAATCATCATCGGATCGCTCGGGGTGCTCGACGACGTGACAGTCACCCAGGCGGCCACCGTCACCGAACTGGCGCACGCCAACCCCGGCCTGACCCGGTTGCAGCTGTACCGCGCGGCAACCCGGGTCGGTCGGGCGCACATCGCGTCCACTGTCAACACCATCGTGCTGGCGTACGCGGGCGCGTCGCTGCCGCTGTTGCTCCTGCTCACCGCGGACGCGCGGCCGATCGGGCAGATCCTCACCAGCGAGTTCCTCGCCCAGGAGATCGTCCGCAGCGCGGTCGCCACCCTCGGCCTGATCGCCGCCGTGCCGCTGACCACCGGACTGGCGGCGGTGGTGACCGCCGCCGGTCGCACCGACGCTCTGTCGCCCGCCGCCGGTCGCACCGACGCCACGTCGCCCGCCGACGCTTCCGCCCCGCGACCGCAGACGGACCGGGCGGAGGCACTGGCCGCACTGATCTCACCGCGAACGGGTCACCCCGACGAGTCGGACCCGACGCGGACTCCACCCCCATCTACCGCCGCCGACCGGTGGCCGGAGCCGAACAGGAGCACGGATACGACATGGTGACACTCCTCAGCGTGACCAGATCGGGCCTCCACCCTGAGAACCGCGTCACTGGTCACTCAACGCTATGGCGAAATGACACTTTTGGTCGGCATCCAGGCGTAGCTCACCCGGTCGACTCTCGGGTAACCTCGCTGCCGGTCACCGATGAAGGCGCGAAGCGGCGTCTGCGGTGCCACCGCCCAATCGCCAACCGGCGAGCCGGGGACCCAGGTACGTGGGGTGAATCCGCGTCAGCGGTAGGGGCCACTTCCGCCCCGAACCCGTCAGCTAACCCGGTCGGCGGTCGACGGAAGGGAACATTGTGACGGCACCCCTACGCCGCTGGTTGACACCCGTGGTGGCCGTGATCGCCGCACTCACCGTGCTCGCCGGGCCCCTCCCGGCCCACGCCGCCCCGACGACTCCCACCCCGTCCGGGCACGAGGAGGACGGCGAGCCAAAGCTGCTCACCGACGTCATCGAGCAGGCCAACCGCGACTACTCCGCCGCCAAGTCCCAACTGGACAAGTCCAAGAAGCGGCAGAGCGAGCTGACGCAGCAGGTCGATCGGGCCCGGGCCGACCTGGACGCGCTGGCCCCCCAGGTCGGGCAGATCGCCGCCCAGTCGTACCGGACCGGCCGGATCGGCGCGCTCGCGATGCTGCTGGAGAGCAAGGCTCCCGACGCGTTCGTCCAGCGGGCCTCGCTGCTCGACGAGATGAACATGGTCAACGAGAAGAAGCTCGCCGAGGTCAACGCGGTGAAGGCCCGCGCCGAGCAGGCCAAGCTACTTCTCGACGCGGAGGTCCGCGAGCAGCAGAAGCAGACCGCCCTGATGGCCAAGCGCAAGAGCGAGGCGGACAAGGCGCTCTCCCTCGTCGGCGGCAAGGGCTTCACCGGCGGCCTGGTCGACGCCACCTCGAAGGTCGCCAAGATCGGCCCGGGTCGCACCGCCGACGGTGACTGGAAGCCGCAGTCGTGCAGCGAGAAGGACCCGACCACGTCCGGCTGCGTCACGCCCCGCACGCTGCACGCGTACAAGGAGGTCAAGGCGGCCGGCTTCAACCGGTTCGTCGGCTGCTACCGCTCCGGTGGGCCGTGGGAGCACCCGAAGGGCCGCGCCTGCGACTGGTCGTTGCAGAAGAGCGGCTTCGCCCCGTGGCACAACGACGACACCCGGAAGTACGGCAACAACGTCGCCGCCTTCCTCATCCGTAACGCCGACCGGCTGGGCATCTACTACGTCATCTGGAACCGGCAGATCTGGTTCCCGGCGACCGGTTGGAGTTCGTACAGCGGGCCGTCGAACCACACCGACCACGTCCACATGTCGCTGCTCTGACCCGCAGGACATTCGTCGAGGGCCGTTCCGCGTCGCGCGGAGCGGCCCTCGTCTCGCGTCAGGCCCCGAAACGCGCGGCCCTCGTCGTGTCAGGCCGCGGCGGGCGCTGCCGGGTCGGCGTCGAGCGTCGTGAGGCCGGCCGGCACGGCGGCCACCGCGCGCACCTCTCCAGCGGCGAGCCGGTACGACACACCCACCACCGCGCACCGCCCCTGCGCCACCGCACCGGCCAGCACGGGCGACTGGCCGAGCAACGTCTCGACGGTCTGTGCGATGTGGACGTCGACGATGCCGTCGATGTCCTGCACACCCTCGGCCTCGGCCCGGCGCAGGCTGGGCAGCACGGCGTCGACCACCGCGGGCAGGTGCCCCGGCGGTCGGGTGCCGGTCGCGGCGGCCTCCCGGGCCGCCTGCACCGCGCCGCACGAGTCGTGACCGAGCACCACCACGAGCGGGGTACCGAGCACTGTCACCGCGTACTCCACGCTGCCGAGCACCTCCGGGCCGGCGGTGTGGCCGGCGGTCCGGACCACGAACAGGTCACCCAGCCCGCGGTCGAAGATGATCTCGGCGGCCAGCCGTGAGTCGGAGCAGCCGACGATCACCGCGAACGGGTGCTGCCCGTCGGCCACGGCGGCCCGGTGCCCGGCGTCCTGGTTGGGGTGGCGAGGAGCGCCGTCGACGAAGCGCCTGTTGCCGGCGACCAACTCGGTGTACGCCCGAGCCGGCTCGCTCGGCGCGGGTGCCCGGTCGGTGGTCCGCTGCGGCCCCGGCTGCCCACCGGTAGTTCCGGAATGACTCATCCCCGCACCTCGTCTCGATGCATCTGACCTGGTCAAACGGCTTCAGGTGGGCCTGCGGCGGGCGCTGGCTCGGGGTCCACCGTCACACGCACCGAAACACGCGTCAAGGGATGCGTGATATAGATTTCATACGTTGACCCCGAATCGACCCGTGGGCGACGCACCGAGGGCGGGCATCCGGAAAGGCGGTCACACGATGACGAACACGTCGACCGGCAGCGGGCGAAACTGGACATTCCTCACCAACCACGGTCACGTTCTGCTGGCCATCGCTCGCGACCCCACCGCCCGGCTGCGGGACGTCGCCGCCGAGGTCGGCGTGACCGAACGCGCCGCGCAGGCGATCGTCGCCGACCTGGAGGCGGACGGATACCTGCACCGCACCCGCGTCGGCAGGCGCAACGAATACACCCTGAACCCGGCCGGCCGGTTCCGGCACCCCGCCGAAGCCGACCGTCAGGTCGGCGCGCTGCTCGCACTGTTCGCCGAGACGCCCACCGCGGAGGTCAGCCCCCAGGCCTGACCATCGTCGCCGGGCCGTTGCCCGACCGAGCACAGCGGTAATCTCTGCGGGTGCGCGAATGCCCGCCGTCGAGCGCGACCCCCTCCTCCCGCCATGCCACCCGCGCGGTCCTCAGTGGAATGCTGGCGCTTCTGCTCGGCACCGGCCTGGTGGCACCCTCCCCGGCCACCGCCGCACCCCCCACCTGCGGTCCAGAGGGCGAGGAGGGCCTGGCACAGCCGCCGTGGGCGTTACGCCGACTGGAACCGGCCTCGGCGTGGCCGCTGTCCCGGGGCGCCGGAGTGACGGTGGCAGTGATCGACTCCGGGGTCTCCGCGACCCACCCGCTGCTCAGCGGCCAGGTGCTCGACGGTCGCGACTTCAACAACCTGCCGGCAAACAAGGGCCAGTGCGACCTCGTCGGGCACGGCACGATGATCGCCGGCATCATCGCCGGCCGGGAAGGCACCGGCGTCCCGTTCAGCGGCATCGCCCCGGCCGCCCGCATCCTCCCCATCCGGGTCCTGCCGGACCTCAAGGACACCAACGACCCGCAGCTTCCCGGGCAGATCGCCGCCGCGATCGACTGGGCGGTCGAGCAGGGCGCCGACGTGATCAACCTGTCCCTGACGACCATTCCCGGCCCGGAACTCACCGCCGCCGTCGAGCGGGCGCTGGCCAAGCAGGTGGTGCTCGTCGCAGCCGCCGGCAACCAGCAGGAGGGGCAGCAGAGTAGGCCGGGTTATCCGGCCGCGTACCCAGGGGTGCTGGCCGTCGGTGGGGTCAACGAGGAGGGTGGTCACGTCGGCACCTCGATCAGTGGTGACTACGTCGACATCGCCGCGCCGGGGCTGAACATCATCGGGCCGGCGCCGCGGGGGGCCGGCTACCGCGCCGAGCCGAACGGCGGCACGAGTTACGCCGCCGCGTACGTCTCGGGTGTGGCCGCGCTGGTCCGCGCGGCCTACCCCGACCTCACCCCGGAACAGATCGCTGAACGGCTGGAGCGCACCGCCGACAACCCGCCGGAAGGTCACAACGCCGACATCGGTTACGGCATGGTCAACCCGTACCGGGCGGTGTCGAGCCTTCTGGGCACCCGGACGAACCCGCCCGCCAGCGCGATCCCCGCGCCGATGGCACCGGACGACCCGCTGGGCTGGCAACGCACGGCCGCGATCTGGACGGCGCTGGTCGGCGGGCTGATCGCCGCGCTGCTGCTGATCGGGCGACCGATCGTCAGCCGGGGCCGCGAACGAGGTTGGCGCCCTGGCCGACGCACCGACGCGCCGACCGCCGGCTGACCCGCCGGGTCGGCAGCACCTCGCCGGGGCAGAAACAATGCGGCTCCGGCCCGGGTCGACCGGACCGGAGCCACACCAGCGGACTTCTCAGCTCCACACCTTCGAGTTGCTCATCTCGGTGGAGACGTAGTTCTCGCGGGCGATGCCGACAGCGCCGCCGATTTCGTTCAGGATCCGGTTGATGTCCCGGACCGCCGTGTCCCACTTGGCCTGGTGCTGCTCGTAGGCAACCCGGTCCTCGCCGTCCCAGTGCAGCTTGGACAGCATCGACCGCAGCGTGTCGAGCTTCTCGTCGATGGTCTTCGAGATGGCCTGCATCTGCTGGTTGCTGCTCTCGAGGACAGCGTAGTCAACTTTGATCGTCACGATTTCCTCCTCTGCTGCCTGCGGATCACGGGTTGAGAGCAGAGTGGAACTTGTCCAGCATCTGCTGCTGCTCTTCGTCGTTGACCTGGTGCGTCGTACCCGACTTGTCGAGCAGGTCGGCGATGCTGTCCATCGCCGTCAGCAGCTTGACGGTGTCCTCGTTCCAGCGCGTCATCAGCGACTGGAAGCCCGTGGACGCCTGGCCCTTCCACGCCATTGCCAGGTCGTCGACCACGTTCCACAGCTTCTTCAGCTCGCCGTCAACCTCGCTGCGCGTGGACCGCACGTCACTCGCGGCGGTATGCAGAGTCGCTGCTTCGACCTCGAACGCCATGCTTCACACCCCTCCGTCATCTTGTGGTGGCGGCTTCGCCGCACCCCTCCCCCGCGGCAAGGCAGCAACACCCCACCGACGGACACTCCAGTGAAGACCGTAGCGGAAGCCGACCAGCCCTCGCAGCCCTGACCACCGATGCCCGATGGATGGTGGTGAATCGGACCGCCGGTCACGCAGGCTCGGCCCACGCGGTCTGGATCAGCTGCTGGCCGTCGCGCCGGCGGACCAGGGTGCCTCGACCCGGTGGCTGTGGGCTCGGCCGCAGCGTCCCGAAGACGGCACCCTCCTCCCGGTTGCCGGACATCAGCAGGCCCGGGGAGTCCAACTCACGCAGCCGTTGCAGCACCGGCTCGTACAGCGCCCGGGACACCCCGCCGACCCGACGCGTGATGATCAGGTGCAGGCCGATGTCGCGCGCCTGGGGCAGCAACTCCTGTAGGGCGCTGAGCGGATTGCTGCCACCGGAGGCAACCAGGTCGTAGTCGTCGACCAGGATGTACAGGTCCGGACCCTTCCACCAACTGCGGTCACGCAGTTGGGCGGTGGTCACGTCCGGCCCGGGCAGCCGGTTGGACAACGCGCTGCGGATCGAGGCGAGCCCCTGCGCGAACGCCTGGTTGGACGGCGCGTAGTCCAGCAGGTGATCGCCCTCCACCGCACCCAGCAGACCACGCCGGTAGTCGGCGATCACCAGGCGGGCCTGCGCGGGCGTGTACCGCTCGGTGATGCCCCGGGCGATCAGTCGCAACAGGTTGGTCTTGCCGCACTCCGCGTCGCCGAAGACCGTCAGGTGCGGCTCGTTGACCAGATCCAGGTAGACCGGCGCCAGCGCCGACTCGTTGACGCCGATCGGCAGACCGGGCGCCGACCGGTCGATGATCCGGGCCAACTCGCCCACCGGCAGCCGGCGGGGCAGCAGCCGCACCTTCGGCGCCGGCCGACCCGGCCAGTTCGCCGCCACGTGCCCGGCCAGGGACACCGACGCCTCACTGAGGTCGTCGATGTCCCGGCGACCGTCGATCCGCGAGATCGCCGTGAGGAAGTGCAGCTTGTCCCGGGTCAGGCCGCGACCGGGCGACTTCTCCGGCACGTTCGTCGCCGCCCGGCGGTCGATCTCCGACTCGGACGCGTCACCCAGCCGCAACTCCAGCTTGGTGCCGAGCAGATCCCGCATGTTGATCCGGATCTCCGCCCACCGCACCGCCGTGAGCACCACGTGTACGCCGAAACCGAGGCCACGGTTGGCCAGCGTGGTGATGGTCTGCTCCAGCTCCTCGTACTCCTGGCGCAGCGTGTTCCAGCCGTCGACCACCAGGAACACGTCGCCGAAGGGGTCGTCGACGAACTCGCCGGCGGCCCGGCGACGGCGGTAGCTGGCCACCGAGTCGATGCCGTGCTGGGCGAAGCGGGTCTCCCGGTCGTCCAGGACGGCCACCACCTCGGCCACCGTCCGGCGTACCGCCTCGACGTCGCGTCGACCGGCCACCCCCGCCATGTGCGGGAGCCGCTCCAGGCTGCGCAGCGCGCCTCCGCCGAAGTCCAGGCAGAAGAACTGCACCTCGCGCGGGGTGTGCGTGAGAGCCAGCGAGGCGAGCAGCGTACGCAGCATGGTGCTCTTGCCACTCAGCGAACGGCCGACGATGACCACGTTGCCGCCGGCACCGGCCAGCTCGACCATCATCGGGTCACGGCGCTGCTCGTACGGGCGGTCCACCACACCGACCGGCACCGTCAACCTGCCCCGCCCGGGCCAGGACGCGGTGCACAACCCGTAGGTCGGGTCGACGGCCAGCGCGCCGAGCAGCTCGCCCAGACCCGGCGGATCGGCCAGCGGCGGCAGCCACACCTGATGGGCGGGGCGGCCCTTGCCCTTGAGCTGGTCGATCAGCACGTCGAGCATCGCCACAGCCTTGCCGTCGGCCGGTTGCTCCGGTTCGGGAGCGGCGGCCACCGGCATCTGCGGGAGCTGGGCCGGAACGAAGTCGAGGCCGTACGGCACGATCCGCCGCTGCACCAACGCCTGTGAGGCGCTTGCCTGCTGCCCCGGCGCCCGGTACGCCCCCGACACGTACGCGGCCCGGAACCGCAGCATCGTGCTGGTGTCGGTCTTCAGGTAGCCGTGACCGGGCGCGTTCGGCAGCTCGTACGCGTCCGGCACGCCGAGCACGATCCGGCTCTCCACGGCGGAGAAGGTACGCAGACCGATCCGGTAGGACAGGTGCGTGTCCAGACCACGCAGCTTGCCCTCTTCGAGTCGCTGGCTGGCCAGCAGCAGGTGCACGCCGAGCGACCGGCCCAGCCGGCCGATCATCACGAACAGGTCGATGAAGTCGGGCTTGGCGGCGAGCAGCTCGCTGAACTCGTCGCAGATGATCAGCAGACTGGGCATCGGGGCCAGCGGCTCACCGGCGGCACGGGCCTTCTCGTACTCGAAGCGCGAGACGTAGTTTCCGGCTGCCCGCAGCAACTCCTGCCGGCGCACCATCTCGCCGGCGAGCGCGTCCCGCATACGGTCGACGAGCGGCAGCTCGTCGGCCAGGTTGGTGATCACGGCGCTGGTGTGCGGCAGCGCCTCCAACGAGGCGAACGTCGCGCCGCCCTTGAAGTCCACCAGGACGAAGTTCAACTCCTCCGACGAGTGGGTGACCGCCAACGCGGCCACCACCGTTCGGAGCAACTCGCTCTTGCCGGACCCGGTGGCGCCGATCACCAGGCCGTGCGGGCCCATGCCCTCGTGCGCCGACTCCTTGAAGTCCAGTTCGACCACGTTGCCGTCCGGCCCGACGCCGAGCGGGATACGCAGCCGGTCCCGGTGGCCGCGCGGACGCCAGGTGTTCTGGACGTCCACCGTGGCGGCGTCACCCACACCGAGCAGGTCCGGTAGCTCCATGCTGCGGGCCAGCGGCTCCTCGTTGCTGGTCTGCTGCTGGGACAGCCGGTAGGGAGCGATCTGCCGGGCCAGCCCCTCGGCGGCCTCGGCGCTGAGCTGGTCAGGGCGACCCAACGGCGACGACGAGCTGCCCCGGACGAGGTCGAGCGAGCTGCCGTCGGCCACGTCGAGGCAGAGCAGCCAGCGACCGGCGTCGCGCGGCACCGTGCCGGACAGGTCGATCACGGTCGTGCCGAGCAACCCTGGGCCCACCAGCTGACAGGTCGGTGAGACCTCGCCACCGTCGATGACCACGACCAGGTGCGCGGCGGTGGTCAACGGCTTCGCCTCGGGTGCGAAGCGGGGTCGTGCGGCCAGTTCACCGGCGAGCGCGGCCTCGGCCTCGGCCAGGCTGGCGAAGACCAGTCGGCGCGCGCCGGCCGCGTCCGTACGGGCGCTGTGGTGGGCGTGTGGCAGCCACTTCACCCAGTCCCAGGACGACTGCCGGTCCGGCGCGGCGACCACCGCGACCACCAGGTCGTCCGGCGCATGGAAGGTGGCCAGTTGGCCGAGCGCCGCCCGGGTCAGGTTGAGCACCGGCTCGCGGTCGCCGCGCAGCACCACCCGGCTGAACGCGCGCACCGACAGCGCGGTCGGCAACTCGGGCACTGTGGAGTGTGCGCGGACGAACCGGCGAAGCGCGATGGCGCTCATCGGCTCCAGGTCCTCGACCGGTTTCGTCTCCGGCGGGACGATCTCGACCGCCAGTCGCTGCGGGCCGAGGGCGATCCGGGTCTCGCCGAAGTCGTCCTCGGTGATCCGCCGCTCCCAGAGCCGACGGGACGCGGCGATCGACCAGAGCGCGTCGGGCTCCGGGTGCCGCCAGGCCATCGCGGCCCGCTGCTGCTCGGCGGCACGCCTTGTGCGCTTACGCATCTGCGCCAGGTAGCGCATGTAGTCGCGGCGGTCGGCGTTCAACTCGGCCTTGTCCTTGCCACCGCTGTTGGCGAGTGAACCGATCGCCATGCCGAGCATCGAGACACCGAAGAGGCCGCCGGCGACGTACGTCATCATGCCGCCGCCCTTGCCGGCGTAGAGGAAGGCCATCGCACCGACCCCGCAGAACATCGGCAGGATCATGAGCAGTTGCCCCATGCCGCGAGGTGTCGGCTCGGGCAGCTCGGGCGGCGACTCCAGCAACACCTCACCGCGAGGTAGGGCCGGTCCCGGCTGACGCGGGAGCCGGCGGAACACCACCGTGCTCACGGCTGTCTCCTCCCCAGAAGCGGCCCTGATGACGTGCCGCCGCGGACCGGAGCCCGCGGGTGGGCATCGTACGTGCCCGCCATCGTAGGTAATCTGCCGTGGGCGCGGTGGACCCGGACCGCAGCATCGCGGCCAGCCGATCGCAGACGCACACCTGGAGGCCACTGTGGCGACGAAGACGGCGACCGGTGGACTGAGCCGGATCACCATCGTGGCTCCGCGTACCCGGATGGATCTGGCGCTGCCGTCGGACGTGCCGATTGCGGACCTGCTCCCCACCCTGCTGCGCTATGCCGGCGAGGACCTCGCCGACGAGGGCGCGCGGCACGGCGGCTGGGCTCTGTCCCGGTTGGGCGGTGCGCCGCTGGACGGCGGGCGCACTGCTGGGCAGCTCAGCATCCGCGACGGTGAGGTGCTCTACTTCAACCCCCGGTCCGCCGCCGCACCGGAGATCGTCTTCGACGATGTGGTGGATGCGGTGGCCACCGCCACCAACCAACGTCCCGGGGCCTGGCACGCCGGTGCGACCCGGTCCTTCGCTGTGGTCTTCGCGGCGGCGGCGTTCGGCGCCGGCGCACTCGCCGCGCTCTTCGCCGGCCCACCGCACCTGCCCGGCGCGGTGGCCGCCCTGCTGGTCGCGGTGGCGTTGCTGGTCGGCGCGGCGGTGCTGTCCAGGGCCGCCGGCGACAGTCAGACCGGTGCGGTGCTGGCCATCGTCGGCCTGACGCACGCCGCCACCGGCGGTCTGCTGCTGCTCGCCGGTGACCGGCCGCTTACCGAGTTGGCCAGCCCGCACGTGCTGGTGGCGGCGACCGCCGCGGTGGTCGCCGGTGCCGTCGCCGTGTTGGCTGTCGGTGACCGGTACCCGCTCTTCTTCGCCGCGATCGGGGTGGGGGCCGCGACCGGCCTCGGCGCTCTGCTCTGCCTGGTCTTCGGCCTCGACGCGCCGGCCTCCGCCGCGGTGGTGGCCGCTGTGGCGTTCGGTGTGGTGCCGGCGCTGCCGATGACGGCCTACCGGCTGGCGCGACTGCCGGTGCCGTCGATCCCGACCGGTCCGGAGGACCTGAAGACCGACACCGAGTCGGTAGACGGCAGGCACGTGCTCCAGCGGAGCGAGCGGGCGGACCAGTTCCTGACCGGTCTGTTGTGGACGATCGCGCTCCTGGTGCTGGGCGCGCAGATCGTGCTGGCTCTCGACGGTCGGCTGTCGGCGGTACTGCTGTGCCTGGTGCTGGCGCTGTTGTCGCTGCTGCGGGCCCGGCCGCTCCTGGGCCGCGCCCAGCGCACCCCGGTGCTGCTCGCCGGGACCGTGGGCCTGGGCCTGGCCGCCGCGGCCACCTTCACCGACGGGTCGCTGCCGGTCAAGCTCGGTCTGGTCCTCGGCGGTCTGGTGCTGGCCGCCGTGATCAGCCTGATCTACGGCCTGACCGTTGCCGGCAAACGCATCTCACCGGTCTGGGGCCGGCTTCTCGACATCGCCGAGATCCTGCTGATCATCGCGCTGGTCCCGCTCGCCTTCTGGGTGTGCGGGCTCTACGGCTGGATCGTCAACCTCCGGCCCTGACCACCCACCGCCGCCCTGCCGGGTTACTGCTGTCCCGAACGGGTGGAGGCCCCCAACGCCGCCGCGACCGGCGCGCTGGCGTAGATGCCCGGTCCGTGCTGACCGTCCACGGGCCGGGTGGACACGCCGGTCCGGTGCGCGACGTCACGGACCACCTTCAGCAGCGCCTCGACGTGACCGTCCATCGCGGCGATCCGGAGCAACGGCGCTGCCACACGGCCGTCCATCGACACCGCCGCGGCCACCGTGTGCGACGGCGCCGAGGTCGCCGTGATCGCGTCGACGAGCGGGCCGAGGGGCGCGTCCGTTCGGCCTCGCAGCGCCATGCACCGGTGGGTCCACCCGCCGCCGTGCAGCCCACGCCAGGTCTCCGTCGGCGCTTCCGGCCCCAGGTCCAGGCCGGCCGCCGAGACGATGGCGGCGCGCAACTCTTCCCGGCCCAACGGCCGGTGGGCCAGGCCCGCACCGGTCAGCGCCTTGCCGAGCCGACCGATGCCGGCAGCCAGGGTCCGGTGCACACCGGGCAGCCCGCCGCCCCGGCTCACCGCCTCGACCCGCGCGTCGCGAACGGTGAGGCGCAACGCCACCCAGACGGTCCGGTGCGCGGCCGGCGGCGCGCCGGGCGCCGGGTACCAGACCAGGGTGTGTGCGACGACCTGGGCCCGGGACACCGGGGCGCTGAAGTCGGCGAGTACGCGCAAAACCTGGTCCATCGTGGACGCCTGCACCGATCCGACCGTCGCGCCGCTGACGGACTGCAACGCGACCGCAGCGAACCACCCCTGGGCGTCCTGCCCGATGCCGAGCCGGGTGCCCCGATCGGTCAATTCGATGATGCTCAGCTCGGGGGCGAGAGTGGCCAAACGTGGGTCCGCCGCCGTGCCACCGGCCACCGCGGCCGACGCGCGCTCACCACGGCTCCGCAGCCGCCGCCGCAGCAGCAGGTCCTCGAACCACCAGCGGCCTCCCCGTCGGGCAAAGGTGGCCAGGAGGACGAGCACCGCCACGCCGCCCGCAACGGCGAGCAGCCAACTGGGCCCCGTCGACGCCGCCCAGACGCCGAGCACGCACAACTCCAGCACGACGAGCTGCCCGACCAGCACCGGGCCGACTCGCCCCCCACCGGGTCGGTCACTCGGCGGCGTCGAGCGGGTCGTGGACGGGTCCGTGGCCGCTCGGGCGGGTCGTGCCTGAACCTGCGTCATCGCTGACTGTCCCTCCTGCACGTACGGCTCTGCGCCGGGTCGGTCCGGCGTCGGCCACGAACGGTGGTCCCAAGGAACCCCGGTCGGCCCCTTATCGTAGGGAAGCCCGCGACGGCGCCCCGACCTGATCGTCGCGGATCCACCCTGCCGGAGGTAAGTCATGCGGACCCGCCGCGATCAGGTGCAGGCGTACCGCTTCGTCACCCGCCGGATCGTCTCCGCGTTGCTGTCGGGCGATCCGGAGACCACCAACCTGCCGATGCGAAGGCTCGGCATGGCTGTCTTCGGCAGTGTCATCACCGCGGCCGTCGTGCTCGGCGGGGTCGGAGCCTACGGTCAGCTCACCGGGAACACCGCGCCGCTGGAGGACCAGACCCTGGTCATCGAACGGGAGACCGGCGCGACGTACGTGTTCCTGGAGGGGCAGCTCCACCCGACGCTCAACTACGCCTCGGCGCGTCTGATCCTCGACCAGCCGGACGCGACGGTGCGGACGATGTCCCAGAGTTCCCTGCGGGACCGGCCACGCGGGCTCACCCTCGGCATCGTCGGCGCACCGGACGCGCTGCCGGACCGCAAGTCGCTGACCGGTCTGCCCTGGTCGGTCTGCGACGTGCCCGATCCGGTCGATCCGCAGCGCTCCCGCACCCGGGTGGTGATCGACCGGGCGTTGCCCGGGGGCGTCCCGCTGGGCGACCGGGCGGCGCTCGTCGTGGTGGACGACCAGCGTTACCTGGTCACCAACAACGTCCGACTCCAGGTGCTCGGCGGGGACCAGACGATCACGGCGCTGAAGATGGCCGACGCGGCGCCGCTCCGGGTCGGGCAGCAACTGCTCAACGCCGTGCCGGCCGGGCCGCCGCTGCGCAAACCGTCCCTGCCGGGCGAGGGCGAGTCCAGCACGCGGACCGTGGCCGACCGACCGGCCACCGTCGGTCAGGTGTTCAGCGCCGCCGGGCGGTACTACGTGCTCACCCGGGAGGGGCTCGCCTCGATCAGTGAGATCACCGCCCTGTTGATGGTCGGCGGCGGCGGTCGGATCACGGACATCACGCCGAACCAGGCTGGCGAGTTGTTCGTCGAGCAGCGGGTCGAGGAGGAGGGGCTGCCGAAGACGATGCCCAGCTTCTACCCGACCAACTCGGGTCAGACCGCGCTGTGCGCGACGTACCGGGCGAGCAGCACCGGCGGGCCGCCGACCACCACCCTGGAGGTCTTCGAACGGGCGCCGGCCGAGCTGACCGCTGCCAATCCGGGCCCGGTGCCGGTGCCACAGACCAGGCGGGACGCCGTACGGACCACCGAGGCGGTGCTGCTGCCCGGCGGCAAGGGCGTCATCGCGCAGGCCTCACCCGGTGCCGGGACCAGCGGTTCCGGCGCCGCCGGGTCGACGATCTACCTGATCAGCCCGCAGGGCATCCGGTACCCGCTCGGCTCGGCGGCGACGCTGGGGGTGCTCGGCTACGGCGGGGTCACTCCGCTGGCGGTGCCGGGCTCGCTGCTCTCGCTGATCCCGACCGGGCCCACCCTGAGCCGCGACGCCGCGATGTCGGTCTTCTCGCCCGAGGGGCAGTGATCGGGGCGGATGGCTGAGCAGCGATGACGGGTCGCCCCGCGTCGTAGCCGTGGACTAACCTGGATGTCGCTGACGGTTGTCAACCAGAACGACGGGGATGTTGCCATGACCGGGCGTACGGAAGTCGACCTGTTGTCCCTTGAGGACTTCCACCAGCACCTGGCTTCGCGGTTGAGTCAGGTGGAGTCGGTGCTGCGCAAGCTCAATACCGAAATGCAGTGCCGACCGCCGGCGCTCGGCACGTTCCTGGACGCCACCGACCAGGCGCGTCGCTACAGCGAGGTTCACCAGTCCTATGTCGACCAGGCCGAACGGGTCCGGCAGGCGGTGCTCGCGGCACAGCAGGCGACCAGCACGATCCTGACCAACTACCGCACCGCCGAGGCGCGTAACGCGGCCAACGCCACCGATGTCACAGCGGCGCTGAACGGTGTCGATCGGGCGTTCGAGCCGAAGGAGGACGGGCGTGTCTGATTACACCCAGCGCTACCAAGGCAACACCCACCAGCAGCTCTATGACGGCGTGATGGCCGGCCAGCCCGAGCAGATCGAGGGTGTGGCCGCCCAGTGGGCCGAGCTCAAGGGCATCCTGGACGGTCTCGGCCGAGAGTTGAACGGCGACCTGGAGAAGCTGAGCAACACCTGGACGGGTTCGGCGGGTCGGGAGTTCAACCGGCGGCTCAGCCTGATCGTCGCCCACTCCGACGCGTTGGGCGACGGGATGGCTGGCATCAAGCAGGGGCTGACCATGATGGCCGACCATCTACGGACCGCCCGCAAGCAGGCCGAAAGCCCGGAGGAGACCGACGACAACGACAAGGCGATCTCCGGCGCGGTCAAGGGTGCCACCACCTTCGGTCTGCCGGGCGCTGTGGTCATGGGCATCGTGGGCCACCAGCAGGACAAGGAAGAGCAGGAGAAGGCCCACCAGCGGATGGTGAACCTGGTGGCCGAGTTGGCTGGCGGCTACGAGATCTCCGCCTACGACCGGGTCGTCGATCCGCCCCTGCCACATCCGGACACCCCGGACACCGCCCGCAAGGACCCGACGTCCCCACAGGCTGTTCCGACGGTCGCCAAGGCGAACGCCGGGCCCAGCAGCACCGGCGTCAGCGCGCGTACCGGCGATGCGACCATCGCGGGGCCCGACCGCGCCGCCCAGCCGCCGGGCGTCGGTGACGCCTCGGTCCCCGGCCAACACGGCACGGGCACCGGTGGCGCGCCGGCCGTCGCGGGCGGTCCGATCGGCGCCGGCAGCGACTCCGATTCTCGGAGCACCTCGCTGGCCGGGGCTGACTCGCTGGTCGGTGGGGCGCTGGTCGCCGGTGGCGCTGCCGGGCTGGTCGGGCTGTCCGGGCCGAGCACGGCGACCCTCGCCGCCGGTTCCGGGCCCGGCCTGCTCTTCGGTGGGCAGGGCGGTGCGCCGGCCGGCGGAGTCCTCCGCACCGCGACGCTCGCCGGTTCGGGCAGCACGCCGACCACGTCGGCTCGTCCGGCCGGTGGGACCACCCCGGCAGAGAGCCGCGCCGCCAGCGGGATCGGGCGCAGCATCGACGGCCAGCGCGGCGGCCGGGCAGCCACGGCCGGCGGCAACAGCCGGCCGGGCGGAGGCAACTCCGGTGTGCTCGGCGGGCGGGGCCGACCTCAGGACGACGACTCCGACGAGCGGCTGACCTGGTTGACCGAGGACGAGATGGTGTGGCGCGACGGTGGCGACGCCGCGCCGCCGGTGCTCGGCAGCGGCCACTGATCACAGCCCGCCTGAAGGAGCGCCGTCGCCCCTGCAGGCGGGAGATGAACGACGGCTGTGCCCCCGACCGGACCCGATCCGGGCGGGGGCACAGCCGCTTTCGGACGAGGATCAGCACCCTCCACTGTGCTCAGGGTGGTGGTGGTCACGGCAGATCAGGCCGCCACCGTGCTGCGGCACACCGCGGTGGGCGATAGGTTGGTCGGGTGTCGTCCGCAGCCTGTGTCCGCCCAGCCCGGTGGGCTGTGCTGCGGTCGCTGCGCGAACTGACCCGACTGGCGGTCACCGCGCTGGTGCTGGCGGTCGGCCTCGGTGGCGCTCTCGCCGCGACGCCGCCGCCCACCCCGACGCAGCTGCGGCCGAGCGCCGTGAGCAGCCGGGTGCCAACGGTCCGCCCTGATGCGGGCCCGGCCACCGAGCGTGCCGGCCAGCCCGCCGCGCCGCCGACCGACGCGGTCGACACCGTCGCCGCACCCGTTGTGGTCGCGGAGGGCCCGCAGAACACGCCGGCCATCGATCCCGGCCGTGGCACTCCGGCGCGGCGCGGTCCGCCCGCCCGCTGATCCAGTTCCGGCGATTCCCGAGGCCCGGTTCCGGGTCGTCCGTCACGGCAACCGAGTCTCCGTCGACGGGACGACCCCATCACCTGGCTGACCGGCGCAGTCGGGCTCCTCCTGCCACCCGTCGATACCCGCCTTCGACCGCGAGGTGCTGATCATGCAGACCATCCTCTCCGCCGCCCTGCCCGACCTGTCCCGAGCCGCCGTCATCTGGCTGAGCCTGCTCGGGGTGGTCGGCGTCATCGTCTCCGCGCTTCTGCTGCGGCCCGGCCGACTCCGCATCGACCCGGGCGCCCGGATCCGCCGCGCGGCCATGCCGAGCCAACTCGAACAGGTGCAGGAGGAACGCGAGCAGAGCCGGTACGCGCAGGAGGTCGCTGTGGCCGCCGAGCGGGCGACCACCTCCGCCCAGCGCCGTCGGGCGGAGTGGGTGACCGCGCAGGAGTCGGTCGAGGCAGCCTGGCAGGCGTACGAGGCAGCCGAGGCGGCCGTGCGCCGGCTCGCCGCCGCGGCCGCGATGCCGCTGCCGCACACCGCCCGCACGCCAGCCGAGTACGTGGACCGCGAGCGCTACCTGCACCGTGCGGCGCTGAACGCGTACTGGCGGCGGGAACTGTCGGTGGAGCAGCTCAGCGAGGTGTTCGCGCACCGCGACGGCTGGGACCCGCGGCTGCACCCGGTTGAGCAGGAGCTGGTGCTGCAACGCGCGATCCGCGACAACCTGGCGGCCAGGCACGCCGCTGCTCGCGAGCAGGAGCAGGTCGCCTGGCGGGCTGCTGAGTTGGCCGTGGCGGCGGCCCGCAGTCTGCGCGAGGAGGCGCACGCCGCCACCGGACGACGGGTCGCGGATCCGTCGGTGTTGCCGCTCAGCGAGGTGGCCCGGTCGGCGGCCGAGCAGACCCGGGAGAACGTCGAGCAGACCCGGGAGAACAAGGTGACGGCGCGCGGTCGCGCGGCGGTGCCCGCGTTCTGAGCCACCTGCCGTCCGGTGCGTTAGCGTGACGGCATGTCCCGACAGGCGTGGGTCCTCGTGGTGATCGCCGGCATCCTGGCGATCGCCACACTCGCCGGCGCCGTGGTGCTGGCGGTGCGGGTGGTGCGTACGCGAAGGATGTTGACCGGGCTCGGCACGGGCGGAAAGGTCGCCTTCTACGGCGCGTTGATCTACACGATCTTCCCGGTCGACGTGCTTCCCGACCCGATCTACCTGGACGACATGGGTGTCCTGGCCGGCGCGCTGATCTACCTCACCCGGCTTGTGCACAAACGTCGGGCGGCCGGTCGACGCCTGCCCGGTCAGCCGGATGCCCTGCCGGAGGGGGACCGCGCACGTCGCGTGCCATGATCGGGGCCGGTGCGGCGGACAGGGGGCGGGCATGGTGGGCGGTCATCGACTGGACGTACACGATGAGCGGGTTGTCGCTTTCTGCGCGGAACGTCACCTTGCCACGCTGACCACTCTGCGGGCCGACGGTACCCCGCACGTCGTACCGGTCGGTGTGACCCTCGACCCGGCGGCCGGACTGGCCCGGGTCATCACCTCCGGCACGTCCAGCAAGGCCCGCCAGGTGGCCGCTGCGGGGCCGGCGGGAGCGGCGGTGGCGGTCTGCCACGTGGACGGCCGCCGTTGGCTGACCATCGAGGGCCGCGCGGTACTGCGGTCGGACCGGGCCTCCGTGGAGGAGGCGGAACGCCGCTACGCCAAGCGGTATCGCACCCCCCGTCCGAATCCCCAGCGGGTGGTCATCGAGATCACCGTGACCGGGTTGCTGGGGAGCCTCTGAACCACCGAGGGCCGGTGGAATCCCGCCCGGCCTCCTGCCGTTACACCTGATCGCGACGGCCGCATCACGCCGCCGGCGGAATGTCCGCCGGAGCAGGGCCGTTACGTCCCCGGTGCGCCAACGGCCGAACCCGCCGCTGGTCGCCCCCCGTGTTGAGCCGAGCGCCATTCCCGGTGCTGCGTCCTCCGCTGCGCGGAGACGTCAACCCCCCGAACGGAGACTCGACCATGAATCCGATCGTCCAGAAGAGCGGTTTGTCCGTTGCCGGCCTGCTGGTCGCCGGCGGTTGCGCCCTCGGCCCGGCGGTAGCCGCCCAGGCCGCCCCGGCTGCCCCCGCACAGACGTCGACGAGTCAGACCCAGCGGTCCGCCGAGCGGATCCTCGGCGTCGACTACCAGGCCCAGCCCAACTTCTACTACTGCGGTCCGGCCGCGACCCGGATCGCGCTGTCCGCCCAGGGCAAGGCGCTCTCCCAGGACGAGGTGGCCAAGCTACTCGGCACCACCGAGGCGGGTACCCCCTCGGCCCTGGACACCACCCGGGTGCTGAACGAGCTGACCGGCGGCAAGTATCGGACCACCGAGATCCGTGACTCCGTCGCCCGGCCCGACCAGGTCGAGCAGTTGCGTCGGGACGTACTGGCGGCGGTGGACGCCGGCCGGCCGGTGGTTGCCAACATCAAGGGCACGACCGTCGACACCGACGGCAACCCGCACTCGTACGAGGGCGGCCACTACCTGACCCTCGTCGGCTACCGGGACGGTGGCGACACCATCCGGGTCGCCGACCCGGCCGACCCGGCGCTGGGCGAGTACTGGGTGAGCCTCCCGAAGGTCGCCAACTGGATCGCCGAGCGCGGCTACTCCTCCTGACCTGGACGAGTTTCACCGGGCCGGTCTCTCCCTCGGGGGGAGGCCGGCCCGGCTCTCGTCTCGGGCACGGGAGGCGAGGTGCGCGCGGCGACGCGCTCGGATGGACCGTGCCGGCCGCAACCGGCGCAGTGTTCGCCGGGCCGGTGGGTGCAGCTCCGCCTCCCCGGCACCGGCGGCCCGACGCACGATCCGGTTGGCGTCGTCGGGTTCGTACCCGCAGGCCCGGAGCAGGTCGCTGGCTGCGGTCCGCAGTCCGGTGACGAGTGACTCGCCGAACGACCCGACCCCGCTCACCGCCGCACGCCCGGCCAGCTCGGCGCACTCCTCGATCAGCCGGCGGGTGGCCTGCGGGTCCTCGCCGACCCTGCACTCGGTACGCATCTCCGCGACCGCCCGGCCCAGCCGGCCGATCGCGTCCGGCAGCTCCGACGGGATGGGCTCGCCGTACTGCAATGCTGTCGACGACCAGCGGGCCAGGGCTCGGCTGTCGAGCAGCAGACGCTCCAGGTGGTCGGCGCTGCGGGCGTACCTGTGGAACTGCTGGCGGCGGTGCCAGCGGGCCGGAGCAATCGTCACCACCTCCTCCGCACCGCTCAGCGCGTCGTGCAGCCGACCCAGGTCGCTTTCGGTGTCCCGGAGCCGTCCCAGAACGCGAAGCGTCCCGTCGCCGTCACGTTCCCGTAGGGCCTGCGCCAACTCGGCGAGTTGGTCGCAGAGGACTTCGAAGATCGGCGCCGCGGCTCGGTCCAGCACCCGCATCGGGTTGATCGGCAGCAGCAGCGCGACCACCACCAGACCGACCGCTCCGCCGACGAGCGCGTCGAAGATCCGGGGCAACTCCAGACCACGGTCCATCGGGGCCAGCGTGGCGATCAGCACCGCGGTACCGCCGGCCTGACCGACCAGCGCGCCCCCCTTGCCGGCCACCAGCAGCGCGGCGGCGATGGCCAGCGCGACGACGACGCCGGTCTGCCACGGCCCCGAGCCGAGCAGGTACCGCAGGGTGTCCCCGATGACGATGCCCAGCGACACGCCACCCAGCAGTTCGAAGGTGCGTCGGGCCCGCTGCCCGATGGCGGTGGCGATCGTTCCGACGGCGGCGGCCGGGGCGAAGACGTGCGATCCGGGGCCGAGCAGATTCTTGGCGAGCAGAGCGGCGATCGCCGCGGCCAGCCCGGCCTGGACGGAGATCACCAGGGTGATCTCCCACTGCCGGGCCCGGATCCGGCCCGCCTGACCGCCCCGGTGCCGTACCCGTTCGACTGCCTGGCCGCTCCGCTCGGCAGCCTCGTCGAGACGCGACCGATCGCGGTCGGCGGGTGGGCGGTCGTCGGCCATGGCGGCGGTTACCCCGGCGGGGAGGGGGCAATCGTGCAGGTCCGGCACCACCCGTCCCCGGGGCACCACAGGCCTCCTCCAACGCATCGTCGTCTGTAGGTTTGTGCAGCCCCGTGGGGGTACCAGGGCCTCACACCTCCCACCGATCCGCAACCGGTAAGGGGCCGTGAGATGACCAACCCACAGACCACCGATGACCGTGACGTCGTCGACATCCTGGTCGCCGACCACCGTGCCGTCGAGGCGCTCTTCGTCGAGTTGGAGACCCGGCAGGGCGCCCTCGAACACCGCCGCCACCTCGCCGACGTGGTGATCGCCGAACTCGTCCGCCACTCGGTCGCGGAGGAGGCGTACGTCTATCCGATCGCTCGTAAGGCACTGCCCGACGGCGACGAGATCGCCGACCGCGAAGTCGCGGAGCACGCCGAGGCCGAACGGACCATGAAGGAGTTGGAGTCCGTCGAGCCGTCCGACCCCCGCTTCGACGAGTTGCTCGCCCACCTGACGAGCACGATCCGGGACCACGTGCGCGAGGAGGAGAACGAACTCTTTCCCCGGCTCCGCGCGGCGACGGCCCGGGAGGAACTGGTCGACGTCGCCGCCAAGGTGGAGGCGGTCAAGGAGATCGGTCCGACTCGGCCGCACCCGGGCTCACCCGACCACCCGCCGGCGAACAAGCTGCTCGCTCCCGGCATCGGCCTGGTCGACCGGCTGCGCGACGCGTTGAGCGGGCGTCCCACCTCAATGGACGAGCTGCGCGAGCGGCAGCAGCGCTGAGCCCGACAAGAGCGCCCCGGGCCGCCGACTGCACGGCGACCCGGGGCGCTTCCGGTGGGTCAACGGGTCTGGTCGCCCTGACCGGTACGCGCCTGAGCCTGGTCGACACCCTTGTCGATCTTGTCGGTGTACTTGCCGCCGGTGCGCTTGTCGGCCATGTCACCGGCCTTCTCCATGCCCTTGTCGACCTGCTCGTCGTGCTTGTTCGCGAAGTCCTTGGCCTTGTCCATGAAGTCACCCACGGCACTCCCCCTTCAGTCCGGCTCCACCAGTCGCGTTCCCTCGCGCCGGCGACGCAAACGCCGTCGTCCCGGACGCGGTAGGCGAACACCCACCGGGGGGTTACGAACCGGCGTACGATCCGCGCGGGCAGCGGCTGACGGGGAGCTCACGCGAAACGGGTGTCGGCGCACGACCGGCTGGGTACCGACCTCGCCGAGATCGAGGAGGACCGACATGGCGGCAGAGGAACCCGGAACCAGGACCGGCGACCCCGGCCCGCGGCAGAGTTGGGCGGCGCTGCCCTGGCTGGTCCGGACCGCGGTCTTGTGGAGCGCATGCCTGGTGGTGATCGTCGCCGGGCTGTACCTGCTGGGCAAGATCGCCATCCTGCTGGCACCGCTGGCCATCGCGCTGGCCGCCACCGTCTTCCTCACCGCACTGCTCGACCCGGTGCTGCTCCTGTTGCGTCGGCTGCGTCTGCCGGCGGCACTGGCCGCGCTGTGCACAGTGCTGTTGCTGCTCGGCATCCTGGTCGGTGTCGGTGCGTTGGTGTGGAACCTGACCGCGAGCCAGTTCGACCAGCTCAGTCAGGAGTTGACGCAGGGGGTCGAGCGCAGCCGTGACTTCGTGACGTCGACGCTGCCGGTCAGCGAAGCGCAGCTGGACCGGCTGGTCGACCAGGCCCGGGAAGGGTTGAGCGGCAGCTCGCCGGACCCGGTGTCGGGCGCCCGGACGGCCACCGAGGTGTTCGGTTCCGCGCTGCTCGCCCTGGTGCTGCTCTTCTTCCTGCTCAAGGACGGCCGGTCGATGTGGCACTGGGTGCTGTCACGGGTGTCCGGAGCGAACCAGTCGGTTGCGGCCGAGGCCGGCCGGGCCGGTTGGCAGACGTTGGGCGCGTACAGCCGGGGCACCATGCTGATCGCCGCGATCGACGCGATCGGCATCGGCCTGGCTCTGGTGGTGCTGCGGGTGCCGCTCGCCCTGCCGCTGGCACTGATCACCTTCCTCGGCGGGTTCGTGCCGATCATCGGGGCGACGGTGGCCGGCGCGGTGGCGGTGCTGGTGGCCCTGGCCGCGAACGGCCCCACCACCGCACTGCTCACCCTCGCCGCGGTGATCGCGGTGCAGCAGATCGAGGGCAACCTGCTGGAACCATTGGTCATGAAGAGGCAGGTACGACTGCACCCGGCGGTGATCCTGGTGGCGGTCACCGCCGGCACGCTGATCGCGGGGATCGCTGGCGCCTTCGTCAGCGTCCCGATCACCGCCGTGCTCTGGCGCGTCATCGACACCGTCCAGCAGCGCCGGTCTACCTCGGCCCTCGTGCCGACGGAGTGATCATCGGTTGAGGTGGGTGGTGAACCACGCGCCTGCCTGGTCGGCGACCTGCTCAAGGGTCCCGGGTTCCTCGAAGAGGTGAGTGGCGCCCGGGATCACCCGCAGCTCGCCGACCTCACCCAACTCGGCCAACGCCCGCTCGTTTAGCGTGATCACCTCCTCGTCCAGGCCACCGACCAGCAGCAACGTCGGGGTACGCACCTGGGCCAGCGCGTCCCCGGCCAGGTCCGGTCGACCGCCCCGGCTGACCACGGCACCCACCCGGTCCGCGCGGGACGACGCCGCGACAAGTGCGGCGGCGGCTCCCGTACTGGCCCCGAACAGACCGATCGACACGTCACCGGCGGGTCGTTCCACCGCCAACCAGTCGACGATCCCGGCCAGCCGGCTGGCCAGCAGCCCGATGTCGAACCGGAGTTCGGCGGTGCGCGCGTCCACCTCGTCCTCGGCCGGGGTGAGCAGGTCCACAAGTACCGTGCCGAGCCCTCGACCGTTCAGCGCACGGGCCACCGCCACGTTGCGGGGGCTGTGTCGGGAGCTGCCGCTGCCGTGCGCGAAGAGGACGACACCGGCCGGCTGGGCTGGCAGCATCAGGTCAGCGGGCAGGTCCGCGTCCCCGACTGGAATGGTCACCGCTGCCTGTTCGTCCATGCCCCACCTCCGCGTGATCGCCTACCGCCCGGTTACCCCGCCGGCCGCGCCGCACGCCGCGTTTGCCCGGTGGGGCGTCGGGTACGCGACGGGCGACCGCAGACCGTGTCGGCGCAACCGCGCCCCGACGGATCGCGAGGATCGTCATGGCCAAGCAGCAGATCTCCGAGCAGCAGCAGAAGACCGAGCGGGCACGGCGGGAACAGGACGCCGAGCGCGACCAGGACTTCGGGGACCAGGCCGCTTCGGCGCGGCTGCCCGACGATCCCAAGGCGGCGGCGCCCCGGGACGCGATCGGGCGCCCGTCAACCGGCGAGCCGGTCTGACAAACGGTGCGAGGCGGTCGGGGCGGAATGATCCGCCCCGACCGTCACTGTTCGGGCTCGGGCAGCCGCAGCAGCGGAGACCGGCCGGGTGGCTGCTCGGGCGGCGGGCCGGACGGCTCAGCCGGGGGCACCGGCACCGTCACCGGCTCGTCACAGGTCACCCGCAGTAGTTGATCGTGGTGACGCAGCTCCACCACGTCGTCCGGGCCACCGTGACGCAGCGAGTACGTCGTCTGGTGCGGCCGGACATCCACCCGCAGCGCCAGGCCCCGCCACTGCAGGGAGAACTCCAACCTGTTGAGTCGGCTGGAGAGCCGGGGCGCGAAGGACAGCTCGCCGTCGTGGTCGCGCAGGCCGCCGAACCCACCGACCAGGGCGAGCCACGCGCCGGCCAACGACGCCATGTGCACGCCGTCGCGGGTGTTCTCGTTGAGGTCGTGCAGGTCCATCAGCGCTGCCTCGCGCAGGTAGGTGTGCGCCAACTCCGGGTGGCCCACCTCGGCCGCGAGCACCGCCTGGGTGCACGCCGACAACGACGAGTCGCGGACGGTACGGCGCTCGTAGTAGAGGAAGTTGCGCACCTTCTGCTCGGGGGTGAACGCGTCCCCCCGCCAGTGCATCGCGAGGACCAGGTCGGCCTGCTTGACCACCTGTTTGCGGTACAGCTCGAAGTACGGGTAGTGCAGCAGCAGGGGATACTTCTCCGCCGGCGTGTGCGTGAAGTCCCACTCCTGGAGCCGGGTGAAGCCCTCCACCTGCTGGTGGACGTCGAGCTCCTCGTCGTACGGGACGTGCATGGACATCGCGGCGTCCCGCCAGCTCGCGGCCTCCTCGTCGGTGACCCCGAGGTGGTACGCCTCGTCCCGGTAGCGCATCACCACCTCGGCGGCGGTGAGCAGGTTCCGTTGCGCCATCAGGTTGGTGTAGACGTTGTCGTTCTTCACGGCGGTGTACTCGTCCGGGCCGGTGACACCGTCGATGTGGAACTGCCCGTGCCGGTCGTGGTGGCCGATCGAGCGCCACAGCCGGGCGGTCTCCACCAGCAGTTCCAGGCCGATCTCCCGCTCCAACTGGGTGTCCCCGGTGACCATCACGTAGCGGCGCATGGCGTCGGCGATGTCGGCGGCGATGTGGAAGGCCGCAGTGCCGGCCGGCCAGTATCCGGACGATTCCGGCCCCTCGATGGTCCGCCAGGGAAAGGCCGCGCCCCTGAGGTTGAGCGTCTCGGCACGCTCCTTCGCCGAGTCCAACGTGCTGTACCGCCACTGCAACGCGCTGCGCACCGCGCTCGGCTGGGTGTAGGTGAGCACCGGCAGGACGAACATCTCGGTGTCCCAGAACGCGTGCCCGTCGTAACCGGGACCGGTCAATCCCTTCGCCGAGATCGGCCGTTGCTCCGCCCGCGCTCCGGCCTGGAGCACGTGGAAGAGACCGAACCGGACCGCCTGCTGCACCTCGGGGTCGCCCTCGACCAGCACGTCGGACGCGTCCCAGAACTCGTCGAGGTAGTTGCGCTGCTCCCGGTGGAGGCCGTCCCACCCGTCGAGCCGGGCGCCGGCCAGCGCCGCGCCGACCTGGTCGCGCAGCGCGGGTAGCGAGCGCCGACTCGACCAGCCGTACGTCAGGTACTTGATCACCCGCAGCTTCTCACCGGGCTTGAGCACGCAGGCGATCGTGGTGCGTACCCAGTCCTGGTAACCCTCCGACTCGATGGTGGTGCGGTCCGGGCCGTGCACCTCGTGCTCCATCGCGGCGGCGACCCGCAGCCCGGAGACCTTGGTGCGGTGGATCAACTGCCCGCCGTCCGGGGTGGTCAGCTCCTCCTCGGCCTGCAGGGGCGACTCCAGCACCGCTGCGACCCGGGGGTCCTTGCTCTGCGCCGGCAGTGACTCGTTGGCCACCAGCTCGGACTGCACGATCAGCCGCAGTGGGCCGTCGACGGCCTCCACCTCGTAGCTGATGGCGGCGACCGACCGCTGGGTGAACGAGACCAGGCGGGTGCTGCGGACCTTGACCTCCCGACCGGCCGGCGAACGCCAGTGCAGCTCCCGGTGCAGAGTGCCGGCCCGCAGGTCGAGGACCCGCTCGTGGGACAGCAACTCCCCGTAGCGCACGTCCAGCGGCTCGTCGTCGACGAGCAGTCGGAGCAGTTTGCCGTTGGTGACGTTGACGATCGTCTGCCCGGACTCGGGGAAGCCGTAGCCCGCCTCCGCGTAGGGCAGCGGGCGCAGCTCGTAGAACGAGTTGAGGTAGGTGCCGGGCAGGCCGTGCGGCTCACCCTCGTCCAGGTTGCCCCGTAGACCGACGTGCCCGTTGGAGAGCGCGAAGACCGACTCGGACTGGGCCAGCACGTCCATGTCCAGCCGGGTCTCCCGGACGTGCCACGGCTCGACCGGATAGGCCCGCTCCCGGATCACGCGGAACCTCGTTCGCCGGCGGGCTGGTGGGTGGCGGTGCGGGCCGGCGACGGCGGGTCTGCGGCGGCGAGCAGGTCGGCAAGGTCCTTCACCACGACGTCGGCGCCGTGCGCCAGCAACTCGTCGGCCTGCCCGACCCGGTCGACGCCGACCACGTAGCCGAAGCCACCGGCGCGGCCGGCGGCCACCCCGGAGAGCGCGTCCTCGAAGACGGCGGCGTGTGTCGGATCGACGCCGAGCAGCCTGGCCCCGGCGAGGAAGGTGTCGGGGTGCGGTTTGCCGCGCAACGACTGGGCGCGGGCGACCAGCCCGTCGACCCGGGCCTCCAGCAGCGGTTCCAGCCCGGCGGCGGCGACCACCTCACCGCCGTTGGCGCTCGCGGTCACCACGGCCCGGCGCAGCCCTGCTTCGCTCGCGGCCTTGAGGTAGTGCACCGAGCCCGGGTAGACCTCGACGCCGGAGGTGCGCAGGCGCTGCAACAACAGGACGTTCTTGCGGTTGCCCACGCCGTTGACGGTGTCGGCGTCCGGCGGGTCGTCCGGGCTGCCCTCGGGCAGCACGATCCCCCGGGAGGCGAGGAACGACCGGACGCCGTCGGCGCGGGGTCGTCCGTCGACGTAGCGGTTGTAGTCCGGGCCCGGGTCGAACGGTTGGAACGGTTCGCCGGAGCGGGTGGCCCGCTGTTGGAGGAACTCGTCGAACGTCTGCTTCCACGCGGCGTTGTGGACGCGGGCGGTCTGCGTCAGCACACCGTCCAGATCGAAGAGACAGGCGGTCACGTGAGCAGGTAGGCCCAGCACGGTACGAATCTATCCACCCTGCTGGGCCCGCAAACCAGTTTCGCCTGGCCCGGCTCGGTTCAGTTCGGCCGTAGCGTCCAGATCACGGTCATCGCCGAGGTCGGCTTGCCGTCCTCGGTCGCGATCTCCACCTCCACGGGGAACTCCGGCCGCTGGCCGGACTCCAGTTCCTCGATCACCTCGAGCGCCGGCCGGCCCAGGCGCGCGGTGGCCAGCACCGCGCCCATGGCGAGCTTGCGGTAGGCGATGTCAGCCCGGACGGCGAGCGGCACGGCCCGGTCGAGCAGCTGCCCGAAGGCGGCCATGACGACCGCGCCGGAGGCCGTCTCACCGAGGGTGAACATGGCACCGGCGTGGGGGCCGCCGATGTGGTTGTGGGTGGCTGGCGAGTCGGGCAGCCGGACGACTGCCCGCACCCCGCCCTCCGCCTCGGGCGCCACCTCGACGAACTCGAGGCCGAGCGTACGGGCGAAGGGCACCGCTTGCAGCATGCCGGCCGCCACCTGGCGGGAGTCGATGGTCATGGCCTGACGCTACTCGCCGGTAATCAGGGCAGCAACCAGCGGTTTTCCCGGTGACGGCAGGTCGTCAGAGGTTGGCGATCGTGCGCAGGATCTCCGCGTAGAAGTTGCCGTCGATGCTGCGGAAGAAGGAGAAATCCTGGCCCGGGTCACCGAAGAACGGGCGCAGCGTCCACGCCAGCTGGGTGCCGACGAAGCCGAAGAGCAGGATCCAGATGTAGAGCAGGGTCATGCTCGCCGGCCGCTGGGTCGGCTCGCCGCGCCGCACCGGCGGCCGCTCCCACGGGCGCTGCACCGGCCCGTAGCCGGGTGGCACCATGCCGGGCGGGAACGCGGCGACGGCCGGTTGTCCGCTCGGCTGCGCCGGAACCGGCGGGGTCGCCGCGGCACCGTTCGAGGTCGACCCGGCCGCCGCGGCTCCGGCCGGCACGGCTCCGGCCGGCACGGCCACCGGCTCGGCAGCCTGAACGGTGACCGGTGCCGCAGTCGGGGCCGGGTCGGCCGGCACGGCTGCGGGCACGGCCTGGGCCGGGACGTTGACCTGGGCGTACGCGTCGGCCTGGGTCCTGGTGGCCTCCGGCGCGAGCAGGCCGTGGTCGTTGAGCACCTGCATCCCGCCGGTCAGGAAGCGCAGCCCGACCAGCGCCGACAGGGTCAGGATCGCCACGTTGAGCAGCTTGAAGAACCCGTAGTCGGGTGCGGTGATCAGGAAGAAGAGGCTGATCGGCGCGAACGCCACAGCGAGCATCGAGGTGACCGTGATCGCCACCATCACCAGCGCCAACGACTGCCGCACCGAGAGCCGGGCGCCGAAGACCAGGTTGAACAGGTAGAGCGTGGGCAGGCAGATGGCAAGCGTGACCAGGAACAGCAGTGGCAGCTTCAGCGCCGAGGTCAGCGCCATCAGCGGGCTGTGGAAGGCCCCCAGCACCGCCCCGTAGCAGGCCAGCGCGATGGCGGAGCTGGCGAGCATCCGCCCGGTCAGCGCGTTGAGGTCACCCTCGGCCACGATCTGCTGCCAGATGCCCGCGCGATCCCGCAGGATGCGCTCGATGACGAGCGGACTGGGACGGTCACCCGACACGGATGCACCCCTCTCGGTGGTCTTGCACTGTGGACTGGGTGCGCAGACGGTAGGACATCGGGTGGCTGGCCCGCCACCCCGTCACGGCGAGTCGTCAGCGCCAACCCACGTCGATTCGGGCGCCGCGCTCGTCGAAGAAGTGCAGCGCGTCCATTCGGACCGAGACGGCGAGCGGGTGACCGGCGCTGACCGCCGGATACGGCGCCAGCCGCACCGCCAACTCCGCCGGGCGACGGTGGTGCCGGCCCGGGTCGGGGAGCACGCTGGTCTGGGCGCCGCCGCCAACCGCGGGTGCCTGCGATTCCACCGGCTTGCCGGTGAGCCGCTGCATCACCGATCCGAACCGGCGCAGACCACGCTGGCCGACCGGTGGCGGGTCGAGCGGTGCGCCCATCTCGTCGACCATGATCGCGGTCGCGCCGATGTCGAGGAACGCCAACGACTCGTGCCCGTGGTGCTCCAGGTAGCGGATCCGCCCCCGCAGCACGTCGCCGGGGCTGTCCGGGGAGACCGGAGTGAGCGCCTCGGCCCGCATGCCGACCACGATCCGCTCACCGTGGTAGTGCGCCACCGCCCTACTGCGGATGTCGTTCCAGGGCAGGTAGAGCGACTGCTCCCCGAGGTTCAGCGTGACGTACCGGTCGAGGTGGACGTAGACCGACGCCTCCAACAGGTTCATCCGCGGGCTGCCCAGGAAGGCGGCAACGTAGAGCGTCGCCGGCCGCCCGTACACCTGCGTGGGTGTGCCCACGTCCTGGAGCACGCCCCGGCGCATGATCGCCACCCGGTCGGCCATGGTGAGCGCCTCGGCCTGGTCGTGGGTGACGTAGACGGTGGTGACGCCCAGCTCCCGGGTCAGGCCCGAGATCTCCGCGCGCAGCTCCGCGCGGAGACCGCTGTCCAGATTCGAGAGCGGCTCGTCCATGAGGAACAGACCGGGCCGCCGGACGATCGCCCGGCCCATCGCCACCCGCTGCCGTTGGCCGCCGGAGAGCTGACCCGGCTTGCGGGCCAGCACGTCACCGATGCCCAGGGCACTCGCCACGTCGCTGACCCGCTCGCCCCTCGGCTCCGGCTCGACCCCGGCCAACCGCAGCGGAAAGGCGATGTTGTCGCCGACGGTCATGTGGGGGTAGAGCGCGAAGTCCTGGAAGACCATGGCGATCTTGCGTTCCCGTGGAGGCAGGTCGTTCGCCAACTCCCCGTCGAGCATGACCGCGCCCTGGGTCGGGTCCTCCAAGCCGGCAATCATCCGCAGCACAGTCGACTTGCCGCAGCCGGACGGCCCGAGGAGCACCATGAACTCGCCGTCGTTCACATCGAGATTGATGCTGTCGACGGCCAGTGTGCCGTCCCTGAAGACCTTGCTGACATCCTTGAGCGTGACGGTGCTCACCGTCGTCCCCCCCAGCTAGTCCCTGCCGACCCAGAGACTGTGACCAGGATCATTCGATTCGCACATCGGGTAAACGTCTCATGTTTGGTTGATGACGCTGCTATTACACGACACAAGCGATCAACAGGGCGAAGAACGCCCGCTCGGCTCCCCCAGGAAAACCTGACGCACCACCCGTTCCGCCGCATGCCCGTCGTCCAATGTGCAGAACCGGCTTCGAAAATGCTCGCGGGCCTTGTTCGCCGCGTCCGAGCGCACCTCGCCGCTGCGGAACACATCGACCAGGTCTCCGAAGGTGGTGGCCACCGCGCCGGGCGGCTCGGCCGTCACGTCGAAGTAGACCCCCCGAGCCAACCGGTACGCCTCCCAGTCCGGGGCGTAGAGCACGATCGGCCGGTCGAGTACCGCGTAGTCGAACATCGCCGACGAATAGTCGGTTACCAACACGTCGGCGACCAAATAGAGATCCTCCACCCGCTGATAACCGCTGACGTCGCGAACCCGTTCCCAGTCCACCGGCCGGCCGGGACGCCGGTCCCGGTCGTGGAAGTAGTGGCTGCGCATCAGCAACCGACCGGAGTCACCCAACGCCCGCACGAACCGGTCCGGGTCGAACGGCGGCCGGTAGCCGGGGAGGTGTTCACGGTGCGTCGGGGCGTACAGCACGACCTGCTCGTCGGGACCGACGCCGAACTCGGCGCGCAGTCGGCGGACCTCCTCCGGGCCGGCCGTGACCAGGCGGTCGTTGCGTGGGTAGCCCACCTCCAACGTCGTGTACGTGGCCGGGTACGCCCGGTCCCACATCTGCGTGGAGAAGCTGTTCGCGCTGACGCTGTAGTCCCAGCGGTCCACCCGGCGCAACAGCCCGGCGAAGTCCATCCGGCCCGCGCCGATCGGGTAGCGCTGCTGGTCCAGGCCCATTACCTTGACCGGGGTGCCGTGGTGGGTCTGCAGGTGCACCTGCTCGGGTCGCTTGCGCACGAAATCCGGGAAGTTGACGTTGTTGACCAGCCACCGGGCGCGGGCGAGCGCCCGGTAGTACGCGGGCGTGCCGGCCACCACGTACTCCACCCCGGCCGGCACGGTGTCCACCCGGTCCCGGCGCACGATCCACACCCCGCGCACACCCGGCGCCAACCGGCGGGCGACCTCGTAGATCGCCGCCGGGTTGCAGGAGTATCCGCGGTACCAGTACGCCGCGTACACCGCGAGCGTCGGATCGACCGGGCGGCGCAACTCGGCCCGGTAGTACTCACGCAGCAGCCCGTCGCGGGTCAGCCGGGCACCGCGTCGCGCGACCGGGCCGACCCGCCGTCGGGCGGTACGGGCCTGCCTGCGGGCGACGTCGCGGGCCCGACTGGCGGTCCGCAACGCGCTAAACGTGCGCCAACGGCCGGAGGCGACGAGCCGGTGCTTGATCCCCTCCACCCCGTCCGGCACCGGATAGCCGCCGGGCGGCAGCCACCGTTCGTAGTCGGCGGTGATCTGCGCGAAGAACGCCGGACGCAACTCCGGTGCGATCCGCTGGCCGTTGCCGAGCACTGTCAGGTAGTGCCAGATCATCCGCTCGAAGACCGCCGGCCGCAGGGAGTCCGTCGCCGGCCCCCACTCGTCCATCAGGTGGAAGACCCGATGCCACTGTGGGAAGACCTCGAAATGGCGGTCACCGCGGGTCCGGGTGATCGCGCCGGCGCGGCGTTGCCGGTAGTTGACGCACACCCGGTCGAGTACGCCGATCCGCTGCGCCGCCATCAGCACCGGGTAGCTGAACGAGACGTCCTCGTACCAGCCGGGGGCGAAGCGCAGGCCCAGGTCGACCAGGAACTCCCGGCGGACCAGGCGGTTCCACGCGGTGTGCAGCAGGTGCATCGCCTCCGGCCGGTCCCGCAGCCGGAAGGTCTCCGGGCCGGGCGACTCCGGAAACACCTCGGCCATCGCGCTGCGGGTGGCGGTGTCGTTCCAGTGGGTGCGCACGTGGTCGACCAGCAGCACGTCCGGGCGGGTCGCCCGCAACCGCTCGGCGACCTCAGTCAGGCACTCCGGGGTCAACCAGTCGTCGCCGTCGAGGAACCACACGTACTCGCCGGCGGCCCGGTCCAACCCGATGTTGCGTGCTGGACCGAGGCCGACGTTCTCCGGCAGCCGAACCGAACGGACCCGCCGGTCGCGGGCCGCGTACTCGTCGATGATGTCGCCGCTGGCGTCCGGCGAGCAGTCGTCGACGGCGATCACCTCGATGTCCGTCTCCGGCTGGCCGAGCACGGAGTCCAGGCACTCACGCAGGTATCCCTGCACGCGGAAGGCCGGCACCACGAAGCTGATCAGGGTCATCCGGCCGTCCCTCCGTCAGTGCGGCGCGGCACCTCCAGCGCCCACCGGCGTAACCGACGCCCGCGCGCTACGGGCCGGTCGCACGAACCAGGCCAGGACGACGCTCACCACGAAAACCACGAGAAGGTACGCACCGAGTGTAGCCAGACCGCTACCCGCCACGCCGACAATCGCCGTCAGGGCCAGCAGCGCCGAGCGCCCCTCCCAGCCCAGCGTGGCCGCGTGCAACGGCGGTGCCGCCTGCCGCTTCTCCAGCCGGGCGGTCAGGTCGTAGTGATGCACGGTGAGCACGAAGACGTACCCGAAGATCAGCCAACCCGGCACTCCGCCGACCACCCCGACCGCGATGGCGAACAGGTACTCGGCGGCCCGCAACGCCGCGGGGACCAGCCAGTCCAGCGGACCGTTGTGCGCGGCGCCCGCACCCAGGCCACCGACCAGTAGCACCAGCAGCGCCACCGGCACCGCCCAGCGCAGCCCGTCCGGCGTGTCCGTCAGCAGCGCCGCGACCAGCAGCACCGCCGGGCCGAGCGCGGCGATCACCGCCAGGGTGAGCGGCCCCATCGGGCGGACCACCGGCAGCCAACGGGCCAACGGGCCGTCGTCGCGGTGCAGGGTGGTGTCGACCGTGTCCAGCACCGGCACCCACATCCAGCGGGCCCGCAACGTGCGCAGCGCCCCGGTGTACGCGAACGCCAGCACACCCCACACCAGCACCGCGATCAGGCTGACCAGCGGGTTGAACAGCGCCACGGTCAACGCGATCAGCGCCCACCGCTCGCCGATCGGGAAGACCACGGTCCGCTTCAGCCAGTACGACAACGACCCGGTGTCGGCCTGCACCCGGGTCGACGCCGCGTTGAGCCGGTCACCGATCCCGCCGCTGGCACCCGTGGTAACCCGGGGTCGGCGGGCCGCCTCGTCGTGCAGCACCCCGTACCAGGTGTCGGTCATGTGCCGGACGGTCTGCAACGTCATCGCGGCGATGGCGAGGGCCCAGCCGTTGCCCAACCCGGCGTGGCTGACCCCGAAGCCGAGCCCGGCGTAGACCAGGTACTCCTTGGCCCGGTCCGCCATCGTGTCCAGCCAGCCACCCCAGGCGCTGAAGTTCCGGGTGTACCGGGCCAACTGGCCGTCCACGCAGTCCAGCACGAAGCCGAGGTAGAGCAGCACCGCGCCACCGACCAGCGCGGGCCGCCCACCGACCCCGAACAGCACCGCCGCGGCCAGCGCGAACAGTACCGAGATCGCCGTCACCCCGGTCGGGGTGAGCCGCAGCCGGGCCGCCAACCGAACCAGGTACGGGGACCAGGTGCTGACGAAGTAGGTGGAGAAGAAGTCGTCCTTCTCCTTCACCGACAGCCGCAGCTCGGCCCGGTCCTCGTTCACAGCCGTCACCGCCGCCTCGGCAGCGGTCAGCTCGTCAGCACTCTCGACCCGGCGGGCGACGAGCAGGCGTACCCGCTGGGCGAAGATCAGGGTGCCGAGCGCCGCGAGACCCGCGAAGAGCCGGTCCACGGCGGGCCCGGGGCCACTCGCCGCGGCCCGGGCGGCGGCGGCGAGGGTCGGCAGGTCGTCCACGCCGACCCGCAGCGCGCCGCCGAACACGCCTGTCGCGTCCCCGTCGAGGGTGTCCAGCGCGCCGGCGTCGACCACCTGGCCGCGTTCCTCCCGCACGGCCGCGCGACCGGGGACCGGTGGGTCGCCGAGCACCAGCGCCACAGTGGGCCCCACCGGGCTGGTGGCCAGGTGCCGCAGTACGGCGGTGTGCGCCACCAGGTCGGTGCCGGTGACCAGCACCGGGGCGGTGGCGCCGGCGACCAGCGCGGTCACCTCGTCGAGGGTGGCCGCGAAGCGCACGTCGTCCGCCCCGGCCTGGCGCAGCTGGACGGCCAGGCGGTCGGCCAGGGGCTCACCGGCCGCGGTGGTCAGGCCCGCCGCCGACGACCCGGCGGCGAGCACGATCGCGAGCGTCATTGCTGGACCGCGGCGTGGTACGCGTCGAGCGCCTCGGCGATGGTGCCGTCGAGCGTCAACCGGCCCGCGTCGAGGTACAACCCCCGACGACAGAACCGGGTCAGGTCCTTCTCGTTGTGTGACACCAACACCAGCGTGCGCCCCTCCCCGAGCAGACGATCAATCGTCGCGTAACACTTCTTGCGGAACTCCGCGTCGCCGACCGCGGTCACCTCGTCCATCAGCAGGATCGGGTGCGGCAGGTGCGAGATGATCGCGAATCCGAGCCGCACCTTCATGCCCGACGAGTAGTGCCGCACCGACGTGTCGATGGCCCGTTCCACCTGCTCACCGGCGAACTCGACGATCTCGTCGAAGTGCCGCTTCAGGTAGCCCGTCGACAGTCCGTGCAGCCCACCGACCAGGTGCAGGTTCTCCCGGCCGGTCAGGTCGTTCGAGAAACCGGCGGACAACTCCAGCAACGGCGCCACCGCGCCGTGCACCCGGATGTCGCCCTCGTCCGGGATGAGCACCCCGGCGATCAGCCGCAGCAGGGTGCTCTTGCCGGTGCCGTTGCGGCCGATCACCCCGACGGTCTCGCCGGGCTCGACGGTGAACGACACGTCCCGCAGCGGCCAGAACTGGCCGGGCAGCGCACCCCGCGCCCCCCGGTGGATGAACAACTCCCGCAGCCGCAGTTGACGGCGACGGTTACGGACGAACCGGATGCCCAGCCCGTCGGCCTCGATGATCGGGGCGGCCACGTCACAGCTCCTTGAGCACGGCGGGCTCCAACCGACGGAACGACCACCAGCCGGCGGTCAGCACCAGCAGGCTGCCGACGACAGTGGTGGCGAGCAGCCGGGCGTCCGGGAACTCGTCCGGATACCAGATCGCGTGGTGCAGTTGGAAGATCCCGACCAGCGGGTTCAGCTCGTACGCCACCTTCAACCAGTCGGGCAGGCTGGACTCCCGGACCAGGCTGAGCGGGTAGATGATCGGCGTGGCGTAGAAGAGCACCCGAATGATCAACCGCATCAACCGCTCGACGTCGCGCATCAGCACGTTCCACGCGGACAGCAGCAGGGCCAGCCCGGTCAGCAGGACGGCCTGGACCAGCACCGCCAGCGGGAGGGAGAGCAACGACCAACCGGGGTGGATCCGACCGTGCGCCGCGTAGATCACCGCGATCGCGATCAGGATCGGCAGGCCGGCCGCGTACTCGGCGAACCGGCCGGTGACCCGGCCGATCGGGAAGACCTGACGCGGCACGTTCATCGTGGTGATCAGCCGGGACTGGCCGGTCAGCGCGTTGGTCGCCTCACTCAGCGCGGAACTGGTCCACATCCACGCGAAGATTCCGGTGATCAGGAACAACGGGTACGACTCGGCGGCCTCGCCGAGGTGCCGCCCGGTGTCGCGGGAGTAGAGCACCCCGAACACGAACCAGTAGATCGCGCCCATGCCGAGCGGCTCGATCAACGACCAGAAGTAGCCCAGCACCGACTGCTGGTACTTGACCGCCAGGTCCCGTCTGACCAGGATGCGCAGCGAGTTGCGGTGCGACCACAGGGCCGCGACGCCAGAGGTCACCGCAGCCTCCCGCCTCCTGAAACGGACGCCAGGTTAGCAGTCGGTGAACGAATGCCCCGAATCGACCGGGCTCAGCACTCGATCACGTTGACGGCCAGACCGCCACGCGCCGTCTCCTTGTACTTGACCTTCATGTCGGCGCCCGTCTCCCGCATGGTCTTGATGACCTTGTCCAGCGACACCTTGTGCACACCGTCGCCGCGCAGCGCCAGCCGGGCGGCCGTGATCGCCTTGATGCTAGCCACCGCGTTCCGCTCGATGCAGGGGATCTGCACCAGGCCACCCACCGGGTCACAGGTCAACCCGAGGTTGTGTTCCATCCCGATCTCGGCCGCGTTCTCCACCTGCTCCGGGGTGCCGCCGAGCGCCTCGGCCAGCCCCGCCGCCGCCATCGAGCACGCCGAACCGACCTCACCCTGACAGCCGACCTCCGCGCCGGAGATCGAGGCGTTCTCCTTGAACAACACACCGATCGCGCCGGCCGTCAGCAGGAACCGCACCACGCCGTCGTCATCGGCGTTGTCGACGAAGCGGCTGTAGTAGTGCAGCACCGCCGGGATGATCCCGGCCGCGCCGTTCGTCGGCGCGGTGACCACCCGGCCGCCCGCGGCGTTCTCCTCGTTGACCGCGAGCGCGAACAGCGTCACCCAGTCCATCGCGTGCAGCGGGTCGGGCGTGCCGGCGTCCGCCTCCAGGCCGCGCCGCAGCTCCGCCGCGCGCCGCCGGACCTTCAACCCGCCGGGGAGTACGCCGTCGCGCTCGCAACCGCGCTGCACGCACTCCTGCATCACCCGCCAGATCTCCAACAGGCCCGCCCGGATGTCCGCCTCGCTGCGCCAGGAACGCTCGTTGGCCAGCATCACCTCGCTGATCGACAGGCCGGTGCGGGACGTGACGTCGAGCAGCTGCGCCCCGGTCAGGAACGGGTACCGCACCTGCGTGCTGTCCGGCTTGATCCGGTCCGCGCCCGCCGCCGCCTCATCCACCACGAAACCGCCACCGACGGAGTAGTAGGTGCGGCTGCGCAACACAGCCCCCGCACCGTCGTACGCCACGAAGGTCATCCCGTTCGGGTGGTACGGCAGCGACCGTCGGCGGTGCAGCGTCAGATCTCGGTCCGGGTCGAAGTCGATCTCGTGCGCGCCGAGGATGCTGATCCGCCGCTCGGCCCGGATCCGCTCGACCCGAGGACCGACGGTGTCCGTGTCGACAGTCTCCGGCGACTCGCCGGCCAACCCGAGCAGCACCGCCGGACCGCTGCCGTGGCCGTGCCCGGTGGCCCCGAGCGAGCCGAACAACTCGGCCTGCACCCGCGCGACGTCACTGATCAACCCGTCGGCCTTGAGCCCGCCGACGAACGTACGCGCCGCCCGCATCGGCCCCACGGTGTGCGAACTGGACGGCCCGATACCGACGCTGAAGAGGTCGAAAACACTGATCATGGCTGCGCTTCCTCGCCGTCGTCCCGGCGTACGGAACCGGCCGGGTCGTGGCCGCCGGTAGGCGGCCCCGTTCGTGACCGCCCGGGGTGTGGGTTGCGGCCACCCGGGGTGTGGATGGCCGATCTGCCAGCCTACCCGCCCAGCTCACGGCCCACCCGACCACTGGACGTGAACACTCGGAGCGCGCTGGTGCACGGCTCGGAGAGGCGTCAGGAAGGGGTCATCGGGGTACAGCACCTACGGGTCCACGGGTTGCCGCTCCTCCTCGCGACCGAGGGCGAGCTGGTCATCCCCTTCTACCGTGGATTGCAGACGCGGCGTACCGCCGCAGAGTGGGAGTACGACGATGAGTCGCAAACTGGTCCGGCCCCGCGAGGGGCGCATGCTCGCCGGTGTCTGCGCTGGCCTCGGTCGACGGTTCGGCATGTCCGCGGGGATGGTCCGGCTGCTGTTCCTGCTGTCCCTGCTGCTGCCCGGCACGCAGGTGATCGTCTACCTGATCCTCTGGGTGCTCATGCCGAACGAGGACCGCTACCTGGCCTCCACCGGACACTGACCCGCCCCGCACACCCGCTCCGAGGCCGGACGAGGCAGCAACTTCGGCGAAGTTGCTGCCTCCCGGCCGCCCGAGGCACCAACATCCCTGATGTTGCGCGAATCGGGGCGCGAAGGCGCGAGGGGCGACGGCGTGGGAGCAACGTGCGGAAGCGCCCGCACCGACGACAGTCGGTGCGGGCGCTTCGCCGTACGGGGGGGGTCGAGCAGGTCAGGGAGCGATGTAGGTGACCGTGATCTGCTGGTAGCCGAGGGAGCGGAGCAGCCCCTCCAGCATCTTGCGGGTGTTCTCCTCGGCTCGGGCGGAGAGACCACTGTCGCGGGCGGCGGCGGTGATCCGTTCCTCGGCGAGCTTGTAGACCTGCTGCTGCCGGTTGGGGTCGTTGCCGACCAGGTCACCGAGCCGGTTGAGCAGACCACGCTGCTCCGCGAAGACGTAGCTCTTGTCCATGTCGAGGTTGGTCTCGCCGAGCTGCGGCGCCGGCAGCTTGATCTCGACGGACTTGCCGTCGGCCGACTGGACGATGGCCCCGTCACCGATCTTGGTGAAGTCGACGTAGGCCTCGACGCTGCCGGCCCCGACGAACAGGGTGCGCTCGTTGAGCAGGAAGTCGGGGACGTTGCGCCGGTCGTTCTGGGTGTCGACCACCACCTGGAAGTTGCCCTCCGCGGCCACGTAGCGGCTGAGATCCTGGATCGACTTCAGCAGCGGTGGCTGGCTGCGGTCGGTCTGCTCCTTGGCGAACGGGTTACGGAACTCCGGCAGGAAGCCGGTCGCCTGGATGCCGAGCAGCACCACCACGGCCAGCGCGGCGGCACCGAGCAGCAGGAGCAGGCCTCGGGCCGCCCCACCACCGCCGCCAGGCGGCGGGCTGTCGGGGCCGCCATAGCCTCCGGAGCCGTCGCCCGGTGTGTCAATGGTCGGCTCGGGTGTCGCGGCCGACCGCTCCTTGAGGTTGTCGCCGGTCGGGTAACCGGGGAACTCCCTCGTGGGCTCGTTGGTGCCAGCGTCGCGGGCCATCACGCTCACCGTCCTTGTCAGACACGTCGTCTGTCAATGACGGTACGGCCCCCGTGCGACAGTCGCGCGTCGAGCGCCCGGAAAGCACAAACGGGCAGGTCAGGCGAACGCCGAGAGCCCGGTGAGCCGCTGTCCCACGACCAGTTGGTGGATCTCGGACGTGCCCTCGTACGTCAGCACGCTCTCCAGGTTGTTGGCGTGCCGCATGATCGGGTATTCGCCGGAGACGCCGTTGGCGCCGAGGATGGTGCGGCACTGCCGCGCGATGGCCAGGGCCTCCCGCACGTTGTTCAACTTGCCCACGCTGACCTGGTCGGGCCGCAGCCGGTGGGCGTCGGCGAGCCGACCCAGGTGCAGGGCGAGGAGTTGCCCCTTCACCAGCTCGACGGCCATGTCGGCGAGCTTGGCCTGGGTGAGCTGGAACCCGGCGAGCGGACGGCCGAACTGGGTGCGGGTGCCCGCGTACGCCAGTGTGGTTTCCAGACAGTCGCGGGCGGCGCCGACCGCGCCCCAGACGATGCCGTACCTGGCCTCGGTGAGGCAGCTCAGCGGCGCCTTGAGCCCGCTCGCCTCGGGCAGTCGGGCGTCCGCCGGGAGCCGGACGTCGTCGAGCGCGATCTCGCCGGTGACCGACGCGCGCAGCGACATCTTCCGGCGGATCTCCCGGGCCGTGACACCGGGCGTGTCCATGGGTACGGCGAAGCCGCGCACTCCCTCGTCGGTGCGCGCCCAGATCACCGCGACGTCGGCGATCGGCGCGTTGGTGATCCACATCTTGGCACCGGTGAGCACCCAGTCGTCGCCGTCGCGGCGGGCCCGGGTGGTCATCGAGGCGGGGTCGGAGCCGTGGTCCGGCTCGGTCAGACCGAAACAGCCGATCGCCTCGCCGGTGGCCATCGACGGCAGCCAGCGTTGCTTCTGCTCCTCGCTGCCGTAGCGCCAGATGGCGTACATGGCGAGCGAACCCTGCACCGAGACCAGCGAGCGGAGGCCGGAGTCGCCGGCCTCCAGTTCCTGGCAGGCCAGCCCGTACGCGACGGCGGAGGCACCCGCGCAGCCGTAGCCGGTGAGGTGCATGCCGAGCAGGCCGAGTTTGCCGAACTCCCGGGCCAGTTCGCGGGCCGGCACCTGGCCCTGCTCGTACCAGTCTGCGACGTGCGGGCGCACCCGGTCGTCGACGAGCTGGCGGACGACGTCGCGGATCTGCCGCTCTTCGTCGGTGAGCGACGGGTCCAGGTCGAGCAGGTCCAGCGGAGCGGTCATGGACGCCACCTTAACGAAGGCTCAGCGCGCGACAGAAGGGCTCGTCACTCGATCGACTCGGAGAGCACCAGCACCCGGGCGTGGATCTGGTTGCGCTGCTGGAGGGCGGCGCGCAGCGCGCGGTGCAGTCCGTCCTCCAGGTAGAGCCCACCGTTCCACTGCACCACGTGCGGGAAGAGGTCACCGTAGAAGGTGGAGTCCTCGGCGAGCAGCTTGTCGAGCGCCAACTCGCGCTTGGTGGTGATCATCTGGTCCAGGCGCAGTGGCCGGGGCGGAATCTCCGCCCACTGCTTGAGCGTCAGATTGTGCTCCGGATAGGGACGCCCGTCCCGGACCGCTCTGAAGATCACGACGGCACGCTCCCCTCCCCGTGGCCGGGCCGACCGACGGCGCCGAGCCGGGCCGCGGCGGGCACCGCGCGGCGCGGCACCGATGACCGTGCCAGCCTAGCCGCCCACCGCACGCTGCGTTTCGCTCCCTGATGTCAGTTTCACTACCGGTCGTCCGATCCTCAAGCGGACAAACGGGACGGCGCGCTCAGCTCCACCGGCCGCGCCGCACCACCTCGTCCATCGGACGACGTCCCCGACGCAGCGACGGTGACCTATGGTCGGCCGCTCGGTAACCGATTGTGACGGCACCGACGGGTTGGTACTCCTCCGGCACGCCGAACGCGTGCCGGTAGGTGGCCAATCGCTGCGGCGGAATGCCGAAGAAACAGGCCCCCAACCCCTCGTCCACGGCGGTGAGCAGCATCAGCAGCGCCGCGAAGCCGGTGTCCACGTGCCAGTACGGCACCGGCCAGCGGTCCACGGACTGGTCCGTCCACCCCTTGTCCGGCTCCGCGTACCGCCGCAGGTAGGCCGACTCGTTGGCGTGCGGCACCACGATCAGCGGCGCCCGGCGCATGCCGGCCAGCCAGCGTTCCCGCCCACCGCCGTCGGGTGTGGTGGCGGCCCAGAACCGCTCCCGGTCGGCGGGCTCCTCCAGGACCAGGAAGCCCCAGCCCTGAGCGAAGCCGGCCGACGGTGCCCGGACCGCGTGGTCGAGCAGCCGGTTCACCACGTCGGGCGGGACCGGGCGGTCCGGGTCGTAGTTGCGCACCATCCGCCGACGCCGGACGACCTCGGCGAACTCCATCAGGCCCCGGGCCGGATGCCCCAGGCACCCCGCCAGGTCGTACCGGGCTTGAGAGTGAGCAGGTCCCGGCCCGAACGGAACGCGTCCGGCGGGCAGGTCATCGGCTCGATCGCCACCGAGCGGCGGTGCCGGTCACCGACGAGGGCGTCCCCGGTGAACACCTGCCACCAGCCGAACTCCGCGTCCGCCCAGATGCTGACCCCCGCCGAACCGTCCGGCGCGGCCAGGCTCACCGACGAGCCGCCGTCGGGGTCGCGGATCACCTCACCGAAGCAGAGATCCAGCTCGGCGGCACCGATCCGGCGCGGGCTGGTCCAGTCGTACTCCGTCCCGGCCACCGGTGTCACGCCGACCGGCAGCAACCGGCCGTCCACCAGCATTCGGGTACGGGTCGGCAGCCGCATGACCAGGTCGTCGACCGCGACCCCCGGCAGTTGCAGGTACGGGTGCACGGAGAAGCCGAACGGCGCGGCCTCCTCGCCGGTGTTGGTCACCTCGTGCTCGACGCGCAGCCCGTCCGCGCCGACGCTCCAACGGCTGAGCAGCCGCAGCGGCCACGGGTAACCGGGCTGCGGCGGAAGGTCGTAGCCGACGGTCACGGCGTCCTCGGACTGCTCCAGCAGACGCCACGGCACCCAGTTGACCAGGCCGTGGATGGCCACGTGCCGCTCCGGCTCGGTCAGCGGCAGCTGGTGCGTCCGCTCGCCGAACGCGTAGCGGCCGTCGCGGATCCGGTTCGGCCACGGCGCCAGCACCTGTCCGGCGCAGCCCGGGCTGACCTCGTCGGTCCGGTACCCGTCGACCAGGTCGACGCCGTCGTGCCGGTACGTCCGGAGCCCGCCGCCCACCTCCACGATGACGGCCTCGTGGCCGGCGGCGGAGATGGTCCACTGGGCGCCGGAGAACGGGCGCTGATCGGGGCTTTCCATGTCGGCGACCCTAACCGGTCAGGTTCGGTCGCCGCTCGACGCCGTCACCGCCCGGTAGCGCAGCAACGCCGGGAACGCGACAGCGAGCACCACCACGAGCACCGCCGAGGCGAGCCCGCCGGCCACCCAGGCCACCCCGCCGCCGAAACCGGCGGCCATCGTGCCGGCCCGCAGGTCGCCCAGGCGTGGGCCACCCGCCACCACCACCGTGTTGACGCCCTGGAGTCGGCCGCGCATCCGGTCCGGGGCGTAGACCAGCAGCATCGACTGGCGTAGCACCGCGCTGATCAGGTCGGCGGCACCGGCCACGGCGAGCAGGAGCACCATCAGCCAGAGCTGGTGGGCGAGACCGGCCGCGGCGATCGCCAGGCCCCAGCCGACCACCGCGAGCACCAGACCGACGCCCTGCCGGCGGAGTCGGCCGATCCAGCCGGAGGTCAGCCCACCGATCATCGAGCCGATCGCGATGGCGCTGTAGAGCAGGCCGACCGACCCTCCGCCGCCGAACCGTTCGTGGGCGATCTCCGGGAAGAGCGCCCGCGGCATGGCGAGGATCATCGCGATCAGGTCCACGCCGAAGGACAGCAGCAGGACGGGTGTGCTGGCCAGGTAACGGAATCCGTCGACGACGCTGGCCAGACCGGCCCGGCGGACCTGACCGTCCTCGGTCGGCTCGGGCGGCAGCTTGGGCAGTCGCAGCGCGGCCCAGAGCATCGCTGTGAACAGCACAGCGTCCAGCCCGTACGCGATCGGCAGGACCACGGCGGTGTCCGGCGACGCGGAGAGGATCAGGCCGGCGGCGAGCGGCCCGGCCACCGAGGCGGCGGTGAACGTCGTGTAGTTCAGGGTGGTGGCGGACGCCACCAGGTCCTCCGGCACCAGGCGGGGCAGCATCGCGCTGCGGGCCGGCGAACTGATCGCGAACGCCACCGACTGCACCGCCATCAGCGCCAACAGCAGCACCGGGCTGCCCACGTCCAGCACCGCCTGGAGCAGCAGTCCGAGAGTGGATGCCCAAAGCAACAATGAGCCACCGAGCAGGACGGCACGTCGGTCGCGGGCGTCGGCGACCGCGCCGCCCCAGAGCCCGAAGACCAGCAGCGGTACGAAGGCCGCCACGCCCAGCAGACCCACCCAGAACGAGTCCCGGGTCAGGGCGTACATCTCCACCGGCACCGCGACGGCGGTGAACTGGAAACCGAACATCGCCACTGTGTTGCCGAGCCACAGCCGCCGGTACGCGGGCACGCGCAGCGGCCGTACGTCGATCGCCCAGCGGCGCGCTCCGCGCGGCCGAGCCTCCTGCACACCCGTCACGGCGCCAACCGCTCGACGACCCAGCCACCCTCGTCGAGGCGGCGGAAGCGGAGCCGGTCGTGCAACCGGCCGGACCGGCCCTGCCAGAACTCCACCGACTCGGGGTGCACCCGCAAACCGCCCCAGTGCGGCGGGGTCGGGATCTCCGCCGCGCCGGCGAACCGCTCGGTCACCTCCCGGTAGCGCTCCTCCAGCACCGACCGACCCGACACCACCTGGGACTGTGGGCTGGCCCAGGCGCCCAGTTGGGAGCCGCGCGGCCGGCTGGCGAAGTACGCCTCGCTCGTCGCGCGGTCGACCGGGGCGACCCGCCCGGCGACCACCACCTGACGCTGCATGGGAAACCACGGAAAGACCAGGCTGGCGTACGGGTTGGTGGACGCCTCGACGCCCTTGCGCGACAGGTGGTTGGTGAAGAAGACGAAGCCCTCCGGGTCGTACCCCTTCAGCAGCACCGTCCGGCCGCTCGGCCGGCCCGCCGGGTCTGCGGTGCCCACCACCATCGCGTTCGGTTCGGGCAGCCCGAAGGCCACCGCGTCGGCGAACCAGCTGTCGAACTGGCCGTGCCAGTCGGTGGCCAGGTCAGCCTCGGTCAGGCCCAGGTCTGCGGCGTACTCGTTACGCATCGCAGCCGGGGCGGGTGTGTCACCCGTCACGTCCCCACTCCTTCTCGGCGCGCTCGCCGGCACCCTCCCGCGCTGGCCAGCCCGCACTGCCCAGTCTCACCGAGCGAAGCGGAGATTGCGCGCCCGAGGATGTCGCGTGCAGCACAGTCGCAGCGGGTCGCGTATCCCTTACTCAGCAGGCAGTATGTTGCGAACACATCCCTGAGGGTCGCCTAAGGCGCTCGGCCGACCAGGCCGGATGAGCTGTTCGGGCGCACCGACCAGATCCAGGAGAGCGACATGGCCGATTTCAAACCCGGGCTGGAGGGCGTCGTCGCCTTCGAGACCGAGATCGCCGAACCTGACCGCGAGGGTGGCGCGCTGCGCTATCGCGGGGTCGACATCGAGGATCTGATCGGCCAGGTGTCGTTCGGCAACGTGTGGGCGCTGCTGGTCGACGGCCGGTTCGGGCCGGGCCTGCCGCCGGCGGAGCCGTTCCCGGTGCCGGTGCACTCCGGTGACATCCGCGTCGACGTGCAGTCCGCGGTCGCCATGCTGGCCCCGTACTGGGGGCTCAACCAGCTGTTGGACATCTCCGACGAGCAGGCCCGCGAGGATCTGGCCCGGGTCTCGGTGACCGCGCTCTCCTTCGTCGCCCAGTCCGCCCGGGGCCTCGGCCTGCCGGCGGTGCCGCAGAAGGAGATCGACAAGGCGCAGACCATCGTCGAGCGGTTCATGAAGCGCTGGCGCGGCGAACCCGACCCGCGGCACGTGAAGGCCGTCGACGCGTACTTCATCTCGGCCGCCGAGCACGGCCTGAACGCGTCCACCTTCACCGCTCGCATCGTCGCCTCGACCGGTGCGGACGCGGCCGCCTGTATCTCCTCCGGCATCGGCGCCCTCTCCGGTCCGCTGCACGGTGGCGCCCCGTCCCGGGTGCTCAGCATGCTGGAGGCGGTGGAGCGCAGCGGCGACGCGGAGGGCTACGTCAAGGGCGTACTCGATCGCGGCGAGCGGTTGATGGGCTTCGGCCACCGCGTCTACCGGGCCGAGGACCCGCGCGCCCGCGTGCTCCGGCGCACCGCCAAGGAGTTGGGCGCGCCGCGCTTCGAGATCGCCGAGGCGCTGGAGAAGGCCGCCCTCGCCGAGTTGCAGGCCCGCCGCCCGGACCGGGTGCTGGCCACCAACGTCGAGTTCTGGTCGGCCGTGGTGCTGGACTTCGCCGAGGTGCCGGCGCACATGTTCACCTCGATGTTCACCTGCGCACGGATGGGCGGCTGGAGCGCGCACATCCTGGAGCAGAAGCGCCTCCAGCGGCTGGTGCGCCCGTCCGCCCGCTACGTCGGCCCGGAGACCCGCAAGCCGTCCGACGTCGAGGGTTGGGGCGCGATCCCGCACGGCGTCTGAGCTGCTTACCGGGGCCCCGGCCCGACGTTCGGCGTCGGGTCGGGGCCTCTGCGCGTCGCGCCCCGGTCGGGCACGACGGTGTGGCGAAGGCCTCAGACCTGCCCACAGGGGCCCGGCTTCCACCGATGGGTCCGGGTGCGAGGATGGGGGCCGGCAGTGTCGCCGGGCCCGCCCTCGCCCTTGTGGAAGGATCTTGAAGACCGTGGCTGACGCACCGACCATCCGGATTCCCGATGACATCAAGCCCGCCGACGGACGTTTCGGCTGCGGCCCGTCCAAGGTCCGTCCCGCGGCGGTGTCCGCGCTGGCCGAGGTCGCGACCAGTTACCTGGGCACCTCGCACCGGCAGAAGACGGTCCGTGACCAGGTGGCCCGGCTGCGCTCCGGCATCGCCGAGTTCTTCTCGCTGCCCGAGGGCTACGAGGTCGTGATCGGCAACGGCGGCACCACCGCGTTCTGGGAGGTCGCCACCTTCGGCCTGATCCGCGACCGGGCCCAGTTCGCCAGCTTCGGCGAGTTCGGCGCCAAGTTCGCCAAGTCGGTGAAGGACGCGCCGTTCCTGGGCGAGCCGACCGTTCGCAAGGCCGACGCGGGCAGCGCGCCGACCCTGGTCGCCGAGTCCGGCGTGGACGCGTACGCGACGCCGCAGAATGAGACCTCGACCGGTGTGGCGGTCCCGATCAGCCGGGTGGCCGGCGCGGACGAGGGCGCGTTGCTGCTGGTCGACGCGACCTCCGGCGCGGGTGGCCTGGAGGTCAACGTCGGTGAGACCGACGTCTACTACTTCGCCCCGCAGAAGTGCTTCGGCTCCGACGGTGGCCTCTGGTTGGCCCTGATGTCGCCGGCCGCGCTGGACCGGGCCGCCGAGATCAAGGCGTCCGGGCGCTACATCCCCGCCTTCCTCGACCTGGTCACCGCGATCGACAACTCGCGGCTGGAGCAGACCTACAACACCCCGGCGCTGGCCACCATCTTCCTGGCGGCCGAGCAGACCGACTGGATGAACGCGCAGGGCGGCCTTTCCTGGGCGGCGAAGCGCACCGCCGAGAGCGCCGCCACGGTGTACGGCTGGGCGGAACGTTCCACGGTGGCCACCCCGTTCGTGACCGACCCGGCACTGCGCTCCAACGTGGTCGCCACGATCGACTTCGCCGACGGGGTGGACGCCACGGCCATCGCGAAGGCGCTGCGCGCCAACGGCATCGTGGACACCGAGCCGTACCGCAAGCTCGGGCGCAACCAGCTCCGGGTGGCGCTGTTCCCGGCCGTCGAGCCGGCCGATGTCGAGGCGCTGACCGCGTCCATCGACTACGTGGTCGAGCGACTCTGAGCTTCGTCACGGTCGGTGTCCGTCGGGGCCTCCACGGACACCGACCGTGATCATCGCCGCAGCTCAGTCACGACATGCGGGGTGTCGCTTCCCCCACCCCGAGGCAGATGCGCGTACGGTGGTCGGAGACGCCTGGGTGGCCGACTCGTGGCGTGCGGCCAGCGAAGCGGGACGGAGGCAACGCAATGCGCCCAGTACGCTTCGTCGCCCTCTCCGAGGACGGCCATGCCCTGGTTCTCGCCGACGAGGTCGGGCGGTTGCTCGCGCTGCCGATCGACGAACGGATCTCCGGCGCGCTGCACGCCGAGCCGGGCGCGCCGCCGCTCGTGGTGGCGCCGACGGCGGCCGACCCGACTCCCTCACTGTCCCCTCGGGACATCCAGGCCCGCATCCGCTCCGGTGAATCCGCCGAGGATGTGGCCCGGATCGCCGGCGTGCCGGTCGACCGGGTGCTGCGATACGCCGGTCCGGTGTTGCAGGAGCGGGCGATGCTCGCGCAGCACGCCCGCCGCACCCGCCTCAAGGGAGCGGAGAAGCCCACCCCGCTCGCCGAGGTGGTCAACGGTCGGTTGAGCCAGCACGGCATCGACACCGAGAAGATCTCCTGGGACGCGTACCGGCGTGACGACGGCACCTGGCGGATCATCGCCACCTGGCCGTCCGGCAAGGCCACCGCGCAGGCCATCTGGGATCTGGACAAGACCCGGCAGTCGGTGGCCCCGCACGACGACATGGCGCAATACCTGTGCGCCGAGCGGCCCACGCCGATCCTCGGCCAGGAGCCCGCACCGGAGCGGGGCGGGCACGCCCTGCCCGGTCCGTCGCGTGGTGAGCCGAGCCGTGGCGGGCACGGGTTGCCGGCAGCGTCCGAGCACCCGCGTCCCGGTCGGGATCCGATCCGTGCAGGCCGCGACGCGCTGCTCGCCTCACTGGACCGTCCACTCGGCGCCTCGTCCGGCCGTGGTCTGGAGCCGCGTACTCCGGCTGCTCTCGCCGGGTCGGACGCGCCTCGGCAGCGGCCGGTCGGCGGGGGCGCTGCCGCGCTGCTCGGCGGCGGCCAGGGGTCGGCCTTCGACGACGACTCGGACGCACCCAAGGAGGTGCCGGCCGTGCCGTCGCTGGCGGTGCTGCGGCCTCGCCGGACGGGCGCCGCGGCGGCTGCCGGCGGCGGCGAGTCCACCGACGCGAACGGCAAGCCGCGTAAGCGGTTGCCCAGCTGGGACGACGTTCTCTTCGGCAGCGGCCCGGCGGCGCGCGAGTCCTCCTGACGCTTCGCGTTGACGGGTGGTGGTTCACCACCCGTCAACGCGAGACGTCGAACGGCCCAGAGCCAGAGTGCGAGGGGCAGCGGGGCCGTGATCGGCTCGGCTTCGCGGAGACCGGGCTGTCGACGCGAGCAGGAGGCCTCGATTTCCGAGAACCCGAGGGGATCACGACCTCGGGGCGGTCAGAGCGGCCAGGCGGCGAGCCGTTCGTAGCGTGATGGCCGCGAGTCGAGGTGGCTGCGCATCAGCAGCAGCTCGGCTGCCGGCCATTCCGGGCCCTGGTAGTCGTCGAGATCGGCCCGGTCGGCCTCGATGTCGGCCAGGTCCATCCGATCATTGGGCCGGGCGATGGTCAGGTGCGGGCGGAACGACTTCTCGTCGTACGGCAGCCCGGCGTGCCGCAGCCGGGACCGGATCAGCCGGGCCAGCGCATGCAGGGCTTCGACCTCGCCCCGAAGGCCCACCCAGAGCGCAGTGGACCGACCCTGGCCGAACCGACCACCGCCGCCGAGACTCAGCCGGGGCGCGGCGTTGCGGTCGTCCCGGAACGACTCCGCGGCCAGCCCGAGCGCGCTCTCCACCTCGACCAGCCGGGCAGCCTCGACGTCACCGAGGAAGGCCAGCGTGACATGGAGGTGGGCCGGTTCGGCGAGCCGGACGTTGACACCGGCGGCGGCCGCGCTGGCTACCCGTAGGCGGGTGACCCGCGCGCTCAGGTGGTCGACCGACTCGGGACGGGGGTAGACCGCGACGAAGAGCCGCACGCTCAGCGGTGCCGCTGCCAGTGCCCGGCCCTCGCCGCCGGCAGGCTCAGCCCGGCGGCGTGCAGCACACCCTCCACCCGGACCCGCTCGATCTCCTGGTCGACGCCGTCCAACTCGCCGAGGTGCTCGGTGATGTCGAGGGCTCGGCAGGCGAGGCGAAGACGATCGTCGTACGCCTGGAGCAGCGCGCCGTGCCAGACCATCGGTCGGCCGGGGACCCCGAGCCGCTGGCCGCCCAGACGCCGCAGGTCGGCGGCGAGCTGTTCCAGGGGACGACGGTCGGGGCTGTCGAAGGCGCTGAGGTCGATGTCCCGGGTCAACGCGTCCGCCTCGATGGCCCGGTCGAGGCGCGCGATCGTCCGTTTCTCCCGCCGCCGCTCACGCCACTCGGACCAGCCGCAGACCATCCGGTCGATGATCTCGTCGTAGCAGAAGAGCAGGGCGAATGCCGCCGGAAGACTGGCCACGGCGAGGAGCGCCAGGGCCAGCATCAGCGCGCGCTCGACTCCCACACATCGACGCTAAGCCCCATCGTGCCCCCTCGCCAGCGGTTTGCGCGCATCCGCGCCATCCGCAGAAGACGGCGCGGATGGCGCGGAAGCGCTTCGGACCGGTCAGCAGTCGGTGGACGTGACGTAGAAGCGGGGCATCGGCAGCACCCGGAAGCGCAGCCGGGCACCGGAGTGGCGCAGCTGCCAGGTGAGCGCGATCAGGGCGGTGGCCAGCGAGATCAGCCCGCCCATCCAGATACTGGCGCCAGCGCCGAAGTGCTCCGCGACCCAGCCGATCAACGGCGCGCCGACCGGGTTGGTTCCCAGGAACACCAGCACCCACAGGGCCATCACCCGGCCCCGGAAGGCCGCGTCCACGCCCATCTGGATGCGCTGGTTGGCGGCCTGGGCGAAGAAGACCATGCAGAAGCCGGTCGGCACCAGCAGTGCCACCACCAGCCAGTACGTCGACGCGAGGCCGACCAGGGTGCCGAAGCTGGCGCAGGCGATCGCCGCACCGAGCACCAACCAGACCGACGGGCGACTACGCCGGCCGGTGCCGCTCAGCGCGCCGCCGAGGGCACCGACGGCCAGGGCGGTGCTGAACAGGCCGAAGGAGGCAGCGCCGGTGTGGAACACCGTCTTGGCCAGCGCGGCCAGGGTGAGCTGGAAGTTGAACAGCGACATGCCGATCACCGACATCATCGCCATCGGCATCAGCAGGTCGGGGCGCCGCCACACGTACCGCAGACCGTCGACGACCCGTGCGGACGCCCGCTCGTCGCGCGGCAACAGGGCGTCGCGGTGCAGGTCGGCCGTCCGCATGCGGACCACGTTGACCAGGGGCGCGATCGAGCTGAGGGCGGTGAACAGGAACACCGGCCCCACGTCGAACGCGGCGATGGCCAGGCCGGCGACGGCCGGGCCGACGATCCGGGCGGAGTTGAACACGGCGGCGTTCAGCGACAGCGCGTTGGGCAGCAGAGACGTGCCGACGAGTTCGGAGACGAACGCCTGACGGACCGGGGTCTCGACGGCGTTGGCAGTGCCGAGCAGCGCGGCGAAGGCGAAGACGTGCCAGAGCTGCACCAGATCGGTGAGGACCAGCACGGACATGCCGAGCGCCAGCACGGTCCAGAAGGTGTTGGCGGCGAAGAGCAGCACCCGCTTGTCGTACCGGTCGGCGAGCCTGCCGGAGAGCAGGGTGAGCAGCAGCACCGGGGTGAACTGACACGCGGTGACCACGCCGAGCGCGGTCGCCGAGTTGTCGGAGAGCTCGAGGACGAGCCAGTCCTGGGCGATGAACATCATCCAGACGCCGATCAGTTTGATCAGCTGCCCGGACGCGAAGAGGCGGTAGTTGCGGACCTGTAGGGACTGGAACATCGTGCTCAGCTTGGCCTGCACTCTTGGTGCGCCTCCTCCGGACGTACGCGTCATCGACAGGTGACGGCACGGACCCGGTGGCGCGGGCGCGGCTCAGGCGCGAGCGAGCTGCTGGAGAATCTGGGCGGCCCTCTGCAGGGTCTCCCGTTCGTCCTCGTCGAGCGCGGCCAGCCGGTGGGCCAGCCATTCGTCGCGGGCCCGCTCGAACTGGTCGAGCACGGCCTGCCCCCCTTCGGTCGCCGCGAGGATGACCTGCCGGCCGTCGGTCGGGTGGGGTGTCCGCCGCACGAGGCCGCGGTCCTCCAACTTCCCGACGATCTTGGTCATCGTCGGTGGCTGCACCCGCTCGACGTCGGCCAGTTCCCTGGGCGTCAGCGCGCCCGCCAGCCGCAGGCTGGTGAGCGCGGAGACCTGGGTGACTGTGAGGTCGCCGACCGGTCGGGCCTGGCGGACCCGCCGGTTGAGTCGGGTGATCGCATCACGCAACTGGGGAGCCAGTCGCGCCGGTGGCACGCGTTCCGCCGTCACCGTCCGCTCCATCACGTTAGTTAGCTTAACTAATGAGCCTGGCTAACGACATCTCATATGACCAGGCTCACGAGGACATTGGTGCAGTTCCGGGCGAGGAATCCTGTTCGACTCCCCGCCCGGACGACCGTCAGAGCACCAGGGACTCGATCGGCCCGCGCAGGAAGTACAGCACGAACAACGCGGCCACCCCGTACAGCAGCGGGTGGATCTCGCGGGCCTTACCCTTCGCCAACTTGACCACCACGAAGGTGATCAGGCCGGCGCCGATCCCGTTCGAGATCGAGTAGGTGAACGGCATCAACACGATGGTGAGGAACGCCGGAATCGCGATCTCGTAGTCGGACCAGTCGATCGTCCGCACCGCGGTCATCATCAGGAAACCGACCACCACCAGGGCCGTCGATGCCGCCTCGAACGGCACGATCACCACCAGCGGCGCCAGGAACATCGCCAGCAGGAACAGCACGCCGGTGACCAGGTTCGCCACACCGGTCCGGGCACCCTCCGCGACACCGGCGGCACTCTCGATGTACGACGTGTTGCTGGACGTGCTGGCCGCACCACCGGCCGCCGCGGCGATCGAGTCGACGAGCAGGATCTCCTTGGCCCGCGGCGGGGTGCCCTTCTCGTCGAGCAGGCCACCCTCCTGGCCGACGGCCACCATCGTGCCCATGGTGTCGAAGAAGTCCGTGATCAGCAGCGTGAAGACGAACATCAGCACGACCACCCAGCCGGCCCGACCCCACGAGTCGAGCACGTTGAACTTGCCGAGCAGCGACAGGTCGGGCAGGTCCACCACCGTCTTCGGCAACTCCGGCACGTTCAGCGACCAACCCTTCGGGTTGGGTTGACCGTTGACGAACGACGGGCCGATGTTGCCGATCGCCTCCACGATCACCGCCAGCACCGTCGAGGCGAGGATGCCGATCAGGATCGCGCCCCGCACCCGACGGACCACCAGCACCAGGGTGATCAGCAGACCCACCACGAAGACCAGCATCGGCCAGCTCACCAGCTTGCCGCCGATGCCCAGACCGACCGGGACGGTGGTGTTGGCGTCGTCCGGGATCCGCCGGACGAACCCGGCGTCGACCAGGCCGATGATGGTCAGGAACAGACCGATGCCGACGCCGATCGCGGTCTTCATCTGGGTCGGCACCGCGCGGAACACAGCGGTCCGCAAACCGGTCAACACCAGCACCGCGATGATCACACCCTCGATCACCACCAGGCCCATCGCGTCGGCCCAGGTCATCTCGGGGGCGATCTCGTACGCCACCAGCGCGTTCACGCCCAGACCAGCGGCGAGCGCCAACGGGAACCGGCCGACGACACCCATCAGGATCGTCATCAGACCGGCGACCAGCGCGGTAGCGGCAGCCAGCGCGGGAATCGGGAGGGTCTTGCCGTCACCGTCGACGGCACCACCCAGGATCAGCGGGTTGAGCACCACGATGTACGCCATCGTGAAGAAGGTCGCCAGGCCACCGCGTACCTCGCGGCTCATCGTCGAGCCACGGGCGGAAATCTCGAAGAACCGGTCGAAGCCGTTACGCGGTTGAGCGGGGTTGGGAGGTGTGCCGTTCTCGGGCGGCGCTACTGCCATCGGGTCCTCGCAGGTGATCTTCCGGTTGTCGCGCGCATCGTCCCAGATCAGCGACGGGCAGGGGAAGTCAGTCGCGTACGCTTGCCGAATGCCGAACGAGCAGCCACCGCGGCCCGCACCGCTGGACCCGCCGATGGTGCCGTTCGCCCTCGCCGGGTTGATCGCGTGGGCGGTGGCCGGGCTGGTCCTGCTGATCTTCTTCCGGGGTTGGCTGACCGACAACGGTCACCAGAACTGGCTCTGGACCTGCCTCGCCGGTTTCCTGTGGGGCTTCCCGGGGCTCGCCGTCATGATGCGGCACGACGCCAACCGACGCCGACGCCGCGCGAGCTGAGCCCGGCCGCCGCGAACGGTCAGGGGTGCCCGTACGGCTCCGCCGGCTCGGCGTTCTCCACCGAGCCCGGGGCACGGCTGACCGACATGGCCTCCACCGCGCTGTCGTCGTACACCGTGGGTAGTTCTTCGACGGCGGTCTCGGCCGCCTCGATGAGCGTCTCGGAGTGCGCGCCGCAACCGTGGTCGGCGCTCACCACCCGGCCGTCGTCCGGGGCGAAGAAGTTGCCGCACGCACCGAAGGCCTGCCGCATCGCACCGGCCAGCGGCAGGTAGAAACCGCAGCTGCCGCAACGGGCAGCGGCCGGCGCGGCCGTGGAGATCGGAGCGTCGGGGCCGTGGTCGCCGTCGTACCAGCGCTGCGCTGCCTCGATGCGGCCCTCGCGGGAGAACACCCGCGCCCGCCCGAGGCCCAACTCCCACGCGGTCTCCTCGACCGCCGGATCGTCGGAGAGCAGGTAACCGGGGACCAACCGGTCGTCGTCCGGCGAAGTCGGCAGCAGATCGCCCGGACCCAGGTCGCCCGGCTTGAGACGCTCCTGCCAGGGCAGCCAGCCGGGCGCGAGCAGCGCGTCGGGCCCGGGAAGCAGCACCGTCTCGCAGATGGTCACCGTCTTGCTGCGCGACACGCGGGTGACGGTGACCGCCCACCGCCAACCCCGGTAGCCAGCGAGGCGGCATTCGAAGTAATGGGTGACCAGCCGTTCACCTTCGGCAACAACCTGCAGGTGGTCGCCAACATCGTCGGCGTCGACCTCGGTGATGCCAGCACGAGCCACCTCGACGGCGGCGGCGCAGACCTGGTCGAGACGGGCGGCACGGGTGGAGGCGGGCCTGGTCACCTCACCATTGTTCCCCATGCGCCCCGCAGGGGTGACAGGGACTCCCGGGGAACCTTTCCCCGCAGTGGTGCGGCGTACCTGGATCAGATGGGCGAGGATGGTGCACATGCCGTCGTACTCCCGCTCCGAGCGATCCCTCCTCGGGCGGACGGTCGGCACCGGCATTCGCGCCGTTCGCCTGCTGTTCCGCGGTTCGGTGGGCAGCGGCCGCTGGGTGACCCGCCGCGCCGGTCGGGCCCGGGCCCGGGGCGCCGGCGGCGAGGTCGGCATGGTGCGCCTGTTCGACCTGCACGCGCTCTCCTGCGCCGGCGACACCCTGATCGCCATCGGCCTGGCCGGGACGATCTTCTTCAACGTGCCGCTGGGCGAGGCCCGCAGCAAGGTCGCGCTCTACCTGCTGGTGACCATGGTGCCGTTCGCCATGCTCGCCCCCGTGGTGGGCCCACTGCTGGACCACTTCCGGCACGGCCGGCGGTACGCGCTGGCCGCGACGATGCTGGGCCGCGCGTTCCTGGCCTGGTTGATCTCCGACTACATCCATGGATTCGGGCTCTATCCGGCCGCGTTCGGGGTGCTCGCGCTGTCCCGGGCGTACGGCGTGGCCAGGTCCGCGGCCGTGCCCCGGTTGCTGCCGGAGGGCCTCGGCCTGTCCCAGGTGGGAGCCCGGGCCAGTGTCTACGGCACGGTCGCGGGCGCGCTTGTCGCTCCGATCGGGCTGGCCGCGTTCTGGTTCGGGCCGCAGTGGCCGCTGCGCGTCGCGTCGGTGATCTTCCTGGTCGGCATGGTGATCTCCCTGCGCCTGCCGCCGAAGGCCGACTCGGAGCCACCGGAGCGGGTCCCCCGGCCACTCCGCGCGCTGGGCAGACACCGTGGCGACCGACCCCTGGGCCGAGGTCGCCCGGCCGGCCGCCTGGTGATCGCCACGCTGATCGGCTCCGCGACGCTCCGCGCGGTGTACGGCTTCCTCCTGCTCTTCCTCGCCTTCGCGATCAAGAAGGGCGACCTGACCACAGTGGTGTTCGGCCGGGATCTGGGCGCCGAGTGGGCATTGGGGGCGGTCGGCGGCGCGCTCGCGGTCGGCACGTTCCTGGCCACCGCCATCGGCACCCGTCTGCGCATCCACCGGCCGGCCGCCATCCAGTCCAGCAGCATGATCATCGTGGCTGGTGTGGCGGTGCTCGCCGTCATCCAGTTCTCGCTGGTGATGGTCGCCCTGCTCTGCCTGGTCGCGGCCCTGGTCAGCGGGATATCGAAGCTGGCCGTGGACGCCTCGATCCAGGAGCGCATCCCGGAGCGACTGCGGGCGAGTTCCTTCGCCCATTCGGAGACGGTGCTGATGCTCGCCTTCGTCGCCGGCGGAGGGCTGGGGCTGGTTCCGTTCAACGGTCGGATGGGCATCGCGGTGGCCGCCGGGGTCGGCGTCCTGGCCGCGATCCGGGGTGTCCTGGTCGCTGCCCGCCTGCGGGGCGAGAAGCTGGCCGGCCGGCCGCTCGGTGACGACGAGCTGACCGAGGACGAGCCGGCCGACGAGCCCGCGGATGTCGCGCCCACCTCGCCGGCCCCGACCCAGGCCAGCTCGCCACGGTACGACGACCCGAGCCTGGCTCCTCCCGGCTACCACATCTACCGTCCGTCCTCCGCGGTCGGCGGCCCGGGTGGCGGGGCGGACGACGAGACCCGCCGCGAATCCCCCGGCTCGGTCTCGTGACCGGTCTGCTGGTGGTGACGGCGGTCCCCGCCGAGGCGGAAGCGGTCCGCGCCGGCCTGACCGACCACACCGTGACCGTCACGCCGGTCGGCGTGGGCCCGGCCGTCGCCGGTGCCGCCACCGCCCGGCTGCTGGCGCTGGCCGAGGCCGCCGGCCGCCCGTACCGTGCGGTGATCAGCGCCGGCGTCGCCGGCGGCTTCACCGGGCGGGCCGAGGTCGGCGACACAGTGCTCGGCACCGCCAGCATCGCCGCCGATCTGGGCGCCGAGTCACCGGACGGGTTCATCCCCGTCGACGAGCTGGGCATGCCGCCGGCGATGCTGGGCGTCGGCGGCGTGGTGCCGGCCGATCCGAGCCTGCTGGCGGCACTGCGGGCCGCACTCCCGGCGGCCACGACCGGGCCGGTGCTCACCGTCAGCACCGTCACCGGCACCGAAGCCAGCACCCGGGAGCTACGCCGAAGGCATCCGCAGGCGGTCGCCGAGGCCATGGAGGGGTACGGGGTGGCGGTCGCCGCCGCCCTGGCCGGGGTGCCCTTCGCCGAGTTGCGCACCATCTCCAACCCGATCGGCCCGCGCGACCGAGACGCCTGGCGGCTGCGCGAAGCCCTCGCCGCACTGACCACGGCAGCGCCAGCGCTGCGCTGAGCCAGCCGCCGACTCACTTGTAGCTCTGCCGCCCCGGACGGCCCAAGCGCAGCGCGGCGGGCCGGCGGGCCTCGATCTCGAAGCCGCACGCCAATAGCAGGTCGATGCCTGCACCCTCGGCAAGCGCGGCCACGTCCTCGACACCCGCCTCACGCATGCCGGCGAGCAGAGCCGTGACCAGCCGACGCCCGAGCCCCAGCCGCCGGTACCGAGGGTCGACGAGCACGCCGTCGAGCACCATCTCGCGCTCCGCCATACCGGGGTGCCATTCCCCGTGCTCAAGGTGGGGACTCCGCTCATGTGCCCGGAGTTCCCCGACCGACTGCCCGTCGGGCAACTCGGCGATGTACCGCCAGCAGGTGGCCGGCAGATCGCCGACGAGCCGGCGGACCTGGGCCGTCCGACGAACCTCATCGCCCCACCGCCGGTTGTCGCGGTAACGCCGGTTCAGCTCGTACGCGGCCGGTGGCAGCGGAAGTGGATATCGCTCGGGCGGCAGCCTGTACCACTCCGCCCACCAGGCACCCGGCCAGTCCCGAGGCTCGTCCACTGGCCAGACGTCCAGGTGAGCCGGGTACCGCCGCCCGGCTTCGTCCCGCATCTCGTCGTGCGGGACCGGCGTCGGCTCGGTGACGGCGAGGGCCGTCGGCACGCCGACGGCCACCTCCCCACCCGCTGCCGTGACCAGACGCTCCACCGTCCGGAAGCGGGGATCGGCAGCGCGCCCCGACTCGATCCGGGCCAGCGTCGGCTGCGGCACCCCGGACCTCTCAGCCAACTCCCGTTGACTGAGATCAGCGCGACGGCGCAGAGCTCGGAGAGCTCGGCCGAGGTCAGCCTCGCCGGTTCCATCTGGGCAGTCGGTCGCCTCTGTCACAGGTCGATGCTCCCGGCTGATCGAGGCTCTATCAACAGCCATGTCAGGGCTGTGGATAACCCTGTGGAAAAGCTCTCGGGCCGGTGGATGGCACCTCCCAACGCCCCTTTGGAGCTGAATCGTTTGCGGCATCACCGCGCCGACCCTCATCTCCAGGACCGTGCTGCCCCAAGACCGCCCAGCCTGGGCGCGGTCAGCGGCACCGCCCGCCACGACACGGACGAGGCCCGACCCGGCGCGGTCCGGCACGGCGAGGTCCGGCGCGGCGAGGTCCGGCGCGGCCCGGCGCGGCGCGGCGCGGGCGAGGCTCGACCGGCGCGGCATTCTCCGGAACAGCCCCGCCCGATGCGATTCGTTTACGACATCAGCTCCAAAGGACGCCTGAGGCACGCGCCCCGCTGGCGTCGTCGACCGCCTTCGCCTCCGATCCGACCCGCCGGCCCGACCCGACCCGCCCGGCCAGGCCAGGCCAGGCCTCCGAGCTGTCACGGATCACAGTGGGCGGGGTGGGCACGGGCCTCAGGGCGGGGGCAGGGCTAACGTGAGGGGCGTGGCGCTCTCCCTGGCGATCTCGCCCTGCCCCAACGACACGTTCGTCTTCCACGCGCTGGTGCACGGGCAGGTCCCCGGCGCACCGCCGGTCGAGGTGACTTACGCGGACGTGGACGTCACCAACACGGCGGCCGAGCGGGGCGCCTTCGACCTGGTCAAGGTCAGTTTCGCGGCGCTGCCCTGGCTGCTCGACGACTACCACCTGCTGCCCTGCGGTGGCGCGCTCGGTCGTGGCTGCGGCCCGCTGGTGCTGACCAGGGGCGACCGCACCGACCTGTCCGGCGCCACGGTGGCGGTGCCGGGCGACCGGACCACCGCGTACCTGCTGTTCCGGCTCTGGTCGGCCGGGCAGCCGCCAGCCCGGATCGAGGTGGTCCCGTTCCACGAGATCATGCCGGGCGTCGCGGCTGGGCGTTACGACGCTGGGCTGGTCATCCACGAGGCCCGGTTCACCTACCACCGACACGGCCTGAGCGCGCTCGTCGACCTCGGCGAGTGGTGGGAGGCCGACACCGGCCTGCCCATTCCACTCGGTGCGATCCTGGCCCGACGCGGCGCCGTCGACCCGGAGGCCGCAGCCGGCTGGGTCCGCGAGTCCGTCCGGCAGGCGTGGGCCGACCCGGCCGCCAGCCGGGAGTACGTGTTGGCGCACGCCCAGGAGATGGAACTCGACGTCGTGGACCGGCACATCGGCCTCTACGTCAACGAGTTCACCGCGGACCTGGGTGAGGCCGGTTTCGCCGCGGTGGCGGCACTGCTCGACCGCGCCGCCACCGCCGGCCTGGTGCCTCAGACCTCCAGCTCGCGCGCCACCGCGTGGACCAGCTGAGCGATCTTCTGCGCGGTCTTCTTGTCCGGGTACCGACCCCGGCGCAGGTCGGGCTGGACCTTGGCCTCCAGCACCTTGATCATGTCTTCGACCAGGCCGTGCAGCTCCTCAGCCGGTCGACGGCGCAACTCCGCCATCGACGGCGGCGCGTCCAGCAGCTTGACTCCCATGGCCTGCGCGCCCCGACGGCTGTCCACCACGCTGAAGTCGACCCGTTGGCCACCCTTGAGGTCGGTGACACCCGCCGGCAACGCCCCCTTGGGCAGGAACACGTCCCCGCCCTCGTCACTCGTGACGAAGCCGTATCCCTTGGCCGTGTCGTACCACTTCACTCGACCCGTAGGCACCTGAAAACCCCTGCTTCACTTGAGCCGCTACTGCTCCAAGGCTAGCTGGATCATGCCGTCGAGTGCCGCTGGGAATTCGGTGAGCCGATCCAGCACCACTTCCGCCCCGGCCGAGCGCAGCTCATCCCGCGAGCACGGGCCGGTCGCGACCCCGATCCCGGGCACCCCGGCCGCTGCCGCCGCCACCATGTCCGCGACATGGTCGCCGACGTAGTGGGTGGCGCCGTGCTCGCGTAGGGCGGTCGCCTTCTGCTCGGCGAACAGGTCGCCGGCCAACTCGTCGACCTCGAGACCGAGGTGGTCCAGGTGCAACCGGGCCAGCCGGCCGATCTTGGACGTGACGACCAGCACCCGCCCACCCCGCGCACGGATCGCCTCGATGGACTCCCGCGCGCCGGGCAGCAGGAGCGTCGGGGTGATCGCGTACGCCGGGTACAGCTCGCGGTACACGAGCACGGCCGATTCGACCTGCTCCGGTGGGAACCAGTGCGCGATCTCGGTACGCAGCGGCGGCCCGAGGCGGGACACCGCCAGCTCGGCGTCGATCGGCACGCCGGTCTTCGCGGTCAGCGCGCGGTACGCCGCGGCGATCCCGGGGCGGGAGTCGACCAGGGTCATGTCGAGATCGAATCCGACGGTCAGTGCGGGCATGCCGAAAAACGTACCCGGCGACTCCCGTCCGGCCGAACGTCCGAGGGGCGCGGAGGCCCGCTGCCGGGCTAGCGTGGAAAGACGATGACCACCTCACTCGCCGACCACCTGCGGTCGCTGCCCGACGAGTCACTGGCCGCGCTCCTCCAGCTGCGGCCCGATCTCGTCGTGCCCGTGCCAGCCGACGTCTCCGCCCTGGCCATCCGGGCCCAGTCCCGGGTCTCGGTGGCGCGTGCGCTGGACGGGCTGGACCAGTTCACCCTCCAGATCCTCGACGCCGCCCGCCTCACCCGGAACCCGGACGACGGCACCACGGCCGCCGACGCCGTCCTGGCCATGGCGACCTCCGGGCCGCACCCGCCGGCTCCGACGGCCGTCCGGGCCGCCGTGGGTCGGCTGCGCGCGCTCTTTCTGCTGTACGGCCCCGAGCACGCGCTGGAGGTGGTGCCCGCCGTCGACGAAGTCGCCCCGTACCCCGCTGGGCTCGGCCGGCCCGCCGCGGAGCTGGACCCGCGCACGGCCGTGCTCTGCGCGGACCCGGCGAAACTGCGCCGGACGCTGCTCGCCGCCCCGCCGTCGGCTCGGGCGATCCTGGACCGCCTGGCTGCCGGCCCGCCGGTGGGCAGTGTGCCTCCGGGCGCGTTGCAGGCGCCACCGCTCGGCGCGGAGGACCCGGTGCTCTCCGACCCGACCAACGGTGGTGCCCCGGCCGGCTCCCCGGTGCGTTGGCTCGTCGACAACCGGCTGCTGGTCCCCGTGACGACCGGCTCGTCGACGGCCAGCGGCACGGTGGAGCTGCCCCGCGAGGTCGGGTTGCTGCTGCGCCGCGACAGTGGCCCGCTCGGCCCGCTGCGCACCAGCCCACCGCCGGTTGCCGGCGCGCCCCGTGAACCGAAGGCCGTCGACTCGGCCGGCGCCGGGCAGACGATGGAGGTGGTCCGGAACACCGAAGGGCTGCTGGAGCAGCTGGCCGACGAACCAGCGCCGGTGCTGCGCTCGGGCGGCATCGGCGTACGGGACCTGCGGCGGCTGGCGCGTACCGCCGGGTTGGACGAACCGACGACCGCGCTGCTGCTGGAGGTGGCGTACGCGGCGGGGCTCCTCGGCGAGTTGGAGATGCCGGGCGCGGCCTCCGGCCGGTACGGGGCCGATCAGCAGGTGCTGCCGACCGGCGGGTACGAGGTGTGGCGGGCCGCCTCGCTGGCCCAACGCTGGGAGCAGTTGGCCCGGGCCTGGCTGACCATGACCCGGCAGGTGGGGCTGGTCGGCCGCCGGGACGACCGGGACCGGCCGATCGCCGCACTCTCCTCCGAGGCCGAACGGGCGAGTGTCCCCGGCACCCGGCGGGCCGTGCTCGGCGTGCTCGCCGACCTGGAGCCGGCTACCGCGCCCACCCCCGACGAGGTGCAGGACCTGCTCGACTGGCGGGCGCCACGACGCAGCCGGGGCCGGGACACCGCGCACCGGGAGGTGCTGGCCGAGGCCGCGCAGTTGGGTGTCACAGGTCTGGGTGCGCTCACGTCCTACGGTCGGCTGCTGCTGGGTGACCTGAGCTCGACCGACGAGCGGGGCGGCGAGGATCCGCTGGGCGTGCACGCGGACGTCGAGAGCGGCGACCCGTCGAGTGCCGCCAGGGCGTTGGACGCGCTGCTGCCCGCACCGGTCGACCACTTCCTGGTGCAGGCCGACCTGACAGTGGTGGTGCCCGGCCCGCCCGAACCGGCGCTCGCCGTCGAGTTGGAGGCGATGACCGAACTCGAGTCGGCCGGTGGGGCCAGCGTGCACCGGGTCACCACGTCGAGCGTGCGACGGGCGCTGGATTCCGGCTACACGGCCGACGACCTGCACGACGTGTTCCGGCGGCGGTCGCGTACCCCGGTGCCCCAGGGCCTCACCTACCTGGTGGACGACGTGGCCCGTAAGCACGGCGGGCTGCGGGTCGGTCTGGCCGGGGCGTACCTGCGCAGCGATGACGAGACCCTGCTCAGCGAGGTGCTGGCGGACCGTCGGCTGGAGTCGTTGGCGCTGCGTCGGCTCGCGCCGACAGTGCTGTGCACGCAGTACCAGGTGGGCCGGTTGCTGGGTGCGCTGCGCGACGCCGGGTACGCTCCGGTGCAGGAGGACGGCACCGGCAGCACGGTGCTGGCCCGACCGCGGATCCGCAGGGCCCCGGCGCGGGTGTCGGTGACCACCCGGACGCTCGACCCGTTGTCCACCCCGAAGCTGCCCATGCCACGGCTGCTCGGTGTGGTGGAGCACATCCGCAGGGGTGAGGCGGCGGCGCGGGCGGCCCGACGGGCGCCGGCGGTGGTGCGTGGCGGTGCGGCGGGGCTGGGTGGCGGCCCGGTGCCGGCACACACGCACAGCGAGGCCCTGGCGGTGCTCCAGCAGGCGGTGCGGGACAAGGCGCTGGTCTGGGTCGGTTACGTCGACGCTCACGGGGCGACCGCGTCCCGCCTGGTCAAGCCGGTCTCGATCGGCGCTGGCTACCTGCGCGCCGAGGACGAACGGACCGAGATGCTGCATACGTTCGCGCTGCACCGGATCACCGCGGCGGTGCTGGCGGACTGACCGGTTCGGGTCGGCTGACCGGCAGCGCCACCGGGGCGCTGTCGGTCAGCGGCGGCTGCGGCGGACGGTGCCGACCACCGAGATGATCAGAAGTAGCGCGAAGCCGGCGCCGGCGGACTCCCCGACCGAGTCGACGAAGCCCTGCCGCAGCACCAGCCATCCGAAGAGGAACCACCCGAGGAGGAGTGCCGCCGCGACGGCGTACGCGATCACCGTCGCTCGGGACACCTCGTCGGGTGGTGCCTGCTCATGTTCCGCGATCACGTCACGGTCGACCGTCATACCCAGCCTCCCCGCCCGGTCCGGCCCTGGACTCCCAGGGTGACACTCGTTGGACCGGTCGGACAGGGGTTAAACCCCCGATTCGCGGCCGTGTCGGTCAGGTGCCGGGACGGCGGCCGATCAGCACCACCCGGGTGCCGACCTTTCCCAGTTCCCACATCCGGACCGCGTCGACGTGCAGAAGGTTGACGCAGCCGTGCGAGCCGATGGACTTGTCGTGCAGGTAGGTGGTGGTCTCGTGGAAGCCCATCCCCTGGGTGAAGTGCTGCCAGTACGGCAGCCACACCTCGTACGGGTCGGACCACTCCTTGGGATTGCGGAAGTTGACGGTGAACGTGCCGGACGGGGTGCGGTAGCCGGACATGCCGGTGCGGGTCACCGTCGGCTCCATGATCACCTTGCCGCCTCGGACCGCCCAGACGGTCTGCCGGGTCAGGTCGACGCAGAACGTGGTGCCGGTGCCGGCCTTGCACCGGCTCGGATCGGTGGTGGCGAGGCGCTGGGCCACGTCGAGGGTGGTCGGTCCGGCGCGACCCTCGACGGGGCGAATGCCGTACCTCTTCTGGAACTTCTTGATCGCGGCGCAGTCCGCGGCGGACTGCCGGCCGTCCACGGTGACCGTGCCGAACCCGCCCAACCGGGCCAGGTAGGTCTCCACCTGGCGCTGGTGCTGGCCCTGCGGGCAGCCGGCGACTGTCGGCGTACCCGTGCTGGGGGTTGGTTTGGGTGTGGCGGTGCGGGTGGGTTTCGGCTTGGGCTTGGGTGTGGCGGAGGTGGGTGCGACCGGCGTGGGCCGGTCGCGCTGGTCCGGCCCGGGCGCGCCGCTCGCCCCCGTTGCCTTTTCCGCCGCACCGGCTGGGGCGGCTCCCCCGCCACCACTCCCACCGGCCTGCGGATCGAACGTGCACGCACCGGAACCGACCAGCACGACCACCAGCAGGGCAACCAGCCGGGAAGTGTTGCAGACACGCTTCATGGCACCTCCCCAGAGATTCGCCCATTTGCTAGACGTTCGTGAGTGCCGTCACGGTTGCACCTGGTGAGCAACTTTCTTTGGACATCCCGCCCCGTGCAACACTGGATGGTCGGCCATCTGCGGGTATGCGACCCGCCAGGGCCGAAGACCGACCGAGGAGAGGACGCTGGCGTGAGCGGTGGACCACTGATCGTGCAGTCGGACAAGACCCTGCTGCTGGAGATCGACCACCCCGACGCGCAGGCGTGCCGGATGGCGATCGCGCCCTTCGCCGAGTTGGAGCGCTCGCCGGAGCACGTGCACACGTACCGGCTGACGCCGCTGGGTCTGTGGAACGCCCGCGCGGCGGGGCACGACGCCGAGGGTGTGGTCGACTCGCTGCTGAAGTACTCCCGCTACCCGGTGCCGCACGCGCTGCTGGTGGACGTGGCCGAGACGATGGACCGGTACGGCCGGCTCCAGCTCGCCAACGACCCGGCGCACGGGTTGGTGCTGCGCGCGCTCGACCGGCTGGTGCTGATCGAGGTGGCCAAGAGCAAGAAGCTCGCCGGCATGCTCGGCGACAAGATCGACGACGACACCATCCGGGTGCACCCGTCCGAGCGTGGCCGGCTCAAGCAGGCGTTGCTCAAGCTGGGCTGGCCGGCGGAGGACCTGGCCGGCTACGTCGACGGTGAGGCGCACCCGATCGAGCTGGCCGAGGCCGGCAAGGACGGGCGCAAGCCGTGGACGCTGCGGTCGTACCAGCGGGAGGCCGTGGAGGCGTTTTGGGCCGGCGGGTCGGGTGTCGTGGTGCTGCCCTGCGGCGCCGGCAAGACCCTGGTCGGCGCGGCGGCGATGGCCGAGGCGAAGGCGACGACGCTGATCCTGGTCACCAACACGGTCGCCGGCCGGCAGTGGAAGCGGGAGCTGATCGCCCGCACGTCGCTGACCGAGGAGGAGATCGGCGAGTACTCCGGCGAGCGCAAGGAGATCCGCCCGGTCACCATCGCCACGTACCAGGTGCTCACCTCGCGTCGCGGTGGCGCGTTCACCCACCTGGACCTGTTCGGTGCCCGCGACTGGGGCCTGGTCGTCTACGACGAGGTGCACCTGCTGCCCGCGCCGATCTTCCGCTTCACGGCGGACCTCCAGGCCCGCCGTCGGCTGGGCCTGACGGCGACTCTGGTACGCGAGGACGGCCGCGAGGGTGACGTGTTCAGCCTCATCGGCCCGAAGCGGTACGACGCGCCGTGGAAGGACATCGAGTCGCAGGGCTGGATCGCCCCGGCCGAGTGCACCGAGGTACGGGTGACCCTGACCGACGCGGAGCGGATGTCGTACGCGACGGCCGAGGCCGAGGAGCGTTACCGGATGGCGGCTACCGCCCGCACGAAGCTGCCGGTGGTCAAGGCGCTGGTCGATCGGCACCCGGAGGATCAGGTGCTGGTGATCGGGGCGTACATCGACCAGTTGCACCAGCTCGGCGAATACCTCGACGCGCCGATCATCCAGGGTTCGACCACGAACAAGGAGCGGGAGCGGCTGTTCGACGCGTTCCGGTCCGGCGAACTGCGGACGTTGGTGATCTCCAAGGTCGGCAACTTCTCCATCGACCTGCCCGAGGCGGCGGTGGCGATCCAGGTGTCCGGGACGTTCGGGTCACGCCAGGAGGAGGCGCAGCGGTTGGGGCGGGTGCTCCGGCCGAAGGCCGACGGCCGACAGGCGCACTTCTACACGGTGGTGTCCCGGGACACGATCGACACCGAGTACGCGGCACACCGGCAGCGCTTCCTCGCCGAGCAGGGATACGCGTACACGATCGTCGACGCCGACGACGTCCTCGGCCCACCCCTGCCGACCGTCGACTGACGCGCGCGCGAGGTTGATCGACTCGGTTTTCAGGAAGTCGCGGTGTCCGAGGCGCTCTGATACCCCGACTTCCTGGAACCCGAGTCGATCTGTGGGTTGGGCGCGGGCGCGGCCCGGGGACGTGGTGTCTCTCGCACTCGCTATCGAGCTGATGTCGTAAACGAATCGGCCGGATCCGGGGCGCGGCCAATCCTGGCCATCGCATGGTTCACTGTCGGGCATGTCGTGGCGAAGGACCCGATCGTCCCTGGTGGTCATCGTGACAGCCGCCGTGGTGGTGGCAGGAATGGCCGCCTGGCGGTGGACCCACAACCACCCGCCGTACGGTCCGGAAGCCTTGGCCATCACCTCCTCGCTCAGCCTCGTCAGCTACGCGGAGGCGCAGGCGGCTCTCGGCGAGAGGATCCGCCCGCCGCTGGCCTCCGACGAACGCGACCAACTGGTGCTGGGCCGGGTCGCCTGGCAGCCGCCTCCCGAGCCACTCGATGGCGGCTACCTCGCGGTGTTCCTCATCGACAAGCGCACCAACCGCAAGCCGGGCGACTTCGTCGCCTCCGGTCCGCAGGACGTCGTCAGCCTCGGCAGCGCCGGCGTCGAGAACAGGATCGCCGAACGCTATGCCTGGCTACGGGGTGCGGGCGACGTCAAGGTCGGAGACGACGAGTGGCGGAGCAACGGCAACAGACTTGCCGTGTACGACGAGACGGCCTCGCCACTGACATTCGTCGCGCTTTTTCCGTACGTCGCTGATGCTGCCCGGAAGCCGACGGTAGCCACCGCGCCGGTTGGGATGTCCGACCTGCTGTTGGCTCTGGTCTACCTGGGGCCGAACGGGCAGGTCTACTGGGCGCAACGGCTCCAGGGCTGAGTGATCCAGGCAACGGGGAAGACCTGAACCGGACCATGACGCAAAGCCGACGAGCCGGGTCATTCGGCGTGCGCGGCAACGCTCACCGGGAGAAGCGGTCCACCAGCACCGCCAACCGCCGGTCGTGGTCGGTGCGGCGAAGCCTGCCGCTGCGCATCAGCGTGACCAGACCGTGCAGGCCGCTCCAGAACGTCTCGGTGAACGTCTCCAGGTCACCGTCGCCGGCGAACGGGCGCACCGTCTCGGCCAACTCGGCGAAGCCGCGGGCGAGGTCGGTCGGGACGTCCTGGCTGGCGAACGGTAGATCGACGATGAGGGTGAACATCGCGTCGTAGATCGCCGGCCGTTGCTCGGCGAAGTCGGTGTACGCAGCCGCGACGTCGGCGACCGCCTGGCGCGGATCGGCGGCCGACATCCGGGCCGAGGCCAGCGCTACGGCCAGTTCGGCGAAGCCCTCGACGGCGACCGCCGCCATGATGGCGTCCTTGCCCTTGAAGTGGCTGTAGAGGACGGGCTGGCTGTACTCGATCTCGCCGGCGAGCCGCCGGGTGGTCACGGCGTCCCAGCCCTCCGCCAACGCCAGGTCGCGTGCCGTGGCGATGATCGCCTGTTCCCGTTCAGCCCGCTCGCGCTCCCGGCGTGCCTGTGTCGACATGACAGCAACCCTAGCACCGCTAGCGTTGCTGTCCTTGCTCTGCTAGCGTCGCTCTCATATCTAGCATCGCTAGGAAATGGAGAAGATCATGCTGGCACCCCTCGCCTACGGGCTCGCCGTCGTCCTCAGCCTCTTCGTCGTCTTCATCGGAGCGCGGTTCCTGCTGGTGCCGCAGGCCGCAGCCGCCGGGTACGGGGTTCCGGCCCGACCGGACGGCGACACCGCCTACCTGACGGTCAAGGGACTGAAGGACCTGACCTTCGGGCTCCTCGGCCTCGCCCTGATCGCCTTCACCACCGCCGACGCGGTCGCGTGGTACATGCTGATCGTCGCGCTCGTCCCGCTGGGTGACACCCTGATCGTGCTGCGCAACGGCGGGACGAGGGCCGTCGCCTTCGGCATCCACTTCGCGACGGCCGTTGTCGTCCTCCTGAACGCCGCGCTGCTGTTCGCTCTGTGACCCACTCCGACGCCGGGCTCGTCCCGTTCGGACACATCGGCAGTGGCCGCGCCCCGACGAGGGCGCGGCCACTGCCGGGACGGTCAGTACTGCGGGGTGACGAAGATGCCCGCCTGGTCGGCGACCACGTGGGCGGTGCCCGAGCTGCTGTTGTAGAGGTTCAATCCGCCCTTGGTCCCCACGATGGCGAGGTTCGACGATGTCTCGCCCGCCACGAAGTTGAGGTTCGACACCGCCGGACGCGCCTCGGCGCCCGGATGCGCGATGAGGAAACCGGAGCTGGCCGGCGCGGTGACGGTAAGGTTCGCAACCACGGCGGCGGCCGTCACGCAGCAGGCCAGGTTGTCGACGTACGGGCTGACGTTCACCGACTCCCAGGGCTGAAGGGGCTTCGCGCCTCCCCGGTTGGGCAGGCCCGTGGCGTCCCGGCTGTCGGCGATCCGCAGCGGCCCGTTCGGAACGTAGCTGAGCTGTCCGTCCACCCCGAAGTATCCGGCCAGGTCCGCGATCACGTGGACGCTGCCGGAGCTCTGGTTGTGGATGTTCGCCTTGAGGTCGGTCACCGGCACGATCACCAGGTTCGGGATGGTCTGGCCGGCGACGAAGTTCAGGTTCGACGCGGTTGGCACGGGCGAGCCGTACGGGAAGACCTTCAATACGCCGCTGGTCGTCGGCGCGGTGACGGTGACGTTGAGGACGACGGCCGTCGCGCCCGGCGAGACCTTCCGGTCCAGGTTGAGCGTGCGCGTGCTGTTCGGCGGGAGCGCGCCGCCGTCGGTGCGGGTGTCCAGGACCCGCGTCAACGGCTGGGTGGCGAATCCGTCGCCGGCCTCCGCGTACCAGCCCTGGAGGTCGGCGACCACGTGCACCGTGCCGCCGCTGCTGTTGCGAATCCTGATCTTCCCGTTGCTCATCGGCACGGTCACCAGGTTCGGCACCGTCTCTCCCGCAACGAAGTTGACGTTCGAGGCGGTCGGCGCGTTCGTGCCGTCCGGGTAGACGGTCAGGAACCCGGCGGTCGTCGGCTGGGTCGCTGTCACGTTCAGCACCAGGGCGCTGATGTCCGCCGCCGGCACGCCGCCGATGCTGTCGACAGGCACCACCACCTCGGACTTCGGCGGCACGGGGGTGCTGGTACCAACGCCGACCGCGGACCGGGTGTCCAGGAGCCGCTGTGGCGCCACCGCCGTGTAGTGCGCCCCGAGCACCGTGCAGCTCGGGGCGCTGGCACTGGCGGACCGGAAGCCGGTCGTGCTCCAGTGCACCTGCACACAGGCGCTACCCGCCCGACGGAACCGGTGGTTCTCGTTGAGCGACGGCGTGCCGCCCCGCCAGAGCGGGGAGTCACCGTACTGGTAGGCGAAGGATCCGATCGGCCCGTCGGTCGTCCACTGGGTCGAGGCGCTGGCGCGGAGCGTGGTGTCCAGGGGGCCGGCGCCGATCGTCCGGTGCAGGCGCTCGACCCGGAGGGTGGTCGGCCCAAGCCGCTCAACTGCCCCCCGGTCGTGGTAGCCGTTACCCGTGCCCGTGTTCGCCCACGTCGGGTCGTCGGCGTGGGCGTTGCCCATCAGGTCGGTGGCCAGCACCCCGGGTGCGTTCGCGTCGGCGGAGTCGATGGCCGGGGAGCTCTGCTTCAGCGCGATGTAGCCGCGGTCCTCGAACCTGGGGTCGAGCAGCGGGTCGGCGACGATGTCGAACCCGCCCTGCCCGGTGGCCGCCTGGAAGTCCCCGAGCGTCCGGTACGTGGTCGCGCCCCAGCGGTAGAGGGCCCAGCCGGTGGTCGGATCGATCAGGTTGTGGTGGACGGTCGTCTGCGGAACCTCCACCGGGAGGACCATGATCGCCGTCTTCACCGTCGGTTCGCCCTCGCACAGCCTCTGGTCCGGCAAGGGCTTGACGATGTTGTTGGCGACAGTGACACCGGGCGAGGCGACGAGCGTGATGCCTGGAGCGCACCCGGCCTGGATGGTGTTGTTGGTGACGGTGGACCCCGGCGCCCGGGTCAGATACATACCGCCGTTCGGAATCTGGTTGGCGACGACCCTGGTGGCCGTCGAGTCCGCCTCGACGACGAGTGCGGTCGTGCCGGGTGAGTGCAGGAAGTTCCGACTGATGGTCACGTCGGCCGAGCCACCAGTGACCTTGATCAGCTCTGAGCTGGCATGGGTGACTGACGTGCCGTCGATGGTGACCCGGGACGAGCCGTCGACGACGACCGGCACCACGTCGCGGCCGTAGATGGCGAAGCCCTCGACGACGACGTCGTGCACCTGGCGCAGTGTGAAGACCGATCCGATGCCGGTGTCCGCGCCGTACCTGCCCACCCGGACGACGCCGTCCCGGGTGTTGGCTGCCTTGAAGGTGATCGGAGCCGCTGCGGTGCCCGATCGGGTGACCGTGACACTCTCCGGGTAGAGCCCCGGCTGCACCAACACGGTCTGACCGGGCTGCACGACGGCCGCGGCCGCGGAGATGGTGCAGAACGGCGACTCGGCCTTGCCGTCGCCGTTGGGTACGCAGTCCGTCTCGCTGACGAAGAGCTCCGAACCGGTGGACGTTGGCGCCGCCGAGGCGGAGGAGGGCGCCGGAGCCGCGGTGGCAGCGGGAATCACCGGCCCGACCAGAGTCGCGGCACCGACCAGTGGCACGAGCGCGAGCAGGGAGCGAGCGGCTCTCTTCATGAATGCCCCACGATTGATCAAGGATGATGTGCCGCGGCAGCCTACCCCGCTCAGGGCGTGCCCGAGGCCCCCTCGACCACCGGCCACCTGCCGATCAGGCGGGCCGTGTCAGGACGTCGGGGGTGGGCAGCGGTCGGGGAGGGTCACCTGGCCGGGGCGGTGGTCGAAGCTGTCCATCGTGAACCACTCGTCCAGCTCGGGATCGAAGAGGTTCTGGAGGCCGAACTGGAGCACCTGCCACCACCGGGTCGGGTCGCGCTGGTCGACGTAGATGTCACCGAGCGCGAGCGGGAACCGGAAGAACTCCCCCGGCACTGTGGAGCCGCCGACGACCCCGACCCGCCAGTGGTCGACGTGCCGGTCCTTGTCCCCCTGAAGGATCTCCGGCCCGACGAAACGGGACGTCTTCAGCTTGTCGTTGAAGATCTGCCGGTTGAAGAACCCCGGGATCTTGCTGCACTCGCGCGGCGGGAACAGCGGGATGTTCGGCCACTTGTAGGTGAGCGTGTAGAGCGTGTTCTCGTAGATCAGGTTGGTGAACCAGATCGGATGCTCCGGGCCGCCGGCGATCATCTGACTGTTGCCGTCGCGGCCCTGCCAGGTGAACGGCACGTCGATGCCGAGGTCGCGCACGATGTACCGGCCGGTGCCCTGGAAGTCCGCCGGCAACTGCGGCGGGCGCGGCTCGGTCGGCACAGGGGTCACGTCGCCGTCCTCATGGGCCGCGCGGGGCGGCGGGGCCGCCGCCGGGCCAGGCGCGACCACCCCGAGGGCGAACAACGCACCGGCCACCATCGAAACCACAGCCCGACGTGTACGCCTCGACGCCATCTGCCCTCCGCCGTTGTCGAAAGTGGCCGGCGGGTCGGCCGCACCTGCCTTCGGCGAAGCGTAGGAGCAAGGAAGACGTGAAAGCCGGTGGAACGGACGGCCTCCACCGGAAGGGTGACGCACCCGCGGAGCCCTGATCGACTCCGTTTGCTGAAAGTCGCGGTATCCGAGGCATGTTGATACCGCGACTTCCGGAAAACCGAGTCGATCAAGGCGCGGGGCTGGAGCGGGAGCCGGCCCGGGACCGATGGGGTCCCGGGCCGGCGTCACGCGAACCTGATTACGTGATCAGCTTCCAGGGGCCGTTCTTGTCACCGGGCTCCTGGCCGCGCGTCCACCACCTGGCCTCGTACACGTGGCCCTTGAAGGACACCCGGTCACCCGCGTTGTAGACCTTCGTGAGCGTCCAGGCCGCCGGGCTGTTGTCCGGCGGGGTGGGCGCAATCTCCTCCCAGGAGCCGTTGCGGTCGCCCGGCTTCTGGTTGCGCGTGTACCACTGGGCCCGCCACTTCTTGCCGTCGTACATGGCGACGTCACCAGAGTTGAAGATCCGCGACGCGGTCCAGATCGAGGTGCCGTCCTCGGTCATGGCGAGTTCCTGCCACGCACCATTCGGGTCGGCGCCCGGCTTCTGGTTCTTCGTGTACCAGGAGGCCCGGAAGACCCGCCCCTGGTAGGTGGCCCGGTCCCCGTCGTTGTAGACCGTCGACGGGTTCCACTCCGCCGGCAGGTTCACCGTCACTGTGGCGCTGGCCTCGACCGGGGTGAGGTGGTCGCTGCCCGGGTACGACGCGGTCAGGTTGTGCTGACCGCCCGCGAGGCCCACCGGAAGGGTGAACGTCGCAGCCCCGTTCGTCAGCGTGGCCGAACCACGAACTGTCGTACCCTCGCGCAGCTCCACCGCCCCGGTGACCGGCGTGCTGCCGGCCGCGACCTTGACGGTCACCGTCGCCGCGGTGCCCCAGGTGGTCGGGGCTGCGGTGACGGTCATCGTCGGGACCTGCTTGGCGGTACGGAACACGGCCGGCTGGGCCACCGCCTCACCGCCGTCGGCGCTCTTCGCGGACACGATCCAGCCGTACGAGGTGCCCGGCAGAAGCTTGCCCCAGGTCGTCGTGGCGACCCCGTTCGATGTCACCTCGTCGGTCCCGATCGTGCCGGACGGCACGTACGCGGCGAGCGAGTCGGTGGTGAACGACGTCTTACGGGTGCTGAGGTCCACCGGCAGGGTCAGGTTGTCCTCCGAGCCGTTGTAGCGCGGCTTGGTCTGGCTGCCGTCCTGACGGATGTCGTACTCGGTCGCCCCGAAGTTCTTCAGGAACGGCGAGTACGTGTCGATGTGCATTTCGGCCCGGTCCACGTCGAACTGGAGCAGGCGCAGGAAGCTCGCGCCGAACTGCAACCGGTCGGTGGCCTTGTGGTCCGGCTTGCCGTCCCCGTTGACGTCGACGGTCCCGTCCGCGGCGACCTGCTTCGGCCACAGCTCCCCGGCAGTGACCGTGTAGAACTGGTAGTCCGCCAGCAGCTCGACGACGTCGTGGCTGACCGTGACGCCGATCTTCGACTTCAGGTTGGTGCCGACGCCGTGCTCGTGACCGGCGAGGACCAGGAAGACGTTCGCGTTGGTCTCCACGACCTGCTTGAACAGCGGCGAGCCGTCCGGCGCGGAGAAGTCCGCCCCGCGCCCGTCGGGGTTGGCCGACGGCTTCAGATAGTCGTGGGAGAGCAGGATCCCGTTGCGGTCCTTGTACCGCTTGAAGATCGAGTCAGCCCACTTGGCCTCGGCCGGCGTCACCCCGTACGACAGGCCGACCGCGACGAAGTCCAGTCCACCGGCGGAGAACAGCAGGTAGTTGTTCTGGTTGTCGGTGCCGGGCGTGACGGAGCCGTCGGCGTTGGTCACCTCGTCCCACGCGTGGTATTCGGTGCCCTTCGGCCAGGACTTCGCCGTGCCGTAGTACCTGTCGGCGCTGAAGGTCCGACTGAACCGGGAGGTCGGGCCGGTCTCCGCGCCCAACTGGTCGTCGTGGTTGCCGGCGATGACCTGGTTGACGACGCCGTTGTCGTCGAGGATCTTTTGGAAGCCGGAGGCGACGGCGAGTTCCTTTTCCACCTGCTCGTGCAGGCCGGGCCGCTTCAGCGAACCGTCCGGGTTCTTCGCCAGCGGGTCGTAGTAGTCGTTCTCGATGATGTCGCCCGTGTGGGCCGTGTACGCGATCTTGCGACTGTCCGCGTTGTCGGCGATCCACTGCATCTGGTCGCGGTACGCGGCCGACCAGATCGCCTGCTCCTCGACCGTCTCGACGTCCGAGGGTTCGGCGTGGCCGTCGAAGTCGTCGTACGTGCCGCCGGCCGCACCCTCGGTGATGTACTGGGTGTCGGTGAAGTGCGCCAGCGAGAAGTCGTACGACGCGGGGTCCTCGAAGCGGTCCTTGTCGTTCTGCGCCGTGGAGTCGCGCGGGGACAGGTCGTCGGCGAACGGGTCCTCACCGGTGACCAGCACGTGGACGACGCCACCGTCGCGGTAAGCGGCCTCCACCTGCGCGGTCAGGACGGTGTCCTGCCCGGCCTGGCCACGGGAACTGGTCAGCACGACCCACTTCTTCGTGGCCGGGTTCCAGACCCGCAGCGCCACGATCCGGGCCGGGTCGATGCTGCCCGACCAGCGCAGCGTCGGCTCCTGCCTGGCCGCCGCCAGCGGCAGGTCGTACCGCTGGAAGACGACCCCACGGCCGGACGCGCTGTCGACAGTCGCGCCGTCGAGCGGACGCAGCGAGGTGACGTCCACGGACGTGTCGTGCTGGACGTCGAGCGCGGTCGGCACGTCGGCCGCCTCACCCTGGTAACCAGCGGTCGGCAGGACCACGTCGGCCTTGGTGAAGGTGGCGGTCAGACCGACACCCTCCGCTCCGGGGATCCGGGCGGACAGCTCGGCGGAGAGCGGGTCGGTGCCCTTGACCGTCGAGTTCAGCTCCGTCGGGACGTCCGGGATGCTGGCGCTGCTGAACCGCACCTCACGGGTGGCGGTGTTGCCGAGCGCGTCGGTCGCCGTCACCGCGATGGTGTGCTCCCCGGCGGGCAGGCCGTGGCCGATCTGGTCACCCTGCTTGACGGCCGCGCCGTCCAGCGTGAGGACCGGCGTACCGGCCAACCCGGTGGCGTCCTTGATCCGGACGTCGAGCGCAACCGTCGACGTCAGCCGCTGCCCGGCAGCCGGGACGCTGCTCTCGATCTCCGGGGCGGTGTTGTCGCTGGTGAAGCGCCGCGTCGAGGTCTTGTCCCCGACGACCGCCTTGATGGTGTGCGCGCCGTCCGCGATCGTCGTCGTGTCGACGTCCGCGCGCTTGCCCAACGCCGGCAACGCCGAGCCGTCCGGCGCGGTGACGTCGAACATGACCATCCTGGTCAGCACCCCGTTGAAGCTGTTGCCACAGGTGCCGTCACCGAGATACGTGGTCACCTGGGAACCGGCCGGGTAGCTGGCCGAACCGATGGTAACCGTCGTCTGCGCGATCGACCGGGTCAGCTGCGTCGCCTTCGCGTCGGTCGGAAGCAACTGGAAGTCCCGCAGCGTGAAGTCGTCGAAGTTGTCGCAGCCGCCCGGCTTGGCGCTGCCGCGGTCGTTGCCCGCCACGACCTCGACGGCGTTGACACCCGGCACCAGCCACTCGTTCGGGAAGCTGAGGTCGGCGACCTCCTTCTCCCACATCCCGATCTCCAGCGGAATGCCGTTGATCAGCACCTTGTTGCCGTACCCGTTGTCGCTGCCGTTGCCGCCGACGAACACCTTCAGGTGCGCGTCGCCCCCGCTGCCGAGGGTGTCGACGGTGCGCGTCGTCGGCGCGCCCTCGACGGTGAAGTGCAGCTCGGCCTCCTTGTTGGGCCCGCAGGTGCCGTCGCCCAACGCCAGCGAGGCGGCTGTCGTCTCCGCCTTCGTCACTGTCGTGCCGCTGGTGGTGACGACGAACGTGCTGCCGGCCGTCACAGTGCCCGCCGTGCTCAGGGTGAGGCTCGTCGCGGCCCGGGTGAGCTTGAAGTCGTCATGGTTGGCGCAGGTCGCCCCGCTCACCGTGCCGTTGTAGTCGCCGGTGCGGACCTCGACGACGTTGTCCCCGAGGTGCAGGAAACGGGTCGGGAACGCCAGCTTGACGTCCTCCGCGCCGGTCGCGCCGTAGTCGCCACCGAGGTCGACCCGGTGGCCGTTGACCAGCACGTAGTTCTGGTACCGCGCCTCGATGGAGTTGCCGGCCTCGACGGTGAGGCCGAGGGTGGCGGTGCCGGCGGCCAGCGTCTCCGCGTTCTCGGCGGGCTTGTCGTCGATCGCCAGCGACTCGACGTGCTCCCTGCCGCCGCTGGGCAGCGCCGCGATCACCGGTCGGGTTCCGCGTACGCGGGCACCGTCGGCGGGGGTGACCGCCGCCGCGCCGGCCGGGGAATTGTTGACGTCCACGGTCACCGACGTCTTCGCTCCGGAGACCGTGGTGGCGCTGACGGTGTGCGTACCGTTGGTGAGCCTGGTCGTGTCGAGGTCGGTACGCAGGCCGGAGGTGCTGCCCGGCTCACCGGAGATGACGAAGGTCAGGTCCTGGTTGAGCAGCTTCGCGGAGCTGCCACAGGTGCCGTCCCCGAAGCTGTAGCTGAACAGGTTCTGCTCGCCGTCGGCGACCACACCGAGCAGGCTGAGGCTGATGCTGCTCAGCGCGTAGTCGTCGTAGTTGGGGCAGCGACCGCCCTCGCCGTTCGGCAACTCCTCGTAGCCGACAGCGGTCTTGGTGGTCGTGTCGACCCAGTTCGCTCCGGCGTGGACGGTGACGGTGTTCGCGCCGACGCGCAGCCAGTCGCCCGGGAAGTCGAGGGTGCCGACCTGCCCACCGGGGATGTCCGGAAGGTAGACCCGGTCAGCCTCGGCGGTGTGGCCGTTGACGGTGACGTAGTTGCGGTAGCGGGCCTCGGTGCCGTTGCCACCCATCTCGAAGGCGAAGTGGGCGGTGCCGGCGGTCCGGTCGGCGTCGATCTTGTCGCCGTCGACGGCGAGCGTGGTGACCGAGTCGTTCTCGGTGACCGGCTCGACGACGACGGGGACCTTACCCTCGACGTTCTGCCCGCTGTTCAGGTTGATCAGCGGGGCGTTGCCGCTGGTCGGGGTCGCTTGCGCCCCGGCGAGGGTGGGGTTGAGGGTGGTCGCCGGTCCGGCGACCAGAAGGAGCGCCACGGCGGACAGGAGTCCGCGTGTTCTCTTCCTTCGCGCACGTCTCTCGTGCGTCATGGCGGGGTTTCTCCTTGGTGGACAGATCACTTGATCGCCACCGGCGTGCGGAATGACCCACCACGGCACTGCGGGGCCGCGAGCGGTCGAGGACATGCCAGCGCCACGGTCCACAGGTGCGGTGGCACGCCGGCGGCGCGGCCGTTGGATGACCCTGCCGGCTCTGAGCGAACGTCCCAGCCAAGCCTGATGAGGGGCGGGCGCTGTACGGGTGAACAGTTAGTTGATCAACAGCGCCGGACTAGCTCAGAGGACGCGGGTCACCCGTTCGGCGGCGACGATCGCGTCCCGCTGTGCCGGGTCGAGGTTGGCGCTGATGACCACTGACGCGCCGACGGAGAGCGGCGCGAGCAACCACTTCAGCGGCTGCTCGGTCTCGGCCGCGTCGACCAGCAGTCGATCGCCGGCGCGCAGGTCCAGCATCGTGGCGAACTCCTGGGCGAGCGCACCCCACTGGCCGTAGGTGGTGCCGTCCGCGGTGGCCGGGTCCGACGGGTGGATGACGCTGTGGTCGGGCGTGGTGTCCGGGTGACGGAGCACCTCGGCGGACCAGTCCAGCCAGCCCAACGGCACGTCGGCGAGGTGACCCGGGCCGGTGCCGACGAGGTAGCGGTGCGTCGCGTCCGGCACGTCCTCCAGCCAGTCGTCCTGCCGCTCCGGCGTCACGAGGACCGCGTCGAACGGCCGGTCACCGCCCGCTTCGAGGACCGCCAGGCCCGCCGTGGCGCGCGGTCGGAACGACACCGCCAGGCCGCTGGCCCACGCGCCCAACAACACCGCTGCGGTACGCCAGTGCGGCGGCAGCAGCACCGCTACGCGGCTGCCGGGGCCGAGCCCGCAGCCGTCCCGCAGCAGGCCGGCGCTGCGCGCAGCCCAGGAACCGACCTGCTGGGCGGTCAGGTCGACGCGCTCACCGGTCGCCTCGTCGCGGTAGCTCAGCATCGGGCGCTGGGCGTCGGCGGGCGGGACCGACAGGTCGGCCGTGGCGGTTGGTTGCATGTCTGCACGCTCCCCGGGTCGAGGTCGGCACCACAGTACTCAACGACTTTGGTCGCTCCTGTCGTCGGCCGATGGCCGTATCGGTTGGCCGGCTGGCCCGGGCACGGTACGGATGACATCCCGGAAGCCCTGCCGAGGAGCCCCCATGCCGGCCGAGCCTGACCCCGCCGACTTCACAGTGCCGGCCGAACCCGTCGTAACCCGCCGCGCCACCACCCTTCCGCTGCGGCGCAGGCTCCCGCCGGTGGTCGCGTTGCTGCTGCTCGCGCCCTGGGCGGCCGAGTGCTCGTGGGGTGGCTTCGCCATTGACGACTTCCTCCCGGTGCTGATCTTCCTGGGTCCGATGTACGGCGGCGCGGCGATCCTGATCCGGGAGACCGCCCGGCACCTCGGCGCGGGCTGGCCGACGATAGTGCTGCTCGCCGCCGCGTTCGGGGTACTCCAGGCCGGGCTGGTCGACCAGTCGCTGTTCAACCCCGACTTCCTCGACGACACCCAGTACGCCGACACCCGGGCCGCCGCCGAGGCGACGCTGGTGCCGGGGCTCGAATTCAGCCTCCGGCAGGCCTTCGACTACGTGGGCAACCACATCGTGCTGACGATCTGCGCGCCGATCGTGTTGATCGAGTCGTTCCTCGGGGCGGACCGCCGGCTCCGGCCATGGCTGGGCCGGCCCGGGCTCGTCGTGGTGGGCGTGCTCTACCTGCTCGGCAGTCTGCTGATCTTCTCCGACAGCAGCGGACGGAAGGACTTCCTAGCGAGTCCACTCCAACTGGCCTTCGCCGGTGTGGTGGTCCTCGCCCTCGTAGCGACGGCCCTAGTGCCCCGCTGGCGTCGCCCCGGGCCGCGCCGCGCACGCCGGGTGCCGCATCCGCTGTGGGTGGGCCTGCTGGTCGTCCTCGTCCGCTTCGGCACCGACCTCACGCCGGGCTGGGCGGGGGTGGCCATCGCGCTGGCGCTCTCGGCTGCCGCCGGAGGGCTGATCGCCTACTGGGCGGCGCGCAGCGGTTGGGGCCAGCGACACGTGCTCGCCGCCGGCTCGGCGAGCCTGGTCAGCGCCGCCGCGTTCGCGTACCTCGTGCCGCCGTACTCCCCGGCGAGCCCGGCGGCAGCCCTGGCCGGTGACATCGCGGTCACCGTCATGACCGTGGCCCTGGTCGGCGGCGCCTGGTGGCGATCCAGTGAGGGCAGGCGGACGGCGACTACACTCGCGGCCACACCGCTTTCGAGGGAGCCGCGCAGTGGGTGAACTGCTGTCCACGGTGGTGCAGGTCATCAGCTCGTACGTCACCAGGCTGCTGGACCGACGGGCGGTGTCCCAGGATGCGAAGGTCGGCGCCGATCTGCTGGACGTGATCCTCACGCTTCAGGAGCTGTGCCTGAACGGCGAGCGCCTCCTGACCCTGGCCGACACACTGATCTCCAGCGGCGAGTCCCGCGCCGACGACCAGTCGGAGTTCACCGCCCTCCTGCACCGGCAGTCCGCGCTGATCAACCAGCTTCGAAGGAGTATCGACGGCTCCCGGGCGCTGCTCGCCACCGTCGACGTGGACTTCGCGTTCGCGATGGCACCCTTCCTCGACGGCAAGTCAGGGTTGCTGACCCGCTGGCAGCAACAGGCCGCCCTCAGTCAGTTCTCCACCACGACGTTGTTCTTCCTGCCCGCCGAGGCCGTCACCCGGGTGGTGGCCGACAGCCCGGCCGCGTCCACGGCAACCACGCTCGACCGCAACCGGACGGACTTCGTGTTGGTGGTGGCGAACGAGGTGCGCAACGCGCGCCGGAGCGAGGTCCCGGACATCCGAGCGGTCGCCGACGACAAGCGCGAAGCAGTGCTCCGGGAGGTGGAGCACGCCCGCTCCGAGATCGAGACCGCCCGGGTGCTGTGTGGGCGACTGCTCACGGCGACTCAGGAGGCCATCGGCGCCGATGCCACCGCCCAGCTCCGGCGGACCTTGACGGGCCGGGGCTGACGGCGCTGACTCAGGAACGGTCCCAGTCGTAGCCGGCGCGGGCGAACGCCACACTGCCGTCACCGCTGACGGAGGCCTTCAGAGAGAGCAGCCCCAAGGCCCGGGTGAAACCTTCGATGTTGGAGCGGAGGCGCGAGAAGAGTCCGCTGCCCTTCAGCTCGTCGGCGATGCGGATCTCGTCGAGTGACGCGGACCGCGTGGTGAAGGACAGCCGCAACTCGATCAGCGCCTGGAAGACCCCGGACGGCGCGATACGCATCGAGACCGCTCCACCGCCCTCGATGTAGAGCGACACCTCAATCCTCGCCTCCGGCAGGTCCGCCGCCAGCACCTCGCACACCTGGCGTGGTGTCAGCTTCATCCACTGTCGCCAGGCGGCAAGGAAGTGGTCGTCAGCCCGGGTGACCGTCAGTACCGGTTCCATCGCCCGCAGGTCGGCCACCGTCAACGCCTCGATGGCCGGTCGCTCCCCGGCTCGGGCCTCCTCGTACGACGCCAGTGGCACTCCCGCCTCCAGCAGGAGCCGGTCCCAGTACGGATCGGGCCAGAACGGCCCGGCCAGGAATTCGCCCACGTGGCACCACAGCTCGTGCCAGAGCCGAACGGCACGTAGCGGCCGCAGGCCGAGGCGCAGGGCACCGACGATGGCGCACCGGTGCACCAACAGCGTCGCGGTGAGGGCGAACAGGTTCACGTCCGGGCGGTCGGCCCCATCCAGCGCCCGGACGGATTCGCGCTCCAGGTCGGTATACGTGACCATCTCCGGCGCGTCGGTGATCCGGACCGGAATCTGGGTGTCCAGCAGCGAGTTGACGTCGGGTGGCACCCACCCCAGGTTGTCGTTCAGCAGCACCAGGCGTACCTCATGGTCCTGCTGCCGCGCCTGGAGCTGGAGGTACGGATCCCCGGTCGGCAGCACACCGTGCTTCAGCCAAGTCACCGCCTCGGCGTGCAGGCGCAGGCTCTCGCCGATCGCGGGCACCGTGACGACCAGGGCGGGGCCACCGGTCACCACCTTCAACGCCGGAATCTTACTCAGAGCATCGACAATCTCACTCTGCCGCATGGTCGCACTGTAGCGGCCGGCACCTCGTGGCTGCGCGCTTCGCCAGCTGTTCACGTCGGCGCAAGCTGATGCTCCCCGACAGGTGTCAGCCTCCGTGCGGGTACGACCTAACGGAGGAAGTCCTTGACACTCAGAAGAGCATTCACCGCGCTCACCGCCGCCGGTGTCGCCGCCGCCAGCCTGACCGGGGCCACCCCCGCGTCGGCCGGCGGACACCACCACCCGGGCGCGTCACTCGCCTTCGACCGGGTCGCCACGTACCCGGTGTTCCAGAACCGCCCGACCGGTGAGGACCCGGCGACCGCGACCGTTGCCGAGATCTCCGCGGTCAGCGAGGACGGCCGCACCCTGGTCCACACCGACGCGCTGGCCAAGCGGATCGGTTTCCTGGACATCTCCCGGGCCGACCGGCCGCGCGGCCTCGGCACGCTCTCCCTGGCGCAGCTCGGCGACGCCGAGGACGAGCCGACCTCGGTCGCCGTGGTCGGGAAGTACGTGCTGGTGGTGGTGAACACCAGCAGCAGCTTCACCGAACCGTCCGGTCGGCTCGACGTGATCGAGCTGGCCAGCCGCAAGCGGGTGGCCAGCTTCGACCTGGGCGGCCAGCCCGACTCGATCGCGATCAGCGCTGACAAGCGGTACGCCGCGATAGCCATCGAGAACGAGCGCGACGAGGAGGCCACCCCACCCGGCGGCGAGGAGGGCGACCTGCCCCAGGCACCCGCCGGTTTCGTGCAGATCGTCGACCTGACCGGGAAGGCCCCGGCCGGGTGGCGGCTGCGCCCGGTCGCGCTGACCGGCGCCGATGGCAGCGCGTTGCCCGCGCTGGTCCAGGCGGGCCTCGCCGCACCCACCGACCCGGAGCCGGAGTACGTCTCGATCAACAGCCGCAACCAGCTGGCGGTGACGCTCCAGGAGAACAACGGCGTCGTCCTCGTCGACCTACCCACCGGCCGGATCACGAAGGTGTTCAGCGCGGGCACCGCCACGATCAGTGGGATCGACACCAAGAAGGACGGTGTCATCGACCTGACCGGCAGCATCACCGACGTGCCGCGCGAGCCGGACGCGGTGGCCTGGATCGACGACCGGTACCTCGCCACCGCCAACGAGGGTGACTGGCACGGCGGCACCCGCGGCTGGTCCGTCTTCGACAGCCGCAGCGGCCGGGTTGCCTGGGACGCCGGCACTACCTTCGAGCGGCTCGCCGTCACGTACGGGCTGCACAACGAGGACCGGGCCGGCAAGAAGGGCACCGAGCCGGAGGGCGTGGCGGTCGCCGAGTACGACGGCGTGCGGTACGCGTTCGTCGGCTCGGAACGCAGCAACTTCGTCGCCGTGTACGACCTGGGCAACCCCACCCGGCCGGTGTTCAAGCAGGTCCTGCCGACCACCAACGGGCCGGAGGGGCTGCTGCCGATCCCGTCGCGCGGGCTGCTCGCGGTCTCCAGCGAGGAGGACGACGCGTCGGTGAACGTCCGGGCGTCGGTGTCGCTCTTCCAGCTCGGTGAGGGCACGCCGACGTTCCCGAGCATCGTGTCCGGCACCGATCGGGGCGGCGCACCGATCGGTTGGGGCGCGCTCGGCGCGTTGAGCGCGGCACCGGGCAAGCGGGACCAGCTCTACAGCGTCACCGACGCGGCGTACACCCAGACCCGCATCCTCACCATCGACGCGAAGCGGACGCCTGCCGTGATCACCGGTGCGCTGCCGGTGAGGGACGCGGCCGGAGCACCCGTCGGGTACGACGCGGAGGGCGTCTTCGCCCGCCCGCAGGGTGGCTTCTGGCTCGCCGTCGAGGGCGCCAAGGGCGCGGAGAACAAGCTGGTCCGGCTCGACGCGGCCGGGGTGACCCGGCAGACCGTCGCGCTGCCCGCCGAGGTCGCCGCGGGTCTCGGTAAGCAGGGCCTGGAGGGCGTCACGGCGACCACCGACCGGCAGAGCCGGGAGATCGTCTGGGTGGCCGTGCAGCGGGAGCTGAGCACCGACCCGGTCGGCGTCGTCCGGCTCGGCCGGTACGACGTCACGGCAAGCACCTGGAGCTGGTTCGGCTACCAGTTGGGCGCCACCACAGTGCCCGGCGACTGGATGGGCCTGTCCGAGATCACCGTGGTCGGCGACCGGTTGGCGGTCATCGAGCGGGACAAGCTGAACGGCCCAGCCGCCACGGTCAAGCGGATCTACACGGTGCCGCTGCCGGGCGCGGCGATGACCGGCCCGCTGACGGTGCTGCCGAAGACGCTCGCCGTCGACGTGCTGCCCGCGATGCGCGCCACCAACGGCTGGACCCAGGAGAAGCTCGAGGGTCTGACCGTGGCCGGCAACGGCGAGGTGTACGCGATCACCGACAACGACGCGGTGCAGGACGCCACCGGCGAGACGGTGCTCCTGCGGCTCGGCTCCAGCCGAAAGGTCTTCGGCCGCAACTGACCCACCGCCAGTCCCCAACGGCCGGTGTCCACCCTGATGGTGGGCGCCGGCCGATCACATCAGGTGATCTCGGCACGGGGGCGCACCGCCCACCTCAGAGCCTTTGCTTTGCTTACCTATGTGCGACGCGCACGCTCCGCGAGGGGGCTTCCACCCCTCGACAGCGCGGCCCGCCATTGATGCCCCAGGTCAAAGCGGTGTCGCTCATAGGTATGCAGAGCAAAGGCGGCGGGTGACCCGGGCGGGACACCGCGGTCCGTAACACTCTGTTGCTGGTATCACCCATGGGCCATCTAGGCGTTCGTCGTCACCTAGCGTGAGACTGGCAACTCCGTGCCGCCGTCGAGCAGGGGCGCGAGCAGGTCGTCGTACTCCTCGACCCGGGCCAGGACCTCGGCGGCGGTGAACTGCCGGACGGCGGGCTTCCGGCCGCGGGCGCCGGCCTCCACCTCGTCCCACGTCAGCGGCGTCGACACCGACGGCACCGACTGGGCCCGCAGAGAGTACGGCGCCACCGTCGTCTTAGCCGCGTTGTTCTGGCTCCAGTCGATGAAGACCTTGCCCGGTCGGAGGTTCTTCGCCATCTTCGACACGATCAGCTTCGGGTGGGCCTTCTCCAACTCCTGGGCGATCCGTCGGGCGTAGTCGGAGACGAGATCGGACGACTGGGTGCCCGCGATCGGGCAGCAGAGCTGCATGCCCTTCTTGCCGGAGGTCTTCGGGTACGACTCGATCCCGTCGTCCGCGAGCCGGTCCCGCATCAGCACCGCCACCGGGCAGCACTCGGCGAGCCCGGCCGGCGGCCCCGGGTCCAGGTCGACGACCATCATGTCCGGGTGTTCGCCGACCTTCCACTGCGGTGTGTGCAGCTCCAACGCGGCCAGGTTGGCCAACCACACCAGCGTGGGCAGGTCGTCGGCGACCACGTAGTCGATGGTCTCCCGGCCCTTCGTCGACCCGGGTGCGGGCAGGTTCTCCACGCGCACCCAGTCCGGGGTCGCGGCCGGCGTGTTCTTCTCGAAGAACGACTTGTCGTCCACCCCGTTGGGGAAGCGGATCCGGGTCACCGGCCGGTCCCGCAGGTGCGGCAGCAGCACCGGGGAGATCCGGGTGTAGTAGTCGATCACCTCACCCTTGGTGAAGCCTGCCGCCGGGTAGAGCACCTTGTCCAGGTTGGACAGCTCCAGCGGGCGGCCCTCGACGTCCACCCGTAGCCGCTCAGCCGGCATCGTCGACCTCCTCCGGAGGTTTGTCCGGGCGCAACCGCAGCACCCGGGGGAAGCGCAGCCGACCGTCGGGGGTGCGTTGGCCGTACTTCACCTCCACCACCACCCGGGGTTCTACCCAGATGGCTCCCCGGGCATCCTCGCGCGGCACGCCGGGCGCGAACGGCGACGCGCCGGACCGCAGCGGCTCCAACTCGGCGAGGAGCTGCCGCTCGATGGCCGCGCCGATTCCGCCGCCGACCCGACCCCGGTAGATCAACCTGCCGTCCGGGCCGGGCACACCGACCAGCAGTCCGCCGATCCGGCGCGCGCCCGGTCGCCAGCCGCCGACGACGAAGTCACCGGTCACCTCCAGCTTGACCTTCACCCAGTCCGGTGAGCGCACCCCCGGGCGGTAGACGGCACCGACCCGCTTGGCCATCACGCCCTCCAGGCCGTGCTCACCGGCCGCCTCGTAGGTGGCCGGGCCGTCGGCGAACATCGGCGGCACCGCCCACCGGGGGCCGCCGAGCGCGAGCGAGTCCAGGGCCTCCCGACGGCGCTCGTACGACCAGCCGGTCAGGTCGTCGCCGTTGAGCCGCAGCAGGTCGAAGATCATGTACGTCACCGGCATCACCGCCGCCAGCCGGGCCGCCTTGTTGCGGTCCCGCACGTGCATCCGCTCGGCCAGCGCGGTGAACGACGGCTGCCCGCCCTCGCCGAGCAGCACCACCTCGCCGTCGAGCAGCGCGTCGTCGACCTGCTCGGGCAGGGTGGCCAGCTCCGGGTACGCGGCGGTGATCTCCACGCCGGAACGGGCATACAGGTGCTGACCACCGCCTGCGATGTCGGCGAGCGCGCGGACCCCGTCCCACTTGAACTCGTACGCCCAGCCGTCACCCGCCGGGAGCGGCCCGGTCATCGCGAGCATCGGCTTGAGCGGCGCGCCGGGCACGACCCGACTGTAGTAGCAGGCCGAACACCTCGCGTCCGGTTCTTTCGGATGCGAGCATGGTCGATACCGGGGAAGGGAGCGCAGGATGCGTGCCATCTGGAAGGGAGCCGTGTCGTTCGGGCTCGTCTCGATCGGGGTGAAGCTCTACTCCGCGACCGAGGAGAAGGACATTCGGTTCCACCAGGTGCACCGCGAGGACGGCGGTCGGATCCGATACAAGCGCACCTGCTCGGTCTGCGGCGAGGAGGTCACCTACGACGACATCGCCAAGGGCTATGACATCGGTGGCGGCGAGATGGTGATCCTCACCGACGAGGACTTCGCCGACCTGCCGCTGACTAGTTCCCGCGCGATCGACGTGCTGGAGTTCGTACCGGCCGAGCAGGTCGACCCGATCCTCTACAACAAGGCGTACTTCCTGGAGCCGGAGGGCGCGGCGACCAAGCCGTACGTGCTGCTACGCGACGCGCTGATCGACTCGGAGCGGGTGGCCATCGTCAAGGTGGCGCTGCGCCAACGGGAACAGCTGGCCACGCTGCGGGTCCGTGAGGGTGTGTTGCTGCTCAACACGATGCTCTGGCCGGACGAGATCCGTACCCCGGACTTCGGTTTCCTCGACGAGGACCTCAAGGTGCGCCCGCCGGAGCTGGCGATGGCCAGCTCACTGATCGACTCGATGACCGGTGAGTTCGAGCCGGACGTCTTCACCGACGACTACCGGGCCGCGTTGCAGGAAGTCATCGACGCCAAGGTGGAGGGTCGGGAGGTCGTCCAGCCGGAGGAGGTCGAGGAGGCGCCGGCCGCCGCGGTGGACCTGATGGCCGCGTTGAAGGCGTCGGTGGAGCGTGCCAAGGCGGCCCGCGGCGAGCAACCCGCCCGTGGCGGCGGCGGCGGCGAGCCGACGCCCATCTCGTCGGCCCGGTCCGCCCAGAAGGCGGCCGAGAAGAAGGCCGCCAAGGCCCCCGCGAAGAAGACCACGGCGAAGAAGACAGCCGAGAAGAAGACGGCCGAGCCGGCGAAGAAGACAGCCGCCAAGAAGACGCCAGCGAAGAAGACGGAGCCGGCGAAGAAGACGGCCGCCCGCAAGACCGCACCCCGCAAGAGCGCCTGACCGGTACGGCAACGGCGGCGGTGTCCGCCGGGCCGGGTACGCTCCGCCGGCCGCTGGCCACCGGAGGAGCCCCCATGCCGTACACCCCTGATCTGGACCGGTTGTTGACGCCCGGAGCCCGCTTCACCGACCAGCACGGCGCGTACCTGATCGAGGCCCACCCGGTGGACGACGTCGTGCTGCCGACCGGTCGGGTGGTCGGGTGTGACCCGCTGGTCTGCCCGGAGGCCGAGCCGTTCACAGTGACAGTGCCGCCGGGGCGGTATCCCGCCCGCGCCTGGGTGGCAGTGGTGCTCCGCGAGGACGCCGAGGTGGACCGGCGGGTCGCCGCGTTCGAGCTGATCGTCTCCGCCGAGCCGACCACCAGCTGGGAACCGGCCGTCGCGGGCGACCAGGACGTGGCCGCGCTCGGCGCTGACGACTACTTCGGGTACGGGGTGGACGCCGGCGTCGGCACCCTCGCCGATCCGACGGCGCTCGCCGCCCTGGAGGGCTGGGACGAGGACCGGATCGAAGAGGTCTTCATCCCTGACGAACTGCCCGCGTCCCCGGTGCCGGGTCTGATCACCGCTGTCCTGGACGAGGCCAGCGGTGCCAACGTCGTCACCGTGGCCACCGGCTGGGGCGACGGCTGCTACGGCACCTGGATCGGTCGTACCGCCGACGGACGGGTCACCTCGTTCGTGACCGACTTCATGGTCGTACCGGAATAGCGCCCGGGAAGGTCCCGGAACTGCCTCGCTGGGCGATCCGAGGCGTCCGCGGCGGGCACGGTGGGCCGCGGTGCGGGTACCGTGTGCGTCGGCTTTCCCCCCGGCACCGGGTGCCGGCCACACTTCGCAGCAGGGAGTCGACGACGTGAGCGAGCGGACGCAGCAGAAGGGTCCGGACCAGAGCCCGGCGACCAAGTCGGGGCGCCGGTTGGCCGCCCAGTTGGCGGCGAAGAAGGCAGCCGACGCGAAGCGACGTCGCCAGGCGTGGGCGGGCGGCCTCGCCGGCGTCGCGGTGATGGCGCTGCTGATCGGCGGTTTCGTGTGGATCGACGCGAAACGGAGCGACGACAAGCCCGCCAACCAGGCCGGCGCGACCCCGTCCGCCTCTGCTCCGGCCCCCGACGCCCCCGGTGCTCCGCCCGCCCCGCAGCTCCCCGAGGGGGCCGACCCGGCCCTGGGCACCAAGCCGACGGTGACGCCGGGCACCGGTGACCTCAAGAAGCTCACTGTCACCCCGCTGATCAAGGGCACCGGCCCGGCCGTGCAGAAGGGCCAGAACATCACCACCAACTACGTGGGGGTGTTCTACAAGGACGGCAAGGAGTTCGACTCCTCCTGGAAGGGCGGGCAGCCGGCCACCTTCCCGATCGGCGTGGGTCAGGTCATCCCCGGTTGGGACCAGGGCCTGGTCGGCGTGACCGTGGGCAGCCGGGTGCAGCTGGATATCCCGGGCGAGTTGGCGTACGGCAACGACGAGGCCAACGCCGGCGGACGCCCGACCGGTCCGCTGCGCTTCGTGGTGGACGTTCTCGCCGCCCAGTGACCTGACCGAATCGCCCCGGTTGTCCACGGATCGCGATGGAGTTGTTCACATGGGGCTTCCGGCCCGTCACCCACCGGCAGTAGGTTCGGCGTCACCCCGGGCGGTTCGCCGCCCGGGGTGAGCATCCGTAACCGGGACGCGGAGGTGCGTGTGACGGCGCTGGACGAGGCTGGACGGACGGCCCGCGTGATGTGGGCGCACTTCGAGCCGGTGCACGCGGTCACCTACCTTCACCCCCGGGCCCGTGCCGCATACGAGGCGGTCGGGTTGCGCGGCTACTGGCGGGGCTACTTCGCCGGCCGGGCCGCGCCGCTGGGCGCGACCGAGGCGGCGCCGGTGGTCGCCGCCTTCTTCAACTTCGCGCCGCCGATGGTCGCCCGGGCGCTGCCTGCGGTGTGGCGGTTGGCCACCCCGCAGGAGGCGCTCCGCGCCCGCCTGACCGGCGCGGTGCAGGCGCTCGCCGAGCTGACCTACGAGCTGCCGGAGTCGCACCTGGCCGAGGCCGCCGACCTGCTGGAGCGGGCCGCCTCGGCGGTGGAGACCGCCGGCCGGGTGCTCGGCGCGGCCAACGCGGCGCTGCCGGTCGGGGAGTACCCGCTGGCCCGGCTCTGGCAGGCCGCCACGACGCTGCGCGAGCACCGGGGGGACGGGCACGTGGCGGCGCTGGTGGCCGCCGGGCTGGACCCGGTCGAGACGTTGGCCGGGCGGGTCGCTCTGGACGGCTCGCCGCCGCAGTACCTGCTGGGGCGGGGCTGGTCCGAGGAGCAGTGGAAGGCCGCCCGCGAGCGGCTCACCCAGCGGGGCTGGCTGACCGGGGACGGCGCGGCAACCGAGCACGCCCGGGCCGAGTTCCAGGCCGTCGAGGACGCCACCGACAGGGCCGCCGCGCACCCGTGGCGGGCACTCGGCCCGGACGACACGAATCGGCTCCGGGAGCTGTTGGAGCCGATCGCCAGGTCCGGCCACACGCTGCTCCCCGAGGGCAGCCCGCTCGGCCTGCCCGCGCTGCCCGGCTGACCGGGCACCCGCCGGTCGGGCAGGATGGTGCCGTGACGGATGCGGTGGTCTTCGACCTGGACGGCGTGATCGTGGATTCCGAGCCGGTGTGGGAGGAGGTCCGCCGGGCGTACGTGGCGGCGCACGGCGGGACGTGGCAGCCGGACACGCAACGTCGCCTGATGGGGATGAGCACCGGCGAGTGGGCCCACTATCTCAGCGGTGAGCTGGGCGTCGACCGCACCGCCGAGCAGGTCGCCGCCGAGGTCGTCGAGGAGATGACCCGGCGCTACCGGGACCACGTACCTCTCATCGACGGCGCCGACCAGATCGTCCGCCGGCTCGCCGGGCGCTGGCCGCTGGGGTTGGCCAGCTCGTCACCGACCCGGCTGATCGAGGCGGCGCTGGCCGCCACCGGCCTGACCGACGCGTTCGGCGCGACCCTCTCCACCGAGCAGACCGAGCGGGGCAAGCCCGCGCCGGACGTGTACCTGAGCGTCGCGGGACGCCTCGGCGTCGACCCGGCCCGCTGCGCGGCCGTGGAGGACTCGTCCAACGGGGTGCGCTCGGCGGCCGCGGCGGGCATGCGGGTGGTGGCGGTGCCCCATGGTTCGTACCCTCTCGACCCGGACGCCGCCCGGCTGGCCACCGTGACGCTGGGCGCGATCGGTGAGCTGACCCCGGAGCTGGTGGAGGGCCTGGGTTGACCCGGGCCGGGCGGGGTAGAGACCACGAATGAAGGCCATCGTGTACGAGCGGACCGGCGACCCTTCGGTGCTGGAGCTGGTCGACCGGCCGGTGCCGGAGCCGGCTGCGGGCGAGGTGCTGGTCCGGATGGCGGTCTCGGGGGTCAATCCGACGGACTGGAAGTCCCGCCGCAACTCCGCACCGGACGGGTGGCAGATTCCCGGGCAGGACGGCGCGGGGGTGGTGGAGGCCGTCGGCGAGGGGGTCGACCCCGACCTGATCGGTGAGCGCGTCTGGATCTGGGAGGCGGCCTGGCAGCGGCCGTGGGGCACCTCGGCGGAGTACACGCTGGTGCCGGTCCGGCAGGCGGTACGCCTCGGCGACGCCCCGTTCGAGCTGGGGGCGGCCCTGGGTATCCCGTTCCTCACCGCGCACCGCTGTCTGACCGCCGGCGAGTTCATGCCGGACACGCTGCGCGCCGGCGCGTTGGCGGACCACACAGTGCTGGTGCAGGGCGGGGCGGGCGCGGTCGGCAACGCCGCTATCCAGCTCGCCCGCTGGGCCGACGCCACTGTCGTCGCGACGGTGAGCAGTGCGGAGAAGGCGCAGCTCGCGGCGGCGGCCGGCGCCTCGCACGTGATCAACTACCGGGAGCAGGACGTGGTCGAGGAGGTCCGCCGGATCGCCCCCGACGGGGTCCACACGATCGTGGAGGTCGCCCCGGCCCGGAACGCGGCGGTGGACGTGCAGGTGCTGCGGCACGGCGGCGCGGTCTGCATGTACGCGGACAACGGCGGGAGTGAGGTGAGCATCCCGATCCGGGCGATGATGGCGCCGAACGCCCGCTGGCAGTTCGTGCTGGTCTACACCGAGCCGAAGGCGGCCAAGGCGCAGGGTGTGAAGGACGTGGCCGCGGCGGCCAGCCAGGGCGCGCTCCGGGTCGGCGCAGAGGCTGGCCTGCCTCTGCACTACTACCCGCTGGCCGAGACGTCGGCGGCGCACCAGGCGGTGGAGGACTCGACGGTGGGCAAGGTGCTGGTGACCACCAGCGACGCCTGATCGGGTCGCGGACCACCCGATTTCTCCGTCATCAGGACAGAAGCGAAGAACTTTCGCAACAATGACGGTGCGGGTCATCCGCGTGGAACGGGCGGCCCCGGCGCGGTGCGAACGCCGGGGCCGCCCCCTGGGGAGGGATCTTCAGGAGTTGCCCCTGCCCCAACAGGCGACAGTGCCTGGGAAAACGTTACGGGGCTGTCAGCTCCCGGACAGTCAGCTCACCCTCGGCGTACCGCGAACGGACGACCTTCTTGTCGAACTTGCCCACGCTGGTCTTCGGCACCGCGTCGATGAACGCCCAGCGCTCGGGCAGTTGCCAACGCGCCACCGAGTCGGCCAGGAAGTCCCGCAGCTCCTCGGCGGTCACCGAGGCACCCTCCCGAACCACGACGGTGGCCAGCGGTCGCTCGTCCCACCGCTCGTCCGGCACGCCCACCACGCACGCCTCCAGCACCGCCGGGTGGGCCATCAGGGCGTTCTCCAGCTCCACCGACGAGATCCACTCACCTCCGGACTTGATCACGTCCTTGGCGCGGTCGGTCAGCGTGATGTAGCCGTCCGGCGAGAGGGAGCCCACGTCCCCGGTACGCAGCCAGCCGTCGCGGAACTTCTCCACGTCCGGGGCATCCTCACCGACGTACCGTGCGGTCACCCACGGCCCACGGACCTCCAGCTCGCCCACGGCCGTGCCGTCGGCGGGCAGCGCCTCGCCCGACGGCCCGACGATCCGCGCCTGCACACCCGCCGGCACCCGCCCCTGCGTGTAGCGGTAACGCCAGGCCTGCTCCCCGGACACCCCGGCGGGTGGACGCGAGACCGACCCCAGCGGTGACATCTCGGTCATGCCCCAGGCATGGATGACGTCGATCCCGTGCCGCTCGTCGAACGCGTGCATCAGCGCCGGCGGGCAGGCCGAGCCGCCGACGATCACCTCGGTGAGCGAGGAGGTGTCCACGTCGTGGCCGTCCAGGTAGGCCAGCAGATCCGTCCAGATGGTCGGCACCGCGCCGGCCAGGGTGGGCCGCTCGGCGGCGATCATCGCGGCGATCGGCGCGGCCTGGAGGAACCGGTCCGGCATGATCAGCGACGCGCCGGAGAGGAAGGCCGCGTACGGCAGACCCCAGGACATGGCGTGGAACATCGGCACGATGGCCAACTCCCGGTCGGTCGGCCCGAGACCGAAGCCCTCCGGCATGCAGACCTGCAACGAGTGCAGGTAGATCGAGCGGTGCGAGTAGGCCACGCCCTTCGGGTTGCCGGTGGTGCCCGAGGTGTAGCAGAGCGCCGCGGCGTCGCGCTCGTCCACCTCGGGCCAGTCGTACACCTCGGGCCGGTCGGCGAGGAGCGCGTCCCAGTGGTGCACAGTGATCCGGTCGCCGGCTGCCGCCACCAGCGGCGCCGGGTCACCACCGCCGACCACGACGACGTGCCGCACCGTGGTCAGCTCGCCGATCACCCGGGCCAGCAGCGGGATGAGCGTGGTGTCGACGAGCACCACCCGGTCCTCGGCGTGGTTGGCGATGTAGACGACCTGGTCGGGGAAGAGCCTGATGTTGAGCGTGTGCAGCACCGCGCCCATGCTCGGCACCGCGAAGTAGGCGACCAGGTGCTCGTTGTTGTTCCACATGAAGGTGGCGACTCGCTCGTCACCTGTCACGCCGCACTCGTCACGCAGCGCGTGCGCCAGCCGGGCGGCGGAGCGGCCCACCTCGGCGTACGTCATCCGGCGGGGTTCGGCACCGGTCCAGGTCACCACCTCGGCCGTGCCGTGCACTCCTGCGCCGTGATCGAGGATCCGGGAGACCTGGAGAGGGGCGTCCATCATCGTGCTACGCATGGGTAACAAGTTAGTGTCGCCGGTCACACGTTGGGAACCCCCGTAAGTTGTCGCAGGTGAGCATCTCCTGGGCCGACTCGTACGTAGGGCAGTTACGCGCAATCGCCGGGGACCGGACGCTGATGTTCGTCGGCGCCCGTGCCGTGGTCAGCGACAACGCCGGACGCATCCTGCTGATCCAGCGCTCGGACAACGGCCAGTGGGCCATGCCGGCCGGCGCGATGGAGCTGGGCGAGTCGATCGCCGACTGCGCCGTCCGGGAGGTCCGCGAGGAGACCGGGCTGCGTGCGTTGCGGGTCTGCGCGTTCGCCCTCTACACCGGGCCGGACCGGACCAGCACCAACATGTACGGGCACACGTACCAGGTCTTCACGACGGCGTTCAAGGTGGAGGAGTGGGACGGGCAACTGGCCCGGGTCACCGACGAGACGACCGACGCGGGCTTCTTCGCCCGGGACCGGTTCCCCACCCCGCTCTCCACCTCGGTCCTGGAGACCCTGGCCGACCTGGACGTCTTCGAGCAGACGAACCGGCTGATCCTCAAGTAGGCCGGGCCCCCGGGTCGCCCTACTGCGGATGGCGCAGCCCGGCGAAGAACCCCTCCTGGATCCAGTTCGGGTACGAGACCGGCAGCTTGGTGGCCTCGTCCAGCTCGGTGAGATCCTGCTCGGTCAGGGTGAGGTCCGAGGCGGCGATGTTGTCCACCAACTGGTCCAGCTTGCGGGCGCCGACAATCACGCTGGTCACGGCCGGTCGGGTCAGCAGCCAGGCGACCGCGACCCGGGCCGGGCTGACGTCGTGCCGCTCGGCGACGCCCTTGAGCACGTCGACCACCCCGAAGGCGTGCTCCCTGTCGAACGGCGTGAAGCTGGTGTAACCGGGCTGGGCGCTGCGCGCGCCGCTGTCGGCGACGGTGCCGTCCCGGCCGACCTTTCCGGAGAGGAAACCACCGGCGAGCGGGCTCCACACGGTCAGGCCGACGTTCGCGTCCAGCGCCATCGGCACCACGTCGCGCTCGACGTCCCGACCCAGCAGGGAGTAGTACTCCTGCACGGAGACGAAGCCGGCCAACTTCTCCCGAGCGGAGATGCCCAGCGCCTTGGAGATCTGCCAGGCGGCGAAGTTGGCGCAGCCGATGTAGCGGACCTTGCCCTGCCGGACCGCGTCGTCCAGCGCGCGCAGCATCTCCTCCATCGGGGTGACCTGGTCGAAGTTGTGGATCTGGTACAGGTCGATGTGATCGGTGCCCAGCCGGCGCAGGCTGTCCTCCAGGTTCTGCATGATGTGCAGCCGGGAGGTGCCCACGTCGTTCGGGCCAGGGCCCGTCCGGGAGTGCACCTTGGTCGCCAGCACGACGTCGCGACGTCGCTTGCCGAGCGCCTGGCCGAGCAGTTCCTCGCTCTCGCCGTCGCTGTAGCCGTCCGCGGTGTCGACGAAGTTGACGCCCGCGTCCAGCGCCGTGTCGACCATCCGCTGCGCCTCGGGCAGCGCCAGCCCACCGAGGGTGCCCCAGAGCGGGTGCCCAGCGCCGCCGAAGGTCATCGCGCCGAGCGAGATCTCCGAGACGTACACCCCGGTGTTGCCCAACAGCCGGTACTTCACGTGTGTTGCTCCTCGTGGTGGGTCGGAGGCCGAGGTCAGCCGCCTCACGGTCACTATGTCGGACACTGTGTCCGGCAGCGAGCGTACGTCGCCGACCCAACCCCCGGCCACCTAGGATTCCGGCTATGCCCTCGATCACCCGCCGCCGCCCGCGCAACCCCGATGGTCGGGCTGCCGTCGAGGCACGGGTACTGGCGGCCACCGAGCGCCTCCTGCGGGAGGGGACCCGATTCACCGACCTCGGGGTGCAGCGGATCGCCGCCGAGGCCGGGGTCGCGCGGTCGACCTTCTACACCCACTTCCGGGACAAGAGCGAACTGCTCATGCGCCTCGCCGGCACCATGCGGGAGAGCTCCTTCGAGCGCACCGGCGGCTGGGATCCCGGTGGACCCGGTGACCCGCTGGCACGGTTGACCGAGGTCTTCGCCGACGTGATCCGGATTTACCGGACATACGCTCCGGTTCTGGCAGCAGTCAGCGAGGTCGCCGCGTACGACGAGGTGGTCCGGGAGTACTGGGCGGCAGGGCTGGAGCAGTTCGTGGCGCGCACCGTGGACGCGCTCCGCGCCGAGCAGGAGGCCGGGCGCACCCCCGCCGACCTCGACGTGGTGGCCGCCAGCCGGCTGATCGTGGTCGGCGGCGACCGCTTCCTTGCCGACCACGTCAGCACGACCACTGCCGACCCCGACACCGACGCGGCAGCCGCCCGGGAGTTGGCCGCGACCTGGTGGTACGGCGCCTACCGCCGCCCCGCGTGACGCTTCCACCAACTGTCGGGTCGCTCAGGCGGCGGTGGGCCCAAACTGTTCGGTGAAGCGGCCGGTGAACAGGTCGGTGCCCTTGTACTCGGCGACGGTCGCGGCAGGGACGACTGCCACACCGTCGGGCGTGGGCATCTGACCGACACCGAAACGCGGCCCGAGCGGGAGCAGGATCATGGGATCGGGCATGGGTCGGTAGGTGGCAGTGGCCCGCTCGCCACGCACCTGCGCGGTGATGTTCTGCGCCACGACCTCGGCGTGCTGCAACGCGTACGCCGCCAGCTTGTCCTCAGCCAGATCGGTGAGGTCACCGATCGCGTAGACGTGGTCGAAGATTCCGTCGGGGCCACGCACGTTGAGTGTGTCGGTGACGGCGACCCGCCCCTGCGGGTTGAGCGTCGTCAGCCCGCCATCGACGAGGTAGCCGCTGTTGGTCCGCAGACCAAAGGCACGGAACCAGATGTCGGCGGTGATCTCGTCGCCGCCGGTGGTGGTGGTCGTGAAGGTGGCGACCCGATTGGCCTCGGTCGTCAACGGAGCAGTCAGCCTGGTGCCCAGCCGCACGTCGATGCCCAGCTCGTCGAGCTGCCGGTGCAGGTCGTCGCGCATCTCCGACGTGAAGCCCGGCACCAGCTGCTCGGCCGGATCCACGAGGGTCACGTGCTTGTCCGGCCAGGCGTCCTTGATCTCACCGGCCAACTCCAACCCGACCGGCCCGGCGCCGAGGATCAGGACCCGCTCGGCACCGGCCAACTCCTTGTTGGTCTGACGCAGGTCCTCAAGCGCCGCCTCGACGGAATCTGCGTCGACCCGGGCCGGGTAGGCGTAACTGGAGCCGGTTGCCAGCACCAGGTAGTCCGCTGCGACACGCTGACCTGAGGCCAGGGTGACGCCGCCGGAATCCACCGAGACAGCTCGGTCCCGGATCACAGTGCCCCGGGTGAGCACCGTGTCGAAGGGAAAGAACATGTTGCCGGCCCAGTCGGGCCGGGCCAACGCCCGCAGCGATGCCGCGACGTTGACGAACGCGTCCCGAGGATCGATGAGGACGACGTCGGCCACCGCCTCCAGCGCCTTGGCGACCGCCGTACCCCCGTAACCGCCACCGATGACCGCGACCGTACGACTCATGACTCAGCTCCAACCGACCAGGGTTTCGCGCTCGACCGCTGTCGAGCGCCTTTCCCCACGGTCGTCAGCCGGCAGGACACCAGGGAGACCGGACTGAAGCTGGTAGTGGCAGGGACACCATCCGGCCCGCAGCCGTTGCTACGTTCGGACGATGAGCGACAACGAGCTCGGGTTGTTCCTGCGTGTCCACCGGGAAGCGGTGACGCCGGCCGAGGTGGGGCTGCCCGCCGGGCCGCGCCGGCGCGCGCCGGGGCTCCGCCGCTCCGAGGTGGCGGCCCTCGCCGACGTCAGCGTGGAGTACGTCACCAGGCTCGAACAGGGCCGCGACCGCCGGCCGTCCCCGCAGGTGCTCGCCGCGCTCGCCACCGCACTACGGATGAACCGGAACGAACGTATTCACCTGCACCGCCTCACCAAGGCGGCCGATCCCGGCTACAACTGCCGGGGCCACGTCACCCCCACCGCCGAGGTACGTCCGACCGTGCGGGCGCTGCTCGGCCGCCTGGAACCGACGTCGGCGGTGCTGCTCAACCAGCTCAGCGACATCGTCGCCCACACCAACGGTTACGAACGTCTGATGAGACCGATCGGGTTGCTGGACGCGGCACAGCCCAACCTCGCCCGGTTCGTCCTCACCGACGCCCGGGCGCGCAGCGCGTACCCCGACTGGGACCACCTGGCCGACGAGCAGGTCGCCGCCCTCAAGCAGGGCCCGTTCCGGGCCTACCCGCCGATGGCCGCGCTGGCGGACGAGCTGACCATCACGGCGGGTGACGCCTTCACCCGGCGCGTCGAGACAGTGCCCAGCCTGCCGAAGGCCAACGGCATCCTCCGCCTCGCCCATCCCGAGGCAGGCATGCTCCGCCTCGCGTACGAGACCCTCGAACTCCCCGCGGACGACGACCAGCGCCTGATCGTGTACCTGCCCGCCGACGCGACGACCTCCGCCGCGCTCGACCGCCTCGACAGCCAACACCCGCAACCGCTGCGCCTCGTGGCCGGATGACACCGACCGTCCCGGAGGAGTCCGGGACGGTCGGTCGACGCGCTCAGATCATCGTCTGGGACTTGGCCTCCATGTCGGCGGCGGCCTCCTCCTTGGACTCGCGGGTCAGCGGCTTGCCGCCCGGGGCCGGCGCCTCACCGCCGAGCGGGTCGGCGCCGCCGGTGGCGCCCTGCGGACCGGCGCCCCTCAGCTGCGTGTTGGGCAGCGTCAGCGTGACCACCACCGCCAGGATCGCGATCACACCGGCGGTCAGGAAGACCATGTCCAACGCGTCGACGAAAGCTCCCTGGATGGCCGCGCGCACCGGCCCCGGCAGGGCCAGGATGGTCGCCGGATCGTTGATCGAGATGTTGGAGCCGCCACTCGCCGCCACGGCGGCCTGCTCCTGCGGCGGGAGCTGCGCGATCGCGCCGGGCAGCCGGTCCGCGAGCCCGCTGGTCAGCCGGGACGAGAGCACCGTGCCGAGGATCGCCACCCCGAACGAACCACCCAGCGACCGGAAGAACGTGGCCGACGAGGTCCCGGCCCCCAGGTCACGCACGGACACCGCGTTCTGCACGGCCAGGATCAGCGACTGCATGCACAGACCCAGCCCGACGCCGATCACCACCATGAACCCGAAGGCCACCCAGAGCGAGGTGGTCACCTCCAGGCGGGTGAACAGGAACATGCCGACCAGGAGGGTCACCGAACCGGCAACCGGGAACCACTTGTACCGGCCGATCCGGGTCATCGCGCGACCGGTCAGGATCGAGGTGATGATGATGCCGGCCATCATCGGCAGCATCAGCAGACCACTGCGGGTCGGCGAGGCGCCCTTGACGATCTGCAGGTACAGCGGGATGAAGATGATCGAGCCGAACATCACCAGACCGATGATGAGCAGCGCCGAGTTGGCCAGGGCGAAGGTGGCGCTGCGGAACAGCCGCAGCGGCAGGATCGGCTCGGCGACCCGGGCCTCCTGGAGGACGAAGAGCACCCCCAGCACCGCACCGACGACGAACAGACTGATGATCACGCCGGAGCCCCAGGCGTACTCGTTGCCGCCCCAGCTCAGCGCGAGCAGCAGCGCACTCACCCCGGCGACCAGCAGGCCGGCACCGAGCCAGTCGATCGAGTGGTCCCGGCGTTCGAACGGGATCAACCGCATCACGTGGTAGCAGACCACGATGGCCAGGATCGCCAGCGGCACGTTGATGTAGAAGATCCACCGCCAGTCGGTCTCCGCGAAGTACCCACCGACCAGCGGCCCGGCCACCGACGAGATTCCGAAGACGGCACCGAACAGACCCTGGTAGCGCCCGCGCTCCCGGGGGGACACCACGTCCGAGATGATGGTGAACGCGAGCGTCAGCAGACCACCCGCGCCGAGGCCCTGGATGCCCCGGGTGATGATCAGCTGGGTCATGTTCTGGGACAAGCCGGCCAGCAACGAACCGACCAGGAACGTGCCGATCGAGAAGAGGAAGACCGGTCTGCGCCCGTACAGGTCGGCCATCTTGCCGTACAACGGGGTCGACGCGGTCGAGGCGAGCAGGTACGCGGTCACGACCCACGAGTAGTGGTTGATCCCGCCCAACTCGCCCACGATGGTCGGCAGGGCCGTGCCGACGATGGTCTGGTCGAGCGCGGCCAACAGCATGCCGGTCATCAGACCGACCATGAGCAGTCGGATCTGCTGACGGTTCAGCACCGGCGCGTCAGAGGCTTCGGTGGTCATGTGCCCTTCTATCCCGACAGCCAGAGAACATGCCGGCATCCCCCAAAAAACCCCCGCCCCCTAAGTTGATCATGAAGTTATCGCCCTGACACGCTGCCCCGGGCCAGGTGGCAATAACCTCATGATCAACGGGCGAAAGAGGGTTGGGGTCAGGCGGCGAAGGTTTGGGTGATCTTCTGGCAGAAGGCGGGGAGGTCGTCGGGGTTGCGGCTGCTGGTCAGGTTGCCGTCGGTCACGCACTCCTCGTCCACCCAGGTCGCGCCCGCGTTGGTCAGGTCGGTACGCAGGGTGGGCCAGGAGGTGATCCGGCGACCACGCACCACGTCCGCCTCGATGAGCGTCCACGGGCCGTGGCAGATCACCCCGACGGGCTTGCCCGCGTCGAAGAACGCCTTCACGAACCGCACCGCATCCGGGTCGCCCCGCAGGAAGTCCGGGTTCGCCACCCCACCGGGCAGCACCAGCGCGTCGTAGCCGGCGGCGTCCGCCTTGTCCGCTGTCACGTCCACGTCGTACGTCTTGGACTGGTCCAGGTGGTTGAAGGACTGGATGGTGCCGGGCTTCAGCGAGACCAGCTCGACCGTCGCGCCGGCGTTCTCGACCGCCTCGCGCGGCTGGACGTACTCGACCTCCTCGACGCCGTCGGTGGCCAGGAAGGCGATCCGCTTGCCGTTCAATGCCGCTGTCATGTCGGTACATCTCCTTTCCGGGGGTACCTCAATCCCCTTCCCAGCCCGCAACGCCCGAAACAGAACCGACCGGTGACGAACCACCGAAAGGCGTACGACCAGCGGCCGGACCGACCGGAACGCAGGTTTGGCCAGGGGGGCGGTGGGGACCCGGGGAGGCATGGCAGGAGCAGCAGCGGAACAGCGCCGGCTCGCCACCGTCGTGGAGAGCTGGCTCGGACGCCCGGTCCTGATCGTCGGTGACGCCATGTTGGACGAATGGCGGTTCGCCGACTCCGACCGACTCTGCCGGGAGGCACCAGCTCCGGTCCTGACCCTGCGCAGACGGATCTCCGCAGCCGGTGGTGCCGCGAACACCGCGGTCAACGTCGCCGCGCTGGGCGGCCGGGCGGTGCTGGTGGCACCGGTCGGCGCCGACGTGGCCGGCGACGAACTGCACGACTGTCTGGACCGCGCCGGCGTCTGGGACCGCACTGTCGACCAGCCGGGACGACCCACCCCGGTCAAGCGGCGGATGCTGGCCGGTAACCAGATCCTGCTGCGCGAGGACTCCGGCGACCCGGACGACGCCCTCGACCCGGAGGGCGTGAGCCGGCTGCTCACCGCGCTGGCCTGCGCCACCGAGGAGCTGCGCGCCGCCGCCGGCGGGGAGGCGCCGACCCTGGTGGTCTGCGACTACGGCCTGGGTGCGCTGCCCGCGCCGGTCCGCGCGTGGCTGGTCGAACAACGCGAGCGGTACGCCACTGTCGCGCTGGACGCCCACGACCTGGCCGACTGGCGGGGGCTCGCGCCGACAGTCGTCACTCCCAGCTTCGCCGAGGCGACCCGGCTGCTGGCCCGTGCCGGCGCTACGACCCGGCCGACGGGCGGGACGGAACTGCACCTGAAACACCCGGACATCGACCCGGCCGACGGGCCCTCCGAGATGACAGTGGGCGCGGCCCCGGGCGGGGTACGTGCCGACGACGCCGCCGAACGCACCACCGACCGCCCCGGCCCGGTCGGTGAGCCGATCCGAGGCGAGGGCCGGGTGGCACTCACCGGCGACGGGCTCAGCGTCACCGGCACCGGCGTCACGGTGAACACCCGGGCCGGGGAGGGCGTCGACCGGGCCGTACTGGCCGAGTCGCGGCTGGCCGAGTTGCGCGCGCACACCGGAGCTGACGTGGTCGCGGTGACCCTGGACACCGAGGGTGCTGTCGTCGGCGGTGCCGACGGGGCGCCACGACGCAGCCACAGCACCCCGGTTCCGGCCAGCCACGCCGTGGGCGCGGGGGACGCGTACCTGGCGGCGATGACGTTGGCCCTGGCCGCCGACGCGCCGCTGCCCACCGCCGCCCAGCTCGCCCAGTTGGCGGCCACCATCACCGTCTCCGACACCGGCACCTGCGTGTGCCGGCGGGAGGACCTGCTCACCGCGCTCGACCAACCGACCGGGACCACGGACCGCTCGGCGCTGGTCGGCACCGACGAGTTGGACGCGATCGTCGCCGAGTACCGCGAGGCGGGACGGTCGGTGGTGTTCACCAACGGCTGCTTCGACGTGCTGCATCGCGGCCACGTGCGCTACCTGGAACAGGCCCGCGCCCTGGGCGACCTGCTCATCGTGGCCGTCAACTCGGACGGCAGCGTACGACGGCTGAAGGGCCCGGACCGCCCGGTCAACCCGGTCGAGGACCGGGGCGCCCTGCTCGCTGCCCTGGCCTGTGTGGACCACGTCGTGGTCTTCGAGGAGGACTCGCCCGCCGCGCTGATCGAGGCGGTCCGGCCGGACGTCTACGTCAAGGGCGGCGACTACCCGCCGGAGCTGGTCCCGGAAGCCCCGCTGGTGCGTCGTCTTGGCGGACAGGTGCGCACCCTCGGGTACGTGCCGGACCGGTCCACCTCCGCGATCATCGAGCGGATCCGGACGCACAGTCAGGACCCGGCTCCGCGCGCCACGGACCGGGTGCCCGATGAGTCGCTGAGCACCCGCACCCAGGCGTCGTGAACCGCCCCCTCGACCTCGGCGCCCCGGAGGAGTTCCGCGCCGACCGGCTGCTCGACGTGCTGATTCCGACCCGGAACCGGCCCGCCGAGTTGGCTGTCACCCTGGCCGGGCTCGCCGCCCAGGACGGGGTACCCGGCTTCGGGGTGGTGGTCAGCGACCAGTCCGACGGGGAGCCCGCGTACGCGCACCCCGCCGCGGCCACCATGGTCCGCGCGCTGCGCCAACGGGGTCACCCGGTGCTGCTGACCCGTCGGCTGCCCCGCCGGGGGTTGGCCGAACATCGGGCGTACCTGCTCGCCACCTCGGCCGCCCGGTACGTCCTCAACCTCGACGACGACATCTGGTTGGAGCCGGGGGCGGTGCACCGGCTGGTCACGGCGATCGGTGAGCTGGGCTGCGGGTTCGTCGGCAACGGCGTGCACGGGCTGTCGTACACCGACGACGTGCGGCCGGAGTCGCACGGGCACTACGAGGAGTGGATCGGCCCTCCGACGCCGGAGCGGATCCGCCCGGACACCCCGGAGTGGAACCGCGCCCGGATCCACTCGGCGGCCAACCTCCTGCACGTCACCGAGCAGTTGGCGCTGCCGCCGGGCGCGTGGCGGGCGTACAAGGTCTCCTGGATCGGCGGGTGTGTGCTCTACGACCGGGCCAGGCTCGTCGACGTCGGCGGTTTCGACTTCTGGCGTCGGGTGCAGGAGAAACACCAGGGTGAGGACGTGGCCGCGCAGCTCGCGGTGCTGGCCCGGTACGGCGGGGCGGGCATCCTGCCCAGCGGCGCGTACCACCTGGAGTCTCCGACCACCGTCACCGACCGGGACGTCGAGGCGTGGGAGGTGGTCCTCGCCGAGGAGGACACCCCCCAGCCGGCCTGATCGCCGTCACTCGGCGCTGAGCAGCTCCCGGGCCGCTTCGAGCACCTCGACCACCGGAACGTCCGCCACGAACGAGTCCCGGTGTGGGCACTCGCCGTCGCCGGGGCGGTGCGGGTAGATGCCCGGTGTGCAGTCCACCCCGCAGACCGGGCAGTGCACAGTCCAGGAACAGATCGGCCGGTGCCGACCCCGCAGCGGGTTCGCCGTGTTGATCAGGTTGCCGACCCAGAAGATGCCCACCGTGGACGTGCCCACCGCGGCGGCCACGTGCAGCGGGCCGGTGTCGTTGGAGACGACCAACGCGCAGTCGGCGTAACAGCCCAGCAAGCCGCCGAGGCTGAGCGTCCCGACCTGCGGCCGGACCGGAACCCCGGCCGCCGCGACGACCCGGTCCACCACGTCCTGCTCGGAGGGCGTACCCGTGACCAGCACCTCGTAGCCGTCACCATGCAGCTCACGGGCCACCTCGGCGAAGCGCTCGGCGGGCCAGCGGCGGCGGGTGTCGCTGGCTCCGGGGTGCAGCGCCACCCGCTGTCGGTTCGCCGGCCCGAGCACCTGGGCCGCTTCGGCCCGGTCGGCGTCGGTCACGGTCAGCGTCGGAGTGATGGTGGTTGCCGGTGCCCCGACCAGCGCCACCACCTCCAGGTAGCGGATCACCTCGTGCTGGTAGTAGACGTAGCGGAGCCACCGGTCCAGCGGCGGCGCGTCCTCGGCGCGTAGGCCGACTGTCACCCGGGCACCCAGACGACTCATCAGCGGGTTCGAGTTGGCGCCACCACCGTGGATCTGCACCGCCAGGTCGAACCCCTCACCGGAGGCAACGGCGACGAAGTCGTCCATCGACGACTCCGGCTCACCCGGGTCGGGCGTACGGATGCCGGGTGCCGGCGGCACCACCAGCACTCGGTCCACCGGGCCCGGCCGGTCGCGCCAGAGCTTCGCGTGCCACGGCGCGCCGAGCAACACGATCTCCGCCGAGGGGTACGCGGCGCGCAGCGCGTCCAGCGCCGGAAGGGCGAACACGAAGTCGCCCAGCGCGTTGGCGCGGAGCACGGCGATCCGCCGCACGTCGGGAAGGCGCTCGGCGGTCGGGCCGAGCACGGACGGGGTGACCACGCAGCCCGCTACTGCCGGTCGATCTCGCCGACGGTGTCCGGGCGGTGCAACTCCCGGTCCGCAGCGGGATCGGCAGGCATCGGCGTACCCGTGGAGAGGTCACCGGAGCGCGGGCCGGTGCGACCGACGGTGATGGTGCGCGGCGCGGGCCGGGTCGCCCGGGGCAACCGGACCCGGAGCAGGCCGTGGTCCATGACCGCGTCGATGGCGTCCGGGTCGACCCGGGACGGCAGGTTGACGCGGTACTCGAAGCCGCGGGTCTCGAACCCACCGGGGATGCCCTGGTCGGCGTTGACCTCCGCCTCGGATCGGGCCCGCACGCACAACTCGCGGTCGTCCAGCTCGACCGCCACCTCTTCCGGGGCCACGCCGGGCAGCCGGACGACGACCTCCCAGCCGTCCGAGGTCTCGGTCAGTTCGACGTCGGACGCGCCGGCCCGACCGCCGACCAGGCGGCTCAGCTCGGCGCGCAGCGACTGCAACTCGCCCATCGGGTCCCAGCCCTGCTGTCGGCCGCCTCGCCATCCCCGGCCGAAGCCGCCGGTCTGCTGCTCGCTCATCACACGTCTCCGATCCGCCGTGCGGCCGCGGGCGGCCGTAGTGAACTGGGCGCGTCCAGGTTGGCGTCGCGGTCGACGCCCACGCCGAGCCGGTCGACCAGCTCGCCGCCCAGCCAGGCGCTGATGCCGAGGATCGCCACAGCGACCACCTCGATGGCGATCAGCGCGCCGCCGGCAGCCCGCGAGTCCGCGTTGAGCCGGACCGCCCAGACGGCCGCGAAGAGCAGGATCACCGCGACGTTGGCGGCCGCGTGCAGCAGACCCACCCGCTTGGCGCGGGTGCCGGTCGGGATTGCCAGCAGGTCGAACGAGCCGGCCACCGCGGCGAGCAGACCGCCGATCAGACCGACGGTGATGTTCCAGTACGCGACCTCGGCGAGGAAGTCGGGACCGCCGACGGTGTCCACCACGTCGAACAGCACGGCTGTCACCAGCAGCGCGACCGGGAACATGACCAGCATCGGATGGACTGGGTGACCCAGCACCTTGAGTCGGCTTTCCATCTCCCGGCCTCCACTGGTCGGCATGCTGCGGACGGTTCGTGCGGCGGGTGTGTCGGCTGAGGCCGTACCCACGACAACCGGGCACAAACCTCGTGCTGGTCAGGGCGGCCTAGGCTGACGAACGGTGCTACCCGCCAACGGGTCAACGCCTGAGGGAGGAGCAACGTGACGGTGGAGATCACTTCCCACGAGGAGTTATGCGACCTGCTCGGTACGCCGAACGCACGGGCCGCCAACAAGGAACGCGCCCGCCTGCACGAACGGGACCGCGAATGGCTCGCCGTCTCACCGTTCTGCCTGGTGGCCACGGCCGGCGCGGACGGCAGCTGCGACGTCTCCCCCAAGGGCGACCCGGCGGGCTTCGCCCTGGTGCTGGACGACACGACCATCGCGCTGCCCGAGCGGCCGGGCAACAAGCGGGCCGACGGCTACCACAACATCATCGACAACCCGCACGTCGGGCTGCTCTTCATGATCCCCGGGCGGACCGACACGCTGCGGATCAACGGGCGTGCCCGCCTGGTCGGCGACGCGCCGTGGTTCGACGACATGGTGGTCAAGGGCCACCGGCCGGTGCTCGCCGTGGTGGTGGAGATCGAGCAGATCTTCTACCACTGCGCGAAGGCGTTCCTGCGGTCCGCGTTGTGGAAGCCGGACACCTGGCAGCCCGACCTGCTGCCGTCCCGCGCACGCCTGATCAAGGAGGTGGAGGCGCCGTCGGAGAGCCTCGAAGACCTGGAACGGCACTACGGCCCGGAGTACGCAAAGAAGATCTACGTCTGATCACCCGGCCAGGTCAGGCCGACCAACCGGCGGGGTTGCCGAACGACTCCCGGGAGATGCCTGAGCCGGTCTCCGGCCACGAACCGAACCGGTCGTTGTGCAGGTGGGCGAAGAAGTAACACATGCTTTCGCACTCGGCGTCCGGCAGGGCCATGGCGGGGTCGGCGCGCACCGTCTCGTAGTACGCCCGGCCGAGCGCGACGATGAAGCCGCGGCAGTAGAGGAAGCCGTCGTCCGACCCGTCGGTCACCTCGTGGATGTCCTCCCGATCGATGTCGTGAAGCTTGCGCTCCACCACACGGTCGAGGTCGGTCAACTCCGAACCGCTCAGCTCGGCGCACAGGTGCCCGAGCCGATCCAGGAACCGATCCAGCCAGTCGTCGATCGCGTAGGACGGGTCGTCATCGTCATCGTCATCGTCATCGTCGCCGTCGTCGCCGGCCGGGTCGCGTTCGACGAGGGCCTGCCGGAGCGCGGCAGGCTCCGCGCCCAACTCGGCCCATGCCGACTCGATGAGTGCCCACAGCCGGGCTTCGTCGGCGGGAGTGGGCAACGTGCCAGGGGCATCAGTGGTCACGGTCACCGATGGACCGTATCCACCACCACCGACGCTTTCAGGACCCCGAGTCGGCCGAGACCATCCACAGGTGACCGTCCGGATCGGCGAAGACTCCCGCGTACCCCCAGGGTTGTGCCGTCGGCTCGGTGACCACGTCGGCGCCGGCGGCGCGCGCCCGGTCGACGACAGCGTCCGCGTCGGCGGGTGTGGCGACGCCGAGGTTGAGCACGCACTCACTCTGCCCCTTCGGCGCGACCTCGTGTCGACCGATGACCCAGCCGAAACCCCCGGTCGGGACGAGCATCAGCCGCAACCCGTCGTTGACCACGAACTGCAACGGCTCCGGAATGCCGTCGTCGGCCACCTCGCCCACCGCGTCGAGACCGAGGCCGTCCGAGTAGAAGCGGTACGAGGTGGCCCGGTCGGCGATGGGCAGACTGACGATCACCGGCGCGAAGGTCATGGGCGGACGCCTCCGAGATGTAGAACGATCGCTGTCACAGGACGCGCCACTCTGGACGATGACCTGCCGAGCCACAATAAGCCGTGGCAGCGCGCACCGCCGCTCCTTCATGCTGTGCGGCACCAGCGCAGCAGGAAGGAGCACGCGCATGCGGAAGATCCCGACCCTGTTCCGACGCGACCCGGAGGACATGCGCCGGGTGACGTCAGATGTCCACCCGGACTGCCGGTGGGTGCTCGACGGCGAGGGAGTCGCCACCCGGAAGTACGACGGCACCTGCGTCATGTACGACGGCGAACGCTGGTGGGCCCGGCGTGAGGTCAAGCCGGGCAGGACCACGCCGCCGGGGTACCAGCCGGTCATGACCGACGACGTGACCGGCAAGACCGTCGGCTGGGAGCCGATCGAGCAGTCCGCCTTCGCCACGTTCCACGCTGAGGCTCTCGGCGCGATCGTCGACCAGTTCAGCGGCCCACAGCCTGGCGCCACCTACGAACTGGTCGGGCCGAAGGTGAACGGCAACCCGGAGAAGGCCACCGGCCATCAGCTCGTCCGCCACGGCTTCTGCGCCCCCGGGGACGACGAGGAACTGCGCAGGGCACCGCTGGACCACGACGGGCTGCGTGAATGGCTGCTGGGCCACCCGGGCTGGGAGGGCGTGGTCTGGCACCACCCGGACGGCCGGATGGCGAAGCTCAAGCGTCGCGACTTCCCGGCGACCCTGCCAACCCCTCGCTGATCGGGCGGTGCCAGGCATGAGCGTCGACGCCGACTGGCTGTCCGACACCCGCGCGTCCTACGACACGGTAGCCGTCAGTTACGCGCACCTGGTGCGCGACCTCCTGGCGCAGTCACCGTACGAACGGGCGGCTCTGGCGTTGTTCGCCGAACTCGTCGACGCGGCCGGAGGCGGGTCGGTCGCCGACGTGGGCTGCGGAACCGGGCGCATCACCGCCCACCTGCACACGCTCGGCGTCGACGCCTTCGGGATCGACCTCTCACCCGGGATGATCGCGGTGGCCCGCCGTGATCATCCCGGCCTGAGGTTCGAGGTCGGCTCGATGACCGACCTCGACCTGGCCGACGGTTCGGTCGCCGGCCTGATCGCCTGGTACTCACTCATCCACATCCCGGACGACCAGCTCGGCGCGGTGCTCGCGCACTTCCGAAGGGTGGTGCGACCCGGTGGCCCGCTGCTGCTCGGCTTCCACGTGGGCGACGAGACGACCCGCAAGACGGAGGGCTACGGCGGCCATCCGATGACGGTCGACGTGCACCGCCGCCAGCCCGACCAGGTGGCGGCCCGGCTGCGGACGAGTGGCTTCCGGGTCGAGTCGCAGACGACCCTCACCTCGCCCGAGAGCAAGCTCGGAGGGATCATCTTCGGAAGGCGCGAACCCTGACCCGGGACGGGGCGCCTCGTGCAGCGCCGTCACGGTGCGCCCGCCGCGCCGCTCACTCGATGGCAGCGATCACTTATCGGCACTGGTCAACTATTGGCAGGGGTTTTCGGGGGTAAACGGGGGGCGACAACCAGGCGCGGAACGCACTCGCGCCAAGGACAGAAACGGTCACTCAACGCATCACCGAGAGGGTCGCAACAGCCAAGATCTCTAGTATTCCGGCAGGAGATCCGTTCGGACCTGCTGGAGCGGTGTGGCTTTGTGCGTAGGCATGGAGCAGCCACCGCTGAGTCTCGTGGTTGTATGGACCAAAGATACGGCGGTGGCTGCCGCCTACTGAGTAGACGCCCAGCGATGGTCTGGGCTGTTTGACGAGCCGATGGACGTGATCGGGTCGTGCTTCGGTCGGCCTGGCGGGTGCGGGACTTCATGGCCCGGCTGCTGGCGCCGTTGCCGACCAAGAACTGCTGGACGATCGATGGCCCCGGGGTAGATCAGGTGGGGCGCCCCCGGACCAACTCGTCGATGAGACGGACCTCTCGGCCGACCGCCAGCTCCCGCTCCGACCCGCCTTCGGCGGCGGTATCGATGCCGTGCACGACCGCGAGTTCCGCGCTCGACAGTGTGTCGCCGGGCCGGGCCTCCAGGAAGGACCGCAGGGTTTTGAGGTCCCACCAGCGCAGTCGCCGGTCCCGGAGCGAGTGGCCACCGAGCCGTCGCAGGATCGCCGCGCGCGTCTTGCTCCAGCCCTGGCCGCCATCGACGAACGTGTGCAGATCACCGTGCACATCACCGAAGTACACCATCTGCACCGAACGATTGAGGCTGGCCTCGCCCGGATCGTCGAGCAGCGCCATGTACTCGATCTCCGCGTCGTCGTCGCCGTGCAGGATCGCGCCGAGCGCCGCGGAGCGCCGGAGCAGCGGAGAACTCTCGGTGGTGAACGCCCGCACCAGCATCGGTGGCGCCTCGTCCACCGGGAGCCTACCGACGTAATAGATGATCTGCTCTCGTAGTCGTTCACTCCGGTCCGTGTCACGACCGGCACTATCGGCCTCCAGCTCGTCGTACCGAGCCGCGAGATTCTGCTGAATCACCGACACCCGAGCCGCGCCCAGATCCGTAAGGCCGCTTCGTACGAAACTGTTGACATCATCGCCGACGGTAACGGTCAACGCAGCGTCGATCGCCGGACCGCCGGCGAGGAACGCATCCAGGACGGACTGCGCGATCAGAAACTCACCGATGGTCTCGTGCCGGAATCCCCGGATGCTCTCGGATTCATCACCCCACCCGGCAGCGGTGTCCAGCAGCTCCGTGAAGGCGCTGTCCGTCCGCAGCGCCATCCACACATCGGCACCGATGCTCTCTTCCGGACGTGCCCGCTCCCCGCGATTGGTGTAGAACCAACGGGCCAGGGCAGTGTGCGATTTCTGGACCAGCGACGAGTCGATCCCCCCGGTCCCCCGGTGCCGTTCCCGGGTCAGCCACTCCCGGTAGAACATGGTGTAAAGGGCGTAGGGCTCACTGAGGCGGACGACATCGATGGCCGCGCCCGATGCGAGGAGATAAAGCAAAAGCGTGAGCCGCATCGGGTTGGAAGACATCTGTGCAGCACCCGGGACATCGTCGATGATGCTCTCGGCTCTGGCCGAGACCGACGGGTCGCTGATCCGCTGCGCGTATCCGCTCGCGAAGTCGAGGACGTCTTCTCTGGTCCACGACTTGACCTCCAACACCTCCCGCGGCATGCCCAGGGTGCGCTTCAGGATGTCGCTCTGGCGGTCGAAGAAGTCGGTCCGGGCTGCGAAGAATATGGTCGCGCCCGCGGCTGCGAGCTGGCCCAGGTGGCTACTCACCGTCTCCACCAAACCTTCTCCGGCCTCGTCGAGCCCGTCCACCAACAGGGCCAACCGCGCCATCCGCCGCGAGCGGGTGGCCAGTTCGCTGGCACGCGCCGGCAGGTCGCGTGCGTGCACAAAGACGCGCTGGGACGGGAGGTCGCCGCCTCCGGAGAGCATCAGCGAACGCAGAGCCGTGGTCTTTCCGGCCCCGGCGACCCCTACGACAGCAAAGCACGCCGCCTCGGTGCGCGCCGACGTGAGCCAGTTCGACAGGCGAGCGTCGCTACCCGGATGCCGAAGCGGAGAGACGCTCGGGTCGATAATCATTTCGGGCCACACAAAGTCGAAGCTAGGGCCTCCGAACCCCAGCCAGGGGAGAATCGGGGCCGCGAGAACGTCCCGCCGTTCTGCTGCCGCCTGGCTTCGCTCCTCTGCCTCGGCGGCAGACCATCGAATGGCCGCGATGAGGTCGGGCATGATTTCCTCAAGGTCTCTACCCTCCCGAACATCCAGGTACTTGATGCGGCTGAGCAGCGTGGGCATGGCCGTCGTCTTGAGCAGCAGTGGCAGGAGAAGCCGATGATTGGCGGCCGGGTCACGCCAGACGGCGACGTCCGACTCCAACCGGCTCCATTCGGAAGCGAGCCACGCCGGAGTGACGACGGCGACCAGACAGCCAGAGCGGTCCAGAGCCTGCGAGATCGCCGCCGGGATCGACTCACCGACAGTGATCGCCGCTGGCGCGAAGAACACCCGGAGACGCCGGCGGCGGAACTTGCTGCGGCGGAGGGCGTCGTACAACCGATGGGCGAAATCACGGTCGGCATCGCTGTAGCTGACGAAGACGTCGTAGGGTGCGTCAGTTCTCGCCACGGTCACCGCTGGTCGAACGCTGGCTGTAACCCAACTCCCAGTACGGCTTGTTGCCGAGGTAGTCGCCCAGCCGGCGTTTGATCACCTCAGCGACCGCCGCAGCCGGAGTTATGCCGAGAGGATCGTACTTGTCGACGTCGCGTCGGTATTCGCTCATGTCGCCACGGTTCTCCTTCGCGTAGTACATCGCGGCGGCGATGATCTGCAATTCCTCGGCAGCCTCGACGAGCCTCGCCTCAATCGTCTCCAGCGCGTGCATCTCGTCCAGGAGCGGAAGAACGGACTCGGCGACGCCACCGAGAACATCCTTCACGGCCTGCCGCTCGGCTTCGCGCTTGAAATTCTTCACGTACGGCGAGGATCGCCGCGGCAGATCGGTAAGCCGCACCTCGCCGGTCTCGTGGAACAGCGCCATCGCGAGGACCTTGCCCATGTCCACGGGCTCGTCGATCTGTTGGGCGAGCAGGTAGGCGATCACCGCGGTCTCGTAGCAGTGGTCGGACACCGACTCCGGGTCTGGGACGCCGGCCATGACCCAGCCGATCCGCGGCAGTCTTGTCAGCGTGTGCATTTCTGCCATGCTCTCAAGCATCCGTTCCGGGTCCATCACATACCTTTCGATTATTCGAATCATGCGGTCAACAGGGCGTCGACGTTTCGGGCGGCCACCAGGGCCCGCCCGATGACCGGATGCGCGTCCGGCCCTTCGCGGCGCGCCAGGGCACGGACGACGGCATCCGCAAGGCGGCGGGCCGTCGCTTCGATATCGAGATCGAAGGGCGTCCGGAAATCCCTGCCCACTCTGGCGTGGCGGATCGCCGACAAGATGGCGTCACAGGTTTCATCCCGGAAGAGATTGGTGGCGGTTCTCAGCTCCTGCACCGACTCTCCCAGGGCGCCTGTGGCGCCGAAGCGCGACAGGCTCTTCGACGGGTAGTACAGCGGATGCAGCCGACGGTTCCACAACTGCACGGAGTCGTAGAGCCGCTGCACCTCCTGATCCGCGAACCGGTACGAGTGCATCAGCGTGTCCGGGTCGAACACCGGGTCGTGGAGGGCCACGTCCCGAGCGCGCTCGTACTTCCGCAACACGTCCAGGTAGTGCGAGGAGGTCTGTAACCGCAACTCACTGCTGATCCCGGAGGCGACCGACGCGAGATTGTGCTGACGCATGAACTGGAGGCTGTCCTCGATCTCGTCGAGTGTGCACAGCGGATCGAAGAGTATGACCCCGATCTCGACGCGGACGCCGAGAGAGCGCAGCAGTTCGGCCGCCGCGACCGCCTCATTCCGGGTGTGCCCCTTCGCGTACCGCTTCAACTGTGTTGGGGAACACGACTCGATGCCCAGGAAGACCTTCTGGAGCCCGGCACGCGCCAACGCCTCGACAAGGGCCTTTCGTCTGCCGGCCGCACCCGGCGTGTCCCTCCGCGAGAAGATCGAGTGGATGGTCGCGCTGGCATCGAAGCGGAACTGCGGGAGTGGCATTGCCAGCAGTTGGTAGACGAACTCCTCGGTCTGACCCAGATCACCGCCAAGGAAGTCCTCGTCTGCGATGGTGACCTCTCGGATACCGCGGGCGGCGAGTTCGGTGAGGTCCCGGGCAACCGCCTCTGCGGACTTCCGCCTGAACTCGAACCCGCGCCCGTGAACGTCGGTCAGACCCCGGAGGCAGAACGTGCACGCGGCCCAGGAACAACCGCGGCTGGTCTCCACGAAGATCTCGCCACCCAGCGCCGCGATCCGGTTCAGATGCAGACGGCTCGGCGGCGGTACGGCTTTCAGGTCGACAAGCCTTCGTGGTGTGGCTATGTCGACACCACGCACCCGATCTCTGTACCGCAGGCCAGCCACGCTCGACCAGTCCGAACGACCACTCACCCAGGCTCGCACCAGCTCGGGGAGCGCCTCGTCCGCCTCTCCGAGGATCACCACGGCGTCGCCGGCTATCTCGTTGATCAGCCGATCGCTCAGATAGGTGGCGAGCGGCCCACCAAAGACGACAAGCGCGTCGGGGCGTCGTACGGCAGCCCGCAGGTTCGCGTAGTTCTTCTGCAGAAATGAGAACGTCCCGTATTGCAGGCCAATCGCGAGGATGTCGGGTTGGAACTCGCTGACAACGTGTGCGAGCCGGCTCGCGTTCTCCTCGCCCCACTCGACCATATCCACGAGCGCGACCTGCAGCTCCGCTTCACCGAACGCCCCGCGCAGTGACCCCGCGATCGCGGAAAGCCCGTGGCTTTCGCCAATTGCCGGATAGCGCTCGGAATAGAGGGAGACAGCCATCAGCCGAACTGGGCCTACCGCCGACTCCTGCGCCGCGAAGCTGCGAGACACGGCCCTCCCGCCCCGGTCGCTCGTGTGGAGCCGACGGTACCGGGGAGTATGTCGCTTGTCAGTCCCCCGCGCCTCCAGCGAGGCGGATGTTGAACGGTGCGTGAGCGCGTGTGCAGGGAATACCGTACCGCGGACACCCGCGGCGGCCGTTCGACGCAAAAAACATGAATGACGGCCGCACAGGCGTCGCCGACAGTGGGCCGGCGGCCCTTCCTCCATTCCGACCATACGTCTACCGCTTCACGAGCAAGTTCGACCTCAAGGAGATACGGGAGTTCGGTGGGCGGCTCACCGCCCGGCCCCTCGATCACGACAGCCGCGTCTGACTCGGATGACCACGGACGAGCCCGTCGTGCCCGCCCGTGACCGTTGGGTGCCACGGTTACTGGCCCGTGGATGGCCCGGCACGCTCGGCTGTCGCCACTCTGCCCCCGTCTCCCGATAGGTGCCAGATCCTCGGCTCTCGGTCGGGGTCAAGGGTGGCCGTAGGCCATCGGCGTAGCCGACGCGAAGCGCCCTTGACGCCAGGCGAGAGGCGTGGAGAGTCGAGCACCGGGGACGAGACCCCGAACCAAACCGTGCTCGACGCAACCGCCGACAGCCGGCGCTCTGTGAAAGCGGCTCGGGGAAGCCGCTCAGTGCCTGTATCGGAGCCGGCCGGTCCCCGAGCTGTCAGGTCATGGCGCAGAAGTCCCGGCGGCGGTGACCTGGACGTGACAACCGCAGCCGGCGCCCGCCGGACCGGTGACTAGAGAATGAGGGCTATGCCCTTGACCGACTCCGTCCGTCGAATCGCCGCGGTCCTTGGGCGGCTTGCGCCGCCGTACGGGCCGCTGGAGCTGCCACCGCCGGTCTCGCTAGACGAGTCATTCGACGACATCGCCCCCGGTTACGCCGAGTTCCTCCGCCTCGCCGACGGGGCTACATGTGGAAGCAGGGGCGATATCCGCCTGTGGTCCGCAGCCTCCGTGCGCCAGACGCCATGGATGGCCGATGACCTGCCGGGCGGTGATGCGCGGTGGTGCGCTGTCGCAGACGTCCTGCAGAATCCCGTCCTCGTCGAGCGTGCGACAGGCGAGGTGTGGTGGTTCTCCGACCTGAACATCGTCTGGTACACCGACGCCGAGCTTGTCAGTTTCGCCAAGCTGGCTGACGACGTTGCCGGGTTCATCGACTACCTCATCCTCGGTCCTGGATACGTTCAGCACCTTTCGAGCGGGCGAGACGATCCGTGGCTTCAGGCGCTGTCAAGCAGCGAGGTAGGCCAGCACGGCTGACTCTGGCAGGCCTAGAGTCTGGCGATCATGGCACGTATGCGGGCAGGCGCAGCTTCCTCGCTCGTGTCCTGCCATTCGTCCATGCCTTGGATGCGGACCGCCAGGTGAAGGCACTCTAGGCATCGACGGAACTCACGGACCGGCGGAAGTTCGTCAGTTTCATCGGGGCCGGCAGCTGTGGCAGCCCAAAGGGACAGGGGTGCGCCGCAGGTCGGACACTGGTAAGTCGCGTGCGGACGCCGCTTCGGCCCGTGCCGTTCCACCTCGTTGTCCTTCCACTCACGGACGCACACTAGACCTCGCTCGTGACCTTCGGGATGCTCTGTTCTCCCGCAGCGTGGCCGGCCGGCCCGGCCGATGCCGGCCGGAGGTCGCCAGCAGGCAGGGGCCGAGCCGGCGCGGCCCGCTTGCGGGATGCGGGCTATTTGCGGACTGGCACGGCCGGCGGCGCTCTTGTCGACCTTGAGAAAAGGCGAAGCCCAGGCCGATGACCTGGGCTTCCATGCCGAGCCGCCTGACGGAATCGAACCGTCGACCTACGCATTACGAGTGCGTCGCTCTAGCCGACTGAGCTAAGGCGGCAACGATCAGCAAGTGTACGGCACCCCGACGCCGCCAGCCGAACGGGATACCCCCACACCGTCCGCGAGCACCAACCGGACATCAACCGCCATCTGGACGTTTACCGGACAGCGGATGATCAGGACCGGGACTACGCTGCGGCGGGTGAGCGACGAACGCGACCACCCCGGCCACCCGAACGACGCCACCGAACGCCCCGATCCGGTACCGGCCGAACGCGCCGCCCACCGGCCGAGCAGCACCGACCCGCTCGAGCTGGGCTTCACGCCCCGCAAGCCGGTGCCGTGGCTGGCACCGTTCCTGCTGATCAGCACCGGCATCCGTACGCTGCTGGCGGTGCTGTTCGGGGCGTACCTGGACAAGCGCGAGTTGCAGAACGCCTTCGACGACGGCGTCTTCCGCCAGGTCGGGCCGGACGGCGGGCTGTGGCTGGACTACGTGGCGGACCTGGGCGACGGCTTCAACGCCACCTACTCGGTGGCGTACCTGCTGGCGCAGCCCGAGCTGACGGTCGACGGGCACCGGCTACCCCGGGCGCAGACCCTGGTGATGGGTGGCGACCAGGTGTACCCGTCGGCGGCCTACGCCTCGTACGAGGACCGGTGCAAGGGCCCCTACCAGGCCGCCCTGCCCGTGCCGCCGCCCGAGAAGCCCACGCTCTTCGCGGTGCCGGGCAACCACGACTGGTACGACGGCCTGACCGCGTTCCTGCGGTTGTTCGTCCGCTCCCGGGACCGGAACTTCGCCGGGTGGGGCACCGGCCAGTCCCGGTCGTACTTCGCCGTGGAACTGCCGGCGGGCTGGTGGCTTCTCGGTGTGGACGACCAGTCCGGCTCGTACCTGGACGACCCGCAGTTGGCCTACTTCGACGAGGTGGCCCGGCGGCTCGGCCCGGAGTCCAAGGTGATCATCGCAGCGCCGGCTCCGACCTGGGTCAAGGCGGCCGACAGCCCGACGGCGTACGACTCGATCGACTACTTCATCCGGACGATCATCGATCCGACCGGGGCGCGGGTGCGGCTGCTGATCTCCGGCGACCTGCACCACTACGCCCGTTACTCCGGGCCGGACCGGCAGCTGATCACGTGCGGCGGAGGCGGCGCCTACCTCTACCCCACCCACAAACTGCCGGAGCGCATCGAGGTGCCGCCGCGGGACACCCTGGCTCGCCGGGCCAGCTCGACCCAGCCGTACGACCTGGTGGCCCGCTATCCGGACGCGGCCCGCTCCCGTCGCTACGGCTGGGGCATCTTCCCGAGGCTGCCGTTCCGCAATCCGGGCTTCACCACGCTGCTCGGCATCCTGCACACCCTGCTGATGCTGGCCATGGCGGGCGCGACGGCGAACTGGGCGGACAGCACGGATCAGCGGCTGTTCAGCGTCCCGCTGGTGTTGATGGTGCTCGTGACGGTGCTGGCGGCGATCCTCTTCGCCAAACCGCCGAGCGCGAGCGGCAAGCGGCACGTACGGCACGGGATTCTCGGCGTCAGCCACGGCGTGGCGCAGGTGGCCCTCGCGGCGGCCGGTACGTGGGCGTGGTTGGCCCTGCCGTTCTACGACTGGCCGTGGCCGCTGCCGGCGGTCGCCGCGGCGGTGCTCTACGGCCCGGTGATCGGGCTGGTGGCCAGCCAGTTGGTGGCCGCGTACCTGCTGGTGGCGGGCTCGTTCGGGGTGAACGTCAACGAACTCTTCGCCGGTCAGGGCATCGAGGACTCGAAGGTGTTCCTGCGGTTGCGCATCGACCCGGACGGCACGCTGACGATCTTCCCGATCGCTCTGGACCGGGTCTCCCGGGACTGGCAGGTGAACCCGGACCAGTCCCCCACCGCAAGCTGGCTGACCCCGAAGACCGACCTGACCCCCCGCCTAGCGGAACCCCCCACAGTCCTGCCCTGACCCCAACCCACCCGCAGAGCACAGTTGATCACGAAGTTATTGTCCCGACACGCCGGTCGGAGTGGCAATAACTTCATGATCAACGGGGAGGGAACGCGGGCGCGGCGGGCAGGCGCAGGCGGTGGGGGGTTAGGCCGGGTAGTGCTGGTCGTGGGCTTGGCGGGAGCCGCAGACGTCAGCGCGGGAGCACATGGAGCGGGAGCCGTCGGCGTCCAGGCGTACGGTCACCGCGTCTCTCGGGACGCTGTGCCCGACCACGCGACCGTCACCCTCGGGCGTGGAGACCCGACTGCCGACCGCCGGAGCCGTCTCTTGGAAGCGCTGGTACAGCGGATGTTCGTACTTGAGGCAGCACATCAGCCGGCCGCACGCGCCGGAGATGCGCAGCGGGTTCAGCGGAAGGTCCTGGTCCTTCGCCATCCGGATGGTCACCGGCTCGAAGTCGGTGAGGAAGGTGGCGCAGCACAGGTCCCGACCGCAGGAGCCGATGCCGCCCTGCACGCGCGCCGAGTCGCGGGCGGAGAGCTGACGCAGCTCGACACGGCAGTGCAGGGTGGCGCCCAGGTCGCGGACCAGGGAGCGGAAGTCCACCCGGTGCGGTGCGGTGAAGTAGACAGTGCTGCGCTCGCCGCCGCCCTCGGCGGAGCCGAGCACGTGGTCGACGGCAACCACCTTCATCGGCAGGCCGTGCGAGCGGATGAGCCGTTTGGCGGCCACCTTGGCCTCGGCCTTGCGGCGACGCAGTGCCTCGTCCCGCCGCAGGTCGTCGTCGGCGGCCAGCCCCAGTAACCGGGGGAAACCGTCGGTCTCCTCGGTCACCCACTGCGCGGCCCACACGCACTCCGCCACCTCGGGCCCGTCGTCGGTGGGCACCAGCACCTTGTCGCCGACCTGCGGGCGCAACTCACCGGGATCGAGATAGTAGAGGCGCCCGTACCGGTTGAAGCTGACCGCGCAGAGCATGCCCATCCCCCCACCCTACGACGCCTTCGTGTCGGAGAGCACCTCGGTCGATGACGCCCACTCGCATCCATGACCGTCGAATCGACCTATTGCCGGGCAGCCCGTCGTGCCGTTGCTCCTCGCCCGGACGGTTGAATCCGGGCCCGGGCAGGAGACAAGACCGCCCCGACAGCGTTGAGTGAAGGCATACCTGCGGGGGGTGCAGGGGGAAGACCACGGCGTCGCCGGGGAGCCGACTCAGGTCGGGCGCCCCTGAGCGACGCCGTGGTCTGTCCGGGACCTGTGCGGCGACGGCCGGAGGACCGGGAGCCGGCTACCAGCCGACCCGGGTGGGCTGGTCGTAGCGGGGTCGCCCCTCCATCGGCGGCCGCCACGTCGCCTCGGCGAGGCTCGGTGCCCACTGGCGCAGCAGCGTCTCCGCACCGTCGTACGCCACGCAGAGCACCGCCAGCACCCGTGCGGCGATCTCGGCCGCGTCGGCAACGCCGGGACCGATCGGCCCGGGCCTCGTCGACACACCGGTGGCGGTGGCGGCGACCACGGCTACCGCTTCCGCCGAGCGCAGCACGTCGGCCAGTGTCCGGGCCAGCGCGAGTCGGCTGCCCTCCACCCAGTCGGCGAGTGCGTCCGCGTAGCCGGCTGTGGATTCGAGCCGCCCGACCAGGCTGTCCGGCCCCTCGTCGAGGTGGTGCAGCAGTGCCGCCCGCTGCTGCCCGTACGCCGTGGCGGCCGGGCCGGACCAGAGCACCGCGTCGGTGAGTGCGGCGGAGACGTCGTCGTACCCCCGGACGAGCCGGCGCACCGCGTGCCCGGCGCCGGCGAGCGGCGCGGGGTGGAGGTCGAGGAAGCCGCGCACCGCGTCACCCGGCAGCACCTGCATCCGACGCAGCAGCGGCCAGACCCGGTGGCCCTCCGGGACTCCCGCGGCGATGAGGGAGTCCACCCGACGAAGCAGGTCGAGGCCGGGTTCGGCGAGCCGGTCGAGCGCGTCCATCACGGCTCTCCGGCGAGCCTGCGGCGGGCCGCCCGGTCGACGTCGGCATAGCGGTCGGCGGCCTCCCGCACCGCCGCGGCGGCGGTGGCCAGTCGACCGGCGGCGGCGCGCGCCTCGCGGGCCCGGTCGTCGGTGGCGGTGGTCCACTGCCGGTGCAACGCGCGACCGATCTCGCCCGGCCGACCCGGGGCATCGGCGCCGAACGCGGCCTGGGACGGATCGGTGGCGGTGACGGTGTGCGAGACGGCGGTGAGCGTGGCGCTCGCCTCGTCGAGTCGGGCGGAGAGCGCGCGCAGTGTGTCCATCTCAGGCTCCCGCGAGCGGTCGGTAGGCGGCGAACGTCTCGTTGTGCAGCTTTTCCCGGGCCCATTCGGCGGCGTCCGCCGCTGCGGTGACCGCAGCCTGCACGGAGCCGGCCACGTCCCGAGGGCTGCGGGTGTGCAGCGGCCCGAGGAACCGGACGTCGGTGATCCGCCCACCGGCGGTGACCACCACCTCGACCAGACCGTCCGGGGACCGGACGGTCACCTCGACGGTCGACACCGCCTGTCGAACTCGGCCTGTAGCGACTCGATGCGGCGGTAGCGCCGCACCGCCTCCTCGATCCAGGCTTCGTCGATCTCCCCCCGCGGCATCGGCCGACTCCTCCCGGGTGATCCCTCACTCAGCGTGCTCTCACCGTCACCACGGCACACGGACCGTACCGCACAGCAATCGGACCTGTCGATGCCTGTGGACAACGGTCGAAGGGGTGCGGGTCAGCCCTTCCAGAGGGCGAGCATCATCGCCTCGACCGCGATCCGCGGTTTCACGTTCGACTCGATGGCCGCCCGGCAGGCGAGCACGGCCTCCAGCCGGCGCAGCGCCCCTTCGGCGTCCCACTTCTGCGCGCCGGCACCGGCCAACGCGGCGGTGTCGGTGTGCACCGGGGCGACGGGCGCACGCAGCGCCATCGTGAGCGCGTCCCGGTAGAAGCCGGCCAGGTCGACGAGCGCACGGTCCAGCGCGTCCCGCTGGGCCCTGGTGGCCCGGGACTTCTGCCGCTTCTCCAACTCCTTGAGCTGACCGGCGGCACCCCGGATCGCGCCCGACGCGCCCCGGCCGGTGCCACCCGCGCCGAGCGCGGTCTCCAGCGCCGCCCGCTCGGCCGCGTCGGCCTCGGTGACCGACGCCTCGGCCTCCGCCTCGGCCGCCTCGATCAGCGCGGACGCCGCGTCGAACGCCGCGCCGACACCTGTCAACCGGCGCGGCACCGCGAGCACCGCCTCGCGCCGCTTGCGTGCCTCCGGGTCGCGGGCCAGGCGGCGGGCCCGACCCACGTGCCCCTGCGCGGCCGCCGCCGCCCACTGCGCCACGTCGGGCGCGACGCCGTCCCGGCGGACCAGCACCTCGGCCACCGCGGTGGCCGGCGGCTGCCGCAGGGGTACGACCCGACAGCGCGACCGGATGGTCACCGAGATGTCGTCCGGGTGGGTGGACGGGGCACAGAGCAGGAAGACCGTACGCGGCGGGGGTTCCTCGATCGCCTTGAGCAGCGCGTTGCCGGCGGCCTCGGTGAGCCGGTCGGCGTCCTCGATGACCACCACCTGCCAGCGCCCGCCGGAGGGGGTGCTGGCCGCGCGCAGCACCAGCGCGCGCATCTCGTTGACGCCGATGGACAGCCCTTCCGGCACCACCAGCCGGACGTCGGCGTGGGTGCCGCCCATCGTGGTGCGGCAGCCGGGGCACTCACCGCAGCCGGTGCCGTGCACGCACTGGAGAGCGGCGGCGAACGCCCGGGCGGCGACCGAGCGGCCGGAGCCGGGAGGGCCGGTGAAGATCCAGGCGTGCGTCATCCCGGCGGCCGGGTCCACCCCGCCGGCCGGGGCATCGCCGGTAAGCGCGGAGTCGGCGTCGCCGGCGGCGATCAACGCGGGCGCCCGGTCGACCGCGCCCGCGCGCAGCACGGCGGCCGCAGCGGCGGCGGCCCGGCGCAGTTCGGCCACCGCGTCGTCCTGACCGACCAGGTCGGCGAAGACGTCCGGCATCAGGTCTTGTGCTCCATCGTCACCAGCTCCGCGTCGGATAACTCGGGCTGCACCGAGGTGTCCGGGCCCTGCGCCGGCCGGGGGTGCACGATGCCGCCCGGGCTGCCGAGCATCTCCTCGACACGGCGGACCACCCGCCCGGTGATCTCGTCGGCCGGTCGGGACGCGTCGAGGACCAGGTAGCGCTTCGGGTCGGCGGCGGCGAGGTCGAGGAAGGCGTAGCGGACGCGCTCGTGGAAGGCGACCGACTCGGCCTCCAGCCGGTCGGTGCCGGCGTTGCGCGAGACGACCCGGGACAGGCCGGTGTGCGGTTCGACGTCCAGCAGCACCACCAGGTCGGGCTTGAGCCCACCGGTGGCCCAGGAGGAGAGCCAGGAGACCTCGTCGACGGGCAGCGTCCGGCCAGCACCCTGGTACGCCAGGGACGAGTCGACGTACCGGTCACTGATCACCACACCGCCCCGGACCAGCGCGGGCCGGACCACTGTGGCCACGTGGTGCGCGCGGTCGGCGGCGTAGAGCAGCGCCTCGGCCCGCGGCGAGGGGGCCTCGTCGCCGGAGGTGTCCAGCACCAGCGACCGGATCCGCTGACCGACAGCTGTCGCTCCCGGTTCCCGGGTGACCACCACGTCACGCCCCTGGCCGCGCAGCCGCTCGGCGAGCGCGGCGAGCTGGGTGGACTTGCCGGCGCCCTCGCCGCCCTCGAACACCACGAACAGCCCGGTGGAGACGAACGGCTCGGAGGGCATCAGCGGACGGCCCCGGATCGAGCCCCAGAGGTCGGCGAGGACGGGGACGCCCTTCTTGTCGTCCATCTGGCCGAACGCGCTGATCCCGGCGAAGATGCCGGCCGCACCGGCGGCGAGCAGCAGCAACCGGGTCGAGGAGATGGACACGCCCAGGTCGGCGATCTCCAGCTTGCGGGAGCCGCCGACGCCGACCAACACGCTGCTCAGCCCGATGGCCAGGATCAGCACCAGCCGGGTGCCGATCTGCACCACGGCGAAGACCCGGCCGCGCACCTCGTCGGCCACCTCGCCGCCCAGCAGCGTCGTGCCGGCCAGGAACGCCATCCCGGCACCGGCGCCGACCAGCACCGCGCCGACGATCGCCATGGACAGGTGGATGGCGAAGGCGAGGGTCATCACGGCGGCGCTGGCGAGCACGATGCTCATGCCGAACCAGCGACGCCTGGACATCTCCTTGACGATCATCGGGCCGAGCCCGATGCCGAGCGCCAGACCGACGAAGATGGCACCGAAGAGCAGTGAGAACGCGGCGTCGCCAGCGCCCAGCGAGTTGGCGAAGAACTTGGCCGTGCCGACCACGATGCCGCCACCGGCGAACGCGCCGAAGATGCCCAGGACCAGGCCACGGACGAGCGGGGTCTGGCCGATGTACTTCCAGCCCTCGGAGAACTGCCGGAACATGCTCTGCTCGGCACGTTCGGCCTCACCGCGTTGCGCGTCACTGATCTCCTTGATCCCGAACGCCACCACAAGTGCCGTGGCGAGCCGGGAGAAGGAGTTGATCCAGAGCGCAAGCTGGGCCGGCTCGGCCCAGGAGGGTAGGTCGCCACCGACGGCACCACGGACGCCACGGTCGAGCACGGCGAGGCCGATGGCGGCGGCGACCGGGGTGAGGCCGTACGTGGTGATCAGGGTGAGCTGGTTGGCCGCCTCCAGCCGGGCGCGCGGGATCAGGTTGGGGACCGCGGCCTCCTTGGCCGGGATCCAGAGCAGGGTGAGCGACTCGATCAGGAACGTGGCGATCAGCGCCCAGCCGACCACCAGGCCGCCTGCGGCGCCGGTGAGGGCGTAGAGCGGAATGGAGGCGAAGAGCACGAAGCGCAGCAGGTCACAGATGACCATCGTCCAGCGCCTGTCGAACCGGTCGGCGAAGACGCCGGCCACCGGGCCGAGCACCAGCGCGGGCAGCAGCCGGATCGCGGTGACTCCACCGAACGCGGCACCCTGGGCGGTGCTGCCCTGCACCTGTGAGGCGGCGAAGAGAGCGGTGGCCAGCAGGCCGAGCCAGTCGCCGAAGGAGGCCGCGCCGAGCACGATCCAGAGCCGGCGGAACGGCTGGATGCGCAGAACTGACCGGATGGCGGCATATCCGGACGGATCGACCTGACCGCCGCTGGGCTGATTGGCAGCGGCGTCGGACCGACCGCCGGAGCGCGACACGCCGGGCGACTCGCCGCTGTTCTGGCTTTCGATGGCCGTACCTCCACGTGCCGGCCCATCGCTGGGCGCCTCCGGTGGAACACTCTAGACCCGGTGGGGGGCCACCCCATCGGCGACATTCTCCTGCTCGCTGAGCCTAGGCCGCCGGAGCCACCGACCGCAGCCCGGACGTACGCGAGGGTATTTCGCATTCACCGTCGGACAGTTAGCGTGCACACGTGGCCATCGAAAGCGACAAACTTCGCGAGCGCCTTGATCGGGCGACCGCCCACCTCGACCCGCCCTACGCCGTGGTCGACCTCACCGCCTTCGACGCCAACTCGGCCGCCCTGGCCGAGTTGGCCGGCGGCAAACCGGTCCGCCTGGCCAGCAAGTCGGTGCGCAGCCGGGAGTTGATCAGTCGGGCCCTCTCCCGGCCCGGCTGGCAGGGCATCATGGCGTTCACAGTGCCGGAGGCGATCTGGCTGGTTCGTGCCGGTGTGAGCGACGACGTCCTGGTCGCGTACCCGAGCGCCGACCGGGCCGCGCTCGCCGAACTGGCCGCCGACCCGACCCTGGCCGCCGCGATCACCCTGATGATCGACGGCACCGGACAACTCGACCTGATCGACGCCGTCCGGGCCCCCGGGCAGCGCGCCGAGCTACGACTCTGCCTCGACCTGGACGCCTCCTGGCGGCCGATACGGGGGCGGGTGCACGTCGGCGTCCGCCGCTCACCGGTGCACAGCGCACGGGCGGCCGGCGCGCTCGCCGCCACCGTCGCCGGCCGCGCTGGCTTCCGGCTGGTCGGGCTCATGTCGTACGAAGCGCAGATCGCCGGCCTGGGCGACGCGCCGCCGGGGCAGACGCTGCTGGCCGGCGCGATCAGGCTGGCCCAGCGCGGGTCGTACCGCGAGTTGCTGGCCCGCCGAGGTGCGGCGGTGGCCGCGGTACGCGAGCACGCCGACCTGGAGTTCGTCAACGGCGGCGGCACCGGCAGCGTGGCCGCGACCAGCGCCGATCCCGCGGTAACCGAGATCACCGCGGGATCGGGTCTGTACGGGCCGACGCTGTTCGACGCGTACCGCGCCTGGCGCCCCACCCCGGCGGCCTTCTTCGCCTGCGCGGTGGTCCGCCGGCCGACGCCGGAGCTGGCGACGGTGCTCGGTGGCGGCTGGATCGCCTCCGGTCCGGCCGCCGACAGCCGGCTACCTCGGCCATGGCTGCCGGCCGGGCTCAAGCTGGTCGGCACCGAGGGTGCTGGTGAGGTGCAGACCCCGCTGTCCGGTGCGGCAGCGGCCACCCTGCGCGTCGGCGACCGGGTGTGGTTCCGGCACGCCAAGGCCGGCGAGTTGTGTGAACGGGTCAACGACCTGCACCTGGTCGAGGGGGACACGGTAGTGGCGAGCGTGCCCACCTACCGGGGGGAGGGGCAGGCGTTCCTCTGAGCCGACGCCCGCCCCCGGGCCACGAGCACGGATCAGGCGGGCTGGGCCTGCTGGCCGACAGCGGGCCGACCGCTGTCCTCGCCGTCGACCTGCCGATGCAGGTACTCCCGGATCAGCGCCTTCGCCTCGAGCAGCACCCGCTCGTCACCGTCGGACCTGCGCCGGAACGCGAGCTTGATCAGCGCGTCCGCCGCCTCGACCGCGATCTCCAGGACGAAGCGCAGCTTCGGTACGTCGGTGAGCCCGAAACGCTCGGTGAGCACCCGGGCCAGCTGGTCGGCGATCACGCCGTTGTTGTCCCGCTGCTCGTCGAGCAGGTGCAGGTCGACCACGTCACCGAAGTGCAGGGTACGGAAGCCGGGGACGGTGCGGTGCATGGTGATGTACTCGTCGATCCCGGCGTCGACGCCGTCCCACCAGTGGGTCATCTCGTCGGAGGCGAACCGCTCGTCGAGGCGCTGGAGGTAGGACTCCATCGTGCGCAGGGTCAACGCCTGCACGATCGCCCGCTTGTCCGGGAAGAACTGGTACACCGACCCGATCGCCACCTCGGCCCGCTCGGCGAGCAGGGTCGTGGTCAGCCCCTCGTACCCCACCTCGTCAACGAGTTCGGCGCAGGCATCCAACATGCGCTGTACCCGCGCGACACTTCGACCCTGCACCGGTACGCGGCGCAGCGGACCGGTCGTGGCGGCTGGTGTGGACACTCTGCGCCACCCCCCTTCGACGGATGAACATATCTCCACGTCACGAGTCCGTGACTACCGGTACAACGAGCGGATCGCAATTGCGGTATTTACCAGGTACAACGTTCCTGATATGAAGTCAGTTCATATTCATGAATGAGGAGCGCGCATGGTCGGCACCGCATCGCTCACCGCCGCATGGTCCAACTGGGCCGGCAACCAGCGTGGCAGCGCCACCGCGATCCTGCGCCCCGGCTCGCCGACCGACGTCACAGAAGCCGTCCGGGACGCCGTCGCCACCGGTGGTCGGATCCGCGTGACGGGCAGCGGCCACTCGTTCACCGCCGTCGCACTCGCCGACGACCGCCGGATGGAACTGTCCGAGCTGGACACCCCCGTCAGCGTCGACGTCGCCCGCCGGCTGGTCACCGTACCGGCGGGAATGACACTGCACACGCTCAACAGCCTGCTCGCCCGGCACGGCCTCGCGCTGCCCAACCTCGGCGACATCGACGCGCAGACCGTCGCCGGGGCGATCTCCACGGGCACCCACGGCACCGGCGCCGGCTACGGGTGCCTCTCCACCTTCGTCGAGGCGATCACACTGGTCACCGGCACCGGCGAGGTGCTGCACTGCTCAGCCGACGAGAATCCCGACGTCCTCACCGCCGCCCGGGTGTCGCTCGGCGCGATCGGCGTACTGGTCGAGGTGACCCTGCGCTGCGTGGACGCCTTCGTCCTGCACGCCCACGAACGCCCGGCCGAGATGGCGGATGTGCTCGGCGAGCTGCCCGCGCTGATCGGCCGCCACGACCACGTCGAGTTCTACTGGTTCCCGTACACCTCTCGGGTCCAGGTCAAGGCCAACGACCGGGTACCCGCCAACGACCGGCCGCTGTCCCGTTGGCGCGGCTGGCTGGACGACGACTTCCTGTCCAACCGGGTCTTCGCCGGGGCCTGCCGCCTCGGCCGGGCCGTGCCCGCCCTCGCGCCGGGGATCAGCGCGGTCTCCGCCCGTGCCCTCACCGAACGCCGGTACACCGGCCGCTCCGACCGGGTGTTCTGCACCCCGCGCCGGGTCCGCTTCATGGAGATGGAGTACGGCCTGCCCCGCGAAGCACTGCCCGAGGCGCTCGCGGCGCTCCGGCGGATCGTCGACGGACTGCCGTTCAAGGTGCTCTTCCCGGTCGAGGTGCGCTTCACCGCCGCCGACGACATCTGGCTCTCCCACGGCTACGGGCGGGACAACGCCTACATCGCCGTGCACCAGTACGTCGGCATGCCGTACGAGCCGTACTTCCGGGCCTTCGAGCAGGTGGCCGCCGGGCTGGGCGGCCGACCGCACTGGGGCAAGATGCACTACCGCGACGCCGCGTCGCTGGCCACGGCCTACCCCCGCTTCGCCGACTTCCAGGCCGTCCGCGATCGCCTGGACCCGAACCGCGTCTTCACCAACCCCCACCTGACCCACGTCCTCGGCGCGTAACGGGTTGCCCGGCTAGAGCGCGAGGTCGTCCAGGTTGAGGGCACCGGCCATGGCCTCGGCACCCCTGTCGTTCAGGTGCATGCCGTCGCCGCTGTCCAGCGCCGGGTGGATGTGGTCGAGGGCGTGCGGGTTCGCGACGGCCCGCGCCACGTCGAAGACGGCGTCGAAGGTGTCGGTGGTGCGGATCCACTCGTTCACCTCGCGTCGGGCGGCGAGGCCCTCCGGCGTGCTGATCTCGGGGCCGGCACCCGCGAACGGACCGATGGTGGCGGCGAGGATCTTCAGGCCGGCGCCGTGGGCGCGGTCGGCCAGCGCACGGAAACCGGCGACCAGGTCACCCGCGGTGACCGGGGGTTCACCCAGCATGCCGGGTAGACCCAGGTCGTTGATGCCGAAGTGGACCAGAACGTGGGTCACCGCCGGTATCGAGAGGACGTCGCGGTCGAAGCGTGCCAACCCGTGTTCGCCGACCGTGTCGCGCAGGAGCCGGTTGCCGGCGATGCCCTGGTTGACGACCCACCCGCGCTTCAACCGCCGGTTGAGGACGTCGACCGAGCGGCGGTTGGCGCTCGTCGTGGTGCCGACTCCTTCGAACCAGGAGTCACCGAAGGCCACGCCGACGGCGGTGTCAGGCGGGGCGAGCACGTCGACGCCCGAGATGTAGAACCGTGCTTCGACCTGCTCCGTCCACGCCGGTTGAGGAGTCGTGACCTGGTTGCCGTCGGCTATCCGGGTGAGTTCCGCAGGCTTGTGGGAGTGGGTGGCCAGGTCGGTCCGCTCCGGGAGGTAGAGGCTCACGACCAGGTCCGCGCCGGCGGCCACGGGAGTGCTGACCGGGTCCGTGACGGCCTCCCCGCCCGCCGGGATGACACGGCGCGCGGCACCGTCGAAGGTCAGTGCCACGGGCCGGTCACCGACCACGACCGTGGCGGCACCAATGGTCAACGGGGTACGCCCGTAGCGGTTCGTCAGGCGTACGCGGAAGGCATCCCCACCGCCGGCCAGGTGCAGCACCTGACGGACGGTCTGGTCGGCGAAGCTACGGGGTTCGCTGAACTGGAGCCGCTCGTACGGGCTGATCACGGCGGTGCGGAATCCGGCTGTCCAGATCATGGTCGTTCCGTTCTCCGGTCGTGCGACGCCGCGCGCATCAGGCACCCGTCGCTTCGGTTGTGGTGCCCTCCTCGACGCTGATCACCGACTCGATCAGGGAGAAGAAGGTCTGGATACCCGACCGGTCCGCGCCCCGGCGTCGCGATTCGGCGAAGTCTTCGGAGGAACCCCAGAAGACGATGTCGAGCCATTCGTCGGCCGACAACCGGACCAGTCGCGCTTCGAGGAAGCCTGCGCGGTCGGCCTCGAAGTCGCGCAGCATCGCCGGCCGTGCGGCCAGAAGAGCCTCGGCGCGCTCGGCGGGCACACGGAAACGGGTGATCTCGACGGTGGTCATCGTTCCTCAACTCTCGGTGCGGGGCTCTTCGCCGTTGACGCCCAGCATCAGCCTGAGCTGGGCCAGGAGGACTGTCCGGAAATCAGTGGGTGTCGGCGCGGGATGGTGCTGGACGCGGGAGACGATCAGACCGGCCAGAGCCGAGAGCAGGAGATCGGTCACCGCTTCGGCGTCGTGGGCCAACGTGAAGTCACCCCGGCTCACGCCCTCCCGCACGGCGGCCAGGAATGGTGCCCGGTAGCGGGCCCACACCTGGGCGCTGTGGTCGCGAAGCTCGTCGTCACGCATCGCGGCCCGCCAGAACTCGACGAGGATCTGCCGGGTGCTCTCCGAGTTGTGCAGACTCCGGTCCACGAGCGCGACGAGCCGTCGCCACGGATCGGCTTCGGCGGCGGACACCGCTCGCAGGGCGTCCACCTCCCGGTCGGTGAATACCTGCATCGCCTCGATGACCATGTCCTCGCGCGATCCGAAGTAGGTCTGCAAGGTGCTGATCGCGACGCCGCCGGCCGAGGACACGTCAGCGAAGCGGGTGTTCTCGTAGCCGCGTGTGGCGAGCACGTCGGCCACCGCGTCGAGGACTGCGGCCCGCTTCTCCCCGCCCGCACGCCTCTTCCGAATTGACGGCATGGACATACGGTACGGCGGTACCGGTGAAACAGCGAAAGTCTCCACGGCGACCGTGACACGGAACACCGGATGACGCAGATCTTGGACAGTTTCCGTCTCGGCGGAACGGAAACTGTCCAAGATCTACAGCGAACCAGGGTGGCGCCGACCTACTCGGTGCTGGTCGCAGCCTTACGCGGGGCGGCCTTCTTGGCCGGGGCCTTCTTGGCCGTCGTCGCCTTCGCGGTGGTGGTCTTCTTCGCGGCGGTCGACTTGCTGGCGGCGGCCGTCTTCTTCGTGGCCGCCGTCTTCTTCGCCGCGGTGGCCTTCTTCGCCGGGGCCTTCTTCGCCGCCGCCTTCTTCCGCGGCGCCGGACCCTTGGCCCGCTTCTCGGCGAGCATCTCGGAGGCTTCCTCGAGGGTCAGCGCCTCCGGCGTCTGCCCGCGTCGCAGCGACGCGTTGAACTCCCCGTCGGTAACGTACGGACCGAAGCGACCGTCCTTGATCACCAGCGGCTTCTCTGTCGCCGGGTCGACGCCCATCTCACGCAGCGGCGGCGCGGCGGCCCGCCGGCCACGGGTCTTCGGAGCGGCCAGCAGGGCCAGCGCCTCGTCCAGGCTGACCGTGAACATCTGCTCTTCGGACTCCAGCGAACGGAACTCCTCGCCCCGCTTGACGTACGGGCCGTAGCGACCGTTGTTGGCGAAGACCTCGACGCCGTCCGGCGCGACACCGATCAACCGGGGCAGGCTGAGCAGCTTGAGTGCCTGCTCCAGGGTCAGCGAGTCCGGTGTCTGCGTACGCAGCAGGGACGACTTGCGCTCGCCGCTGGACACGTACGGGCCGAACCGGCCGGACTTGAGCACGATCGGCTCCCCGGTGGCCGGGTCGTCGCCGAGCTTGCGCTCGCCGCCGCCGCCGAGGAACAGCTCGTGGACCTTCTCCGGGGTCAGCTCGTCCGGGGCGAGGCCCTCGGGGATCGGCGCCCGGTCGCCCTGGGCACCGCCCTCCTCACCCTCGGCGGCCGGTGCCGGCTGCTCGCCGCCGGGCAGTTCCCGTTGCAGGTACGGCCCGTACCGGCCGACCCGGACGACGACCTCACGGCCGTCGTCGTCGGTGAAGAGCGGGATGGAGTTGACGCTGCGGGCGTCGATGTCGCTGAGGTTCTCGGTGACCAGCTTCTTGAGCCCACCGGAGCGGGCGATGTCCTGGTCACCGGCACCGTTGGAGCTGCCGAAGTAGAACGCGGTGAGGAAGTCGACAGCGGCGTGGTCGCCGCCGGCGATCTCGTCGAGCTCGTTCTCCATCGAGGCGGTGAAGTCGTAGTCGATGAGGCGGGGGTAGTGCCGCTCCATCAACCCGATCACCGCGAAGGCCAGGAAGGTCGGGATCATCGCCTGGCCGCGCTTGGTGACGTACCCCCGGTCCTGGATCGTCTGCATGATCGACGCGTAGGTGGACGGGCGGCCGATGCCCAGCTCTTCCAGGGCCTTGACCAGCGACGCCTCCGTGTAGCGCGACGGCGGCTGGGTGTGGTGACCCTGCGCGGCCAACTGGTCGGCGGTCAGCGGCTGGTCCTTGACCAGGTTGGGCAGGCGGCGCTCGGCGTCCTCGGCCTCGGCGTTCTCGTCGTCACTGGACTCGACGTACGCGCGCAGGAAGCCCGGGTCGGTGATCGTCTTACCGGTCGCCCCGAAGTCGGCTTCCTCCTGGGAGGTGGAGACCGCCCGGATGCGCACCGAGACACTGGAACCGACAGCGTCGGTCATCTGCGAGGCGATCGTCCGCCGCCAGATCAGCTCGTAGAGCTTGAACTCCTCGGCCGACAACTCCTTGGCGACCTCGCCCGGGGTGCGGAAGTTGTCCCCCGCCGGGCGGATCGCCTCGTGCGCCTCCTGCGCGTTCTTCACCTTGCCGGTGTAGCGACGCGGCTCCGGCGGCACGCTGCGCTCGCCGTACAGCTCGACGATCTGCCGGCGGGCCGCCGAGATGGCGGTCTCCGACAGGTTCACCGAGTCGGTACGCATATAGGTGATGTAGCCGTTCTCGTACAGCCGCTGGGCGGTGCGCATCGTCTGCTGCGACGACAGGCGCAGCTTGCGGGCCGCCTCCTGCTGGAGGGTCGAGGTGATGAACGGCGCGTACGGGCGGCGACGGTAGGGCTTCTCCTCGACCCGGGTGACGGTGAACGGCCGCCCCTCCAGTCGGGCCGCCAGCCCACGAGCGCCGCCCTCGTCGAGGTGCACGACGCCCGCGCCGGGCTTCACCTTGCCGGTGGTCGGCTCGAAGTCCTTACCGGTGGCGATCCGGTCGCCGTTCAACGCGATCAGGGTGGCGTTGAAGGCGCGCGGGCCCTCGCCGGCGTCGGCCACGGCGAGGGTGGCCAGGATGTCCCAGTATTCGGCGGTGCGGAACGCCATCCGCTGCCGCTCCCGCTCGACCACGATGCGGGTCGCCACGGACTGCACCCGGCCGGCCGAGAGCTTCGGCATGACCTTCTTCCACAGCACCGGGGAGACCTCGTAGCCGTAGAGCCGGTCGAGGATCCGCCGTGCCTCCTGGGCGTCGACCAGGTCGCGGTCGATCTCCCGGGGGTTGGCGACGGCCGCCTGGATCGCCGGCTTGGTGATCTCGTGGAAGACCATCCGCTTGACCGGGACCTTGGGCTTGAGCGTCTCGACCAGGTGCCAGGCGATCGCCTCGCCCTCGCGGTCCTCATCCGTCGCCAGGAAGATCTCGTCGACCTCCTTGGCCAGCTTCACCAGCTTGCTGATCTGCTGCTTGCGGTCGGCGGAGACGACGTAGAGCGCGTGGAAGCCGTTGTCCACGTCCACCCCGAGCCGGGCCCAGGGCTCACCCTTGTACTTGGCCGGCACGTCGGCGGCGTTACGCGGCAGGTCGCGGACGTGACCGAAGCTGGCCTCCACGACGTACCCCGGGCCAAGGTAGCCCGAGATCGTCTTGGCCTTCGCCGGTGACTCGACGATGACCAGACGGGTGGTTCCAGCGTTGCTAGGCACGTCTCTCCCCGACCTCACTCCTGCTCGTGGCCTGCCGGCGCCCGGGCAGCGACCGCTTTCGACCCCGCCGTCGCACCGACGGTCCGGATGTCCAACGTAACGCGCCGCCCACGTTTCGGGTTTCGGGGGCGGTAAACCGCTTCGGCACTGCCGGACGGCGCCACCGTACACCGTGGGTAGGGCTCCGAGAGGGTCACCGTGACGATCCCGGGCCCTCAGGCAAGGTCCAACCCGCCCGTTCCCGCCCGGATTCCCCGGCCCAATGTCCAACACCAGACACCCGGCCGCCGCCCCGAACCGTGGTCGATCATGGACTTGTGGTGGGCGTTTTAGCCCTCAACGAGCAGTAGGTCCCCACCACAACTCCATGATCGACGCGTTGAGGGGGGTGCGGGGGTGGTTAGGGGCGCGTGGGGGGCCAGGCGGTGGGGGGCGCTGCGCGCGGTGGCGCGCCGACCAACTCGGCTAGCCGGGCCAACCGGCGGCGGCCGGTGATCCGGTACGCCGGGCCGCCCTCCCCCGGGCCGAGCAGCTTCCCCGCCAGCCCCGCCGCGGCGAGCGCGACGCCGATCGGCTCCCAGCACTCCTGCTCGTCGGCGCCCAGCCACAACAGGAAGCCATCGGGAGGCTCCGGCGTACCGGCGGCGGCGAGCCACAGCCGCAACCTCCGCCCGGTCAGGTGGAAGGTGGCCGGCGGGCGCTTCGTCGAACCGTGCAGCCAGGCGACCGCGAGCGGCTTCAGGACCCGGGTGTACGACGTACGGACGGCGTGCCGCTCGCCCTCGGTCGGCTCCCAGCTCGCCGCCAACCCCCGTGCCGCTAACTCGGCGACGAGCACGTGCACCCGCCACGCGGCGTCCACCTGCACCGAGAGACGGGCGGTACCACCCATCCGGACCACCTCGCCCGGCCCGGCGAGCAACCCGGCCAGGTCGGCGACCGCAGGTTCGGCTGCCTCAGCGCCGAAGAAGACAAGTTGCCGGCCGGCTTCGTCACCCTGGGAGGAAGGACCGTTGCGGGCCGGGCCGCCGCGCCGTCGTGCGGGTGTGGGCGCGTCCGCCTCGGGCGCGGGGAACAGCGCCGGGGGCGGTTCCGCCTTCGGAGTGTCACCGAACCCGCTCAGCGACACTCCGGCACCTCGTCGAAGGCCTGTTTCAACTCCTCGGAGTTGAGCTTGCTGGTGTCCAGCGCGCTGGCGTCGTACTCCTTGTTGAGGGTCTCCACCGCGGCCCGCACGCCGTCGTAGAAGACGGTCGGCTCGCCGGTGCCCAGCCCGTCGATGGTGTCCCGGGCGCGGCCGTAGGCGTCCCGCATCTTCCCCAGCGAGCTGCGGAAACCCGCCGAGATCGCCTCGCCGTTGTCGGTCTCCGGGATGCCCGCCTGCTCCACCTTGCGGCGTGCGGCCTCGCTGGCCTGCGCCGCCCCGCCGAAGAGCCGCACCAGGTTCTCCTTGGCCTGTGCCGGTGTGGTCTGCGCGGTCATCTGCTCGTCCGTGCTGCTGGTCAGCTTGCTGATCTCGGACCGCCACGGGGTGAGCGCACCGCAGACCGATGCCGCCCACGCACGTGGGCTGGGCCCGCCGCCGCAACCGGCGAGTACGACGACGATCGTGGCCAGGACCACCGTGAACCTTCCGGCGGCAGACGCCCGGCACGTACGCATGCGTTGCAGCGTACGGCCTTCGGCGAGGTGTGGCACCGGGCCGGACGGCCGGGGTCCCCGGTCGACGCGTACGTCGACCGGGGACCCCTCGCCCATGCCAGGTCAGGCGTTGACCGTCTCCGGCCGGTGGTCGGTGCTGCCCGCGCCGGTGTTGCCGTCGGCGTCGGAGTCGGACATCGCGATGCCCTTGCGCTTGCTGAACACCACCGACGCCACGATGATCAGCGTCGCCACCAAGGCGATGCCGATCCGCAGGCCGACGTTGCGGTCGTCGCCGACGCTCCAGGCCACCACGGCGGGTGCGATCAGCAGCGAGACCAGGTTCATCACCTTGATCAGCGGGTTGATCGCCGGGCCGGCGGTGTCCTTGAACGGGTCACCGACGGTGTCGCCGATGACCGTGGCGGCGTGCGACTCGGAGCCCTTGCCGCCGTACGCGCCGTCCTCGACCAGCTTCTTGGCGTTGTCCCAGGCCCCACCGGAGTTGGACAGGAACACCGCCATCAGCGTGCCGGCACCGATCGCACCGGCCAGGTACGCCGCGAGCGCGCCCGGCCCGAGGCCGAAGCCGACAGCGATCGGCGCCAGGATGGCGAGCAGACCGGGGGTCATCAGCTCGCGCTGCGCGTCCCGGGTGCAGATGTCGACGACCTTGCCGTACTCCGGGCGCTGGGTGCGGTCCATGATGCCGGGCAGCTCACGGAACTGCCGGCGGACCTCCATCACCACGGCACCGGCCGAGCGGGACACCGCGTTGATGGCCAGACCGGAGAAGAGGAAGACCACCGCCGCACCGATGATCAGGCCGACCAGGTTGCGCGGGTTCGCCACGTTCAGCGCGTTGAGGATCTCGTTGCCGACGTCGTTCACACCGGCGGTCGCGTACGCGCTGCTGAGCGTGTCGGTGTACGAGCCAAACAGCGCGGTCGCGGCGAGCACGGCCGTGGCGATCGCGATGCCCTTGGTGATCGCCTTGGTGGTGTTGCCGACCGCGTCCAGCTCGGTCAGCGTGCGCGCGCCGTGCTCGTCGATGTCACCGGACATCTCGGCGATGCCCTGGGCGTTGTCGGAGATCGGCCCGAAGGTGTCCATCGCCACGATCACGCCGACAGTGGTGAGCAGGCCGGTGCCGGCCAGCGCCACCGCGAACAGCGACAGCGTGATGGAGCTGCCGCCGAGCAGGAAGGCGCCGAAGACGCCTGCGCCGATGAGCAGCGCCGAGTAGACCGCCGACTCCAGGCCGATGCTGATGCCGGCCAGGATGACGGTGGCGGCGCCGGTCTGCGAGCTCTTGCCGATGTCCTGCACCGGTCGCCTGTTGGTCTCGGTGAAGTAGCCGGTCAACGCCTGGATCGCGGCGGCCAGCACGATACCGATCACGACCGCGCCGATGGCCACCAGTCGCGGGTTGCCGGGCGCGTCGGTCAGTCCACTGTCGAACTCGCCGAAGGTCGCCGGGAGGTACGCGTAGGCGGCGATCGCCACCAGCACCGCGGAGAGCACCGCCGACAGGTAGAAGGCACGGTTGATGGCGGTCAGACCACTGCGGTCGGACGCCCGCAGCCGGGTGATGAAGACGCCGACGATCGCGATCAGCACGCCGATGGTGGAGATGATCAGCGGGAAGACCAGGCCCTCCTCGCCGAACGCGGCCCGGCCGAGGATCAGCGCGGCGACAAGCGTCACCGCGTACGACTCGAACAGGTCGGCGGCCATGCCGGCGCAGTCACCGACGTTGTCGCCGACGTTGTCGGCGATGGTGGCGGCGTTGCGCGGGTCGTCCTCGGGGATGCCCTGCTCGACCTTTCCGACCAGGTCGGCGCCGACGTCGGCGGCCTTGGTGAAGATGCCGCCGCCGACCCGCATGAACATCGCGAGCAGCGCGGCACCGAAGCCGAAGCCTTCCAGCACGGTCGGCGCGTCACCCCGGTAGACGAGGACGACGAGCGCGGCGCCGAAGAGGCCGAGGCCGACGGTGAGGAAGCCGACGACACCACCGGTCCGGAACGCGATCTTCATGGCGGCCTCGCGGCCACCTTCGCGCTCTCTCGCGGCGGCGGCAACCCGCAGGTTGGCGCGGGTGGCCAACCACATGCCGGCACCACCGATGAACGCGCTGAACAGCGCGCCAACCACGAAGAACGCCGACCGGCCGATCTTCACTGCCAACTCACTGCCGTCGGTGTCGTGCACCGGCAGCAGGAAGAGCAGCACCACCGCGACGACCACGAAGATCGCCAGGGTACGGAACTGGCGGAGCAGGTAGGCCGAGGCGCCCTCCTGGACGGCCCCCGAGATCTCCTGCATTTTCTCGGTGCCCTTACCAGCGGCCAGCACCGTTTTCGTCAGGGCGGCAGCGAAACCGAGCGCCACCAGCGCGACAACCGCGGCGATGACGACGTAGGTGACATTGCTTCCGGTAAGGGAAAGCCCGCCGCCGTCGGCGGCCAAGGTCTCGGACATCTGTGTCCTCCTGTTACCGAACAATCGCGCCGGTGAGTGGAGACGCACTGACCGACGCCTGGATGCGGACTCGCAAGCGCGCGCCAACCCACCAGCGGACCAGCGATGAACACCCATACCCGCTGGCTGCGGGATGGGTCACTTGCTGACAACCCGGGTACTGTAGCCCTCCGCAGTGTTGGAGGTCACACCCAGGTGGCACCGTGTCGCGATGATCTTCGTCGCTGTGTTATGAAACGAAATCTGATATAGGGCCCGATCCATGCAAAGAAGGCCGCATCCCCAGCAGGGGACGCGGCCTACGCAGCGGAACTGGGTCAGCGGCCGACCGGCCACACCATCCGCACCTCGGTGCCGATGCCCTCGTCGACCGGGCGCACCTGAAGGTCCTCGACGAACCCGGCGAGCAGCGCGAAGCCGACGCCGGTGGTCAGCGCCTCGTCGGTGAGCGACTCGTTGGCCAGCTCGTCCGGCGGCAACGCGGTCAGACCGATGCCCGCCTCGATCGGCGCCCGGTCCACCACCCGCACCGCGTACGAGCCACCGTCGGACATCTCCACCAGCACCGGGTCGGCGAGGCCGTACTGCCGGTGCAGGGCCACCGCCCGGGTGCACGCCTCGCCGATGGCCAGGCGCACCTCGTCCAGCAGGTCCTCCCGGACCCCGGCACGCCGGGCGACGGCGACGCCGACCAACCGGGCGGTGCGCACGTGCACCGGGGCGGGCGAGAACGAGAGCTTGACTGTCGCCATCACGCGCCGGCGCCCGCCGGGTCGGCGCTGATCGCCGCGTCGACCGTCGGGTGCAGCGGGAACACCTGGTCCAGTGCGGTGATCCGGAAGATCTTGAGCAACGGCTCCTTGTCACAGACCAGCGCGAACGAACCGCCGGCCGACCGGAGCCGCTTGAGCGCGCCGACCAGCACGCCCAGCCCGGTGGAGTCGAGGAAGTCCACCCGACCGAGGTCGACCACCACGTGACGGGCGCCACCGTCGATCAACTCGAGGAGTCGTTCGCGGAGTCGGGGCGCGGTGTAGACGTCCACCTCACCACCGACCTCGAGCACCGTGTGCTCACCCACGGTGCGCGTCGCCAGCGACAGCTCCATCGGTCCTCCTCGCCAGAGCCGTAAACTCTCGTGGGCATCTAACCACTACCGCCGGCACGGCCTGCGAACGCCAGCGGAAGCTTCCCCTTACCCCGGTGTCCGACTTTTCATCTCCGAACACCAGTGCGAGAGTGCAGGGCGTGACCACCAACGACTTCAGCGCTGCGCGTCCCACGCCGCGCCACGACCTGGAGTCGTCGTCGCCGGCCACCGTATCCGCTGGTCACGGCCCGGGGCCAGCGCCGGCCGACCTGCTGCGCCGGCTACGCGCCCGAGGCGCCGGAGACCCGGTCACCCACGTGGAACGGGTGCCGGCACGCGCCGGGGTGCCCGCGCCCTGGCCGTCCTGGGCACCAGCGGAGCTCCGCGCCGCGTTCACCCGGCGTGGCGTGGTCGCGCCGTGGCAGCACCAGGCCCAGGCGGCCACCCTGGCGTACGAGGGCGACCATGTGGTGGTCGCCACCGGCACCGCATCCGGCAAGTCGCTGGCGTACCAGCTCCCGGCCCTGGCCACCCTGCTCGCCGACCCCCGGGCCACGGTGCTCTACCTGGCACCGACCAAGGCCCTCGCCGCCGACCAGCTGCGGGCCGTCGCCGCGCTGGAGCTGGAGGGGGTACGCCCCGCCTGCTACGACGGGGACACTCCGCGCGCCGAGCGGGAGTGGATCCGCCGGCACTCCCGGTTCGTGCTGACCAACCCGGACATGCTGCACCACGGCATCCTGCCGGGGCATGCCCAGTGGTCCGGTTTCCTTCGCCGACTCGCGTACGTGGTGATCGACGAATGCCACACCTACCGTGGGGTGTTCGGCTCGCACGTGGCGCACGTGCTGCGTCGGCTTCGCCGGCAGTGCGCCCGGTTCGGGGCCACCCCGGTCTTCGTGCTCGCCTCCGCGACCTCCGGTGACCCGGCCACCGCAGCCGGACGGCTGACCGGGCTGCCGGTGACGGCTGTCACCGAGGACGCGTCGCCGCGCGGCGGGGTGACCTTCGCACTCTGGGAGCCGCCGCTGCTTCCCCCCGACTCCGGCGCCGCTCCCCCCGACTCTTCCTCGGTGCCCGGCCAGGCAGCCGGCGACCACGACGACCTTCGGCAGGTCCGCCGGTCGGCGCTGCGCGAAACCGCGGACCTGCTCGCCGACACGGTCGCCGAGGGGGTACGCACACTCGCGTTCGTCCGCTCCCGCAAGGGTGCCGAGGTCGTGGCGGCCAACGCCCGTCGGTCGCTGGACGACGCGGTCCCGGGGCTCGGTGGCCGGGTGGCCGCCTACCGGGGTGGCTACCTGCGCGAGGAGCGGCGTGAGCTGGAACGGGCGCTGCTGCACGGTGACCTGCTCGGCCTGGCCTCCACCAACGCACTTGAGTTGGGCGTGGACCTGGTCGGGTTGGACGCGGTGCTGATCTGCGGCTACCCGGGCACCCGGGCGTCGCTGTGGCAGCAGGCGGGCCGCGCCGGGCGTTCCGGGCAGGAGGCCCTCGCGGTACTGGTAGCCCGGGACGACCCACTGGACACCTACCTGGTGCACCACCCGGAGGCGATCTTCGGGGCGCCGGTAGAGGCGACGGTCCTCGACCCGGCCAACCGGTACGTGCTGGCACCACAGCTCGCCTGCGCCGCTGTCGAGGCCCCGCTCACCCCAGCCGACCTGGTGCTCTTCGGGGACGGGGCGAAGGAGGCAGTTGACGAGCTGGTGGCGGCCGGCGCGCTACGGCAGCGGCCCACCGGCTGGTACTGGCGGCACCGGGAACGCCCCGAGGTGGACCTACGCGGCGAGGGCGGCGCACCGATCGCCGTGGTGGAGTCGTCGACCGGGCGGCTGCTGGGCACGGTCGACGGCGGCTCCTCGCACTTCCTGCTGCACCCCGGCGCGGTCTACCTGCACCAGGGCGTCTCGTACGTGGTGGACGAGCTGGACCTGGCCGACGGCTGCGCGTTGGTGCACGTCGAGGAGCCGGACTGGTCCACCCACGCACGCGACGTCACCGACCTGTCGGTCGTGTCGGTGCGCTCGTACGTGGACGCCGGACCGGTCGGCATGTTCCTCGGCGAGGTGGACGTGACCAGTCAGGTCGTGTCGTACCAGCGGCGGCGGATCGCCACCGGCGAAGTGATCGACACCCGGCCGCTCGACCTGCCCGCCCGGGAACTGCGCACGGTGGCGGTCTGGTTCACCCTCTCACCGCAGTCGTTGGCTCTTGCCGGAGTCCAGTCGGCCGACGTACCGGGTGCGCTGCACGCCGCCGAACACGCCGCGATCGGCCTGCTACCGCTGATGGCGACCTGCGACAGGTGGGACATCGGCGGGCTCTCCACCGCCGTGCACGCGGACACCGAGGCACCGACCGTCTTCGTCTACGACGGGCACCCGGGTGGCGCCGGGTTCGCCGAGCGGGCGTACGGAACGGCGTCGGCGTGGCTGCGGGCGACACGGGACGCGATCGCGGAATGCGGTTGCGAGACCGGCTGCCCGTCCTGCGTACAGTCACCGAAGTGCGGAAACGGCAACAATCCGCTCTCCAAACCGGACGCGATCCGGGTGCTCGACGTGGTGTTGGCGAACCTGCCCGAGTAGCCGGTTGCATGAATCGGCTCGGCACTGGGCACAATGACATGGGAGCGCTTCCATCGATGTCCATGCTGTTGATTTCCCCGTGCCCGAGGAGAAGCCGTGGCCGACACGATTGCCGAAACCGTCGACCTGCTCTACACCATCGACCAGGACCATCTCACCCTCGACCAGCAGATCGCGCTCGGGTCGGCGATGGCCGCCCTGGCTCAGGCGGAACGGCTGGAGCTGATCAACGAGCGGCTGCGGGTGATCCACCAGGTCCTCAACACCTGGGCGGTGCGCGCCGCGACCACCCCTGACGGCCGCTGAGACTCCCCGGCTCCCCGACACGGGCAGCGGGGTGCCGGGTAGCTCATCGACCGCCCGACATCCGGTGTTCGTCGATGGCGGGGAGCGCGACGTTTGTCGAGCTGTGCGAGACTCCGGCGCACAGTCCCCCTGAGGAGATCAGATGCAGCTCGACAACTTGCAAGGTCAGCACCAGTTCCACGTTCGCCAGCGACTGCGCATGATGGTCAACCAGTACGAGGTCCGGGCCGTCGCCGCGGACGGCACCGAGGGTGAGCTGCTGGCGTTCGCGCAGCAGAAGCGCCTCGCCTTCAAGGAGCAGGTGACGATCTACACCGACGACTCCAAGCAGCAGCCCCTGCTCGGCTTCAAGGCTCGCCAGCGCCTCGACCTCGGCGCCACGTACGACGTCACCGACGCCGCCGGCAACCCGATCGGGCTGTTCCGCAAGGACTTCGCCCAGTCGTTGCTCCGTTCCACCTGGCACGTCGAGCAGGCCGGCCTTCCGCAGGTGACCGGCCAGGAGCGCAGCATGCCGGTGGCACTGCTGCGCCGCTTCGTCGACTCGCTGTCCTGGTTGCCGTACCACTTCGACTTCACCGCCGGCGGCCAGCCGGTCTTCACCGTGGTCAAGAAGTGGGGCCTGCGCGACAAGTACGTCGTCGAGGTGCAGAACCCCCAGATCGACCGCCGTCTGGTCATCGCGATGGCCGTCGCCCTCGACGCGCTCCAGGCCCGCTGACCGACCGGGCCTCACATCTCTCGGGCTGCTGGCCGGGGCACGGCCCCTGCCCCTGATCCCCGGCCAGCGGGCCCGCGCGGCGGCACGCCCCCCGAACGCCCCGGTGTCCCGCGCACCCACCGCCCCTGTCGCTGGCGCTGGCGTTCCCTCAATCGGCGGCCGTCACGGGCTCGGTCACCGGTTGGGGTCGGGCGGGGTAGCACCCCCCTTTAGAGCTGATGTCGTAAACGCATCGCGCCTGATGTCGTATGCGGTTCAGCTCCAAAGCGGTACCCAAGCTGATCGGGGCCCGAGTGCACGGGCGGAGTTGCCCCGGCGGCTTCCGCAGCAGCACTGCCTGCGCGTTCAGGCGCGTACCGGGCCGGCTCGGGCCGTCGATGTGGCGACCCGGGTCAGTCCGGGAAGTGGTGTGAACGCCACCTCGACGGTCACCAGCACATCGAGCCCGTCGAGGTGACAGCCGACCATCCGGCCAGCATTGCGGGCGACGATGTCGGCAGCGGACGCGCAGGCCGCCACATCCCCGTCGAGCGCCATGGCGGCTCCGGCCAGCGCGCCGAGATCGGCTGCCACCATCGCCCGCTGATCGGCCATTCCGGCGACGGCGATGGCAGCGCCGAACGTCCCGAACAGCACGAGGACCAACCCCATCGCCAGCAGCAGGACAGTCGCACCGCCCCGCTGCCCGTCCTGGCTGCCCTGGTCGACCCGCTCGGTGTCGGCTCCACGCCCGACGCGGACTGACCTGCACATTACGAGTGCCCTTCGGCGACGCCTGGTTCCACGGCGGCGACGGCGGTCGCGACGACGGTGATCCGTGGTAGCCGACCGCCCAGCGTGCGGACGGGCGCGCGCACCGTCGCCCGCACCCGGCCGCCGTCGACGGACACCGACACCTCCGCCGCTGGCGGTGCCGCGCGCCCCGCCGCAGCGCTGCCGTCCTCACCGCGGGCGGCGGCCAACGCAGCCTCCCGGGCCGCGTGGAGGCAGCTCGCCTGTGCGCTGACGGCGTTGACCGAGGTCAGGCCAGCCAGCAGGAGCAGGAGAAGCGCCGGCAGGCCGGCCGCCAGTTCGGCGGTGAACGACCCTCGGTCCCCGCGAGCGGCCGATTGAACGGTTCCCCACCCGCCGCGGCCAGCCCGCCCCGAGGTGCCAGGCCGTGGACGGCGGCCGGCCTGCCGGCGCCTGCTCACTTCAGTGCCCGGTCGATGACTGCGGTCAACGCCGACTGGACGTTGCCGGAGGTCAGCACCTTCAACAGGATGCCGGCGAAGGCGACCGCCGCGAGCGTGCCGACCGCGTACTCGGCCGTGTTCATCCCGGCGTCCCCGCGCAGGCGGGCGAGCATTTTGCGCATGACTGTTTCCTTTCTCGTTGTGGTCAGAGCACGTCGCCGAGGACAGCGACGATCACCGGCACCAGGCCGGCGAGAATGAACGCCGGCAGGAAGCAGAGCCCCAGCGGCAGGACGATGAGCACCCCTGCCCGGCGTGCGGACGCCTCGGCGGCGGTGGCCCGGTCGGCACGCAGGTCGTCGGCGAGCCGGGTCATCGCCCCGGCCAGGGCAGCACCGCTGTTGGCCGAACGCAACGCCGCTGCCGTCATGCGGTCCGCACCGGGTATTCCGTCCAACGCGGACCACGCCTCCGCCGGGCCACCGCCGAGCAGGAGCGTGCGGCCGACACGGGACAGGCGACCGGCGAGCGGCCCGTCCAGCGTCTCGGCTACGGCCAGAATCGAGCGGTCGACCGGGGCACCCGCGCGCATTGCCGCAGCGAGAAGATCAGCAGCGAGCGGCAGGTCGGCCGCCTCCTGGAGCCGCCGCTTGCGGGCACTAGGGGACTCGATCCGCCGCAGGAGACGATCCAGCAGGAATGCGGTCGGGACCCCGCCCAGCAACCCGAACCAGCCACCGACGACGACTGCCACGGCAAGCCCACCCAGCGCTGCCGCGAGTCGGATCGTGTCCGGCCGCAGCATCGAGGATGCGCTGCGCTTGCCAGTCGAGCTGCGTCGACTCGCTGTGCCGCGTTGGCTCGTCGGGCTCCTGGGCGTCATCCGGTCCGCCCCGGTGTCGCGCTCAGTCGTTCTGCCCAGAGAAGGCCCACGACCTGCAGGGCGACGGCGAGAACCGCACAGGCCCCACCGACCCTGCTGTGCAGGAGCACCGCCACCGGGTCGACGCCGATGCCGTACCCGAGCCCGATCCCTCCGACCGGCAGCGCCGCCAGTAACCAGGCCGTGGCTCGGGCGCCGGCCGCCTGTGCCGCTGCGGCGGCCAGACCTCGGTCGGTCGCCCGAGCGTCCGCCTCGATCCGCTCGACGAGCTCCGCGAGCGGAGCGCCGGTCCGGTCCGCCAGTCGTACCGCTGCTGAAATCAGCTGACGCAGCCGGTCCGGCCCGTCGGCGGCGACGTCGAGCACGTGTGGGACTGGCAGGCCGGCCCGGAGGTCCGCCGCGAGGCCGCAGAGTTGGTCCAGCCCGCGTCGTCGGACCTGTTCGGTGCTTCGGTTCGTTCGCCAACGCAGCGCGGCACGTACTGCCAACGTGCCGTAGCTGGCCAACGCGACCGCGGTCACCGGGCCACCGACCACGGCGCCGACGCCACCGCCCAGGAGGCCGGCCAACGGCAACACACGTGCCGTCGGCCGCATGGTCCGCGCTCCCGCGATGACGCTCGGCCCGCTGATCATCGTGTCGGCCATCCGCTGGTCACCGGGCTCAACATCGCCGCTCCCCTCGGCCCCGGGCGAGCTGAACAAGGCGCTCCGGGAGCCCGCTGCCACGTCTTGCCGCTCGACGGATGACGCTGGGCCCTCGACGTCGACCACGTCTACGGCGTCGATCGCAATGGCTGCCACCGTCGCGCCGCCCCCACGTCCTGCGTCTGAGGTCGTGGCCTCCGGTCGGGGGGTGCCGGCTGGCCGCCGAGGGTCCCGGCGGGTCGGCGGACGTGTCGGGCCCGCCGGACCAGTCGACCTCACGGACCCGCCCGGTCCGGCCGGCCCGCCCAGCTCCCCGGGCCAGCCTGGTCTCCCGGTGGCATCCCGGGCCGGCCAGCCGAGGGCTGCCGATGTCACGCTGGGCTGTGGCTGGTAGGCGATGCCGACCGGACGGCCCACGGTCGGCGAGTCGCCAGCTCCGTCCGGTGTACGACCGAGTTCCCGGATCCACTCCACCAGTGCCTCGTCCGGGTCGGCCCCGGCCTTCCCGCGTCCCGTCTCCAACACGCGACGTCGGCGGGCTCGGACGCTCTGCACCGGCCACGCCACCAGGGCAGCGGCCACCAGGAGCAGCGCCGCCACCACCAGCGCCCCGCTGGTCATGCCGGGCCTGCCGATCCGGGCCACGGCTCGCTGAGGATCGGCGGCACCGCCACCCCGCGCTCCCGCAGCAGCGCCCCGAGCGCGCGGGCGGCCAACCCGAGGCCGCTGCCACGCACCCAGGCGGGCACCACGGTCACCAGGCGCTCAGGCCCCTCCGGCAGCAGCAGGCAGACCGACTCCAGGACACGCCCCCGGTCGCCTCGTCGCACCTGAAACAGCACCTGCAGGGCAGCAGTGACCTGGGCGTGCAGCGCGGCGCGGGGCAGGCCGCCCAGCATGCCCAGGGCCTCCAACCGGGCCGGCACGTCGGACGGGGTGTTGGCGTGCAGCGTGCCCGCGCCTCCGTCGTGGCCGGTGTTGAGGGCACCCAGCAGGTCGACCACCTCACCACCCCGGCACTCCCCGACCACCAGGCGGTCCGGCCGCATCCGCAGGGCCTGCCGGACCAGGTCGCCCAGGCCGACGACACCCGATCCCTCCACATTGGCGGTACGCGCCTGGAGCCCCACCACGTGCGGATGACCTGGCCGCAGCTCGGCGGCGTCCTCCACCAGCACGATGCGCTCGGTGGCGGGCACCATGCCCAGCAGCGTGTTGAGCAGCGTCGTCTTACCGGACCCCGTCCCACCTGTCACCAGGTACGCCAGTCGGGCAGCGACGACGGCGGCGAGCAGCGGTGCCACAGGTCGAGGCACCGTCCCCTGACGTACCAGCTCGTCGAGGGTGAACGGTCGGTGCCGAAAGGTCCGCAGGGACAGGTACGGACCTTCGGTCGCCACCGGCGGCAGCACGGCGTGCAGCCGAGTGCCGTCGGGAAGCCGCGCATCCGCGTACGGAGATCCGTCGTCCAGCCTCCGGCCGGCGCTGGCAATCAACCGCTGCGCCAGCCGGCGTACGTCCTCGACCGAGCCCACCGGCACCGCGACCTGTTGCAGCCCCGAACCACGGTCGACCCACACCCGCGTCCCGTTGACCAGGACGTCGGTCACCTCCGGGTCGGCGAGCAGCGGAGCCAGCGGCCCGGCGCCCACGAGGTCGTCGCGCACCCGGTCGGCGATCCGCAGCACTGCGGTGTCGCCGAGTACCGCGGCGTTGGGCTCGGCCCGTACCGCGGACACGATCGCCGCCGGCGTCACGGGAGTGGTGGCGGCGGCGATGCGCTGTCGTACGCGGGCGGCGAGGTTGCCGTCCTCCGGCCGGCCGGTCATGCCGCACCTGCCGACGGCACGCCGGTGAGGTCGGCGACGATCCGTTGGCAGAGTGCGGCAAGAGGTCCTTTGCCCGCGGCAGCGGGTGCCTCACCTCGTTCCAGCCCTCGGCACAGCCCCGGCTCGGGACGCAGCGTGCCCGCCAGTGGAAGACCAAGAGCCCGTGCGACCTCGGCCGCGCGTAGCCGACCGGGGGCGGGCCCGCGCACCACCACCGAGAGCGCCGCGCAGTGCGGGGCGGCGGCGGCCACTACTCGCGCCGCCGCAGCGGTGGCCCGCAGCTCGGCCGGGACGACGACGAACGCCTGGTCGGTCGACTGCAACGCCACCACTGCCGCGTCGTCCAACTGTCGAGGCAGGTCGACCACAACGAAGTCCCGCCCGCGCCGGGCGGCGTCCACTGTCGCCGCCATCGCCGCCGCCGGCAGGGCCAGCATCTCGCCGCGATCCCAGGAGAGCACCACCAGGTCACCTCGACTGGGCAGGGCCTGCACCAGCGCCGGGGCGTCCACCCGCCCGTCCGCGCCGGTGAGCGACGGCCACCGCAGCCCTTCCAACTGTTCCCAGCCCAGCACGAGGTCGAGGCCACCACCGAGGGGATCGGCGTCGACCAGCAGAGTGCGTAACCGGGCCCGCGCGGCGGTCACGGCCAGGCCACCGGCCAGGACGCTCGCACCGGCACCGCCCCGACCGCCGAAGACCGCGACGACCCGGGCCCCCACGCCGTCCGGACCGTCCGAGCCCTGTTCGGCGAACCGGTCCACCAGCCACGATTCCGCGGCGGGCAGCATGGCGACGTACTCGGCCCCTATCAGCTCGGCGATCTGCCAATCGGGGTCGAGCTGACCGGCCCGACCGACCAGCACCAGCCGGGGTCGCTGCGGCAACCGGGCACGCAGACATGCCTGCGCCTGGTCGATGCCGAGCATCACCAGCGGCGCGGGAACCCATCGGGTACGCGCGGCCGCCGGGTCGCGGGCGAGTTCCACCTCGGTCCCGCCTGCGGCGGCGAGCCGGAGCACGTCATCGAGCAGATCGTCGTCGCCGGTGATGACCAGCGGAAGCCGGCGGATCGGCGGGACGGAGGTACGGGATGGCATCGCGGCCTCCAGCGGTCGGGCTCTGGTATGCCGCCGACCCTGCTCGGAATCCGCCCCACGAACCTCCCCGACCGTGTCGCTTGTGGACAACCGGGCGGGCTGTGGACAACACCCATGACAGCAATTGATCTGCTACGGGTGCGCACGTTTGTGCAGCTGAAGCGGTTGTCGACATCGACAGCGGGACCGCTCCCGAAAGAGCGGTCCCGGAAATCGCCAGCCCTGCCTTCGGCGGTCAGCCGAGCCGATCGGTCCAGGCAGTTTCGAGGATCACCTGGTACGAGCTGATCCGCACCGGCGACATCGTCAGCCGTTCGTTGGCGAGCAACTCACCTGTCGTGGAATCGAAGACCAGGAGAGACTGCGCGTCGTGTTCGCGGTCGTCGAAGGTGACGGCAACCCCGCCCCGGCCGGCGCGGTCGGTGACCTCCCCGCGCCAGCGGAAGCCGGGCACGTCGGCGAGGACGCGCAGGATCTCCGCCCGGGTGGCGCGTGGCACGACGTATCGCCCATAGAGGGTTGCGACCTCCTTGCTCGCGGCCCCGGCGCCGTACTTGACCTTCAGCAGCTCACGCAGCTCGATCGGGTCAGCCGACGGAGGCGTGAGCTCCCGGGGCGGGAGCGGGATGACGGACGGAGCGGGGGTCACGCCGACCGCCGGGCCCAGACCGGGTCTGCGCTGCCAGTAGTCCCGAGACTCCGGGTCGGGGTACTGCGGCTCCAGGTGGACGATGGTCTGCTGCCCGGTGCCGTCGGCGGCCCGCCAGATCTTCCTCTCGTCGGCAAAGGCCACGTGGTGGCGGCCGTCGGCGGACGTCATCACCGGGTCGCCCCACACCTTGGTGTGGTGGTACATGTAACGCCCGCCGCGGCCGTCGTACCCCGCATTCTTGATCTTGTCGGCGAGCGCGCGCAGCCGCGGGCCTGCCGCCGGCGGATCCGCGTCGAACTGGTACGCCACCGGCACGAGTACCAAACCCGCTGCCGCCGCCGGTCCCCCCGGAGTGTCCGGTGCGTCCCCGCCGAGCGGCTGGAGCACCGCCACGGCACCGACCGCGACCGCCAGCGTCCCGGCCGTCAGGACCAGCCGGCGGGTCGGGCGTACGCGCCGACGCCCGGCCACCAGCTCGGTAGCACCGGCGCGGTCGATCAGCTCGCGCGCCGAGACCAGCGGTGGCCCGACGTTGGCGTTCCGGGCCGGGTCGGCGGGGCCGAGAAGAGTACGGGTTCGCTCTGCTCCGAACATCACAGATCCTCTCGAATGGTCACCAACACCGGACGACGCCGGGACTGAGCGGGCCGGTCCGACATCGCCTCGACGAGACGTCGGCGGGCGCGGTGCAGGCGCACCGCAGCGGTTGCCCGGGTACAGCCCAGGACCTTGGCTGCCTCGGACACCGTCAACTCCTCCCAACCGACCAACCGGAGGATCTCCTGGTCGATCTCACCGAGGGTGGCCAGGGCGGCCCGGAGGTCGGCGACCCCGACGGTGGTGTCCGCACCGGACGAACCGCCCAGCCGAGCCAGCTCGACGTCGCTGATCGGCAGGAGGTCCGGGGCGGTACGTCGCGTCCGCCACTGGTTGGCCAGGAGGCACCGGGCCACCCCGTACAGCCAGGGCAGGCTGCGGTCGGGCACCTCGACGCGACGACGCCAGGCGACGACGAAGACCTCCTGTGCCAGTTCCGCCGCGGCGTCCCCGTCGGCGAGCCGGCGCAGGCCGTATCGGACGATGTGCGCGTACTCGGCGGCGTAGAGGCTGGTGAACCAGCCCTCGTCGCGCCCTGCTGGTGGACCCACCCGAACCCCCACTGCCTCGGCGTCTCTCACAGTGACTTGTGTCGCAGAGGGCCCGAGGATTACCGCGTTGCCGATGACCAGTGGTCGAGTGGTCAGCCGACCTCGCGGACCAGGCGGTACAGGTCGTGGCGGACGGTCGGCCAGTCATCGCCAACCGCGTGTCGAGCGGCACTCACCGCGTCGAGCGCTGCCAACCCACTGCCCGTCGCCGAGTGCAGGGCGTGGACGGCGGAGGAAAAATCGTGCACGTCGGCGCCCTGCACCTTGAGGCGGTGGATGATCCTCGAACGGGCTTCCTCGTCCAGGGTCACGCCCCGCTCGACGGCGTCCACCACCTGCTGCACGAGCTCGCCGTCGCTGAACCTGAACCGCGTGGTGACCGCCCGCACGGCAAGCGTCAGCGCCGAACGCCGCACCTGCTCCGACGAGGCGCGCAGCCGCGCGTCGAGGTCGGGCTCGTAGTGGCCGAAGTTCGAGGGCGGCCTCGGATCAGGCGGGATCGAGCCGAGCCGTACCGTCACCCATGGTCCGGCCTGCGGATCGGCGCCCTCGTCGCCGACCCACTCGGCGGGCAGCCGTACGCCGGTCCGCCGCTCGACGAACGCCATCGCCGCGGCAGTCACCTGGCCGGTGCCGCGCGCCGCGCGCACGTCGGCCAGGTCGTCGTCGAACGCCGCCGGGTCATCGCCGTACCGTCGGTCGGGATCGTTCATGTCCATCCAGGCGAGCACCTTGCCGTACACCGCGTAGGTGAGGCCGCCATTGCCGTTGATGGTCCAGTCGACCGTGTGAACCCGCAGGCCGTCGCTGGCCCAACGCAGCACCTCAGGTCGGCTCAGCGCACAGCCGTTGTCCTGGAACACCACCACGTTCGGGCCAATCTGCGCCAGGTCGGCGAGCTCGCCCGACTGGCTGTCACCCGGCTCCACACGCCTGGCCCGAAGGCGCTCGATGACGCCGTCGACGGTGGCCTCGGCACTCGCCGGCTGCACCACGGCCCAGCTCAACCCTTCGGCGAGCCAATCCCGATCGGCCAGGAAGTCGTCGTAGTAACGCACCATGTCCGACACCATCCGAACACGCTACGACGATCGCGGCTCCCTCTGGGTCCCCCGGAGCTAGCGGGCCGGTGTCCGGTCCGTCAGCCGGGGCAGACCAAGAACGCTGGTGGTCTGAGAATCAGCAGAAGGTCCCGGACGGCTGGTCGGCGTTGTCCGATGGCGTCGGCGGGCGGGTTCGGCTGTACGACAGGCCGACGCGCTCTGATGCGGAGCGACTCTAGGCTGACGCCCATGTCGTGGAGCATGCAGTGATCGACCTGGACAAGCGCGATCATCAGCCGACGGAGTCGAATACCACTGCCCATGACGACCCCGTACCCAAACAAAAAATGGTTCTGGGGCTCGTCGCCGTCTTCGTCGTCGGCGTTCTGCTCGGCGGCTTCGCTGTCCAACGGCGAGCGTCGCACGAGGAGCGGGAGCGGAACTCGATGGTCGCGCTCGTGGCCTTCCCTCAATCGGCCAGTTTGGGAAGCTCGAACTTGCAAACGGTCACCCTGGACGGAGGCAGCGGTGCCGCCCAGATCAAAATGACCGGGCATTTGATGGTGATCAACGCCGGCCCCGCGCCGATCATCGTTAGACGGGTTGCCGTGGAAAGGTCGGGCATGGTGTCAGCCAGCACTGGGGCACCCCGACTGTCACCCCTTGGCGGCACCGGTGAGCTCGTGGTCGAGCTGTTGTTCGAGTGCTCGGTCGCGTTTTTCCAGGAGCCGCTGCCCCTGGGTTTCGAGGTCGAGACCGAGGACAAGCACGTTCGAGAAATCAGCTACCCGGTCACCCTCGCAGGAAGCGACTGGCAGCGCATCGCCCCGACCAATTGCAAGCATGCATAGGCGCCGCGGCTCCGAACCCGGCGAGATATACGACGACGACCCGGTGGACGAGCAGCCCGTCTTTACCGACCCGTGGTGGGACCTACGCCGAGGTGGCCCAACCGAACATCAACAACGTGAATCACTGCACGCCGAACTTCTGACCGAGGTGGCCGCCGGGCATCCCCTACACGACCGGACCGTCCGAGTCATCGGCAGGTCCACAGCATCAGACGACATCGTCGTGGAGTTGGCCTCTGGTGGCTGGGCCCAGGTGCACCTCACCTGGAAGTGCTCGCCCGAGAGACCACCCTGGCCCAGCGTCACCTTCTACGGCACGGTCGAGGCCCTCGAAGAGGACATCCACGAGCCAGACTGGTGAGGACACCGAAGATCATCTGGCCGGGATACAGGACGAAATTTCCGCACGCCGTTGCGTCACGGACGGACGGGATCCCGATCTCGGCGGCAGCCGGTGTCCGGTTTCAAGACGTGCGTAAAGACTCGACGCAGACGGAGGCGTCCTGTGAGCTGCGGCGGAGTAGCGCTCCCAGAAAGGGACGACCCCCGTCGGGGGGAGACGGGGGTCGTCGAAGGTTCGGCTCCGGGGGGGTCGAGCCGAACCACTCAGCGGTCACGGGGGGTGCAACCGCCGAGCGTCTGCCTGTTGTCGGGTATGTGAAAGCTCGTCGTACGGACAAGTTTGCCTGAGCGCGCCCGTCACGTCGAGTGGTGCTTGCTCCACTCACCGCGAAAATCTCCTCGCAGAGTGTGAGCGCGATCACGCGGAGCGGAGATGGTGGTGCCTGCCCGCAGGTGTGAGGGGTGGCCTGACCCCGGGCACCCGCCGACGATAGACCATCCGGCTAGACTTTCGCGCCGTGGGCCGAAGTGCCGCTTTCTTCGATCTGGACAAGACCGTCATCGCCAAGTCGAGCGCCCTGGCGTTTGGTCGGCCGTTCTACCGGGACGGCTTGATCACCCGGCGTGACGTGGTCAAGTCGGCGTACGCGCAGCTGATGTTCCGGCTGGGCGGCACCGACGAGCAGACCATGGCCCGAACACGGGACTACCTGGCTGCGCTTTGCAAGGGCTGGCAGGTGGAGCAGGTCCGCCAGATCGTCGCGGAGACACTCCACGAGCTGATCAACCCTTACGTGTACGCCGAGGCAGCCGTCCTGATCGCGGAGCACCAGGCGGCGGGGCGGGACGTGGTGCTGGTGTCGGCGTCGGGCGAGGAGATGGTCCGGCCGATCGGCGAGTTGCTCGGGGTCACCGACGTGATCGCCACCCGGATGACGGTCCGCGACGGCCGGTACAGCGGTGAGGTCGAGTTCTACGCGGCCGGCCCGAGCAAGGTCGAGGCGGTCAGCGAGCTGGCGGCAGCCCGGGACTACGACCTGGCCGACTCGTACGCCTACTCCGATTCGTACAGCGACCGTCCCCTGCTGGAGTGCGTCGGCCACCCGAGTGTGGTCAACCCGGACCGGCAGTTGCGCAAGCTGGCTTCGGAGAACGCGTGGCCGGTGCTGGAGTTCCGGCACCCGATCCCGCTGGGCCGCCGCCTGCGGGAGCGACCCGCGGTGCCGGTGGCCGCGGCGGCGCTCGGCGTCGGCGTGGGCGTGGCCATCGGCATCGCCTGGTACGGCCGGCACCGTCGCACTCGCGCGGCCACCACCGCCTGACGAGGCCCGCCCAGCCGCGCACGATCACCGTCACTGCCTGACAAAGCCCGCCCGGTGGTGCGTGCGTCGCTACCCAGGCTCCTCGGCAGCACTCCCCGCAACGTCGAGTGTCATCTATCCGATACAACGCGTCGCCCCCGCTCGTACACGGGATTGAGCGAGCGCTCAAGTAGTCGTACCCTCGTTTTGAGCGAACGCTCAAGACGGGGGAGATCGCATGACTGTTGACGACGAGCCGACACAACGCACGGTCAGTGCACGCTGGATCCTGGCCGGCCTGATCACGCTCCTCGGGGCGGTCCTCTTCGTCGGGGTGGTCAACCAGGGCCGCGCGGACAGCGCGATGCTCTTCGTGGCGCTTCCGGTGCTGCTGGCCGCCGGCCTCACGCTCGCACCTCACCGAACAGCCCACGGCCAGGTCTTCGCGGCCACGACGATCGCCCTGTTGCTGGCTGCGGTGGCACTGCACGAGGGCGCGATCTGCGTCCTCCTGGCCGCGCCGTTGGTCTACGCGGTGGCACACGGCACCACCGCGCTGATCCGCGTCCTGCGGGACGCCAACCGCCCGTACGTCATGGTGGCCGTGCCTCTGCTGCTCCTGCCCGGCCTGGAGGGCAGCGGCATCGCTCCCCGGGTCGCCCCGGAACAGACGGTCGAGGTGACCCGGGTCGTCGGGCTTCCGGTGGACCGGGTGGCCGAGCGTCTCGCCACCGGCCCCCGCCCGACCGCTGTCCAATCGGTGCCGCTGCGGCTCCTGGGCGTGCCCACACCCGGGCAGGTCACCGGCGACGGGCTCGACGTCGGCGACAGGTGGATGTTCGGCTACCACGGCAGCGCGCACGGGCCGGGCGGCCACCTGCTCGCCGAGGTGGAGAGCGCCGCCCCGGGGCAGGTCGGTTTCCGTTTCGTCGAGGACAGCTCCATCACCGCGCGCTGGTTCACCTGGCGGCACGCGCAGCTGAGCTGGCGGGCTGTCGACAGCGGGCACACCGAGGTCCGGGTCCGGGTCGACTACACGCGGGGCCTGGACCCGTCCTGGTACTTCGGCCCGCTGCAGCAGGTGCTGCTCGGCGCCGGGGTCGGGCACCTTCTCGACATGCTGGCGTTGGAGTGACCGTCGCCCGCTGGCTGAGCCTGGCACTGCCGCTGGCCGCCGTGCTGGCCGTCGGCGCTCGGGAGCGGGACCGGTCGGTCCGGGCCGCGGGGCTGCTGGCGTTCCTGACCGCCGGGATCGGCATCGCCGCGCTGCACGAGGTCGCTCGCCTGGCCGGCTGGTACGCCTTCGCTCCGGCCGACGGCGCGTACCGGGGGATGCCGGTCGACCTGTGGATCGGCTGGGCGGCCCTCTGGGGCCCGCTGCCGGTGCTGCTGCGCCGGGTGCTGCCGCTGCCGATCGCGCTGGGTCTGCTGCTCTGGGTCGACGCGGTGGCGATGCCGGCGCTGCACCCGCTGGTCAGCCTCGGACCGCACTGGCTCGTCGGGGAGGTGGTAGGCCTGCTCGTGGTGGCGCTGCCTGCCCAACTGCTCGGGCGGTTCAGCGCCGACCGCCGGCACCTGGGCGCGCGGACGTCACTTCAGGTGGGAGTCTTCGCCGCCCTGCTGCTCTGGTTCGTCCCCAGCCTGGCCTTCGAGGTGGGCTACGGGTCGTGGGCCGGGCTGACCGAGCTGGACCGCACCGGGATGCTCGTCGTCGCGCAGCTGGCCCTGCTGGTGGCCGCGCCTGCCCTGGCCGCCGTCGCGGAGTTCGCCGTGCGGGGTGGCGGCACGCCGTACCCGTGGGATCCGCCGCGTCGTCTGGTCACCACCGGCCCGTACGCGTACCTGGCCAACCCGATGCAGCTCGCCGCCGTGGTGCTGCTGCTGTTCACCGCAGCGGTCACCCGGAGCGTCGCAGTGGTTCTGGCGGCGGTGTCGGCGACGGCGTTCGGCGCGGCGGTGGCCGGGCCACACGAGCACCATGACCTGCGGACGCGGTACGGCGACTCCTGGCGGTCCTACCGGCGGCAGGTACGCGACTGGTGGCCCCGCTGGCGGCCGTACCCCTCCGAGCCGTCGGCGGTGCTCTGGCTGGACGACGACTGCGGGCCGTGCGCGGCCCTCTGGCGGATGTTGGCCCGGCGGCACCCGGTCGGCTTGCGGATCCGGCCGGCCCGGGAGCACGAGCACGTGCTGTGGCGGGCGGAGTACGTGGGCGGCGACGGTCACACGGAACGGGGGGTGGCCGCCGTCGCCCGCGGACTCGAACATGTCCACCTCGGTTGGGCGTTCGTCGGTTGGACGCTACGACTGCCCGGGGCCACCTGGCTGGCCCAGCTGGTGACCGATGCGATGATCGCAGCGCCGCATCCGGCCCGCCCGAGAGGAGAGCCATGTCCGACACCAAGCAGCGTCTCCTCGACGGCGCCATCGCCGCCATCCGCGAGCACGGCATCGCCGGTGTGTCCGCCCGGACCATCGGCGCCGCAGCCGGAGTGAACCAGGCCCTGGTCTTCTACCACTTCGGCACGGTGGACGACCTGCTCACGGCGGCCTGCCGGGCCAGCACAGCGGAGCGGGTCGAGCGATGGTCGGAGCGGTTGGCCTCGGCCGGGTCGCTGCGCGAACTACTCGCGGTCGGGCGGGAACTGCACGAGGAGGAACGCCAGCTCGGCAACGTCACCTTCCTGGCCCAGATGCTGGCGGGGGCACAGGCGGACCAACGCCTGGCCGCCCCCACCGCCGGCGCGCTCCAGCTGTGGGTGGACGAGATCGAGATGGTCCTGCGGAGGCTGCTCGCCGGCTCTCCGTTCGCCGAGGTCGCCGACGTGCCCGGCCTGGCCCGCGCGGTCTCCGCCGCGTTCATCGGGCTGGAACTCTACGACGGGGTGGACCCGGCGGGCGCCGACCAGGCGATGGCGGCGCTCGACCAGCTCGCGCTCCTCATGGAGATCGTCGACGATCTCGGGCCGATCGCCCGCCGGGCACTGCAAGCGAAGGTCAGCCGGGCGACGCGGCGGGACTGATCGCCGCTCAGGCGGCGGCGAGGACCTCGTCGCCGATGGCGGTGAGCTGGTCGGCGCCCACCTCGACGGCCGCCATGTAGTGGCGTAGCCAGGAGCGCAGCCCGTCCGGGGTGCCGGTGGCGAACGCCCCCGCCGAGCCGACGTACTCGGGCTCCCGCTCGCGATGCCCGACGTCGACGGCGAGCAGGCCACGCGGGTCGAGGCCGCTGGCGAGCAGAACCAGCCGGGCGGCGCCCCGGGCCACCACACCGGACGGCCCGGCGAACGGGCGCAGGTTCAACAACTCCCCGTGTACGACGGCGGCGAGCACCAGTGGGGAGACCTTCGTTCCGCCGGCGACCAGCCCGGCCAGCCCGTCCAGCCGGGTGGCGACCACGGGGTCGGCCACCGGGCGGCCCAGTTCGGCTTCCGGCACCAGATCCCGGGCGGCGAGGACGTGCAGCTTCGCGAGAGCCTGCCGGGGTGCCTTGGGCCAGAGTTCGCTCAGGCCGGGTAGCGCTCCGGCGACCCGCAGCGCCCCCTGGAGCACCGGGTCGGTGACGGTGCCGGCGCGGACCGCCTCCCGTTCGTGCACGGCCCCTTCGAGGGCGGCGCTGGCCACCGCGGAGCGGAGGCTGACCTCGGCCGCGACCTGGCCACCGTGTCGGCGCAGCGCGCGGTGTCCGAGCGCCTGGTCGAACCGCGCGCGGGCCTGCTCGACGGCGGCGGCGATGTCGGCGAGCGCGAGCAGCGGGGCGAGCGGGTCGGTGGTCACCCCGTCACGCTAGCGACCCGTCCCGGCCCGGCGAGCCACACCCGGCCGCAACGCGAGCCGCGCCACCCGCGCCAGCCCGTCTGCGCGGCTCTCGCCCTTCCCGGCGCGCGCCCCCCAGATCCACTCGGCCCGGCCCACCGGCCCACCGCGTCATGGTCAACACGGCATCGCCGATGTTGCGGTGTCCTAGCGTCGCGATACCCCGATATCGGCGAACTCGTGTCGATCATGGGCATACCCACCGCATGCGGCGTGTGACCGCGCCGGCCAGGCCCACCCCGTGCCGGGATGTGACCGCACGGGCGGGCTGCGGGCGGGGTGGGACCGCGCGGGCGGGCTGCGGGCGGGACGCGTCCCGCCGTCGGGCGCGTGGCGAGGGCCGCTCGGCGCGACGAGCCGGGCAGCCCTCGCTGGCCGAGGGCCCGCCGACTACCCTCGTGGCCAGCGAGACCCAGGTCACCCGAGCGACGAGGAGTCACGGCATGAGCGAGGCATTGGCAAATCTGCTGAACGAGACGCGCCAGTTCCCCCCGCCGGCCGAACTCGCCGCGCACGCCAACGTCACCATCGACGCGTACGCCGAGGCGGAGGCCGACCGGCTCGCCTTCTGGGCGAAGCAGGCGGATCGCCTGGCCTGGTCGAAGAAGTGGGACGAGGTTCTCGACTGGTCGAACCCGCCGTTCGCGAAGTGGTTCGTGGGTGGCCAGCTCAACGTGGCGTACAACTGTCTCGACCGGCACGTCGAGGCCGGGCTCGGCGACAAGGTCGCCATCCACTGGGAGGGCGAGCCGGGCGACACCCGCACCATCACGTACGCCGAGCTGCACGAGTTGACCTGCCGGGCGGCGAACGCGCTCACCGACCTGGGGGTCACCGCCGGCGACCGGGTGGCCATCTACCTGCCGATGATCCCGGAGGCGGCGGTGGCGATGCTGGCGTGCGCCCGGGTCGGCGCCGCGCACAGCGTGGTCTTCGGTGGCTTCTCGGCCGACTCGCTGAGCAACCGGATCCAGGACGCCAGCGCCAAGGTGGTCATCACCGCGGACGGTGGTTACCGGCGGGGCAAGCCGTCGGCGCTGAAGCCGACTGTGGACGAGGCCGTCGCGAGCTGTCCGTCGGTGGAGCACGTGCTGGTCGTCCGCCGGACCGGCGAGGACGTGGCGTGGTCGGACAAGGACCACTGGTGGCACGAGACGGTGGAGACCGCGTCGGCCGAGCACACCGCGCAGCCGTTCGACTCCGAGCACCCGCTGTTCATCCTCTACACGAGCGGCACCACGGCCCGGCCGAAGGGCATCCTGCACACCACCGGGGGTTACCTCACGCAGGCGTCGTACACGACGCACGCGGTCTTCGACCTGAAGCCGGAGACGGACGTCTACTGGTGCACCGCGGACATCGGCTGGGTCACCGGGCACTCCTACATCGTCTACGGCCCGCTCTCCAACGGCGCGACCCAGGTGATGTACGAGGGCACCCCGGACACCCCGCACAAGGGTCGGTTCTGGGAGATCGTCGACAAGTACAAGGTGAGCATCCTGTACACCGCTCCCACCCTGATCCGAACGATGATGAAGTGGGGCGAGGACATCCCGGCCGGCTTCGACCTGTCGTCGTTGCGCCTGCTGGGCAGCGTCGGTGAGCCGATCAACCCGGAGGCGTGGATCTGGTACAGGCAGCACGTCGGTCGGGGTGAGCTGCCGGTCGTGGACACCTGGTGGCAGACCGAGACGGGCGCCATCATGATCTCCCCGCTGCCGGGGGTCACCGCGGCGAAGCCGGGTTCGGCGATGACCCCGCTGCCGGGCATCGTGGCCGACGTGGTGGACGACCAGGGCCAGTCGGTGCCGAACGGTGGTGGCGGCTACCTGGTGCTGCGTGAGCCGTGGCCGTCGATGCTGCGCACCATCTGGGGTGACGACGACCGGTTCATCGAGACGTACTGGTCGCGGTTCCAGGGCATGTACTTCGCCGGGGACGGGGCGAAGAAGGACGACGACGGGCACATCTGGCTGCTCGGCCGGGTGGACGACGTGATGCTGGTGTCCGGGCACAACATCTCGACGACCGAGGTGGAGTCGGCGTTGGTGTCGCACCCGTCGGTGGCCGAGGCGGCGGTCGTCGGCGCGACCGACCCGACGACCGGTCAGGCGATCGTCGCGTTCGCCATTCCGCGCGGCAGCACGGACATCAGTGGCGACGCGGGTGAGCAGCTCATCGCGGACCTGCGCAACCACGTGTCGAAGACGCTCGGGCCGATCGCCAAGCCGCGCCAGATCATGCTGGTGCCGGAGCTGCCGAAGACCCGCTCCGGCAAGATCATGCGCCGGTTGCTGCGGGACGTGGCGGAGAACCGGTCGCTGGGCGACGTGACGACGTTGCAGGACTCCTCGGTGATGGACCTGATCTCCTCCGGGATGAGCGGCGCGAAGTCCGACGAGGACTGACGAGTAGACGTACCCCTGCGGTGGGTGGCGGTCCGGACGGACCGTCACCCACCGTTGTCTTTTGTGGAGGTACGACCAGCAGCGCTCCCACCGAACGGGTAACGCATCGATCACGATCCTGTCGTACGGCTTGTTCGTCATTTAGTTTCACGCTCGTCGGCCGGTCTCGACGCGCCCCGGCGCACGGGTCCCACCGACGTCCTCTGCCCGAGAAACGGAGTGGCATGAACAGAAACTCCCGTCCGGGGTCGCGCCGACGACTACTCGTCGCGTTGCCCGTCATCGCCCTCGCGGCCACGTCACTGACCGTGACCGGCAGCGCGGCCGCCCAGTCGTCGTCCCCCACCCCCAGGGCGGTGATCGGGGCCGACGAGCACTACATCAACTACGCCGAGCCCGAGGTGCAGCCGGACACCAACGGTCGTGAGGTCAAGGGCAAGGGCGGCGTCTACACCCCTGCTGCCGAGTCGGCGCGTGCGTTCGACCAGAAGCACGCCCGGGGCAACCCGGTGGCGGCCCGGCAGTTGGCCAAGGCCGAAGCCCAGTCGCTCAAGACTGGCCAGAACCCCCGCAAGTTCAAGAAGGCGCCGACCACACAGACGGCGAAGCTGCTGACGCTGCTTGTCGAGTTCAACGACAAGGCCAACGACGACTTCACCGGCGTGATGGTGCCGAAGACGGTGTTCGAGGACCGGACCTGCGTCCCCGGCACCGTCCAGAACGGCCCGAAGCACAACAAGATCCCGGACCCGGCGCGACTGCCGCACGAGGACAACAACTCGATGTGGGTGCCGGACTTCTCGCCGCAGCACTACAACAAGATGCTCTACAGCAAGAAGGGCATCACCGAGCGGGTCCGCACCGACCTGAAGGGCCCGGACGGCAAGAAGGGCATCGACCTGTCCGGTCGCACGATGCACAACATGTACCTGGAGATGTCCAAGAACGCGTACACGGTGGACGGGCAGGCCAGCCCGTGGATCACCGTGCCGCACTCGGAGGGCTGGTACGCCGCCAACCGCTGCTTCCAGGACGAGACGGGCGCCTGGGTCCCCGGCCGTGAGCAGTCGATGAACGGCCACCCGGACAACCCGGCCGGCGCGGGCCGCCTGGCGACCGACGCCATCGACGCGCTCGTCGCGAAGGACCCGACCTTCCCGTGGGCCGACTACGACATCGAGGACCAGGCCGACCGCGACGGTGACGGCAACCTCTTCGAGCCAGACGGCGTGATCGACCACCTCGTGCTGGTGCACGCCGGTCAGGGCAAGTCGCGCGGCGGCGGCGCCGAGGGCGTGTACGCCGTCTGGGCGCACTCCTCCACGGTTGCCGGCGGCTACACCATCCCGGGCACCAACATCAAGGCGTCGAACTACATCGTGCAGCCGGAGGACGCCGGTGTCGGTGTCTTCGCCCACGAGTTCGGTCACGACCTGGGCCTGCCGGACCTCTACGACACGTCCGGCAACGCCGACTCCGATGTGGACTTCTGGGACCTGATGGCCTCGGGCTCGCACTCGGGTGAGATCTTCCAGGCGCTGCCGACGCACATGGGTATCTGGGACAAGTGGGTGCTCGGTTGGGCCGACCCGCTGACCATCCGTCCCGGCTCGAACCCCCGCGAGGTCAAGCTCGGCCAGACGTCGCGTACCCCGATCGACTCCGAGGACGGCATCAAGGTCGACCTGCCGGACAAGGTGACGACGCTGGCCACGCCGCACAGCGGCACGAAGATGTGGCACAGCAACAACGACCAGGAGTGGGCCGACGTCAAGCTGAGCCGCTCGGTCGACGTGCCGGCGGCGGCCGACTCGAAGTTCTGGATGTGGAACAACTACATCATCGAGGAGGACTGGGACTACGGCTTCGTCGAGCTCTCGACGGACGGCGGTACGACCTGGACCGAGCAGAAGGTGTACGACGAGTCCGGCACCGTGGTCACCACCCCGGACGGCTACGCCGACCCGAACGGCCGGATGAACGACTTCGGTGGCAAGAAGTACGGCCTGACCGGCAGCACCGACGGCTGGCGGCACGACTACGTCGACCTGTCGGCGTACGCCGGCACGACGGTCCAGGTGCGGCTGCGCCTGGCCACCGACGAGGCGTTCGAGGAGCGCAACTGGTTCGTCGACGACTTCTCGGTCACCGGCGGCGGCGCCACCACCTGGAGTGACGACGTCGAGGGCGGCGCCAACGGCTGGACGGCCACCGGCGGCACCTTCGTCGACACCACCGGTGGCGGCTGGAAGGTCTCCAGCGGCACCGAGGTGCACGCCCAGTACTACCTGGCGGAGTGGCGCAACTTCGACGGCTTCGACAAGGGCCTCCAGTACGCCTACGACACCATCTACTCGCACGAGGCGTGGAAGGTCGACCGGATCTCCTACAACGCCCCGGGCATGCTGGTCTGGTACCGGGACACCGCGCTCGGCGACGTCAACCACGTCACCGGGCAGATGACCGCCCTGCCCAGCTACGGCGCGAAGGGCGGGTTGCTCATCGTCGACTCGCACTTCGACCCGCTGCGCCGCACCGGCGAGGCGGCCGTGAAGGACCCGTCGGTGACGGACAACCTGCCGAGCCGTCCGCAGTCGTCGAACGCGGCGTTCTCGCTGAACCGGACGTACCCCTTCACGGAGTGCCTGGAGGCGGCGGACGAGCCGTACAGCGCGTACTGCACGAAGTTCAAGGGGTTGCCGCCGGTGAAGTCGTTCACCGACGCCAAGGGCTGGTACCCGGGCATCGAGATGCGCGACGGTGCCGCGTACGCCCGGGACAACGACGCGTCGGTGGTCCTGCCGTCGCGTGGCAACGCGCCGTACACCACCCGGGTCACCAACCCGGACGGCAGCCCGGCGCCGGAGTTCTACGGCGTCACCCTGGGCGGCGGGGCGATCGTGCTGGGCACCGGTAACCCGGGCGACCAGGGCGTGAACTACGGCGTCTCGCTCACCATCAAGAAGGCGGCGAACGACAACTCGTCGGCCCAGATCTTCGTCACCCCGGCGAAGAAGTAACGGTTTTCCAGTTCGACAACTGACTGTGGGGCCGGTGACGGAGACGTCACCGGCCCCACTGTCGTACATCGATCAAATTGATCGAAATGGGTCGCTGTATACGGGACCGGGCCAATCATCGCTGGTCAGCGTGGCTGATGAAGCCCTGGTGTGTGACGGTGAAAAGCATTCCCAACAAAATCTTGCAACAAATCGACGCGTCCGTCTTCCCACCCGTCCCAGCAGTGTCTATGTTCACCATTGGTCCCACTAGTGGGATCGATCTCCCACCGGCCCGTACCCCCGTTGGGCCGGTTCCCTCACACCGGAGGTACCACGTGCGCAAAGTCGCAGTGGGTCTGCTCGGGCTTTCACTGACGGCGACAGGCCTGGCGTTCGGCCCGTCCGCCTCGGCGGCCCCGCAGCCCAAACTGCCGGCAGCAGCACCGGCCGCTGCCGAACCACAGGCGCTGAAGGATGAGCTCCCCGACAAGCTCGAGGAGAAGCGCCGCGCGCTGCGTCAGCAGGGTCTCGCCGACGTGCTGACCGGTCGCAGCAAGCCGATCGAGCGCAACGGAAGCACGGTTGTCAAGGTCGGCGAGGTCGGCAAGGCGGGCACCAACGCCCGCGCCCGCACCGCCGGCGGCGGCCAGGAGACCAGGGATCAGTACGTCGAGCTCAAGCGTGAGCGGACCGACAAGATCTTCGTGATCCTGGCCGAGTTCGGTGACGAGCGGCACCCGTCCTACCCGGACAAGGACATGAACCCGGACATCGCCGGACCGGCGACGTTCGACGGCCCGCTGCACAACAAGATCCCCGAGCCCAACCGGGCAGTGGACAACTCCACCATCTGGCAGCCGGACTTCAGCCCGGAGCACTTCCGCCAGCTGTACTTCGGCACCAACCCGGGCGACGAGTCGCTCAAGCAGTACTACGAGGCGCAGTCCTCGGGTCGCTACACCGTCGAGGGTGAGGTGACCGACTGGGTCAAGGTCCGGTACAACGAGGCCCGCTACGGTCGCTCCGACGACCCGAAGGCCGACGACGACCCGACCGGCGACCCCGCCGTCTGCGGCGACAACGTCTGCTCGAACACCTGGGCGCTGATCCGCGACGCCGCCAACCAGTGGGTCGCCGACCAGAAGGCCAAGGGCCGGACGGACGCGCAGATCGCCGCCGAGATGAAGTCCTTCGACCAGTGGGACCGCTTCGACTACGACGGTGACGGCGACTTCAACGAGTCGGACGGCTACATCGACCACTTCCAGATCGTCCACTCCGGCGGCGACCAGGCCGACGGTGACCCGCAGCAGGGTGAGGACGCGATCTGGAGCCACCGCTGGTCGGCCTTCAACAGCTCGCCCGTGGGCCCGCCGAACTTCCCGATCGGCGGCACCCAGATCGGCAACACCGGCGTCTGGATCCGCGACTACACGATCCAGCCGGAAAACGGCGGTCGTAGCGTCTTCTACCACGAGTACGGCCACGACCTCGGTCTGCCGGACGACTACGGCCCCGCCGACAACAGCAACGAGCACTGGACCCTGATGGCCCAGAGCCGGCTCGGTGCCAAGAACGACGTCGGCATCGGCGACCGGGGCGGCGACCTCGGCGCCTGGAACAAGTTCCAGCTCGGCTGGCTCGACTACGAGGTCGTCGTGGCGGGGCAGAAGCAGACCCTGGAGCTCGGCCCGCAGGAGTACAACTCCAAGAAGGCGCAGGCCGTCGTGGTGGTGCTGCCCAAGAGGGAGTACACCTTCAACTACGGCGCACCGTTCGAGGGCTCGAAGCAGTACTTCTCCGGTAACAAGGACAACCTCGACGGCACCATGACGAGGACGTTCGATCTGACCGGCAAGTCCGCGGCGGCGCTGTCACTCAAGGGCAAGTACGCCATCGAAGCGGGCTACGACTACCTCTACTTCGAGGCGTCGACGGACGGCGGCCAGACCTGGACCGACCTGGACGGCACTGTCAACGGCCAGCCGATCGGCGTCGACGGTGCCGGTCGCCCGGCCCTCGCCGGCACCAGCAACGGCGCGTGGGCGGACATCAACATCCCGCTGACCTCGGTCGCCGGCAAGACGGCGCAGGTTCGCCTGCACTACGTCACCGACGGCGGTGTGTCCGAGGGCGGCTTCTTCGGTGACGCGATCACCGTGACCGCCGACGGCCAGACCGTGCTCAGCGACGGTGCCGAGACCGACGCGGGTTGGGCGCTCGACGAGTGGGAGGTCGTCGGTGCCACCTACACCGACGAGTTCGACAACTTCTACATCGCCGGCAACCGGTCGTACGTCTCGTACGACAAGTACCTGAAGACCGGCCCGTACTTCTTCGGCTACGCGAACACCCGCCCGGACTGGGTGGACCACTACGCGTACCAGGAGGGCCTGCTCATCTCGTACTGGAACACCCGCTGGGAGGACAACAACACCGCCCCGGCCTCGCCGACCAACCCGGGTGGTCACCCGGGTGAGGGTCGCAACCTGTACATCGACGCGCACCCGCGCCCGATCTACAACCTGACCGGTGCCCCGTGGCGCGCCCGCGTCCAGATGTACGACGCGCCGTTCAGCCTGAACAAGGCCGACTCGTTCACCCTGCACCTCAACAGCCAGCCGCAGTACATCCGTGGCCAGGCTGCCGAGCCGCTGTTCGACGACACCAAGAAGTACTTCTACGAGGAGCTGCCGAACCACGGCGTCAAGCTCCCCGCCACCGGTGTCAAGATCAAGGTTCTGGAGCAGGACGGCACCTCGATGAAGATCCGGATCAGCTGACCACTGGTCAACCAGCACCAAGCGACGCCCGGGCAGGCCACCTGCCCGGGCGTCGCCCTTTGTCCGGCCGAGGCCCCTGGCACCGCTCCGGGTCAACCCGGGCTTTCCCCTGTTCAAAGCGACCACCGGGGTCGTCGGCGGTAGCCGGGTCCTAGGCTGTCTGCCATGACCGACCAGCGCGGCGGAGCCGTCGACGAGTCCTGTGTCCTCACCGAAGGGCCGTGGACGCACCGCTTCGTCGGCGCCAACGGCACCCGATTCCACGTGGTCGAGGCCGGCACCGGGCCGATGGTGCTCTTCCTGCACGGCTTCCCGGAGCACTGGTGGGCATGGCACCAGATGCTGCCGGCCGTCGCCGACGCCGGGTTCCGGGCGGTCGCCGTCGACCTGCGCGGTTACGGTGCCAGCGACAAACCACCCCGGGGGTACGACGGCTACACCCTCGCCGCCGACATCGCCGGACTGATCCGTGCACTCGGCGAACGGTCGGCGACGATCGTCGGCAGTGGCCTCGGCGGCATGGTGGCCTGGACGGTGGCCTCGTTCCACCCGTCGCTGGTCCGTCGGCTCGTGGTGCTGGGTGCGCCGCACCCGCTGCGACTGCGCGCCGCCATCTTCGCCGACCCGCGTGGGCAGTTCGCCGCGTCCACACCGGCGTTGAAGTTCCAGCTGCCCCGATACGAACACGTGCTGACCCGGGACGGCGCGGCGGGCGTCGCGGAGATCCTGCGCCGCTGGGGCGGGCCGCGCTGGGTGGCGGGGCCGGAATTCGCGGAGTACGCCGAGCGGTGCCGGGAGGCGATGCGCATCCCGCAGGCCGCGTTCTGCGCCCTGGAGGGCTATCGGTGGGCGTTCCGTTCGCTGTTGCGGCTGCACGGCTACCGGTTCGTCCGCCTGATGCAGAAGCCGCTGTCCACCCCGACCCTGCAACTGCACGGTGCGCTGGATGTCGCCTCGCTGCCGCGTACCGCCCTGGGCTCCGGCCGCTACGTCGTCGCGCCCTACGAGTGGCGGCTGCTCGACGGGGTGGGGCACTTCCCGCATCTGGAAACGCCCGATCTGGTGCTCGGCGAGATCCTGCGGTGGGCCAAGAGCTGACCGGTCAGACCCGCTGCTCCCGTAGGTCGGTGACCTCGGCGGCCGGCGCCCACCCCTGGTAGACGCCGAAGTCGAAGACCTCCAGCCGCATCGCCTCCGCCACCGGCCAGCGACCACCCGTGTATTCCACCCGCAGCCAGGCGTCGTGCTCGCCGAGCACGATGAACGGCTGCCCCTGCCAGGTGCACGTGGTCCGGACGTACGCCAGGTCCTCGATCTCACTCGCCGGCAGCACCCGGACGTACCGGCCCGCGCGGACCTCGTCGAAGCCCTCGCCCGGCTCCGGCTGGTAGAGGCGGATGTTGTCACCGTCCGGGCTGGCCTGGTATTCCCGGCCCTGCCAACGGGCCACGTAACCGTCGCGCTTCACGCCTCACCGACCCGTCGCCAGACCACCGTGTCGGTGTCGAGTTCCGCCACCACCCGCTCGGTGCCGTCCGCGCCGATCCGCCACAGCTGCGCGCCGTGCGGGAGGCGTGCGCTGTCCACCTTGAACTCCGCCACCACGTCGCTGCTCTCGCCCGGGGCGAAACCGTTGCCCCGGAACGGGGGACGCTCGATGACCCAGCCCTCCATGGCTCGCATCGCCGGCTCGTTCTGACCGCCGTACGGGATCCGGTAGAGGCTCGGCCGGTGCGCCGGCCAGCGCAGTACGTAAATCTCCTCGGCGTCCCGGGAGAACGGCGAGCCGGGGTAGCTGAGGCCGAGCGCGTCGTGCACCTGCGCAGGCGTGGTCAGGTGCGCCAACTCACCGGCCCGGTGCACGAAGCCGGAGACCCGGTCGTACCCCCGGTCGAGGTAGTAGGCGAGCTGAGAGGGCGCGATCGCCTTCTGCATGACAGTCGGTCGCGTCGGGTCGACCGCCGCCGGGGCGTACCGGGGGCGGGTAGTGGGCTCCGCCGCGACCGGGGCTTCTTCCGGATCGACCTCCAGGTCGTCACCGAGCCCCACCTCGGCGGCCCAGTTGGCCAACGCGACGATCTGCTCCCCGGGCAGCTTGGCACCGACAGGGGTGCCCGGGTTGACAGCGAACGACCAGTCCTCGTCCGGCCAACGCCGGATCAGTTGGGCGAACTTCACCCGGACCGTGTCGACGTCACCCTCGAAGTGGTCGGCGAGACGCTCCGGGGACGTGTAGACCACCACGTACGTCTCGCCGTCGAGTTGCGCCGTACGCCAGACGAAGCCCGCATCCCCGGGGCGGCTTCCGCGCAGCGACTCCGGTGCCGCCGGCAGCAGGACCCGGGCCAGCAGCAGGGTGGACAGGAACGTGTCGGTGCTGCCGGAGCCGGCGGCGCCGAGCAGGTCCTCCTCGACCGTGTTGGCCGGGTCGAAGTCGGCCGCCGCCGGATCGTCGGCCGGCGGGCCCTGCCCATCGCCGTCTCCGGTGCGGCTCTCGCCACCGACGGGCAGATCGGTGCTCGGCACGCCGACCGACGAGCTGCCGAGGTCGGACGGACCGCCACCGAGCGGGCTGTCGACGCGGTCGGCTGTGGTCTCCGTCGGAACTGTGGGACGCGCAACGGACGGGCTCGACACCGGCTGAGTCGGGCTGAACGACGACGGGCCGAACATGCTCGGCTCGGAGGACGCCGAGCCGAACGGCGGCGGGGCGGCGTCGGCAGGGTTGCGGGGCCATTGGGCGGCGTGGGCCGGACCGCTGGTCTCGACCGGGGCGGTGAGATCGCGGGACTCGATGATCGTGCCCTCGATGACGATGGGCGTGAAGCCGCGGCGCGGCGCAGGCGGGCCGGACACCGGCTCGGCAGCCGACGTCGACAACTCCTCCACAGGCGGGTACGGGCTCGGCCGGTCGCGGAAAATCGCCTGGGTCTCCTCCGCCGGAGGGCTGGGCCGCTCCGACCCCCGGGTCAGCGGCGGCTCGCCGGTCATCCGGAAGGCGCGGGTGGGCTCCTCGGCCAGCAGGTCGGGCCGGCGCGGAGGCAGCGGCTGGGTGACCTCCTCGGCGGGTGCCGGTGCGCGTACCTCTCGGGGTGCGCCGAGGTCGGCCACCGGCTGCCGGAATGGCCGGGTGGCATCCGGATCGCCCATCGGGAAGGCCCGGGTGGCGGTCTCGTCGGCCGGAGCGTCGGCCGGGCGGCGGCGTGGGAAGGGTTGACTGCCGCGCCCGAATCGCGTCGGCGGGGCAGCCCGGTCACCTGGACGGCCTCCGCTCGTGCTCGGGTCGGGTCCGCGATCCCGGGTGGTGCTGGGTTCGAAGAAGGAGCGACGGGCGGCGGCCTGCGGCCCACCGTTGCCGTTACCCCCGAGCGGACCATCGTCGCCCGGCCGGTCCGCCGCGGGCCAGCCCGCGCCGGGCCTCGGCTGGTCGGCACCGGCGTGGTCGGCGGGCGTCAACGGTGCGAACCGGGACGGCCGACCGGTACGGGGCAGGGCGCTCGGTCGGGGCGGCTCGGTCGGTGGGCGCTGACCGGCGGGCAGGTCCTCCGCGCCGCTTCGGCGCGACGGCTCGGCGGGGGTGGGCGTGCGGGACGCCGGGCCCGGCACCGAGGGGGCACCCACCCGGGCCTGCGCGTCCCACGCGGGCCCGCGAGGAGGAACCGGGGCAGGCGGGACCGGGGCGAGCGGAACGGGGGGAGGCGGAACCGGGGCAGGGGGAACGGGGGCGGGCGGAACCGGCGGCGGAGTCGAAGCGAGCACTGTCGCGTCCGAGCCGAACGACGACGCACCAGTCGCCGACTGTCGACCAGCGGCCGGCGTCGCGTCCCGACCGGAAGGCCCGGTCCGGGTGCGCGCGAGGGTCTCCGCCCGTTCCAGGCGGGCGCGGGCACCCATGGCACGGCCGGGCAGACGAACGTCGCCCCGAGAGAGTTGAGCAACAAACCAGGCCGGCAGGTAACCCTCGACCGGCAGGCCAGGGTTGACGGCCAGCCACCACTCCTGATTGGGCCAGCCGACCGCGAGGTCCGCGAAGGGGACGCGCCGGTTGCTGCCCGGATGCTCACCGAGGCATGCCCGCAGTGCGGCGGCGGAGGTGAAGGCCAGGACGTGCGTCCGACCGCCGGTGGTCCAGGTGCCCCAGCCAGCGGGTGGTTGGCCGGGTTGCGTCGGGGCGGAGACCGGCAACAGCAGGTCGGTGCGGGACAGAAGCCGGAAGTAGAGCTCCTGGTCGTTGGCGTGCAGCGCGTCGCGCATCGCCACCTCGGCCTCCGTGGCCGGCTCCCATTCGGTCACGGCCACCTCCCCTTCCGAGAACAGGCCACAGGTATCGCGTACAACCTACAAGGTGGTATCAAGATCACAATGGCTGGCCGTCGGCGGTCTGCCGGGGCGTGGGTGAGGCGATAACATCCCGTCCCGGAGCCGACACGATACGGAGGCCGTCGATGTCTCGATCGATCACGCGCCCGGTCGTCGCAGGTCTGGCAGCCGGCCTCCTGACCGTACCGGCACTCCCGACCGTCGCCGCCACCTCCGGGCTGCGCGTGGTGCCGGCCTGCACGACCTCCCTCACCACGGCCCGGCCGGTCACCGCCGCACCCTGGCCACAGCGGCGGTACGACCCGACCCGGCTGGCGCCCCTGGCCACCGGCGCCGGAGTGACCGTGGCGGTGGTCGACTCCGGGGTGGATCGGGCGCACCCCCAACTGGCCGAGCGGGTGCTGACCGGCACCGACCTGCTCGACCTCGGCGGGGACGGCAGTCGGGACTGCGCCGGGCACGGCACCGGTGTGGCGAGCATCATCGCGGCGGCACCCCGCCCCGGAGTCGCCTTCCACGGCCTCGCACCTGATGCCCGGATCCTGCCGGTGCGGGTGAGTGAACAGCAGGTGGTGCAGGGTCGGGAGTCGGGGCGTACGGTCACCGCCGACGAGTTCGCCCGGGCGATCCGCTGGGCCGTCGACCACGACGCCGACGTGATCAACCTGTCCGTGGTGTTGTACGCGGACGACCCGGAGGTGCGCTCGGCGGTGCGGTACGCGGTCGACCGGGACGTGGTGCTGGTGGCCGCCGCCGGCAACCTGCACGACAGTGGCGACCCGCAACCCTTCCCCGCCGGCTACGACGGGGTGATCGGCGTGGGGGCGATCGGGGCGGACGGGGTGCGGGCCACCTTCTCCCAGACCGGCCCGTACGTCGACCTGGTGGCGCCCGGCAGCGAGGTGCTGACCGCCGCACCCGGCGCCGGCCACCACCAGGTCGAGGGCACCAGTTACGCGGCGCCCTTCGTGGCCGCCACCGCCGCGCTGCTGCGCGGGTATCGGCCGGAGCTGACCGCTGCCCAGGTGGCCGAGCGGATCATCGCCACCGCCGACCCGGCTCCGGGAGTCGGCCAGGGCGGCGGGTACGGCGCCGGTGTGCTGAACCCTTACCGGGCGGTCACCGAGACCGGCGGCAGCCGTGCGGCCGGCCCGCGGCAGGTCACCGCGCTCGCCGACGACCGAGCCGACCCGGCGACGCTCGCCCGCCAGGCCCGGCGGGAGTCGGCACGGGACCGGGCCCTGCTGGTGGGCGTGGTGGTCGGCATGACGGCGGCCACCGTGGTGCTGCTCGCCCTGGTGCTGCCCCGCGGCGCCCGTCGACGCTGGCGTCCGGCCGGCGAGGCCTGACCCGGTCATCCCAGCGCCCGCACCCGGCTCGGTCAGCTCACTGCCCTGGCCGCTGCGGCGCAGCGGCCGGGGCACCGACCTGGACATGGTCAGCGCTCCCGGCTCACCGCGCTCACTGGAACAGCCCGGTGTTCTTCTTCTCGGTGTCCAGATAGTCGGAGGCGGAGTCGCCCACCGCCACCTTGATGTCCCGCAGCATCGCCTGGAGGTCCTGCGAGGCGGACCGCCACCGCGACTGCCGCTGCTCGTAGGCCTGGCGGGCCTCGCCCGTCCAGCTCGCCACCAGCGGAGCGGCGTCGCGTTCGAGTTGACCGAGCTGCGAGTCGAGCCTGTTCAACGCTTTCTGGATGTCCGCGCCGGCCTGCTGAAGCGCGGCGAAGTTGACGACCAGCACACCTTGGTCCATCGGATTTCCTCCCCGGGCGGGATCAGAGCGGCAGTTGGATGCCGCCGCGGTTGGTGCCGGCTACCCGGCTGGCGGCCTCGTCGTCGGAGACGTCGTACTGCCGGCCGGCGGTGCGGATCGCGCCGGCGGTCTCCCGCAGCGCCCGGTGCAGCGCCGCCTGGTCCTGGGACCACTGCTGCTTGACCTGCTCGAACGATCGACCACCGGCGCCACGCCAGGCCTGCTGCAACACCTCCAACTCGGCCAGCAGGCCGGTCAGCATGGATTGCAACGACTGGTCCACCTGCTCGAACTTCGCGGCTGTCTGCTGCATCACCGCGGCTTCTGCCTGCGTCTGGGACACCCGGACGTCACCTCGTCTCTCCGCTCGCACCTGGCTCTCGACGCGCCCACTCTGGGGGCGCGTCGGCCGCTCGGCCCGGCCGTCGAGCACTGAGACACGGGTCAGCGACGAACTTCGTGGCTGACGGTAGCGACCTCGTAGCAGTTCTGCTACCCCCTGCGGCTCCCCTGTGGACAACTACGGCAGCCATCGGTCACTTACGATGTGCTGCAGCCACGTCGCGGCGCGTGACGGCCGGTCGGCCGCCGGCCCGACACGGTCCCCACAGGTCGAGGAGGCGCCGTGCCGGCGATCACCACCGGAGGACCGCACCGGGCGACACCGGCCCGGTCCGGGCCGACGACCGTGCCACCGACGGTCGACCCGCCCACCGACCGCGGGCCGAGCCTCGCCGATCAGCAGGCACCACCTCGCCGGTCGCCGTTCGCGCGGGGCACCGATGTCCGAGTGCGGGCCGGTCAACTGGTCACCGCGCAGGTCGCGGCGGCGCTCGTTCTCACCGCCCTTGGCCGACCGGCACCGGTCACCGCGGCGGCGACGCTCGTCGCCGTGCTGCTGGTGGCGGTGGCCGTGGTCCGGATCCGGGGCCGGTGGCTCTTCGAGTGGCTGGGCACGGCCGCCGAGCACCTGACCCGTCGCCGGGAGTTGCCCGGGCCGGCCGGCGCGGCCGAGCTGCTCGAACTGGTCGCTCCGGGCACCGTCGTCCAGTCCACCGAGCTGACCGGTGGGCCTGCGGCGGTGCTGGAGGACACCGTGGGCATGGTGGTGCTGCTGGAGCTCGGCGACCCCGGCGACCTGATCGGCGACGCGTCCCGGGCCGTCCCCGCGCCGTCCGCGTTGCTGCCACCGGCCGGGCCGGATGTTCCCCCGCTGCGGGTCCAACTGCTGCTCACCGGGGCGCCGGCACCGGTGCCGGCGGCGGCCGGCACGGTCGGCACGTCGTACCGGCAGCTCACCGACGGGCGGCTCGCCGGTCGGGAACGGGCGGTGGTGGCGGTGCGGGTGCTGCGGGTGGACGGCTGGACCGGAGAGGATCTGCGCCGGGTGCTCGCCGGCACGGTACGCCGGATCGTCCGCCGGCTCGGGCCGCTGACCGCACGGCCGCTGGGCGTGCCCGCGGCGCTGCGCGTGCTGGGCGAGTTGGCCCACCACGACGGGCATCCGGTACGGGAGTCCTGGCTCGCGCTTCGGTCCGGCACCCTGCACCAGGCCACCTTCCGGCTGGCCCGCTGGCCCGACGGCGCAGGTGGACGGCGACTGGTGCCCCGGCTGCTCGCGCTACCGGTGACAGCGACGACCGTGTCGATCTCCACAGGCCCGACCCCGGCCGCTTCCGCCCTCGGTGTGCCGACCGAGCTGACCGTACGCCTGGCCGCCGGCACGGCGACCGAGCTGGCCGCAGCAGCCGAGGCGTTGACGCGCCTGGTGGCCGACCTGGGAGGGGAGCTGCGGCGGCTCGACGGCGCGCACCTGAGCGGGCTCGGCGCGACACTGCCGTTGGCGCTGACGACCAACGAAACGCCTGCCCGCCCCCCGTTGGACGACTGGGAGCTCACAGTGGGCGACGCGGGAATGATGGTGGGCACGAACCGGCACGGCGGAGCCGTCACCGTACGACTGTTCCGGCCGGAGAGCACAAGGGTGTTGCTGGTCGGCGGGGTGCGCGCGGCCCAGTTGGTGGCCCTGCGCGCCCTGGCCCTCGGTGCGCTGGTGGTGGTGCAGACGTCCCGGCCGCGCGCCTGGGAACCGTTCGTCCGGGGTGTGGGTGCGCCGGGCGGGACGATCCCGTTGATCCCGCCCGGTCGACCGGTGGCCGAGGGGGTGGGCAGCGCGCTGCGCCCGTTGTTGCTGGTCGTCGACGCGGGGCCGGTGCTGGCCGACGCCGAGCCGCGCCCGCCGTGGCGGGCCACACTGGTGGTACGCGACGAGTTGACTCCGGCGGACGTGGACACGTTGAGCCGCGCCGACCTGGCGTTGCTGCAACCGCTGAACGCCGCCGAGGCCGCCCTGGCCGACACCGCGCTGGGGCTCGGTGGGTCGGCCGAGTGGTTGACCCGGATCCGGGACGACATGGTGGCCGTGGTCAATCGCAGGGCGCTGCGCTGGGCGCTGCTCTCCCCCACTCCGATCGAGTCGCAACTGATCGGGCGACCGGCGCGCGGTTGATCCAGCGGGATGGTCAACTGCCGGGTTACGTAGGTGCGTGGTCCGTGGCACGATCCCCGCCATGGGTTTTCTGAAGGGTCTGCTGATTCGGCTGGCCAGCACAGCGCTGGCTTTCTGGCTGGCCACACTCCTCATTCCAGGCATCTCTCTGGAGTCGACCTCGGCTGTCGAGACGGTGACCACGCTGCTCCTGGTGGCGGTGATCTTCGGCGTGGTCAACGCGGTTCTCCAGCCGATCATCAAGACGGTCGGCTGCGGCTTCTACCTGCTGACCCTGGGTCTCATCGCGCTGGTGGTGAACGGGCTGCTGTTCCTGCTCACCAGTTGGATCGCCGACCAGGCCGGGCTGCCGTTCGATGTGGACGGTTTCTGGCCGGCCGCCGTTCTCGGCGCCCTCTTCGTGAGCATCGTGACCTGGATCCTGGGCGCCGTCCTCGACCGGGACTGACCACCGACCAGATCGGCCCGCCCTGGTTTCCCGCCGGGGCGGGCCGCTGACCACCTTTCGGGAATTGGCCGCCGTGGGTGCCCACCTCGGCGGTTAGCGTCACGTGGTGTTCTCACTGACCCGCGCCGACGGCCACCTGATCAGCACCGACCCCGCCCGGCTCGATCTGGAGCTGGTGCACCACTGGTTGTCGACAGACGCGTACTGGGCACTCGGGCGGGACCGGGCCGTCACCGACCGGGCGTTCGCCGGCTCGCTGCCGTTCGGCGTCTACCGGCCCGAGGACGGCCGCCAGGTGGCGGTGGCCCGGGTGGTCACCGACGGCGCCACCTTCGCCTGGCTCTGCGACGTGTACGTCGACAGGGCCACCCGGGGTCGCGGGCTGGGTGGGTGGTTGGTCGGAGCAGCCCGTGACCACCTGGCCGAGCTGGGCGTACTCCGGATCCTGTTGATCACGAACGACGCACACCAGGTGTACGCGAGGGAGGGCTTCACGCCGTTGGACGTCCCGGAGCGGTGGATGATCCTCGACCGCCGTCCGCCGGTGACCCCGGTCACCGGAAAGGAACAAAGCGGCGGTACGCCCCTTACGGTGGAGGCGTGACGCCTCTCCGCCTGGGATACCTCTACGGCCTCGGCGCGTACCTGCTCTGGGGTTTCTTCCCGCTCTACCTCAAGCTGCTGCGGCCCGCCGGCCCGCTGGAGATCCTGGCCCACCGGGTCGTCTGGTCGGTGGTGTTCGTGGCGCTGCTGCTGGGCGCGCTGCGCAATGTCGGCTTCCTGCGGGCGCTGCTGCGCCGCCCCTGGGCGATGGCCGGAATGGTCGCCGCCGCCGCGCTGATCGCTGTCAACTGGGGCACCTACATCTACGGGGTCAACTCCGGTCGGGTGGTGGAGACCGCGCTGGGCTACTTCATCAACCCGCTGGTCGTGGTGCTGCTCGGTGTGACGGTGCTGCGGGAGCGGCTACGCCCGGCGCAGTGGGTGGCGCTGGGGATCGGCGCGTCGGCGGTCGTGGTGCTCACCGTCGACTACGGCCGGCTGCCCTGGCTGGCGTTGACCCTGGCGTTCAGCTTCGCCGGCTACGGGCTGGTCAAGAAGCGGCTGGGGCTGCCACCGGCGGAAGGACTCTTCGTCGAGTCCGCGGTGCTGGCGCTGCCGGCGCTGGGTTACCTCGCCTGGCTGACCGCGAGGGCCGACTCGACCTTCGGGCACGTCTCGGCCGGGCACACCGCGCTGCTGGTGTTGGCAGGAGCGGCCACGGCGATCCCGCTGCTGATGTTCGCCGGGGCGGCCAACCGGCTGCCGCTGAGCAGCCTCGGCATGGTCCAGTACCTGGCGCCGATCCTGCAGCTCGGCTGCGGTGTGCTGATCTTCCACGAGCCGATGCCGCCGGCCCGCCTCGCCGGCTTCGGGCTGGTCTGGCTGGCCCTGATCGTCTTCACCACCGACGCTGTCCGGACCTCCCGCAGAACCCGGTCCCGCCAACCCGAACCCTCCGTCGATCATGGAGTGGTGGTGCCCGCCCGGCCCTAGTTCGGGCGATTTGGCACCCACCACAACTCCATGATCGACGCGGCCGGGCCGGGGGCCGGCGGGACTACGGGACGGCGTAGGTGAGCAGGGGGGTGCCGTCGGCTTTCTGCAGCTCCACGCTGGCCAGCTCGGCGTCGGTGAACCTCGTGTTGCCGGTGAAGCTGAGGTCGTCACCGGGGGCCGCGAGCCAGGAGCCGATCTGCTCGGTGGCGCCGTTCGGGCCGTGCGCCACCAGCCGGAACGGGTACGCCTTGCCGTAGCTCGTCCGCGCGTCGTACCCGCACCGCATGGTCACCCGTGTGCCCCACTTGGTGCCGACCAGACCGATGTCGGCGTGCACCGGCCCGGCGGCGGCCACCGGCCGCATCGCGACCATCGACACCTGTGGGCCAGGAGTGCCCTGCGCCTTCGGCGGCGGGGTGACCGGTCGGGGCAGCACCACTGCCGTACCGACACCCACGACCAGGGCCAGCCCGGCGGCGGCCAGGGTGGTCAGCGCGTACCGTCGCCGGTCCGCGGAGCGTTGCCGACGCCGGCGACGCCGGGCCTCGTCGAGCAGCGCGGGCACCCGGGGCGGGGCCGGCGGGGGCAGGATCTGCTCCAGTCCCGCCGGGTCGAGGCGCCCGAGCAGCCCGGGCAGCACGGCGATCTCGGCGACCGACTCCCGGCAGGAGGCGCAGCCGGACAGGTGCCGTTCGTACGCCGCCCGTTCGGCGGGGGCCAGGGCACCCAGCACGTACGCGCCGTCGTCGTACGCGAACTCGCACCGGGTCATCCCGTCACCCCCATCTCGGCCAGGACCAAACGTAGAGACCGCAACGCGTAGTGGGTGCGGGACTTCACGGTCCCCGGCGGTACGCCCAGGCGGGACGCCGCCTCGGCCACCGACCGCCCCTGGTAGAAGCATTCGACGAGCACTTCCCGGTGGGTCGGGCTGAGTCGGTTCAGCGCCTCGGCGACGGTCCACGCCTCCACCGCCCGCTCCGCCTCGTCGATCACCTCCGGCGGCTCGGGAAGGTCGTCGGTGAACACCTCGCCCACCCGGGTGGACCGTCGCCGCCAGGCGTCGATGGCCAGGTTGCGGGCAGTGGTGAACAGCCACGACCGCACCGAGCCGCGTTTCGGGTCGAGGGACTCCGGGTGTCGCCAGGCCCGCAGCAGCGTTTCCTGCACCAGGTCCTCGGCGCGCTGCCGGTCCCCGTTGACCAGCCGCAGGGCATGGGCGTACAGCGCCTCCGCGTGCTCGTCGTGCAGCGCGCGCAGCAGTTGGGCGTCGTGGTCGCTGATGGCGGTCTCCTCGCTTCCTGCGCGCGTCCGGCGGTGCGTCCGCCCGTGAATACGTGCGGTCACGCCGAACGGTTCAGCCCGAGGTCAGGCGGTTGCCGCCCGGAGAGGTGTTCATGCCTGGTTCACATCGCGGCCGACGAGCGCTCACCACGTCCTCCTAGCGTCCGGCGGGTACGCCGCCTGTCGTGCCACCGACTCCCTGGAGGCTTCCCCCATGAGCGACCGCCCCCGGCTGCTCCCCCTGTTGACCGGCAACCGCCATGGCACCCGTGACGCCATGACCTGTCTGTACCGGTGCGGAAACGCCTGCGACCACCCGGTCCCGAACACCTCCGACAACGCGTACTTCGGTGACGTGGTGAACGCGGAGGTCTCGCGGCGCGGCGTGGTCCGGGCCGGCGCTGTCGGCGCCCTGGTTCTCGGGTTCGGCGGCGCGGCGGCCGGCGCGCTCGCCGGCGCGGCGCCCGCCCTGGCTGCCCCCACCACCCCGGACGTCCCGGAAGCCTTCGGCTTCGGCCGTCCCAGCACCGGTGTCGGCAACGGCGCGCTGACCTTCAAGCCGATCCCGCCGAACAAGCTGGACACCCTCGTCGTGCCGAACGGCTACGACCACGCTGTCGTGATCAAGTGGGGTGACCCGGTGCTGCCGGGCGCGCCCGAGTTCAACCTGCACCACCAGACGGCCGCGGCGCAGTCCAAGCAGTTCGGTTACAACAACGACTTCGTAGGCGTGCTGCCGCTGGACAAGCAGGGCAAGCGGGCGCTGCTCGTGGTCAACCACGAGTACACCAACGAGGATCTGATGTTCCCGGGCTTCCCCGGCCTGGACGGGCTCTCCGTGGAGCAGTTGCGCACCGCCATGGCCGCGCACGGCATGTCGGTGGTGGAGTTGGAGCGGGTCGCGGGCACCGGGCAGTGGAAGCCGGTCGGCAAGGGCCCCCGCGCGTACAACCGGCGGGTCACCGCGTTGAGCACCAAGTTCGACCTGACCGGGCCGGCCGCCGGCTCCGCCTGGCTGAAGACCGCCGCCGACCCCAAGGGTCGTACTGTCGTCGGCACCCTGAACAACTGCGCCGGCGGCGTGACCCCGTGGGGCACCGTGCTCTCCGGTGAGGAGAACTTCAACCAGTACTTCGTGGGCGCCGACGCCGCCCCGGCCGAGCTGAAGCCGAAGCTGGACCGCTACGGCATCAGCACCGCCAGCCGCTACCCCAGCGGCAGTCGCAAGTGGGAGCGCGCCGACGAGCGCTTCGACCTGGCGAAGCACCCCAACGAGGCGCACCGGTTCGGCTGGATCGTCGAGATCGACCCGTTCGACCCGGAGAGCCGCCCGCGCAAGCACACCGCGATGGGCCGGTTCAAGCACGAGGGCGCGAACGTGATCGTCGCCAAGGACGGCCACGTGGTCGCGTACATGGGTGACGACGAGCGGTTCGACTACCTCTACAAGTTCGTCTCGGACCAGAAGTTCATGAAGGGCAACTCCTGGGCTGCGCGCAAGCACAACCTGACCCTGCTGGAGTCCGGCACGCTCTACGTGGCGCAGCTCGACCAGACCAGCGCGGCCGAGATCGACGGCTCGGGCAAGCTGCCCACCGACGGCGCGTTCAACGGCCGGGGTCGCTGGATCAAGCTGGTCAGCGGCAACCGGTCGTTCGTCGACGGGATGACCGCAGCGGACGTGCTCACCTTCACCCGGCTCGCCGGTGACAAGGTCGGCGCGACCAAGATGGACCGGCCCGAGGACGTCGAGCCGAGCCTGCTCACCGGCAAGGTGTACGTGGCGCTGACCAACAACACCAACCGTGGGGTCGGCAGCAACCCGAAGCCGGACGAGGCCAACCCGCGCAACGCCAACAAGCACGGGCAGATCCTGGAGTTGGTGGAGGACCGCGGCGACAACACCTCGGAGACCTTCGCCTGGTCGTTGCCGATCGTCTGTGGCGACCCGGCCGACGCGTCGACGTTCTTCGCGGGGTACGACAAGACCAAGGTCTCCCCGATCTCCTGCCCGGACAACGTCGCCTTCGACGCCACCGGCAACCTGTGGATCTCCACCGACGGCAACGCTCTGGGCAGCAACGACGGCCTGTTCGCCACGGCCGTCGAGGGTCCGGAGCGGGGGCACCTGAAGCAGTTCCTGACCGTGCCGCTCGGCGCGGAGACCTGCGGTCCGTTCATCACCGGTGACAACCGTTCGGTGTTCGTCGCGGTGCAGCACCCCGGTGAGATCACCGGTGCCTCGGTGGAGAACCCGGCCTCGAACTGGCCGGACGGCGACTACGCCAAGCCGGGCGTGGTGGTCACCTGGCGCCTGGACGGCGGCCCGGTCGGCAGCTGACGTTGCTCAGGCGGTCCGGGGCTGGACCGCCCCCGGAGGCCCTCTCCCAGCCGGGGAGAGGGCCTCTGGCGTTGCGGGTCAGTTGTCGGACGCGATGCCGTCGGCGACGCTGCGGGCCACGGTGAGCAGCTTGGCGCGGACCACCCGGGCGGAGGTCATCATCTCGCTGGCCGGCAACGCGCACGCCAGCACGACGCGGCGTTCCATGTCCTTGTCAGGCGCGACGAGCACCGCCGCGCAGGCCACCCCCTGGCGGAACTGCCCCATCTCCAGCTGCATGCCGCGCCGGTCGCCGGCGGCCAGGTCGGCCTCGAACGTCTCGGTGGTGGTCAGCGTGGCGGTGGTGAACGGGCGCATGCCGTACTCGCGCAGGTAGCGGTGGCGCTGGTCGACGCTGAGGGTGGCGAGCAGTGCCTTGCCGAGGGCTGTCGCGTGCGCCCCCTCGTCGAAGCCGGGGACCAGGTCCTCCAGGTAGGGCGAGCGGTGCCCCTCGGCGACCGCTGTGAGGGCCACCTGACCGCCGACGAAGCGGCCGAGGTAGTGGCTGTAGCCGGTGTCCAGGGCGGCCCGCCGCAGGGTCTCACCGACCGCTGGCGGGCCCCGGAACGCGGTTACCAGCTCCCGGTACCGGTCGGCCACCTCCAACCCCACGATGTACGTGCCGTCCTCGCGACGGATCACGTAGCCCTCGTAGGCGAGTGTGCGGACCAGGTGGTAGGTGGTGGCCACGGTCAGCTCGCACCGTCGGGCGATCTGCTTGACGGTCAGGCCCTTGGGGGCGCGACCGACCGACTCCAGCACCCGCAGTGCTCGGGACACACTGCGGATCAGGTCCGAAGGTTCTGCCAAGGGGTCGCGCACAACCACCTCCGCCGCCGGGGACTTACACCATATGAAAAACAGGCCCGGTGCGAAATGCCTGTTCGGGTCGAGGATGCCAGATCACCATCCACAGCTCGTGGCCCGACCGTCACGGCGAGTGGTCTGAGACGGATTCACGTAGGTTTGCCGGACGATGACCAACAACGCCATCACCCACGAGCCGACCGCCGCCCGATCCCACCCGATCCGGGCCAGCGCCGGCGCAGTCGCCACCACAGTGGCCTGCGTACTGCCCGTGTTCCTGCTCGGTGGTCTCGCTGTGCAGATGGGCAGCGACCTCGACTTCTCCCCGGCTGGCCTCGGTCTGGCCGTATCCGTCTACTTCGGCGTCAGCGCGCTGGCGTCGGTGCCCTCCGGCCGCCTGGTGGAGCGGTACGGCCCGGCCCGGGTGGCCCGCTGCGGCATCGTGCTGGCCGCCGTGTCGATGCTGGCCGTGGCGGCACTCGCCCGGTCGTACCCGGTGCTGGTCGGGTTGCTGGCCCTCAGCGCCGCCGCGAACGCCCTCGGCCAGCTGGCCAGCAACACGGCGCTGGCCCAGCACGTGCCGGCTCGACGGCAGGGGCTGTCGTTCGGTGTGAAGCAGGCCGCCATCCCGATCTCGACCCTGCTGGCCGGCGCGGCGGTGCCCGTCATCGCGCTCACGGTCGGCTGGCGGTGGGCGTTCGTGGCGGCGGCGGTGGCCGCGATGACGACGCTGCCCGCCGTACCCCGGGAAATACCCGGTCCGCCGCGAAGGGCCGGCGCGACGCGCGCCGGCCGCGCGACGGCGGCGCTGGTGGTTGTCGGCGCGGCAGCGACGTTGGCAGCGGTGGCAGCCAACGCGCTGGGCACCTTCCTGGTGGACTCCGCCGCAGCCCGGGGCATGTCGCCGGGCCTGGCCGGCCTGACGCTGACGTTGGGCAGCGCGGTCTGCGTCGCGGCCCGGGTGGGTGCCGGCTGGCTGGCCGATCGCCGCGCCACCGGCCACGTCGCCCTCATCGCCGCGATGCTCGTCGTCGGCGCGGTCGGGCTGGGCCTACTGGCGCTGACCGGCCCGGTGCCGCTGGTGGTCGGCGTGGTGTTCGGCTTCGGTCTGGGTTGGGCGTGGCCCGGCCTGATGACCTTCGCGGTGGTCCGGCTCCACCCACAGTCACCGGCCGCCGCCACCTCGATCACCCAGACCGGGGTGTACGCGGGCGGTTGTCTCGGCCCGCTGAGTCTGGGCCCGCTCGCCGCCCACCTCGGTTACCCGGCCATGTGGACCACCGCAGCGGCGTCCATGCTGCTGGCAGCCGTCCTCATGCTCGGCGGCGGCCGCCTGCTGGGCCGTGCCGCCGCCGCTGGGAGCCGGGGCGAAGGTCAGCTGGTGCGGTCGGCGATGTAGTCGCAGAGCGATTCGAGCGCGTGCCGCGACGGGCCCTCCGGAAGGGGGGCCAGGCGGGCGCGGGCGTCCTCGGCGTAACTGCGCACGGTCTCCCGGGCGCGCTTGAGCGCCGGGCTCTCCCGGAGCAGCCCCAACGCCTCGGCGTGCAGCGCGTCGTCGGTCAGCGGGCCGGTCGCGAGGATCTCCCGCAGACGCACCGAGGCGGCGTCCGAGTCGTCCGACGCGCGCGCGTAGAGCACCGGCAGCGTCGGGACACCCTCGCGCAGGTCCGTGCCGGGCGTCTTGCCCGACTGCACCGACTCGGAGGCGATGTCGAGCAGGTCGTCGGTGAGCTGGAAGGCGACGCCGATCGTCTCGCCGTAACCAGCGAGGGCCTCCACGTGCTCCGGGGCGGCGCCACCGAACATGCCGCCGAACCGGATCGACGTGGCGATCAGCGAACCCGTCTTGTCGGCGATCACGTTCAGGTAGTGGGTCACCGGGTCGTCGTCCGCGCGCGGCCCCACGGTCTCCGCGATCTGGCCGTGCACCAGCCGGGCGAAGGTGCGCGCCTGCAACCGGACCGCCTCCGGGCCCAGGTCGGCGGCGATGTCCGCCGCGCGGGCGAAGAGGTAGTCACCGACCAGGATGGCGAGCGAGTTGGTCCAACGGGAGTTCGCGCTCGCCGCGCCCCGGCGGACGACAGCCTCGTCCATCACGTCGTCGTGGTAGAGGGTGGCCAGGTGGGTGAGCTCCATCACCACGGCGGCCGGGACCACCTGCGGACCGGTGGGGTCACCGAACTGTGCGCCGAGCGCCACCAGAAGCGGTCGGAACCGCTTCCCACCTGCCTCGAGAAGGTGCCGGGCGGCCTCGGTGACGAACGGGTCCGCGCTGGACACACTGGCCCGCAACTCGACCTCGACCGTGTCCAGAACCGCCAGCACCGACGCCTCGACCCGCGGATCGGCAAGGTTGAGGCCGATCGCGCCGAACTGACTCGTGCTCGCCCGACCCCGCCGACCGCCGGAGCCGGAGGCACCTGAACGCTCACCCGCCGGATTCACCACGCTATCAACCATGCCACACCCGTTCGACCTGCTCCGGCCCGGGGATACGCACCGGGGGCCGGCACGTGAACACGCGCCGACCCCCGGTGATCGATCTTTCCGTCATCGAACGAATTCGGCGGCTCCCGTGGCCAGATCGAGCAGCGGCGCCGGCGCGACACCCAGCACCAGAGTGGCCAGCACACCGATCATCAGCGCTGCGGCGGTGAGCCCGCCGGGCACCGTGACGGTCGGGGTGGACTCACCCGGCTCGGAGAGCCACATCATCACCACGACCCGCAGGTACGGGAACGCCAGCACCATGCTGGTCAGCACACCGGCGATCACCAGCCAGGCCTGACCACCGTCGAGCGCCGGCCCGAAGATGGCGAACTTGCTGGTGAAACCGCTGGTCAGTGGGATACCGGCGAAGGCCAGCAGGATGAAGGTGAACAGCGCGGCGAAGAACGGCGACCGCCGACCCAACCCGGCCCAGCGGGACAGGTGGGTCGCCTCCCCGTCGGAGTCCCGCACCAGGGTCACCACAGCGAACGCGGCCAGCACCGAGAAGCCGTACGCGACCAGGTAGAACATCGTGCCGGAGAGCCCGTCGCGGCTCGGCGCCAGCACACCGACCAGCAGGTAGCCGGCGTTGGCGATCGAGGAGTACGCGAGCAGCCTCTTGATGTCGGTCTGGGTGACCGCGAGTACCGCGCCGACCAGCATGGTCAGCACCGCCACCGCGCCGAGGACCGGGGTGAAGTCCCAGCTGGCGTCCGCGAACGCGACGTGGAAGACCCGCAGCAGGGCACCGAACGCGGCGACCTTGGTGCAGGCCGCCATGAAGCCGGTGACCGGGGTCGGCGCACCCTGGTAGACGTCCGGGGTCCAGACGTGGAACGGTGCCGCCGCCGCCTTGAAGAGCAGGCCGATCGAGAGCAACGCCATGCCGGCGAAGAGAAGCACCGGGCTGGCCGGGGACTCGCCCACCGCCGCGTCGATCGTGGCGAAGTCGACGCCGGCCGACCGGCCCGGGACGCCGGACGTGAAGCCGTAGATCAGCGCCACCCCGAACAAGAAGAACGCGGAGGCGTACGCGCCGAGCAGGAAGTACTTCATCGCCGCCTCCTGGCTCAGCAGCCGCCGGCGACGGGCCAGCGCGCAGAGCAGGTAGAGCGGCAGGGAGAAGACCTCCAGCGCGATGAACATGGTCAGCAGGTCGTTCGCCGCCACGAAGATCAGCATGCCGCCGATCGCGAACGTGGTCAGCGGGTAGACCTCGGTGAGGCCGTTGCGCCCCTCGGCCTGCCGCCGGTCGTCGGCCGACTCGGCGGTCACCGCGGCCTGGGCGACGAACGCCCCGCCCCGCTCGACCGAGCGGTCACCGATCAGCAGCAGCGCCATCGCGGCCAGCACCAGGATCGCGCCCTGCAGGAACAGCGTCGGTCCGTCGATCGCGAGGGCCCGGCCGGCGGTGATGATCCGCTCGTCGGCGTTGAAGACCACCATGGTCAGCGCCGCGAGCACGGCCAGCAGCGCCACCGTCAGCTGCACCACGTGCCGCCAGCGCCGGGGCACGAGAGCCTCGACCAGCACGCCGAGCAACGCGGTGCCCAGCATGATCAGGATCGGGGAGAGCGCCGCGTAGTCGATCGACGGCAGTTTCAACTCGGTCACTTTGCCGCCTCCTGGACGGTGCCGACCGACGGGGCCGGGTCGGTTCTGCCGATGTCGTCCATGGTCGCCTGGACGGCCGGGTTGATCACGTCAGTGACCGGCTTGGGGAAGAAGCCGAGCAGCACGATCAGTGCGATCAGTGGGGCGACCACGACCTTCTCGCGCAGGTTGAGGTCCCGGCGCATTCCATCCACCTCGGTCAGCGCCGGGTTGAGGGTGCCCTGGGTGGTGCGCTGCACCATCCACAGCACGTACGCGGCGGCCAGGATGATGCCGAGCGTGGCGATGATCGCGACCGGCTTGTTCACCGTGAAGGTGCCGATCAGCACCAGGAACTCGGAGATGAACGGCGCCGTGCCCGGCAGCGCGAGCGAGGCGAGACCGGCGAAGAAGAGCACCCCGGCGAGCACCGGGACCAGCTTGCCGGCACCACCGAAGTCGCTGATCAACGCCGAACCACGCCGGGAGATCAGCATGCCCACCACCAGGAACAGCAGGCCGGTGGCCAACCCGTGGTTGAGCATGTAGAGCACCGCGCCGGTGCCGGCCTGGGTGGTGAAGGCGAAGATGCCCACGCCGATGAAGCCGAAGTGCGCGATCGAGGTGTACGACACCAGCCGCTTGAGGTCGTTCTGGCCGACCGCCAGCAGCGCGGCGTAGACGATGCCGATCACGCCCAGCGCCAGCGCCCACGGCGCGAACCACTTCGACGCCTCCGGGAAGAGCGGGAGGCAGTAGCGCAGGATGCCGAACGTGCCGACCTTGTCCAGCACACCGACGAGCAGCGCCGCGGCACCCGCAGGGGCCGCGCCACCGGCGTCCGGCAGCCAGGTGTGGAACGGGAAGAACGGCGCCTTGATCGCGAACGCGAGGAAGAAGCCGAGGAACAGCCACCGCTCGGTGCCGGTGCTGATGTCGACCTGCGACAGCGCCTGCCAGTCGAAGGTCTTGCCGCCGACCACCCACAGGCCGATCACGGCGGCCAGCATGAACAGACCGCCGACGAGCGAGTAGAGGAAGAACTTCACCGCCGCGTACTGCCGCTGGTGGCCGCCGTAGCTGCCGATGAGGAAGTACATCGGGACGAGCATGACCTCGAAGAACACGTAGAACAGGAAGACGTCGGCGGCCGCGAAGACACCGATCATCGTGCACTCGAGGACCAGCAGCAGCGCGAAGTAGACAGGCACCGACCGCTTCGACGACTCGGCGTCGTGCCAGGACGCCAGGATCACCAGCGGCACCAGCACCGCGATCAGCATCAGCATCACCAGCGCGATGCCGTCGGCCGCGAAGGTGAAGCTGACACCCCAGTTCGGGATCCACGAGTACGACTCGCGGAACTGGAAGCGGTCACCGCCGGTCTTGAAGCTGACCCACATCACCACCGAGAGCACCAGCACGAGCAGCGACCAGGCGAACGCCACCTGCTTGGCCAGCTCCGGCCGGTGGCGCGGCAGGAAGGCCACCACCAGGGCGCCCACCAGCGGCGCCACGGTGAGCACCGAGAGGAACGGGAAGTTGGACATTATGCGGCCTTACCTCCGTCGTCACTGCGTGGTCCGCCGGCGGGGGCGGCCGGAAAGAGGTCGATCACGCCAACCACCCGGCCTGCACCGCCAGGAACGCCGCCATCACCAGCAGCGCACCGGCCAGGATCGAGGTGGCGTACGAGCGGACGAAGCCGGTCTGCATCCGCCGGAGGCGACCCGAACCACCGCCGACCGCGGCGGCGAGCCCGTTGACGAGCCCGTCGATGCCCCGGTTGTCGAGGTATACCAGCGCCCGGGTGAGGAAGATGCCCGGCTTCTCGAAGACCGCCTCGTTGAAGGCGTCGGTGTAGAGGTTGCGCCGGGCGGCGGTGACCAGCACGCCGGCCGGCTGCGGCGCGGTGGCCGTACCGGCCCGGAACAGGAACCAGGCCAGGCCGGCGCCGAGCACGGTGACCAGCAGCGACAGGATCGTGATCACCGTGTGGGAGAGCACGCCGTGGGCCTCACCGGCGGCCTCCTCGCCGAGCACCGGCGACAGCCAGGAGGCGACCCCGTCGTTCCAGGCCATCAGGCCACCGGCCACCACCGAACCGGCAGCCAGCAGGATCAGCGGGATGGTCATCAGCTTGGGCGACTCGTGCGGGTGCTCGATGTCCTCGGTCCAGCGCTTCGGGCCGTGGAACGTGAGCACGAACAGCCGCGTCATGTAGAACGCGGTCAGCCCGGCGCCGAGCAGTGCCGCGCCGCCGAAGAGCCAGGCGGTCCAGTCCTCCCGCTCGAAGGCGCTCGCGATGATCGGCTCCTTGGAGAAGTAGCCGGAGAGCGGCGGGAGGCCGATGATGGCCAGCCAGCCCATCATGAAGGTCAACCAGGTGATCTTCATGTGCTTCGAGAGGCCACCGAAGCGGCGGATGTCGACCTGGTCCTTCATGCCGTGCATCACCGAGCCGGCGCCCAGGAACATGTTGGCCTTGAAGAAGCCGTGCGCCAGCAGGTGGATGATCGCCAGCGCGTACGCGCCACCGCCCAGGCCGACGCCGACGAACATGTAGCCGATCTGGCTCACCGTCGACCAGGCGAGCACCCGCTTGATGTCGTCCTTGGCCGCGCCGATGATGCAGCCGATCAGCAGGGTGAGCGCACCGACACTGACCACGACGACCTGGAGGGTCGAGTTCGCGGAGAAGATCGGGTTGGACCGGGCGATCAGGTAGACGCCCGCGGTGACCATGGTGGCCGCGTGGATGAGCGCCGACACCGGAGTCGGGCCCTCCATCGCGTCCGGCAACCAGGCCTGGAGCGGGAACTGGCCCGACTTGCCGGCCGCGCCGAGCAGCAGCAGCAGACCGAGGACCAGCACCGTCGCGCCGGTCAGCGAGCCGACACCGTTGAACACCTCGTCGTACTGGGTGGTGCCCAGGGTGGCGAACATGATGAAGATGCCGATGGCCAGGCCGGCGTCGCCGACCCGGTTCATCAGGAACGCCTTCTTACCGGCGGTGGCCGCGCTCGGCCGCTCGGTCCAGAAGGAGATCAGCAGGTACGACGCCAGGCCGACGCCCTCCCAGCCGAAGTACAGCATCACGTAGTTGTTGCCGAGCACCAGCAGCAGCATCGCCGCGACGAACAGGTTGAAGTACGCGAAGAACCGGCGACGGCCCGCGTCGTGCGCCATGTACTCCACCGCGTACAGGTGGATCAGGAAGCCCACCCCGGTGATCAGCAGCACGAAGACCGCGGCCAGCGGGTCGAACAGCAGGCCGAAGTCGACGCGCAGGTCACCGACAGCGATGAAGTCCCAGAGGCTCAGCTCGACCGACTTGTTCTCCAGGCCACGCAGCTGGAAGAAGAAGCTCAGGCCGAGCACGAACGCGGCGCCGATGGCGGCGACGCCCAACCAGTGCCCCCAGCGGTCGGCCCGGCGGCCGAGCAGCAGCAGGACGGCCGCGCTCAGCAGCGGGATCGCCACCAGCAGCCAGACGCCCCCGAGCAGCCCCGTGGTCTGGGCGTATTCCACAGTCTCTTCCACCGGTGGACCCCTCAGTACTTCAGCAGGTTGGCGTCGTCGACGCTCGCCGAGCGTCGCGTCCGGAAGATGGACATGATGATCGCGAGCCCGACCACGACCTCGGCCGCCGCCACCACCATCACGAAGAACGCCATGATCTGGCCGTTGAGGTCACCGTTGATCCGACTGAAGGTGACCAGCGTCAGGTTGGCCGCGTTGAGCATCAGCTCCACGCACATGAACAGCACGATCGCGTTGCGCCGGATCAGCACCCCGGCGGCGCCGATGGTGAACAGCACCGCGGCGAGGACGAGGTAGTAGTTCGGCTCGACCGAGAGAAAACTGCCCATTACCGGGCCTGCCTTTCGTTCGCGACTGCGGGGCTCCGCTTCGCTGCACTCCTCGCGCTCACCGGTCCGTCCCCTTCAGCGAGGTCTCCTCGGCGGTCAGCTCGCGCTGCGGAAGGATCGCCGGGGTGCTCCGGTCGGTCAGGCGGCCGTCGGGCAGCCGGGCCGGGGTGGCCACCGAGGAGGAGGTCGCGAAGACACCGGGACCGGGCTTCGGACCGGGGTAGTTGCCCGGGGCGAAGCGCGCCCGCATGGTCGACACCTGGTCGACCTTGTCCTGCTTACGCCGCTCCACGTGGGCCAGCACCATCGCGCCGACCGCCGCGGTGATCAGCAGCGCCGAGGTCAGCTCGAACGCGAAGACGTACTTGGTGAACAGCAGCCGGGCGATGCCCTGCACGTTGCCCTCGGCGTTGGCCTGGTCCAAGCCGACCGCGGTGGTCCTGTCCAGCGCCTGGTAGACGCCGGTGCCGACCAGGCCGGCGAAGCCCACACCGAGCACGATCGCGGCGACCCGCTGACCGCGTAGCGTCTCGATCAGCGAGTCCGTGGAGTCCCGACCGACGAGCATCAGGACGAACAGGAACAGCATCATGATCGCGCCGGTGTAGACGATGATCTGCACCATGCCGATGAACGGGCCGGCCTGGAGCACGTAGAACACGCCCAGACAGAGCATGGTCAGCACCAGCCACAGCGCCGAGTGCACGGCGTTGCGCGCGGCCACCATCCCGATCCCGCCGACCAGCGCGAGCGGGGCGAGGATCCAGAAGGTGACCGCCTCGCCGCCGGAGACCGAGCCCGCCGCGGCGAGCACCGTAGACGTGGTCATGCCTTCTCTCCCTTGCCGGCCGCCACGCGCTGGGCGGCCTGCTCGGCACCCGGGAACGTCACGCCGGGGTGTTCCTCGACCTGGTAGCGGCCGGGGCCCATCGGGGACGTCTCGGCACCGGCGGACGTGCCCGGGTTGTCCAGCGCGCCGACGTAGTAGTCCTTCTCGCTGTCACCAAGCCGCATCGGGTGCGGCGGCTGCTCCATGCCCTCGAGCAGCGGAGCGAGCAACTGCTCCTTGGTGAAGATGAGGTCCTGCCGGTTGTCCCGGGCCAGCTCGTACTCGTTGCTCATCGTCAGCGACCGGGTCGGGCAGGCCTCGATGCACAGCCCGCAGAAGATGCACCGGGCGTAGTTGATCTGGTAGATGCTGGCGTACCGCTCACCCGGCGAGAAGCGCTGCTCGTCGGTGTTGTCGCCACCCTCGACGTAGATGGCGTCCGCCGGGCAGGCCCAGGCGCACAGCTCGCAGCCGATGCACTTCTCCAGGCCGTCCGGGTGCCGGTTGAGGATGTGCCGCCCGTGGTAGCGCGGCGCCGACACCGGCGGCTTGAACGGGTAGTCGGTGGTGACGACCTTCCTGAACATGTGCGAGAAGGTGACACCGAATCCCTTGAACGTTCCGGTGATCGAGCCCACGTCACACCTCCCTGGAGTCCGAGCCGGCGACGATGTTGGCCGGCTCCCGCTCGGCGACCACGCGCGTGATACGCGGGCTCGGTGGTACCTGTAGATCCATCGGCGGCAGCGGGAAGCTGCCGTACGGCCGGTTGTCGACCTGTTCCTGGGTCGTCGGTTTCGGCTGCGGCTTGCGGCTGGGCCAGAAGAGCGTGGCGATCAGCAGGATGCCGGCCGGGATGCTGACGGCGATGACCTTGCCGCGCGTGTCCCAGTCCTCGATGGAGCGCAGGCCCGACAGGACCAGGATCCAGACCAGGTTGATCGGCAGCAGCACCTTCCACCCGAGGCGCATGAACTGGTCGTAGCGCAGCCGGGGCAGCGTGCCGCGCAGCCACACGAACACGAAGACCAGCGCGATCACCTTGCCGAAGAACCAGAGCATCGGCCACCAACCGGAGTTGGCGCCCTCCCAGAGGGTGATCGGCCAGGGTGCCCGCCAACCGCCGAGGAACAGCGTGGTGGTGACCGCGGACATGGTCACCATCGCGACGTACTCGCTGAGCATGAAGAGCGCGAACTTCAGCGAGCTGTATTCCGTCATGAAGCCGGCGACCAGCTCGGACTCGGCCTCAGGGAGGTCGAACGGCGCCCGGTTGGTCTCGCCGACCGTGGCGATGAAGAAGATGATGAAGCTGGGCAGTAGCAGGATCGCGTACCAGCCCGGTGCGGGGATCTCGGTGCCGAAGATGGTCAGCCGGGTGGCGTCGCCCTGGGCGGCGACGATCCCGCTGGTGCTCATCGTGCCGGCGGTCATGAAGACCGCCACGATGGAGAGCCCCATGGCGACCTCGTAGGAGATCATCTGGGCGCTCGACCGCAGACCACCGAGGAGCGGGTACGTCGAGCCGGAGGCCCAACCGCCCAGCACGATGCCGTAGACGCCCATCGACGAGCAGGCGAGCAGCAGCAGCACCGCCACCGGCACATCGGTGACCTGCAACGGCGTCTGGTGACCGAAGATGCTCACCATCGGGCCGAACGGGATCACCGACAGGGCGGTGACCGCGCAGATCACCGAGATCGTCGGAGCGAAGAAGTAGACGACCTTGTCGGCCGCCTTCGGGAGGATGTCCTCCTTGAAGGCCATCTTCAGACCGTCGGCGAGCGTCTGGAGCAGGCCGAACGGGCCGACCTGGTTGGGGCCGGGCCGCACCTGCATGTAGCCCACGACGCGCCGCTCGAACCAGACACCGAGCAGGGTCGCCAGCAGACCGAATGCGAACGCAAAGACGATCTTGCCGAGGACCAGCCACCACGGATCCCGGCCGAAGTCGGCCAGCGTCGGGTCCTGGGCGAGGAGGACTCTCACTGTGCCCACCTTTCGTTCGCGACTGCGGGGCTCACTCGCTGCGCTCGTTCACTCCTCGCGCTCACTGGTTACCCCCAGCGTTGAGGAGCGGACCCGGGAGACCGGTCTCGTCGGCCGCCAGACGCCCGGCCGGAACGGCCGCGCTCGGTGCGGGGACGGAGATCCGGACGACCGCGCCGGACGTCGCCCCGAGGCTGCGCCGCACTGTCGAACCGGGTGAGTTGGTCGGCAACCAGACCACGCCGTCCGGCATCTCGGTGAGCTCGGCCGGCAGGGTCAGCGCGCCCCGGTCGGTGCCGACAGTGACCGCGTCGCCGTCGACCACACCGAGCGCCTCGGCGGTGCCCTTGCCCAGCCGGACGACCGGCGGGCGGGCGGTGCCGGCGAGGTGCTCGTCGCCGTCGGTCAGGGTGCCCAGGTCGACCAGCTGGTGCCAGGTCGCCAGCACGGCCTCCCCGGCGCCCGGGTGCGGCACTCGGCCCGGCGCCACCGACGGGGCGGCCGGCCGGGACGTCCGGGTCGCCGGCAGCGAGCCCAGCTCACGGCGGATGCTCGGCACGTCGGCCGTGCCCAGCCGCACGTCGAGCAGCGCGGCCAGGGCGTCGAGCACCCGGCCGTCGGTCATCGCGGCGGTGTTCAGCACCGCCTCGAACGGACGCAGCCGGCCCTCCCAGTCGAGGAAGCTGCCGGACTTCTCGACCACCGGGGCGACCGGCAGCACCACGTTCGCCCGTCGGGTGACCGCGCTGGCACGCAGCTCCAGACTGACCAGGAACGGCACCGCGTCCAGGGCGGCGTCGGCCAGCCGGGGGTCGGCCAGGTCAGCCGGGTCGACACCACCGACGACCAGGGCGCCGAGCTGCCCGTTGGCGGCAGCGTTGAGGATGCCGTCGGTGTCCCGACCAGCCTGGCTCGGGATCACGCCGGCCGGGATGTCCCACGCCTCACCCAGCTCGGCCCGCGCGGCCGGCTCGGTCACCAGGCGTCCACCGGGGAGCAGGTTGGGCAGGCAGCCCGCGTCGACAGCGCCGCGGTCACCCGCGCGCCGCGGCACCCACACCAGCTTCGCTCCGGTACGCCGGGCCACGTCCGCAGCCGCGGAGAGCCCACCCGGCACACTGGCCAGCCGCTCACCCACGATCAGGATCGCGCCCGGCGCGCTCAGCGCCTCGGCGACAGTGGCGTGCTCGGCGAGCACGCTGGCCTCCTCGCCCGGCACCACCCGGGCCAGCTTGGCACCGAGCTTCTCCAAGCCGCGGGTCGCGAACGGCGCCAACGCGTACACCGTCAGGGTCTTCTTCAGGTACGCCTTGCGCAGTCGCAGGAAGAGGATGGGGCACTCCTCCTCCGGCTCCAGGCCGACCAGCACCACCGCCGGCGCGTTCTCCACGTCGGTGTAGGTCACGTCGGTGACGCCGGCGACCGAGCTGGCCAGGAAGTCGGCCTCCTCGCGGGAGACCGGTCGGGCCCGGAAGTCGATGTCGTTGGTGTTCAGCGCGACCCGGGCGAACTTCGCGTACGCGTAGGCGTCCTCGACGGTCAGCCGGCCGCCGGTGAGCACCGCCGTGCCCTGTCCGCTCTCCCGAGCGGTGTGCAGCCCTTCGGCGGCCACGGTGAGCGCCTCACTCCAGGACGCCTCCCGCAGCTCACCGGTGCGCTCGTCACGGACCAGCGGGGTGGTCAACCGGTCGGTGGCGCGGGTGTACTGGAAGCCCCAGCGGCCCTTGTCGCAGTTCCACTCCTCGTTGACCTCCGGCTCGTCGCCGGCCAGCCGGCGCAGCACCTTGCCGCGCCGCCAGTCGGTGCGCTGCCCGCAGCCGGCCGAGCAGTGCTCGCAGACGCTCGGGCTGGACACCAGGTCGAACGGGCGGGCCCGGAAGCGGTACTGGGCACCGGTCAGCGCACCCACCGGGCAGATCTGCACGGTGTTGCCGGAGAAGTAGGAGTTGAACGGGACGTCACCGGCGTCGCCTTCCTCGCCGTACGCGTCGTCCCGGTAGATGTTGATCTCCTCGGCGGACGACCGGCCCATCAGGTCGATGAACTTGTCGCCGGCGATCTCCTCGGAGAACCGGGTGCACCGCTGGCAGAGCACGCAACGCTCGCGGTCCAGCAGCACCTGGCTGCTGATCGCCATCGGCTTCTCGTACTCCCGCTTGTGCTCGTGGAAGCGCGAGTCGGTGCGGCCGGTGGACATGGCCTGGTTCTGGAGCGGGCACTCACCGCCCTTGTCACACATCGGGCAGTCCAGCGGGTGGTTGAGCAGCAGCAGCTCCATCACCCCCTCCTGCGCCTTCTTGGCCACCGGCGAGGTGATCTGGGTACGCACGACCATGCCGTCGGCGACGGCCTGGGTGCAGGAGGCCACCGGCTTGCGCTGGCCCTCCACCTCGACCAGGCACTGCCGGCACGCGCCGGCCGGGGCCAGCAGCGGGTGGTCGCAGAACCGGGGGATCTCGGTACCCATCTGCTCGGCGACCCGGATCAGCAGCGTCCCCTTGGGGGCGGTGACCTCGACGCCGTCGATGGTGAGGGTGACCATGTCGGTCTGCTTGGCTACGTCCGTCATCAGTGAGCTCCAACCAGCTGCTTGTCGGAGAGCTTCGGCGCGGTCCGTCCCTCGATGTAGTCGAGGTAGTCCTGCTTGAAGTACTGCAGCGACGAGGTCACCGAACTGGTCGCGCCGTCACCCAGGCCGCAGAACGAACGGCCGAGGATGTTGTCGCAGGTGTCCAGAAGGGTTTCCAGGTCCTCGTGGGTGCCCTGACCGGCGAGGATCCGCCGGTAGACCCGGACCATCCAGTAGTTGCCCTCGCGGCACGGGGTGCACTTGCCGCACGACTCGTGGTGGTAGAACTCCAGCCACCGGTACGTCGCGTAGACCGGGCAGTCCTGGTCGGAGAAGATCTGCGTGGCGGTGGTGCCGAGGATCGAGCCGGCCGCCGCCACCCCCTCGAAGTCCAGGGGCACGTCCAGGTGCTCGGCGGCGAGCAGCGGCGTGGACGAGCCGCCCGGGGTCCAGAACCGCAGGTTGTGGCCGGGCCGCATGCCGCCCGCCAACTCCAGCAGCTCGCGCAGGGTGACACCCATCGAGCACTCGTACTGGCCCGGGTTGGCCACCCGGCCGGACAGCGAGTAGATCATCGGCCCGGAGGACTTCTCGGTGCCCATGCTCTTCCACCAGTCGGCACCGCCGAGCACGATCGGCGGCACGCTGGCGATGGTGCCGACGTTGTTCACCACCGTCGGGCTCGCGTACAGGCCGTGGGTCGCCGGGAACGGCGGGCGCAGCCGGGGCTGACCCCGGAACCCCTCCAGGGAGTCCAGCAGCGCCGTCTCCTCGCCGCAGATGTACGCCCCGGCGCCGGAGTGCACCACCAGCTCCAGGTCGTAGCCGCTGCGCAGAATGTTGCGGCCGAGGTAGCCCTTGTCGTACGCCTCCTGGACCGCGTTGCGCAGCCGACGCGCGGCGTGCACCGCCTCGCCCCGGATGTAGATGTAGGCGCGGCTGGCCCGGATCGCGTACGACGCGATGATCACGCCCTCGACCAGCGCGTGCGGGTCGTGGGTCATGAGCGGCAGGTCCTTGCAGGTGCCCGGCTCGCCCTCATCGGCGTTGACCACCAGGTAGTGCGGCTTTCCGTCGCCCTGCGGGATGAAGCCCCACTTGAGACCGGTCGGGAAGCCCGCGCCACCCCGGCCCCGCAACCCCGAGTCCTTGATCAGCTGGATCAGGTCGTCCGGGTGTGCCTTGAGTGCCTTGCGTAGTGCGGCGTAACCGTCGAGCTGCTCGTACGTGCCGATGCGCCAGGCGTCCGGCGACAGCCAGCGCTTGGTCAGCACCGGCGTCAGCTTGGCCAGCGTCTCCGGGCGGGGAGTGGTCACTTCTGGGCCCCCGTTTCGCTCGCGTCCGCCGGTCCGGCGCCGTCGGCGTCAGTGCCAGCCTTCGCTTCGGTGAGGTTGCGCTCCTGCGCCCCGGCCTCGTCGCCGGCGGGCTTACCGTCGCCGGCCGGCGCGTTGGCGGCCACGCCGGCGGCCTCGGCCGACCGCGCGTCACCAGCCGCCGGCGCGGTGCCGGTGCCGTCCGTCGGGACCTTCGTGCCAGGGGCGTCCGGCGCTGCCGTGCTCGCGTCCGGCTGCCGGGTCTCGGCGGTACGCACCTGCGGCGACTTGTCGTCCGGTGCCTTCACGTCCGGTGCGGTGCTGCCGGTGGCGGCCTCGGGCTTCACCGGCTCGGCGACCCCGGCCGCTCCCGTCGGGGCGGACGCGCCGTCGCCACCCTTGACCGGGGCCGTGGTGGCCTCGACGGGCGCCGGCTTGGCGGCCTCCGCCTTCGCCTTCGCCTCGGCGGCGGCCTTGTCCGCCTCCGCCTTGCTGCGGATCGGGGTGTTCGGGTCGAAGCCCGGCACCGAGACGCCGTGCTGCTGCGCCAGCCGCAACCCGCGCAGGGTGGGCTCGCCCGGTCCGCCGTCGGCGACCGCGCCGTCACGCTCGTCGGCGAAGCCGGCGAGCTGCACAGCCATTTCCTTGAGGGTGCAGAGCCGGGCGCCGCGGGTCGGCATCGGCCGCCCGCCCGCCCGCAGCTCGTCCACGACACCGACCGCTGTGGACGCGTCCACGCCGTCGAAGAAGTCGTAGTTGACGGTCATCACCGGGCCGTAGTCGCACGCCGCCAGGCACTCGGCGTGCTCCAGCGTGATCGTGCCGTCGGCGGTCGTCTCGTCGTGCCCCACGCCCAGGTGCTCGGAGAGGGTGTCGTAGACCTCCTGGCCACCGAGCACGTTGCACATGGTGTTGGTGCAGACGCTGACCAGGAAGTCACCGGTCGGCTTGCGCTTGTACATCGTGTAGAAGGTGGCCACCGCGCCGACCTGGGCCTTGTTCAGCCCCAACACCTCGGCGCAGAAGGCGACCCCGGCCGGCGAGACGTACCCCTCTTCGGCCTGCACCAGGTGCAGCAGGGGCAGCAGCGCCGAGCGGGACCGGTCCGCCGGGTAACGGGCGATGATCTCGCGCGCCCGCTCCCGGGTCTCGTCAGTGAAAGTCGTCGTCATCGGTCACACCCACCCATCACCGGGTCCAACGAGGCGCCGCCGGCGATCACGTCGGCGATCAGGCCGCCCTCGGCCATCGCCGGGAGGGCCTGGAGGTTGACGAAGCTGGGCTCCCGGTAGTGCACCCGGTACGGCCGGGTGCCACCGTCGGACACCGCGTGCACGCCCAGCTCGCCGCGGGGTGCCTCGATGGCGACGTACACCTGGCCGGGCGGAACCCGGAAGCCCTCGGTCACCAGCTTGAAGTGGTGGATCAGCGACTCCATCGACTGACCCATGATCTTCGCGACGTGCTCCAGGGAGTTGCCCATGCCGTCCACGCCGATGGCCAACTGCGCCGGCCAGGCAATCTTGCGGTCGGCGACCATCACCGGGCCCGGACGGAGCCGGTCCAGGGCCTGCTCGACCAGCTTCATCGACTCCCGGATCTCGGCGAGCCGGACCTGGTAGCGGCCCCACACGTCGCCGTCGGGGTGGGTCGGCACGTCGAACTCGTACGTCTCGTAGCCGCAGTACGGCATGGTCTTGCGCAGGTCCCAGGCGAGGCCGGCGGAGCGCAGCACCGGGCCGGTGATGCCGAGCGCCACACAGCCGGTCACGTCCAGCACCGCGACGTTCTTCGTCCGCTCGGTCCAGATCGGCTGGCCGGAGAGCAGGTCCTCGTACTCCTTGAGCTTCTTCGGCATCATCTTGAGGAACTCGCGGATCTTGCGGACCGCGTCGTCCGGCACGTCCTGCGCGACCCCACCCGGCCGGACGTACGCGTGGTTCATGCGCAGACCGGTGATGGTCTCGAAGATGTCGAGGATGTACTCCCGCTCGCGGAAGCCGTACAGCATGATCGAGATCGCGCCCAGCTCCATGCCGGTGGTGGCCAGCCAGACCAGGTGCGACGAGATCCGGTTGAGCTCCATCATCAGCACGCGGATGGTGGTGGCCCGCTCGGTGATGTCGTCGGTGATGCCCAGCAGCTTCTCGACCGCGAGGGCGTACGCCGTCTCGTTGAAGATCGGGGCGAGGTAGTCCATCCGGGTCACGAACGTCGAGCCCTGAACCCAGTTGCGGTATTCGAGGTTCTTCTCGATGCCGGTGTGCAGGTAGCCGACGACGGATCGGGCCTCGCGGACCGTCTCGCCCTCCAGCTCCAGGATCAGCCGCAGCACCCCGTGCGTGGACGGGTGCTGCGGACCCATGTTGACGACGATCCGCTCGTCGTTGATCGGGTCGGTGCCCGAGACGATCGTGTCCCAGTCCCCACCGGTGACGGTGAAGACCCGACCCTCGTCGGTCTCGTGCTCGCTGGCGTAGTTCGACGTCGTCACTGGTACGACCTCCGCTCGTTCGGCGGCTGGATCTCCGCACCCTTGTACTCGACGGGCACGCCGCCGAGCGGGTAGTCCTTGCGCTGCGGGTGACCCTCCCAGTCGTCCGGCATGAGGATCCGGGTCAGGTTGGGGTGGCCGTCGAAGACGATGCCGAACATGTCGTACGCCTCCCGCTCCTGCCAGTCAGCGGTCGGGTAGACGGCGGTCACGCTGGGCAGGTGCGGCGCCTCGACGGAGACCGCGGCCTCCAGCCGGACCCGCCGCCGGTACGTCATCGAGGTGAGCAGGTAGACCACGTGCAGCCGACGCTCGTCCGCGCCCAGGTAGTCCACGCCGGACACCGACGAGCACAGCTCGAACCGCAGGGCCAGGTCGTCCCGCATCACCTGGCAGACCTCGGCGATCCGCTCCGGGCGTACGTGCAGGGTCAGCTCACCCCGGTCGACAACGACCTTCTCGATCGCGTCGCCGAAGGCCGGGTACGCCTCCTCCAACGCGTCGCGGACCTCGTCGAAGTAGCCCCCGTACGGCCGGGACGCCTCCTCGATGGGCTGGCGCTGGCGGACCAGGCCGCCGTAGCCGGACACGTCGCCGGTGCCCTGGTTGCCGAACATGCCGCGCCCCGCCGGACTGGCCGGCGGGTACTCGGCCGGGGCGGTGCTGCTGGCGCCGACCGGCGTGACCGGTACCGGCACCCCGCCGTCGTTGGGCTTGTCCGTGGGTGACGTCATTTCGGGCCTACCTGCGGGTGGAGGTGGTTCTGAGCGTTCATCCAGTTCTCGATCCGCAGCTGCTCCTCGCGTCCCTCGCGGACCGCCCTGGTCCACTCGGCACGCCGGGCCTTGTCGTTGCGGTACGAGGAGGGCATGGAGCCGTAGGGCACGACGGGGACGTCGCCGCGCTCCTGGCGGGCCGCCAGCATCTTGCGGCCGTTCGGGCCCAGCGGCTCATACATGATCTTCTCGCGGAGCTTGAGGATCGCGTCGATGAGCATCTCCGGCCGCGGCGGGCAGCCGGGCAGGTACATGTCGACCGGCACCACGTGGTCGACGCCCTGCACGATCGCGTAGTTGTTGAACATGCCGCCACTGCTCGCGCAGACGCCCATGGAGAGCACCCAGCGCGGCTCGGCCATCTGGTCGTAGATCTGGCGCAGCACCGGGGCCATCTTCTGACTCACCCGGCCGGCGACGATCATCAGGTCGGCCTGCCGGGGCGACGCCCGGAAGACCTCCATGCCCCAGCGGCCCATGTCGTAGTGCGGACCACCGGCGGCCATCATCTCGATGGCGCAGCAGGCCAGGCCGAAGGTCGCGCCCCACACGGACGACTTCCGGGACCAGTTGACCAGCTTCTCCACCGAGGTGAGCAGGACGCCGGCGGGAAGCTTCTCCTCGATGCCCATCTGACGTTCCTTCCTCAGTCCCAGTCCAGGCCGCCGCGCCGCCACACGTAGGCGTACGCAACGAAGACCGCGACGATGAACAGGACCATCTCCACGAAGCCGAAGATCGGCAGAGCGTCGAACGAGACCGCCCAGGGGTAGAGGAAGATGATCTCGATGTCGAAGACGATGAAGAGCATCGCCGTCAGGTAGAACTTGATCGGGAACCGGCCGCCGCCGACCGGCTGCGGGCTGGGCTCGATGCCGCACTCGTAAGCCTCGAGTTTGGCCTTGTTGTATCGACGGGGACCGGCGAAGCGGGCGGCGCCGACGGAAAACAGCGAGAACGCCGCGGCGAGGGCGAACAGCCCGATGATCGGTGCGTAAGGCGAGAGCGACATCGTTTTCTCCTGCTCGTCCTTCCCTGCCCTCGGTGCTTGACGAAAATCACACTATTCACGTCCCTCGCAGTGGCAGTCGGCGGGGGTCGATCTTTGTCGGCGTCGGGGCCGTGACCAGCACCGATGCCGTCCTACTTACACAGCCGGCGCGGCCTTCGTCATCGCGTTGATGACCCGGTCCATCGCATCCCCACCACGGGGATCGGTCAGGTTGGCCAACAGCTTGAGCACGAAACGCATCAGCGTCGGGTGCGGCATGCCGTGTTTGGTGGCGATGCGCATGATCTCCGGGCGGCCGATCAGTTTCACGAAGATGCCGCCCAGCCGGTAGTAGCCGCCGAGCCGTGCCTTCAGCTCGTTCGGGTACGCCATCAGCGCCCGTTCCCGCTCCGGACCGGCCGGCCGCGCGAGAGCCTGGACCACGACCTCCGCCGCCAGCTCGCCGGACTCCATCGCGTACGCGATGCCCTCGCCGTTGAACGGGTTGACCATGCCGCCCGAGTCACCGACCAGCAGCACGCCACGGGTGTAGTGCGGGACCCGGTTGAAGCCCATCGGCAGCGCGGCACCCAGGATCGGGCCGTCGGCGTTGGCCTCGTCGGTCATCCCCCAGTCTTCGGGGGTGTTGGCGAGCCAGTCGGTGAGCAGCCGGCGGTAGTTGGTCTTGCCGAACGCGGAGGACGAGTTGAGCACGCCGAGGCCGACGTTGACCCGACCGTCACCGAGGCCGAAGATCCAGCCGTAGCCGGGCAGCAGGTTGTCGCCGCTGTCCTTGCTGCGCAGCTCCAACCAGGATTCGAGGTAGTTGTCCTCGTGCTTGGCCGGCGAGCGGTAGTAGCGGCGGACGGCCACGCCGATCGGCCGGTCCTCCCGCTTGGCCAGCCCGAGCGCGAGCGGGAAGCGGCCGGAGACCCCGTCCGCCGCGACGACCAGCGGGGCGTGGAAGGTGGCGGGCTCCTTGCCCGGGCCGACCTCCGCCTCGACGCCGGTGACGCGGCCGTCACCGTCGAGCACCGGGCCCAGCACGTTGACGTTGGTACGCAGTTTGGCGCCGGCAGCCACCGCCCGCTGGGCGAGCAGGTCGTCGAAGTCCAGCCTCGTACGCACCAGGCCGTAGTTGGGGAAGCTGGCGAGCTCCGGCCAGTCCAGTTCGAGGCGTACGCCGCCACCGATGACACGCAGACCGCGGTTGTGCAGCCAGCCCGCCTCGGGCGAGGTGTCCACACCCATCCTGATGAGCTGGCGCACGGCGCGCGGGGTCAACCCGTCGCCGCAGACCTTCTCGCGCGGGAACTCGGTCTTCTCCAGCAACAGCACCCGTACGCCGTGCCGGGCCAGGTGGTACGCAGTCGCTGACCCACCGGGACCGGCGCCCACGACGATGACATCGGCATCGTGTTCCACCGCGGTCATTCGCGCCTCCTCCCGCACGCTCGTGAAATGCTTCACAAGCCAGACGGGACGAGTGTATGACCGGCGTCATACCAGCGCAGGATCAGGGGTACCTAACTCGCCGATGTGACAGTCCACGACCGTCCACAGCAGGCAGGTGTCAGGCCGGACTGGGGGCGTCCAGCCCCGCATCGACCCGGATGGTCTCCGGCAGATGCTCACGGAGCGCTCCACCCGCTGCCCGGTCGAGTGCCGCCAACACCTCGGCGACCACCTGCCGGACCTCCACCGGATCGGCGCCGGCCAACGCACGTAACTGCGCGATGAGTTCCGCCGCGTCGTCGTCGGTGGCGGCCACCGGGTCCGCCGGGTCTGCTCCGGTCATACGATCCAGCGTACGGGGCAAAGTGGACTATAGACTGATATTCACGGAACCTGAATAATGTCCGTACCGTTCCGTACGGTGCCAGCCGCTACTCGCGGATGCCCCGGTGCAGAGCCACCACGCCACCGGTCAGGTTGCGCCACGCCACCCGTCCCCACCCGGCCGAGGCGACCCGCCCGGCCAGTGCGGCCTGGTCCGGCCAGGCCCGGACCGACTCGGCGAGGTAGACGTACGCCTCGGGGTTGCTCGACACCGCACGGGCGACCGCCGGCAGCGACCGCATCAGGTACGACAGGTAGACGGTCCGGAAGACGGGGTTGACCGGGGTGCTGAACTCGCACACCGTCAGCCGCCCACCCGGCCGGGTCACCCGCGCCAACTCCCGCAGGGCCGCGTCGGTGTCGTTGACGTTGCGCAACGCGAAGGAGATGGTCACCGCGTCGAAGCTGGCATCGGCGAACGGCAGTCGCAGCGCGTCTCCGGCCAGCAGCGGCACCTCGGGGCGGGACCGCTTGCCGGCGTACAGCATGCCCAGCGACAGGTCGACCCCGACCGCGTACGCCCCCGACTGGGCCAGCTCACGGGTTGAGACGCCGGTGCCGGCGCCCACGTCCAGCACGCGCTCGCCCGGACGCAACCCGAGCGCCGCCCGGGTGGACCGGCGCCAGGAGCGGTCCTGACCCAGGGAGATCACCGTGTTGGTCAGGTCGTAGCGCTCGGCCACACCGTCGAACATCGCGGCGACCTCGTGCGGCTGCTTGTCCAGGCTGGCTCGCTGGCCCTGCGGATTACGGCTCACCCCACCACTCTGCCAGCCGTCCATCGACCGACGCTCGGAGGGTGGCGTGGCCCGCGCCGGGCATGCGAAAGGGCGGGGTGGTCGCCACCCCGCCCTCGCGTCGTGCCCGCCTGCCGCCGCTCTCACCCATGCGGCCTGGAAGCGGATTCGTCAGTCGGTCGACTTCTCGTCGCCGGGGGCGACCAGGACGACCTTGCGCCGGCGGGAGAGCACCAGCAGGGCGCCGCCCGCGAGCAGGATGAGCACACCGATGCCACCGATCAGGCCGGCCTGCACACCGGTCACCGGCAACCCACCGCCGCCGCCGGCAGCCGGCGAGGTGGTGGTGCCCGGGGTGGACGTACCGGACGGAGTGGACGTGCCGGTCGGCGTCGCCGTGGGCGTGGGAGTGGCGGTCGGCGTGGGAGTCGCGGTCGGCGTCGGCGTCGGCGAGGCGGTCAGGTCCACGAACGCCTCGAAGGTGGTGTGGTTGTCCATCACGTCGACCTCGGTGAACGCCTTGCGCTGCGCCTGGCTCGCCACCTCCGGCTCCTCCTCGGGCTGCCCAGCGGCACCGTCCAGCCCGTACGCGAAGAGGTCACCCTCGTGCAGCACCGGCTCGGTCACGTCGTCGCCGACTGTCACCCGGACGTCGGAGGTGTAGTACTCCCCCGGCTCGACGACCGCACCGGCGTCCTCACAGAACAGCTGCTGCTTGCCCTGGAACACCTGCTCGAGGCAGCCCTCCGGCTTCTGCGCGAAGGTGACGCCCACCGGCAGGGTCAGGCCGTAGAAGATGCCCGTCGCCTTCTGACTGCCGTCGTTGTAGACCGCCCAGTCCAGTGGCACCGTCTCGCCGCGCCGTACCGGACGGAGGTTGGGATCGTCGCCCTTGACGCCGTTCACCACCACGTTGGCCTGGACGTCCTGCACCCAACTGGTCAGGTCGTAGCCGGGCTTGGCGACGGTGATGGCGTGCTCGACCTTGTTGTCGCCGCGCTTGGGGTCGACGGTGGTCGACTTGATGGTGACCACCAGCGTGCCGGCGTCGCCACGACCACCGGTGGAGAACAGCGGGATGCCGAATTCCTCGCTGGTGCCGGCCGGCAGATCGCCGAGCGCGCAGGTGAACGTCTTGCCCTTCACCTGGCAACCGTCGGGCACCACGAAGCCGATCTTGTTCTTCTTCAACTGGCTGACGTTGGCGGTGTAGCTGACGCCCTTGGCGGCAACCGTGCTCCGGCTGTTGTCGACCCGGAACTTGAACGGCTTGGCCTTGGCCTGCGTGACGCCCTTGGCCAGCTCGTAGCTGAGCGGCACCAGGGCCAGGTCGGCCTGGCCGGCGGCCTGCGCGGGGGCGGCCACGGTGGACAGGCCACCGGCCGCGAGCAGAGCCACGACACCGGCGCGGGCCAGGGCCGAGCGGTGGAACGCTGTCATCAGTCCCCCGGGGGTAGGGAAGAAGGAGTTGCGGAACGAGCGGACGGTATCGGAGGCCGATCTCCCACGCCAGCGGGCGCACCCGATTTCATCCGTCCGGCCCGACCTGCGCAGACGGTACGGGCGGGATGGTCACCCATCCCGCCCGTACCGCCGTGCGTTATATGAACGACCCGCAACGGGCCGATGGAGGACGAACTCACGACGAGGACCGCCGGACCATCCGCCACCAGCACGATCACACCGATCTCGGCAACCGACGGTGGCAATGGATACGAGCGGCGACGCTAGCCGTCGGCGATCATCTCCACCAGCCCCACGCCGGGCAGCCTGACGAAGCGGCGACGGGGACCACCCGTACCGCCGGGGCGTTCCGGCGGGAGCATGAGCGGTGGTCAGCCGAACGGCCGGGCGTCGAGAGGCGTCAGTTGACCTCGACCAGCGGCAGGGACTTGCCCGCGCCGCCGCCGGGCAGCGCGATCGAGGAGAAGTGCGAGACCACCCGCTCGTCGGTCGGGTCGTCGGCGGGCGTCTGGTGCACGGCGAGCCGGTTGTAGAGGGTGTCCCGTTGCGCGGGGATCCGGTCCGCCGAGCGGATCATGCCGATCAGCTCGTGCAGGTTGGAACGGTGCCGCGCACCGGCGGAGGAGATGACGTTCTCCTCCAGCATGATCGAGCCGAGGTCGTCCACGCCCATGTGCAACGCGAGCTGGCCGACGTCCTTGCCGGTGGTCAGCCAGGACGCCTGCAGGTGCGGAACGGTCTCGAAGAAGAGCCGGGCCACCGCGACCAGCCGCAGGTATTCCAGCGTGGTCGCCTGGGTGCGGCCCTTGAGGTGGTTGTTCTCCGGCTGGTACGTCCACGGGATGAAGGACCGGAAACCGAGGGTGCGGTCCTGCACGTCCCGGATCATGCGCAGGTGCTCGATCCGCTCGGCGTGCGTCTCGCCGGTGCCCATCATCATGGTGGCGGTCGACTCGATGCCCTGCCGGTGGGCCAGCTCCATGACCTCCAGCCAGCGCTCGCCCGACTCCTTGAGCGGCGCGATGGCCTTCCGCGGCCGCTCGGGCAGCATCTCCGCACCGGCGCCGGCGATCGAGTCCAGGCCGGCGGTCTTGATCCGGGCGATGGCCTCGTCCAGGCTCACCCCGGACACCTTCGCCATGTGCAGGATCTCGCTCGGGCCGATCGAGTGGATGACCAACTGCGGGTAGGCCTGCTTGACCGAGGAGAACAGCTCCTCGTAGTACTCCACGCCGTAGTCCGGGTGGTGCCCGCCCTGGAGCATCACCTGGGTCGCGCCCAGCTCGACCGCCTCGCCGCACCGGCGCAGGATCTCCTCGGTCGGGTGGGTCCACCCTTCCTTGTGCTTGGGCGCGCGGTAGAACGCGCAGAACTTGCACGCCGTCACGCAGACGTTCGTGTAGTTGATGTTGCGGTCGATCAGGTAGGTGACGACGTTGTCCGGGTAGCGCCGCCGGCGCACCGCGTCCGCCGCCTCGCCCAACGCGTGGAAGGGCGCCTCGGTGTAGAGCAGCAACGCCTCCTCGGGCGTGATCCGCCCGCCGTCCGCACCGCGCTGCAGGATGTCGTCGATCTCCCGGCTCACCGTCACAGTCCGAGCCTACGTCGCCTCACCCGACTCGACCGCCTGGCCCCGTCGAGGTGCGGCACGTCCCACAGCCGCAGCCGGTCAGCTCTCGCGCACCTCGATGCGTATGTCGTAGGTGTCCCGCAGCTCGGCGGCGAGCACCGGGCCCGCCCATGCCGGCACGTACGCCTCCCACCACGGCATCTCACGTCGCGCCGGTATTCGCTGCTCGGAGAGCACCGCCCGGAACCGCTCGTCCGCCGCCGCGACCCGCTCCCGGACCCACCCCATCTGCGGAAAGCCGGACAACCGTTCATCGGTCAGCATCCTGTCGATGGTGTGCCGGATGCTGAGGTCGAACCAGTACTCGTCGAGGTTGTCGTCGTAGCCCTCCTCGCAGAACCCGACGACCTGTTCCCACCCCTCCACGAGGCCGGTCGGTCGCCGGCCCCCGGTCACCTCCGCGAACCGTTCCACGAACTGCCGGTCGTCGGTCATGCGTCGTAGTCGACAGTGAGCTTGTCGGTGGTCGGGCTGGACTGGCAGGTCAGCACGTAGCCGGCGGCCAGCTCGTCCGGCTCCAGCGCGTAGTTGCGGGCCATCGTGACCGCGCCGTCCACGACCTTCGCCTTGCAGGTCGAGCAGACGCCACCCTTGCAGGCGTACGGCAGCTCCCCGCGCACCTTGAGCGCGGCGTCCAGCACCCGCTCCTCGCGACCCATCGTGAAACTGGACGACCGACCGTCCAGCACGATTGTCACCTCGGCTCCGGCGCCGGCCTGGTCGACGGGACGGCGGACCGGCTCCGGCGGGGCGTCGACATGGAACAGCTCGGTATGCACCGCCGACTCGGGCAGCCCTCGACCGGTCAACACGTCCCGGACGTCGACCACCATGCCGTACGGGCCGCAGAGGAACCACTCCTCGATCAGGTCGCCCGGCACGATGCTGCCGAGCAACCGACCCAACCGCTCCGCGTCGATCCGACCGGAAAGCAGCGGAGACTCGCCCTGCTCCCGGGACAGCACGTGCACCAGGTGCAGCCGGGTGGGATAGCGGTCCTTCAGGTCGGCCAGCTCCTCGGCGAACATCACGGTGTTCGCCGTGCGGTTGCCGTACACCAGTGTGAAGGTGCTGGCCGGCTCGACGGCCAGGGCGGTCGCGACCAGCCCGAGCACCGGCGTGATGCCGGAGCCGGCGACGACCGCGCCGTAGTGCCGCACCCGGTCCGGCGCGAACGCCGTGGTGAACGTGCCCAGCGGCGGCAGCACCTCGACAGTGTCGCCACTGCGCAGCGCGCCGCAGGCGAACGCCGAGAACGCCCCGCCGGGAACCTCCCGCACCCCGATCCGCAACCGGCCGCGCCGGGCCAGGTCGTCGGGGGTCGAGCAGATCGAGTACGACCGGCGCACGTCCGTGCCGTCCTCGGCCACGCGACGGACGGTGAGGTGCTGGCCCGCGCGGAACGCGAAGATCTCCCGCAATTCCTCGGGTACGGCGAAGGTCACCGCGACCGAGTCGTCGGTGAGCCGGTCGACAGCGGCGACCGACAACGGGTGAAAGACCGGCCGCCGGCGGACCGGGCGGGTGATGGTGACAGTCACAGCGCCTTCAGGTGGTCGAAGGGTTCGGAGCAGGAGCGGCACCGCCACAGCGCCTTGCACGCGGTGGAGCCGAACCGGCTGACCTGCTCGGTCTCCGGTGACCCGCACTGCGGGCAGCGGACCGCGAGGGTCAGCGCCACGACGCCGGCGGCCGGCGTCACCGGGGCCGGGGGTGCGATCCCGGCGGCGGCGAGCTTCGCCCGCCCCTCAGCGGAGATCCAGTCGGTGCTCCACGGTGGGCTGAAGACGGTACGGATCTCGGCCTCCGGGTGACCCGCGACCGCGAGCGCACGGCGGATGTCAGCCCGGATGACGTCCATCGCCGGGCAGCCGGTGTAGGTCGGGGTGATGGTGACGGTGACCCGACCAGTGGCCGGATCCTCCTCGACGGCCCGCAGGATGCCCAGCTCGTCGATGGTGATGACCCGGATCTCCGGGTCCACCACACTCGCCGCTGCCGTCCTCGCGTCGGTGCCGGCCTGCGTGGTGATGCTTCGCGACGGCGCGCTCACCGAGCCGTCTTCGTTCGCGGCTGCGGGGCTCCGCTGCGCTGCACTCCTCGCGCTCACCACGTCGCCCCGGGATGGGCGCGGTGCAGCACCTGCATCTCGGCGAGCAGGTAGGCCAGGTGCTCGGTGTGCACACCGGTTCGTCCACCGCCCGGCGCCCAGCGACTCTCCGGCCGGGTGAGCGTCGCCTCGGCCAGGACCACACCGACGGTCTCGTCGAACGCCGGCCGCAGTGTGGCCGGGTCGACCGGCGCCGCCGGGTCCGCGACGAACAGCTCATGGGTGTACGGCCACACCTGGTCGACCGCCGCCTGCATCCGACGGTGCGACTCCTCGGTGCCGTCGCCGAGCCGCTTCACCCACAGCGCGCCGTGGTCCAGGTGGTACGCCGACTCCTTGCGCGCCTTCGCGCCGATCGCGGCCAGCCGCTCGTCCGCGCAGTCGACCAGCGCGGTGTACAGCGGCAACTGGTACGCCGCCAGGAAGAACAGTTTCGCCATCGTCACCGCGAAGTCGCCGTTGGGCAGCTCGACCAGCAGCGCGTTGCGGAACTCACGGTCGTCGCGCAGGTACGCCAGGGCGTCCTCGTCACGGCCGGCGCCCTCCAACTCACCCGCGTACGACAACAGCAGTCGGGCCGCGCCGAGCTGGTCGAGGGCGATGTTGGCCAGCGCGATGTCCTCTTCCATCTCCGGCGCGCGGGTGGTCCACTCGGCCAACCGCTGCGCCGCGATCAACGCGTCGTCGGCGAGCGCGACTGTGAAGTCGAACGGCTTGCCGCTCACGCCGTCGCCTCGCTGCGCTCGGCGGCGGCGCGAAGCGCCCCGCTGCTGAGCCGGCTGGTTCGCTCGCTCCGCTCGCTCACAGGTGAGCCACCCCGTCCGGCACCTCGTAGAAGGTGGGGTGGCGGTAGACCTTGTCGGCGGCCGGGTCGAAGAAGGCGTCCTTCTCGTCCGGGCTGGACGCGGTGATCGCGCTGGCCGGCACCACCCAGATCGAGACACCCTCCTGGCGGCGGGTGTAGAGGTCCCGGGCGTTACGCAGGGCCAGCTCGGCGTCGGGGGCGTGCAGGCTGCCGACGTGGGTGTGCGACAGCCCGCGTCGGGCCCGCACGAAGACCTCCCAGAGAGGGGTGTGTTGCGTCATGCTGCGACCGTCTCCTTCTGTCCCGCCCGCTTCGCGGCGTACGCCGCGGCGGCCTCGCGTACCCATGCGCCGTCGGCGTGCGCGGCCCGGCGGTGGGCGATCCGTTCCCGGTTGCACGGCCCGTCGCCGGAGATGACCCGCATCAGCTCGTCGTAGTCCGGCTGGGTGTAGTCGTACGCCTGCCGTTCCTCGTTCCAGCGCAGGTCCGCGTCGGGGATGCGGAGCCCGAGGATCTCGGCCTGCTGGACGCACATGTCGACGAAACGCTGCCGCAGGTCGTCGTTGGAGAAGCGCTTGATCTTCCAGGCCATCGACTGGGCGGAGTGGGTGGAGTCGCCGTCCGGCGGGCCGAACATGGCCAGCGACGGGTACCACCAGCGGTCCACCGCTTCCTGGGCCATCGCCTGCTGCCCCGGGGTGCCGTGCGCCAGGGTGTGCAGGATCTCGTAGCCCTGCCGCTGGTGGAAGGACTCCTCCTTGCAGACCCGGATCATCGCGCGGGCGTACGGGCCGTACGAGCAGCGGCACAGCGGCACCTGGTTGACGATCGCCGCGCCGTCCACCAGCCACCCGATCGCGCCCACGTCGGCCCAGCTCAGAGTGGGGTAGTTGAAGATCGAACTGTATTTCTGCTTACCGTCGAGAAGTAGCCGGACCAACTCGTCGCGGCTGATGCCGAGGGTCTCGGCGGCGGCGTAGAGGTAGAGGCCGTGGCCCGCCTCGTCCTGCACCTTGGCCAGCAGGATGGCCTTGCGCTTGAGCGACGGGGCGCGGCTGATCCAGTTGCCCTCCGGCTGCATTCCGATGATCTCGGAGTGGGCGTGCTGGGCGATCTGCCGGATCAACGTCCGCCGGTACGCGTCGGGCATCCAGTCCCGGGGCTCGATCTTCTGCTCCGCGCCGACGACGTCGGCGAAGTACGAGGCGAGGTCGTCGTCGGGCGTGGGGCCGCCGCGTCGACCACGCGCTGCCGCCGCGCGCAGCTCGGCCTCGGCGGCCTCGACCTCGCCCAGCAGGCCGCTGCCGGGCCCCTCGTCCGGGGTGGCGTCCGGGGCGGAGAAGTCGTTGCCATACATGAGGCTAAGTGTTACAGCTTGCACCACGATGCGCCAGGGGGTGTAACAGGAATACGAGGGTCCCATCCGTAACGGAATGAGCGCTTTACGTCACCTCGGCCTGCTGAACGCGCAGTGACTTAGGCCACGGAACAAAGATGAATCCCCGCAATAGGCGCATAGCGGTCCCATATCCCGCCTTTATCGCAGGTTGCCTAGTGTCGAGGTCTGGCGGGTCCGGCAACCGGACGTAGACTTTCGCCGTCACACCGATCGGCTTCAGACGATTGCCGCGAACGACAGAGGCCACCTCCCCCGGCCTCGGTGATCAGCCGATCCCCAGACAACAGCCGGTCCCCCCGGCCCTGACACCTGGAGCTCACCCACTCATGCGATCTCGCGTGACCATGGTGCTCGCCATAACGGCGGTCCTGCTCGGCGGCGTCCTCCTGGTCCCCGCCGCGTACGCCCGGCTCTCCGACGGCGACAGCAGCGGAGGCGGAGGCGGCGCCGCCTCGACCGTCGCTGCGCCCGCGCCCGCCCCACCGCCGCCGCCCACGCTGGCGGCCGGCCCGGTGTCGGTGAGCTTCAAGGGCGAATTCTTCTCGTGGGCGCTGCTCGACCGGAAGACCGGCAAGATCTCCGGATCGTCGAACATGAGCGCGACCAGCTCCACCGAATCGATGATCAAGGCGTGGATCGTCTCCGACTACCTGCGCCAGCTCAAGGACCGGGAGCCGCCGGCCGCGCTGAAGCAGGCGGCCAGCCTCGCCATCATCGACAGCAACGACGGCGCGGCCAACAAGGTCCACGCCGCGGCGGGCGGATCGTACAAACCGTCGAAGAGCAGCACCCCCGACCCCGTGATCCAGCGAGCGATCAAGATCTGCGGCCTGACCGACACCAAGCGCGGCAACGTCGAGCCCTACACCGGCTACTGGAGCTACACCCGGATGTCGCCGCGCGACGCTGTCCGGCTCGGCGACTGCATTGCCGACGGCAAGGCCGCCGGCCCGAAGTGGACCACGTGGGTGCTGGATCAGATGAGCAAGGTCCGCGGCACCACCGCCAAGAAGGACCAGCAGCCCAGCTACGGCGGTGGCCGCTGGGGGATCATCGACGGCCTACCCAAGTCGATCACCGCACAGGGCCCGGTCAGCATCAAGAACGGTTGGACGCCGATCAACGGCGACGGAAACTGGCACGTCAACTGCCTGGCCGTCAACGACAAGTGGAGCCTCGCGGTGATGCTGCGTTACCCGATCAGGAGCGGTCTGGACTACGGGGCGAAGGTCTGCGCGAGCGTGGCCACCCAGTTGGTCACCCCGCAGCCCGGTGCCGCGCTCAAGGTGCCGCAGCAGCCTGTCGGGAAGCTCTGATGGCCGGCAATCGTCGGTCCGGTCGGCGCCAGGGCGCTGACGCGTCCCCGCTTCGGCTGGTCGCGATCGCGGTCATCCTGATCGGGTTGGTACTGGTCTCCCTGCGGCTGCTGCCCGGGTCGCCGTTCGAGTCCGCCGCCGCCGCCAAGTGGGGCGACGCCGGCACGTCGACCAGCGACCGGTCCACGGGTTCGGCCACCGACCGCAGCGCCCGCCAGCCGGCCCCACCCTCACCGAGCCCCAGCCCCTCGCTGGAGCCGCTGCCGTTCGTGGCCAAGAACCTCGACCTGGACATCCAGGGTTGGTATTCCTGGAGCGTGCTGGACCGCCGGACCGGGCAGATCATCGGTTCCAAGAACATGGGCGAGACCAGCACGACCGCCTCGTTGATCAAGTCTTGGATCGTCGCCGACTACCTGCGACGTACGGCCGACGCCGGGCAGACGCCGAGCGACGCGAAGCTCGCCGACGCGACGCGGATCATCCGCGACAGCGACAACACCCGGGCCGAGCAGTTCTACAACCAGGTCGGCCGGGACGCCTCGATCAAGCGACTGATCTCCATGTGCAAGCTGACCGACAGCAGCGTCGCCCCCGACAAGGGCTGGTCCCGGACGGCACTCTCCCCCCGGGACACCGCCCGACTGGGCAACTGCATAGCCACCGGCACCGCCGCCGGGCCGAAGTGGACCAAGTGGCTGCTCAACGAGATGAAGCTGGTGCGCGGCGCCGGTGACTTCGGCATCCGCAAGGCCTTCCCGGCCGCCGAGCAGAAGCAGATCGCCATCAAGAACGGGTGGATCGACCGGACCAAGGAGCAGGAGATGCACATCAATTGCCTGGCCATCGGCGACACCTGGACGATGGGCGTGATGGTCAGGTACCCGATCGACCTGGGCTACGACTACGGCATGAAGAACTGCGAGAAGATCACCGAGGCGTTGCTGCGCCCCGGCGTCTGAGCCGCGCTTCCCGTCGCGCCGCCCGACCAGACTGCTGGTCGGGCGGTTCGCGTCCCGGTCCCTCGCGCCCGCGGCCCCGGCTTGTCGGTCAGCCGGCGAAGAACTCCGGGCCGCCGTCCGGTAGCGCCGGGGCCTCGCCGATCGCGGTGGCCCGCCGGGCCCACTCGCGCAGGCCGGCGACCTGGCGTTCACCGAGGGAGAAGTCCAGGGCCCGGAAGTACGTGGCCAGCGTCGCCGCGTCGAACGTCTCCCAGCGGGCCGCCGCTTCGGCGACCTGGTCCAACTCGGCCAGGCAGAGATCCCGAGAACGCAGGAACGCCTCGTGCACCTCCTTGACCATGCCCGGGTGGGCGGAGGCGAAGTCGCGGCGGACCGCCCAGACCGCGAAGACCATCGGCAGCCCGGTCCAGTCGCGCCACGCCTGCCCGAGGTCGGTGACGGTGAGGCCCCGCTGCGGCGCCTCGTAGTACGCCCGCAGCGCCACGTCCCCGATCAGCACTGCGGCGTCGGCCTCCAGCAGCATCTGGGTCAGGTCCGGCGGGCAGCGGAAGTAGTCGGGTCGGACGCCGTACTGCTCGGCGAGCAGCAGCTGCGCCGTCATCACCCCGGTCCGCGAGGTCGAGCCGAGCGCCACCCGGGCGCCGTCCAGCTCGCCCAGGGGTCGGGTGGAGACCATGTTGACCGAGAGCACCGGCCCGTCACTGCCCACCGCAAGATCCGGCAGGAGCAGCAGCTCGTCGGCGTGCTTCAGGTACTCCAGCAGCGTGATCGGGCCGATGTCGAGGTCACCGGCGACCAGTGCCGCGCTCAGCCGGTCCGGCGAATCCTTGTGCAGGTCGACGTCGAGCAGGGCACCGGAGCGCATCAGACCCCAGTAGATCGGCAGGCAGTTCAGGAACTGGATGTGCCCGACCCGCGGGCGTGCGATGCGCTCAGCCATGACCCGACCGTATCCCCGGCCTCGGGTTCCGGCTCGGCGGGCCGGCTCGGAGTGGCCAACCCCGCACTGCGGTGTCGGCCGTCGGCCTCGCCCGACGACGGCCGGCGTACCGCGCGGGCGACGACCGGCACGAAGGCCACCACCACCAGGAGACCGGCCAGGCCCGCTCCGGCGATCAGTGGGCGGGGCGAAACAGCCGTGAGCAGCACACCGCCGACCAGATAGCCGGCCATCGAGCCGCCCTGCACCGCAGCGCCGTAGCTGGCGTACGCCCGACCGCGCATCGCCTCCGGCACCCGGCGGGTGATGAGTAGGTTGGCGAAGACGTTCTCGCCGCCGTTCGCCGCGCCGGCCACCAGCCAGAGCGGCACCAGCAGGCCAGCCGTGGGCACCCCTGCGGCGAGCAGCACCAGCAGGCTGCACACGGCCAGGCTCGCCAACACCCCACGGATGAGAGCCGCGTCGTCGTCGAACCGGCTGGCGAGTCGTGCGGCGAGCCAACTGCCGGGCAGCATGCCGGCCATCCAGGCCGCGCCCACCAGGCCGTAGGTGGTCGCCGAACCATGCAGCGTCTCCCGGATGAAGAAGACCTCGATCACGTTAATGCCGCCGATCGCCGCGATCACCACCGCGGTGCTCACCACCATGACCAGCATCAGCGGATCACGGCGCAGCCGCCAGCCCAGGTCCGTACCCCGGTGGTCTTCTCCGCGCGCGGACCCCGGCGCTGCGGCGGCGGGTTGGCGGCCGCCACGCCGGGTCTTTAGCAGCAGGCCCGCGACCACCAGCGCCAGGTAGGTCACGGCATCGAGAAGCAGGGGTACGCGAGTGCCGAACTGCCCCACCAGCAGGCCGGCCAGCACCGGCCCGCCGAGCGCGCCGATGGAGACGGCGTTCTGACTGATCGCACTGGCCCGTGGCAGGTCAGCGGGGCGGACCATCGCCGGCAACAGCGCGGCCAGGCAGGGCTGGGTCACCGCGAGCCCGCAGGCGAGCAGCGCGACGAGCCCCACGACCACTATCGGATGCTCGGCGACGGCGAGCAGCGTGCAGATCACCGCCTGCGCCAGGCCGACGGTCACCAGCAGGGCGCGGCTGTCCACCCGGTCGACGAGCCGACCGGTGAGCGGGGCGAGCACCACCAGAGGCAGTGTGGCCGCGAGCAGGAGCCCCGAGACGGCAAGTCCTCCCGCACCGGCACCCTGCAACGCCAGCGCGAGCGCGGTGGCGGCGAGGAAGTCTCCGCAGATCGTGGTGCCCCGTGCGGTAGCGGCGAGCCAGACGTCCGGCCAGCGCGACGAACCAGTTGTGAAGGACATACTTCGAAAATAATCCTTCACAACTGGAACGCGCAAGGGGTGTTACGCCAGCGGCACCGTCCGGTACTGCACAGCGACCGAACGCGCCCCCGGCGGCGGGTCGGCCTGACGCCGCCGCGCCTGGTACGGCCGAAGCAGCGCCATGACCGCGTCGTTCAACCCGCTCAACTCCTCGGCGGTCAGCAGCAGCAACGTGTCGGTGAACAGCGCCGTGTCGTACCACTCCGCAGGCTCGTCCCCGGCGCGCCGCAACCAGTCCCGGGTCCGCTCCATGCCCCGGACCGCATGCGCCTCCACCAGCGCCTGCTCCGCCGCACGCGCCTCAGGCCCGGCATCACGACCGGCCTCCACCAACACACTCGAACTCGACACCCGCCACAGCCGTTCGCGCGCATCCCCACGGCTCGGCGCCTGCTCGACCAGACCGAACTTCGCCAACGCCCGCAGGTGATAACTGGTAGCGCTCGGCGACAGCCCGACGATCTCGGCGCACTCGGTGGCAGTCCCGCCGCTCTCGCGGCTGTTCAGGTACTCCATGATCGCGATCCGGGCCGGATGCGCCATCGCCCGCATCACCTGCGGGTCACTGATCGTCATCCGACGCGAATCGGGGCGGGCTTCGGTCATGACCCCATGATCCCGGCCGGCCTCCCGACCCGCCAACATCCCCGCTTCGACCAACCTCGGCCCCTTCGGCTGGCGCCCAGCTTCGCCAGAGGCCTGGGCTGCGTGCGCGGCGCGGACGGCGGACGGACAATGCATTAGCCCGGCATTGATCAACACGGATCGAAAGTGTCGTACGTACGTTCTATTCTGTTGTCATGTTGAGGGCGTTGGCGCAGGCAGGAGATGCCGTCGACGACTGCGCCCAAGCGTCACTGTGGGCGCTCTCCGACAGCGAGTTGGTCGCGTCTCTCGACGCGGCGCATGTGTTGGTCCAGCGGCTTGCCGCCGTCCAGCTCGGCCTGGTGCGTGAATTGGACAGCCGTGGCCTGGCAACCGCCCAGGGCGCCTCGTCCACCGCCATCTGGCTGCGGGAGCGACTCCGCCTCACCAGCCGTTCCGCCCGCCAACTGGTCCAGCTCGCCAGCACCATCGACGCCGCGCCACCGGCGGTGCGTGACGCGATGTTCAGCGGCGCGATGTCCGTCGAGCAGGGCCGGGTGGTGGCAGAAACCATCGCCACCCTTCCGCTGGAGGCCGGCCCGGAGGTGGCGGACAAGGCCACTCAACTGCTGGTCGACTGGGCCGACCGCTTCGATCCGACCGTCCTGAGCCGGCTCGGGGAGCGCGTCCTCACGCATGTCGCACCGGACCTGGCCGACCAGGCTGAGCTGGCCGCCCTCAAGCGGGCCACCGAGCGCGCCGAGGCCCGCCGGCACGTCACGCTCTCCGAACAGCAGAACGGGGAGGTACGCCTCAGCGGCAACCTCGACACCGAAACCGCGAGCCTGCTGCGGGAGGCGATCGATCCGCTCTGCGCTCCGGCCGGTGAGCACGACGACCGCAGCCCCGGTCAGCGGCGAGCCGACGCACTGGGCGAGGTCTGCCGGCTCGCGCTACGCACCGGCGAGCTGCCTGACAACGGTGGCGACCGGCCGCAGCTCGTGGTGACCGTCTCGTTGGACGAGTTGGTCAACGGCGTACGCGCCGGCGCCCTGGAGACCGGAGAGCCTCTCACCCCCGGCGCGATCCGGCGTCTCGCCTGTGACGCGGGCGTGCTGCCCGCGGTGCTGGGCGGCAACAGTCAGGTCCTGGACGTCGGACGCCAGCGTCGGCTCTTCAACGGCCCGTTGCGCCGCGCGCTGGTGCTGCGCGACGGCGGTTGCGCCTTCCCTGGCTGTGATCGGCCGTCCCGGTGGTGCGATGGTCACCACGTGCGGCACTGGGTCGACGGTGGCGAGACAGCACTGGGCAACGCTGTGCTGCTCTGCGGCTACCACCACCGGCTGGTTCATCGCGGAGACTGGACGATCCGCATGGCACCAGACGGCCGACCTGACTTCCTCCCGCCCAGCTGGCTCGACCCGCTGCGCACGCCACGACGCAACGTCTACCACCGGCGCTGCTGATACCGGCAAACATGCCACCGGGCACCGGGCACCGGGCACCGGGCACCGGGCACCGGGCACCGGGCACCGGGCACACTCCCCGATCCCCGACCCCCGACACCACCAGCACACCGGCGCGCCCATACCCCGCGCTCGCGCGCCCGTGCAGCCCTTGCCTCCGCGCCCATGCCGCCGCGCCCGCGCGGCCCCGCCCGCCCGCAGGCCCGCCCGAACCCGACCCACCCGCCCGTGCCCGCCCGTGTCCGCCCGTGTCCGTGCCCGCCCGCGCAGGCCCGTCCCCGCAGGCCCGCCAGCCGCCCGCCACAACCGCGCACGCGCAGCCCACCCGACGACCAGGCGCACCACCCACGCCACCGCACCCCGCACCGGGCACCGGGCACCGGGCACCCCGCACCCCGCACCCCGCACCCGGCGACACGCCATCTCGTATGGGTGGTCGTGTCGGTAATTCAGTGGAAGGAATCGCAGCGGGAGCGTAGGGTTGCAGGCCGCTTGACGGCCGAGGTGAGCTGCACCGGAACGGACGTCTTCGCGCCGGGAGGCCGGCCATCCGCCCCCGGACACGCGAGCGCGCAGCAGATGTGAACGATGGGACGTCAGCATGCCCGCACTTGACCTCGACACCCACCTCGACACGGATCTGTCCGCCGAACGCGCTCACCTCGCAACCTCGCGGGCAGCGCTACGCCGGATGCGGGAGCGGGCCGAGGCTCTCTTCGCCAGCGGCGACCAGGTTGCCGGCGATGCCTACGCGGCCGAGACGCTCGGCCGGACCCTGGCCCGCCGGGTGGCCGAACTGGCGGACGACCCCACCACACCACTCTTCTTCGGTCGCCTCGACTTCGCGGGAACGATGAGTCCCGAGGCCACCGACAGCGCCAGCGACACCACAGCTAGCCAGACAACCACCAGCACAACCGCCGTCGCCAGCTCAGCGGACGTCAGCACCAGCACCAGCACCAGCACCAGCACCAGCGGTGATCATGACGGTCGGCGGTACCACGTGGGGCGTCGGCACGTCACCGATGAGCGCGGCGAGCCGTTGGTGCTGGACTGGCGGGCGCCGGTCTCCCGGTCGTTCTACCGAGCCAGCGCGCGGGATCCGCAGGGGGTGGCGGTTCGGCGGCGGTTCGGGTTCAGCAACGGGGTGCTGACCAGCTTCGAGGATGAGCGGCTGGATCGGGGCGAGGAACTCGGTACGACCAGTCGGATCCTCACCGCCGAGATCGAGCGGCCGCGCGTCGGGCCGATGCGGGACATCGTCGCCACCATCCAGCCGGAGCAGGACGAGCTGGTTCGGGCCGACCTGGCCGACTCGATCTGTGTGCAGGGCGCGCCGGGCACCGGGAAGACGGCGGTCGGGCTGCACCGGGCCGCGTACCTGCTCTATCTGCACCGGGAGCGGCTGCGGCGGGCGGGAGTGCTGATCGTCGGGCCGAACCGGGCGTTCCTGTCGTACATCGCGGCGGTGCTGCCGGCGCTCGGCGAGGTCGAGGTCGAGCAGGCCACAGTGGAGGAGTTGATTTCGCGGGTGCCGGTGCGGGCGGTCGACGCGCCAGCGGTCGCCGCGCTGAAGCACGACGTACGCATGGCGAGCGTGCTGCAACGCGCGGTGCGGGCCCAGATCGGTACACCGACCGAGTCGATCACCGTGTCGGACGGTTCGTTCCGGTGGCGGATCGGGTTGGAGCCGTTGCACCGGATCGTCGAGGAGACCCGCGGGGAGGGGCTGCCGTACAGCACCGGCCGGGAACGGGTCCGGGCCCGGGTGGTGAGCCTGCTGCAACGGCAGGCCGAGGCCCGCCGGGCCGAGTCGCCGGGCGATGCCTGGTTGCGTCGGATGGGCCGTTGCCGACCGGTCACCGACTTCCTGGACGCCGTGTGGCCGGCGCTCACCCCGGAAGGCCTGGTGCACGGCCTGCTCTCCGACCCGGCACGACTTTCCGCCGCGGCGGACGGGCTGCTCGACGACGCCGAGCAGGCTCTGCTCCGGTGGGAGAAGCCGGCTCGGACCCCGAAGGCGACCCGCTGGACCGCCGCCGACACGGTGCTGATCGACGAGGCGACCGGGCTGCTCGAACGGCCCTCCGGGTTCGGGCACGTGGTGGTGGACGAGGCGCAGGACCTCTCTCCCATGCAGTGTCGGGCTATTGCCCGCCGCAGTGAGCACGGCTCGATCACCCTCCTCGGTGACCTCGCCCAGGGCACCGCACCGTGGGCGGCCACGGACTGGAAGGACTCCCTTGCCCATCTGGGCAAGCCGGACGCTGTGGTGGTCCCGTTGACGATCGGTTTCCGGGTGCCCGCCGCGGTGGTCGCGTTCGCGAACCTGCTTCTCCCGGCGCTCGCGGTGGACGTACCCGCCGCCGAGTCGCTGCGGCACGACGGCGGTCTGGACGTGCGTACCGTGACCGACCTGACCGCTGCGACGGTGGCGGAGGTGCGCGCGGCGCTCGACCACGACGGCTCGGTGGGTGTGATCGCGGCGGACGACGCTGTCGACGGGCTACGCGCGGCGCTGGCCGCTGCTGGTGTCGAGACCGCGACCGCCGACGACGTGGCGGCCGCGGAGCGGGTCACCGTGGTGCCCGCGACGCTGGTCAAGGGCCTGGAGTACGACCACGTGGTGGTGGTCGAGCCGGCCGCGATCGTCGCGGCCGAACCGCGCGGGTTGCACCGGCTGTACGTGGTGCTGACCCGGGCGGTGTCCCGGTTGGCGGTGCTGCACCACGAGCCGCTGCCCGCGCCGCTGTCGACCGCGCAGCAGTGAACAGCGCGCAGCACTGACCACTGTGCGGTTCTGACCACCGCGCAGCACTGAGCAGCACGCAACGCGGCACTAAACAGGCGGGCAGCACTGACCAGGCGGGCAACCGGTGCGGGCCGGTGCGCCGGGCGGGGATCAGCCGTCGGTGAGGGCTGCGGCGATGTCGCGCAACGGCTTGCCGGACTCGGCGATCGGCACGATGAACGCCAACCAGGACCCGTCGGCGAACCTGATCCGGAGTCGCTTGGGGTTGAGCCGGTGCCAGCCCACCCATGCGTTGGCCACGGCGGTACGCGGCGTGGACCAGACCACCCGGGTCTGGGCTGCCGCTCTCTCGTCGTCGGCCTGACTGGACCAGAGCTTCATCGGCCCGGAGGCGCACACCAGCAACCGTCGGTCGGTGACGGCGAGGATGGTGTCCTCGACAGTGGTCGCCGGGGGCACCGGGCGTCGGGAGTGTTGCAGGGTGGACGCGGCCGAACCCGCAGGCCCCCGACCGGCCACTCCGTAGAAGATGTGGTCGACGAGCCGGTCCCCCGCCGAGAAGGAGATCAGCGGCGAGATCACGTTGAGCAGCACGCTGGAGACGACACCACCACGACCGCTGCCGGACGACTCCGGGCTCTCGGGAGCTGGCATCTCTGCCGGCCGGGCGCCCTGGGCGATCTCGGTCTTCGCGATGGCGAGCACACGTTCGCCCGGCTCGACGAGCTGGCTCAATCGGTCCTGGTAGCTGTTGTCCGCCACGGGCTCAGTACCAATCCGGACGGTCGTCGGGCAGCTGGCTGCCGGCGGCGGGTCGACTGCTCGCGGCCGGTCGGCTGCCGCCGGGCGCGTCGGCCATCACCCCACCGCCGCCGGGTGCGTCGGCCATCACCCCACCGCCGCCGGGTGCGTCGGCCATCACCCCACCGCCGCCGGGTGCGTCGGCCATCACCTCACCGACCAGTTCGCGGACCCGGGCGGCGGCTGCCTCCTGGGCGCGCTTGGCGGCGGCGGTGAACTCCTCGGCCAGGGTGTACGAGTCGAGGCGCATCGCCCGGGCGTTCACCTCGGTCGAGACGATCGTGCCGTCCGCCGCAGCGGTGACCCGGACCAGGCCGGAGTCGCTCATGCCCTCGGCGCTGCTGTCTTCCAGCTCGGTCATCTTGCCGGCCAGCTCGCGCTGCCAGCTGTCCAGGTTGCGGGCCAACGCCTCGATGCGGTCCAGACCGGGAAAGGTCATGTCGGTCCCCTCAGGTCAGGATGGAGTCGAAGACATTCTGCACGCCCTTGGTGTAGGGGCCCAGATCCTCGCGGTACGTGCCGTCCACCAGGTAGTTGCGGTCCTTCGTTCCGTCGGAGATGTCGTGCATGCCGACGCCGGTGTCCAGAAGGGCGCCACCCAGGCCGGGGATGTTGACCGGAGACGCCTGGTTGATCAGGAACTTGCCCGGGAAGAGCGTCTTGAACTTCTCGATCTGGAACGCCCTGGCCTCGGCCGTCCATCCGGACTTGTTCCACGCCCGGTACGCCTTCTTCGCCTTGCGGATCTCCAGGACCGCGCGACGGTACTTCATGAGCAGCTCGGCGACCTTCTGCATCTTGGTGGCCAGCTTCGTCAGGATCTCGGCGAACCGAGCGACGATCTTGACCATTCTTCCGACGGTGGTAGCGAGCCGCGCCAGCACCCGGACCACAGTCGCCGCGAGGGAGATGCCGGCGCTCAGCGCCGCCGCCACCGCCGCGATGATCACCTCGGTGAGGAACCAGAGCAGGAACTCGAGGATCAGCTCGACCAGCAGGTTGAACGCGTCGACTGCGGCGTTGGCGGCGTCGACGAGCACCTCCTTGGTGCCGTCCAACCCCTTCGCCAGTTCCTCGATGGCCTCCTCCACCGACTCCATCGAGGCGTGGAAGCTCTCGGCGGCGTCGCCCGACCAGGCTCCCCGGAGGCGGGCCCGGTGCTGGACCTGCTCACCGGCGATCTCGCGGACCGCCGCGCCGGTGTCGAGGCAGAGCTGAGCGGCGCGCATCAAGTCGTCCGGCTCGCCCGCGACGAGTTCGAGGAGTTGCTCGAAGGGCCAGAGCACCGCGTTGGACAGCGGCTTGAACGGGTCGGGAGTGCCGGACACGATCTGCTCGAAGTAGGTCTTGTTGCGCGTCAACGCCTCGGTGCTCATGCCGGCACCGGCCCGGTCGTGCCGCCGGGGGACGAGGTGCCCGGCGACCGGGGGCCGGGTGCGATGACGTCGGGAGCAGCCGGGCGGCCGGGCACGAACATGTCGGTGTTGGCCACGTCGGTGCCGGTGTAGGCGCCAGCGGTGTCGTCGAGCCCTTCGGCGATGTCCGCCATCACCTCGGCGCCGTCGGCCAGCCCCTGCAGGCATGCCTCGAACTGCTCGGCGTACGCCGCCGCGAGGCTGAACGACGCCGGCATCACCCCGAACGCGTGTCGCGGCACGTGCCCTTCACCGAACGAGCGGTGCAGCTCGCGAAAGCGCGCCGCCCGGTCGGTGGACGCCTTGGCGAACGCCGTCAGCGCCTCCGGCTGGACCTCCAGCTCTCTGCTCGGGCTCGACACGGACCCTCCCCTGTGTCCTGTGCGACGGATCAGCCGCTACGACTTCCCACCATAGGCACTGCTCGCCGCAATCGGTGACCCGGCCGCGATGACGGGGCAACCCGCCTTGACTTTGTTCCGTAAAGTAGTTTGCGTGGACCCAGACGATGACCTTCCGCCCACCGACGCCGCAGCCGCGCTCCGACTCATCCAGGACGAGCGGTCCGCGACAGCGCGTCGAATCGATCCCGATGCCCGGCTGCTCTACTGGCCGTGGGGGATCGCCTGGCTGGTCGGCTTCGGGCTCTTCTTCCTGCGGTTCCCCCCGGGCGAGGAGGAGCTGCTCCGACTGCCGAGTTGGCTGCCGCTGACCGTCCTCTTCGCGCTGCTCCTGGCTGCAGCCACGGTCCAGGCGGTGGCCAGCGTCCGGGCCTACGGCCAGGTGAGCGGCGACTCCGCGCGGCGTGGTCGCTGGTATGGGTGCGCCTGGGCCCTCGGCCCGGTGAGCGTCTACGCGGGGCTCGGCCGGATCTCCGAACACCTGCCCCACGACCTGGCGGCGCTGCTCTGGTCGGCGACGGCCGTCGGGCTGACCGGCGCGTTGCACATGGCCGGCGGGGCGATCTGGCTGGACCGGGACCTGTTCCGGTTGGGTGTCTGGATCAGTGTGATCAACCTTGCCGGCGTGTTCGCCGGGCCGGGCTGGCACGCACTTGCCGTGTCGGTGGCCGGCGGCGGCGGAATGCTGGTGGCCGGCGCGGTCGCCCGGCGGCAACAGCGACAGCGACAGCAGCCGTGACCGAACTGGATCCGGTCATCCACGCCCAGGCCCGGCTGCGGGTGGTGGCCAGCCTCTCCGCTCTCAATGTGGGCGACAAGATCGCGTTCCCCCGTCTGCAGGAGCTGCTCGGGATGACCGCCGGCAACCTCTCGGTGCACCTGCGCAAGCTTGAGGACGCCGGCTATGTGGAGATCACCAAGACCCATCGTGGACGCACCCCGGCAACTCTGGTCGGGCTCAGCCGACGAGGCCGGCTGGCGTTCGAGGAGTACACCGAAACGATCCGCGCCCTGCTCGACCCCAGTCCGTCGAAGGAGCAGCCATGACCCTCGCCCGCGCCGACCAGGCCAGCCGCCGGTACGGCGACGTCCTCGCCCTCGACCGCGTCGACCTCGACGTCCGGGCCGGTGAGCTGGTCGGCCTCCTCGGGCCGAACGGCGCCGGCAAGAGCACCCTGATGAACCTGCTTGTCGGCCTGCGTCGCCCCAGCTCGGGGCGGGTCGAACTGTTCGGTGGCGACCCCCGCGACCCGGCGAGCCGGCGACAGATCGGGGTCACCCCGCAGGAGACCGGCCTGCCGGGCACGCTGCGGGTCGGCGAGGTCGTCGACTTCGTCTCCGCGCACTACCCGGACCCCGTGCCCCGCGGCGAACTGCTCGACCGGTTCGGCCTGGGCGACCTCCTCCGACGGCAGACCGGTGGGCTCTCCGGGGGGCAGCGCCGTCGACTCGCGGTGGCGTTGGCGTTCGTCGGCCGACCCCGGTTGGTGCTTCTCGACGAGCCGACCACCGGCCTGGACGTGGCCGCCCGGCACACCCTGTGGGAGGCGATCCGCGCGTTCCACGAGGACGGCGGCACCGTGCTGCTGAGCAGCCACTACCTGGAGGAGGTGGAGGCGCTGGCCCACCGGGTGGTGGTGATCGGGCAGGGCCGGGTGCTCGCCGACGACACGGTGGACGCGGTGCGGGGCATCGTCGGCGTACGCCGGGTCAGCCTCGTCGCCGACCACCTGCCCGACCTGCCCGGGGTGGTGCGCACCGAGCGGATCGACGGCCGGCTGCACCTGCTCACCACCGACGCCGACGAACTGGTCCGAGCGCTGGTCACGGCCGGAACGGCCTTCACCGACCTGGAGGTAAGACCGACGTCGCTGGAGGAGGCGTTCCTTGCCATCACCAGCGGGGACAGGTCCGCCCCGGGCCAGAGCACCGCCGAGGACCGACCCGCCACCGCCGTTCCCGGCGGCCGACCCACCACCGTCTGAGGAGGCCGCCGTGCAGCTCGCTCTGGTCCACGCCCGATACCAACTCCTGGAGATCATCCGGATTCCGGTGGCGATCGTCGGGAGCGCCTTCTTCCCGGCCGCCGCCATGATCTTCTTCGTGGTGCCGTTCGCCGGTGACGACTCGGTCGGCGCCACCCTCGCCACCGCGTCGATGGTCACCTTCTCGGTGATGAGCGCCAACATCTTCCAGTACGGCGTCGGCGTCGCCGAGGACCGCGACCAGCCGTGGAACCCGTACACCCGGACCCTGCCGGCCGGCCCGGCACCCCGGTTCGCGGGCCGGGTGCTGGCCGGCCTGGCACTGACGTACCTCTCGCTGATCCCGGTCGTCGTGATCGGCGCGACGCTGACCGCGGCCGAGGTCACCCCGACGGCGTTTCTGCTGGCCATGGGCACCGTGGCCGTGATCTCGGTGCCGTTCACGCTGATGGGCCTGGCCATCGGCTACTCGCTGCCGAGCAAGGCGGCGATCGTCGTCGCGCAGATCGTCTTCCTGCCGCTCGCGTTCGGCGGCGGGCTGCTGTCCGCGCCGGGCGACGCGCCCGGGTTCATCGAGACGATCGCCCCGTTCCTGCCCACCCGGGGCGCGGCAGAGCTGATGTGGGCGGCGGTCAGTGACTACCGCGCTCAACCGCTGGCGCTGATCATGCTCGGTGTCTGGGTGGTGCTGCTCGCCACGCTCGCCGGCTGGGCGTACCGACGGGACGAGGGTCGCCGGTTCAGCTGACGATTCGTCCGTTTCCGCCCCGAGCCGCGGCGGGACGGTGCCAGGATTCCGGCAGGGGGCCGCCGTGGTCGCCCCGGCCGAGAGGGGTTCTGACGTGAGCACCGTCCCGCCGGGTACGCCCTGCTGGGCCGACCTGGCCACCCCGGACCTGGACGACGCGCGGCGCTTCTACCCGGAGCTGTTCGGTTGGACCGGCCGGGTGACACCGGAACCCGAGGCGGGTGGCTACACGGTCTTCCTGCTCGACGGCAAGCCGGTCGCCGGAGCCGGGCCGCCGGCGATCCCCGACCAGGTGCCGATCTGGTCGACGTACGTCGCCACCGACGACGCGGAGCTGGTCGCCGGCCGGGTCGAACGGGCCGGCGGGCAGGTCGTCGTGCCGCCGTTCGAGGTGTTCGACCGCGGCTGGATGGCCGTCTTCGCCGATCCGTCCGGTGCCACCTTCAGCGTCTGGCAGCCGCTGACGATGAGCGGTGCCGAGGTGTTCAACGTGCCGGGCGCGATGAGCTGGAACGAACTGGTCACTCCCGACCCGGAGGGCGCGAAGGTCTTCTACGAGTTGGTGTTCGGCTGGCAGCCGGACGACCAGGCGGTGGGTCCCATGACGTACACCGGCTGGCGGCTCGGGACCCAGATCGTCGCCGGGATGATGCCGCCGCTGGCCGACGACTTCCCGGCCGACCTACCCGCGTACTGGACCGTGTACTTCGCGGTGACCGACGCGGACGCCGCCGCGGCCCGCGCCGCCGAGCTGGGCGGGACGATCCTGGTCCCGCCCCGCGACATCCCGGCGGGCCGGTTCGCCGCCCTACGCGACCCCCAGGGTGCCCTCTTCTCCGTCATCGACCTGGGCCCCTGACCCGCGAGCCCCGAGGGGGTTGGGGCGGGTGGGACGGACGGGGACCACCAGGGGGCCGTGGGTGCCGGGGACCACCCGGACGCTGGCCCGGTAGTGGGTGGCGAGCAGGTGCTCGGTCAGCACCTCGGCGGGGGTCCCGGCGGCCACCACCTGACCGCTGGCGAGCATCACCATCCGGTCGGCGTACTCGCCGGCCAGGGAGAGGTCGTGCATCGTGCCGAGGACCGTCAGGCCGTGCTCACGACGTAGCTGGTCGACGACTTCCAGGACCTCCTGCTGGTGACCGATGTCGAGTGCGCTGGTCGGCTCGTCGAGCAGCAGCAGTGTCGCGCCCTGGGCGAGCGCCCGGGCGAGGAACACCCGCTGCCGTTCGCCGCCGGAGAGGGTGGCCAGCTCGCGATGGTGGAAGCCGGTGAGGTCCAGACGCCCGAGCACCTCGTGGACGGCGTCCAGGTCGGTGGTCGACTCCCGGCCGAGGGTCGGGATGTACGGGGTCCGACCGAGCAGCACGTAGTCCAGCACCGACATACCGGCCGGCACCACCGGGGACTGTGCCACGGTGGCCACCACCCGGGCGCGGTCCCGGCGGCGCAGCGCCGTGCTCGGCGTACCGAAGAGGGTGATCGCCCCCGGCGCGGGCAGCAGGCCGCCGACGGCGCGCAACAGGGTCGACTTGCCGGCGCCGTTCGGACCGATCACCGTGACCCACTCGCCGGCGGCGACGGTGAGGTCGACGCCGGTCAGGATCGGTGTGCCGCCGAGGTCGACGTGCAGGCCACGCACCTCGACGGCCGGCACGTCGCCGGCAGAACCGGCAGCGGACGAGCCGGCAACAGACGGGCCGGCAGCGGGCTCGCGGCTCACGTGAGCACCCGCCGGGCGGTGCGCAGCACGATCACGAAGAACGGGCCGCCCAGCAGGGCGGTCACCACCCCGATCGGCACCTCGGCCGGAGCGGCGGCGGTGCGGGCCACCACGTCGGTCAGGGCCAGGAACGCACCGCCGAACAGCAGTGACAACGGCAGGATCACCCGGTAGCTCGACCCGGCGAGCAGCCGGACGGTGTGCGGCACGATGATGCCGACGAAGCCGATCAGGCCGGTAGCGGAGACCGCCGCCGCGGTGCCCAGGGACGCGGCGGCGATCAACAGGTAGCGGGTGCGCTGCGGGTGCAGGCCCAGACTCTTCGCCTCGTCGTCACCCACCGCGAGGACGTCCAGCTCGCGGCGGTGCAGCAGCACCACAACCGTGGTCAGCGCGGCGTACGGCAGCACCAGCAGCACGTCGTGCCAACCGGCGGTGGCGAGCCGACCCAGCAGCCAGGAGTAGACCGGCTGGATGCTGTCGGCGTGCTTCTGCAGCAGGTACGTCTGCCCGGCGGAGAGGAACGCGGAGACGGCCACCCCGGCGAGGATCAGCATCGCCGGTGACTGGCTGCGCCCGCCGCCCGCGCCGAGCGCGTAGGTCATCGCCACGGCGAGCAGCGAACCGGCGAACGCGGCCAACGGAATGGTCATCGGCAGCCCGGAGATCGCGCCCTCCCGGCCGGCGCCGCCGAGGGCGATCACCGCGGTGACCGCGAGGCCGGCGCCGGCGGCCACCCCCAGGAGGTACGGGTCGGCGAGCGGGTTGCGGAAGACGCCCTGGTAGCAGCCGCCGGCGAGGGCGAGCAGACCCCCGACGAGCAGGGCCAGCACCACTCGGGGCAGCCGCAACTCGGTGACGATGGCGATTTCCCGCTCGGAGAGCCCGCTGTCGAGGTGCACACCCGGGATCAGGTTGAGCAGCTCGGCGGCGACGCTGCCGGCGGGCAGGCTGACCGGGCCGAGCGACACCCCGGCGACGAGCGCGACGAGCACCGCGAGCACCCCGGCGAGCAGCCACCGCTTGCGCAGCCCGGCGGGCCGGGCCACCGGAGGTGACCCGACGGACCGGGCCGCCGACAGCGGCCCGGTCACCGACGGATCGGGGTCACGCGGGCACCTTGGCGACCGCGTCGATGATGACCCGGAGAAGGTCGACGACGCGCGGGCCCCAGCGGGAGGCGATGTCGTCGTCCAGCGCGATCACCTGGTTGTTCTTGACCGCGGTGAGCCCGGCCCAGCCGCTACGTGCCTTGACCGCATCGGCGTTCTGCTGGCAGCACTTGGAGTCGGCAAGGAAGACGAAGTCCGGGTCGGCCTTGACGATGAACTCCTGGGACAGCTGCGGGTAGCCGCCGTTCTTGCTGTCCGCGTCGGCCGGGTCGGCGATGTTGGTGAGCCCGACCTGGTTGTAGAGCGAGCCGATGAAGGTCTTGCTGGTGGCGCTGTACAGCTCGGGACCCAGCTCGTGGAAGTAGGTGAGCTTCTCGGTGCGCTGCGGCAGGTCCTTGACCAGCTTGGCGATGTCGTCCTTCATCCGGGTGGCGACGTCGGTGGCCTGGTCGGCGTGCCCGGTGAGCGTGCCCAGCTCGGTGATCTGCCGGTACGAGTCGTCGAGCGTGGTCGCCGCCGGAGTCTGGTAGACCGGGATCTTCAGCTTGGTGAGCTGGTCGACGATCTTGTTGCGGTCGTCGGAGAGCACCACGAGGTCGGGGTTCTTGCCGGCGATCGCCTCGGCGTTCGGCTGGTAGGCGGAGAGGTCGGTCTTGGGCGCGTCGGCCGGGTAGTTCGACTGGTCGTCGACGGCGGTCACCTGCGGGCCGGCACCGATGGCGAAGAGCATCTCGGTGGCGGTGGGCGACAGCACGACGATCTTCTCGGGACGCTTGTCGAGGGTGAGCGCGCCGACCGTGACCGGGTAGGCGGCGGCTGCGGTGCCGGCGCTCGGCTTGTCGTCGGCCTTCTCGGCGCAGGCGCCGAGGGCGAGCGCGGCGACCGCGAGGGTCGCGGCGAAGAGCCGAGGGGTACGTCTGAACATGGGGGCCTCCTGTCGGTCGAGGAGTGTGGTGCTTCGCCGACAGGGACTTTCGTACGCCCGCCCACGAGGCGCCCTTCCTCGAGAGCGCGTATCGCGACCGATCCGTAGGCGACCTGGCTCGTCCCCACCGGGGTGGGGCATCACAGTTGCGGGACAGCGCCGGATTTAGCACCGGCTTCGCTGCGGACTGGTCGCTAAGACGGTAGCGCACCGCCACGACGTGCCGGATCGATCAAGGATCGATCAGCGCCGGTCGATCGCCGAAACCATGGCGCACGAGGGATATGTCCCGGATATGGAGGCTCGGGAGCGGGTGGTGGGGCCCCGCCGGGCGGAGCGGGGCCCCACCCGATCAGGAGGACGTGATGGTGACGTTGTCCACAGCCGCCTCTACCAGACTGGCGCCGGAGGCGTCCGCCGCCTCAACGAGGATGCGCACCGACTGGCCGGCGTACGGGCTGAGGTTGAGGCTGGCCACCGCCCAGCTCCCGTTGCGGTTGGTGGCCGCGCCGGCCTGGGTGAGCAGCGCTGTGGTGCCGCCGTTGTGCACCACGCTCACCCGCAGGTAGTCCGCCGACGAGGCGTTCGAGCCGTGCGCCAGGTACCAGGCCAGCGAGAGCGTCAGCGTGCCCGACGACGGCAGGGTCACCGCCGGGGACCGGGCGCTGGTCACACCGCCGTCGACGTCGTAGTCACCGGCGGCCGATCCGGCGAGCCGGCCGGTGACCAGGTCGTTGGAGCCGGCGTACGGGGTGAGCTGCTTGGCGCCGGAGGACGTGGTCGCCTGGGCGGCACCCCGTTCGAAAGCGCCCGCCGTGGCGGTGTCGGTGCCGGACGGGTTGATGGTCCAGCCGGTGGCCGTCTCGAAGGTGTCCGACCAGACAGTGGTGCCACCACCGCCGCCGCAGTACTGCGCCTGCTTGCCGATCGCCCGGTACGGGCAGTCGGCGTACTCGCTGAGCATCAGCACCGCCTCCCGGTTGCGCGAGGTCTGCGCGGGGATCACCTCGTCGGGCGGGTAGAAGCCACCGCCGCCGGACGAGCCCGGGTACATCTCGAAGGTGTACGCCCAGATGTTGTGGGTGGCCCACATCCAGTCGATGCTGTCCCCGTCGGTGATGTAGAGGTCGCTGGACTGCTGCGGTGTGTAGCTGTTGGTGGCCGCCATCTGCTGCCCGATGGTGGCGAAGGTGTTGTACTGGTCCGCGCTCATCCCGGTCGCGGTGTTCGCCGTGGTGTAGCCGTACGGCCAGAGCACCAGCTGCGAGTACGTGTGGAAGTCGATGTTGGCCTTGATCTGCTGCACACCACCGACGACCCGGCCGTTGACGAAGTTGCGCAGCGCCTGCGTCTCCGGGGCGGAGAACGCCGACGGGCCCCGGTAGGTCTCCGACGAGGTGCTGCCGGACGAGCCGCCGCAGCAACCCCAGTTGTAGGACCAGTTGCGGTTCAGGTCGGTGCCCACGTTGGACGAACCGCTGTTGGGCTGCCGGTTCTTGCGCCAGGACCGGTACGACCCGGTGGCGATGTCGTACTCGCTGCCGTCCGGGTTGACCGTCGGCACGATCCAGATCTCCCGGCTGTTGACGATGTTGGTGATCCGGGAGTCGCCGCCGTAGCTGTCGGTGAAGAGGTTGAGCAGGTAGATCGCCATCTCGACGGTCAGGTGCTCCCGAGCGTGCTGCTGGGAGTTGAACAGGATCTCCGGCTCGTTCTCGTCGGTGCCGACGTTGTCGGAGATCTTCACGGCCATCAGGTCGCGGCCCTCGTACGACGAACCGATGCTGATCTTGCGGGCGATCGCCGGGTGGTCGGCGACGACCTGGTTCACGACGGCGGTCAGTTCCGCGTAGTCGTGGTAGTTCGAGTCGGCCGGCGGGAAGGCCAGCGCGCCGAAGTCGTCGGCGCCTCGTTCGGCGTTGGGTGGCGGGGCGAGCGGTTCCAACCGGAAGCCGAGCTTGCCGATCGCGGCGGCCTCGGCCGCGGTGGCCGAGATGTGCAGCACGCCGTGCTCGGAGTAGTCGATGGCGGCTCCGGTGCGGGCCACCGCGTTGCGGTCGGCGAGGGTCCGGGGCCCGAGCACCCGGTAGCCGGCGGCGGCCGACTCGGCGGTGCGGTCCGGTGCCGGCCGGGCGGCGACCGGGCCGGCGGCGACGGTGACGATGCCCAGCCCGGTGACGACAGCGAGCACCAGGACACGGCGGAGAGAAATGGGCGTGCGGAGGGCCATGGACTACCTCCTCGATGGGCGGGAGATCCCGCTCGGTGAAGGACACTTCACCACCTGTCACATGGTCATATCAATATCGATCGCTGCCTTATGCATCCCGAGCCGATCATCCCGGCGGCAATGATTTTCCAGCGACGAACATCTGGCGAAACTTCTCTCCAAGCGGAAAACTGACCAGCGACGATGCCCCTCTCGACACCGCGGAGCACCCATGGCCAGACCCCGCCTGTACGCGGCCGCCCTCGCCGGCGTCACCGCGCTCACAGTGCTCGCCACCGTCGCGCCCGCGACGGCGGCCCGCCCACCCGCCGTCAGCCACGACGAGCAGATCACCTTCCAGGACTGGTCCGGGCCCGCCGACTGGCACCGAGGCGACCGGTCCGGCACCCGCGTGGTGCCCGGCGCCCGAGCGGGCCTCACCCTGGCCCGCCCTGCCGGCACGACGGACTACGCCGACCCGCACACCGGCGTCACCCGAACCTGGGAGTACGGCACCTGGACCTCACCGGTGACCCGGATCGGGTTCGACGCCACCGAGCTGATCGCCTCCTGGAACGCGGAAACCCCCGCCGGCACCTGGATCCAGGTGGAGATGCAGGGCAGCTACACCAGCGGTGACCAGACCCCGTGGTACGTCATGGGTCGCTGGGCGTCCGGCGACACCGACATCAGGCGGACCAGTGTCAACCGGCAGGGCGACCCCTGGTCGACGATCTGGACCGACACCTTCAGCATCGACGACGCCACCGCCGGGGTGCTGCTGCGGTCGTACCAGTTGCGGCTGACCCTCTACCGGGCACCCGGGCAGACCGCCGCGCCGGTGGTCCGGATGCTCGGCGCGATGAGCTCCACTGTGCCGGACCGGTTCACCGTGACGCCGAGCGCCGGGCACATCGCCTGGGGCGTCGAGCTGCCGGTGCCGCGCTACTCGCAGAACGTGCACGCCGGGCACTACCCCGAGTACGACGGCGGCGGCGAGGCGTGGTGCTCACCGACCTCCACCGAGATGGTGGTCGAGTACTGGGGTCGTAGGCCGTCGGCGGCCGACACCTCCTGGGTGGACCCGACCTACCCCGACCCGACGGTCAACCACGCGGCCCGGATGACCTTCGACTACGCGTACGACGGCGCTGGCAACTGGCCGTTCAACACCGCGTACGCGGCCAGCTTCCCCGGCCTGGAGGGTCGCGTGACCCGACTGCACTCGCTGGACGAGCTGGAGCGGTTCATCGCCGCCGGCATCCCCGTCGTGACCAGCCAGTCCTTCCTCGCCAGCGAGCTGGACGGCGCGAACTACGGAACCTCCGGGCACCTCTTCGTGGTGGTCGGCTTCACCGCCGAGGGCGACGTGATCGTCAACGACCCCGCCTCGTCCAGCAACGACGTGGTGCGCAACGTCTACAAGCGCGCGCAGTTCGAACAGATCTGGCTGCGGACCAAGCGCACCAACGCCAGCGGGGGCACCTCCGGCGGCTCCGGCGGCATCGCGTACCTGATCAAGCCAACGTCCAAGCCCTGGCCCAAGGTCCAAGGCTCCACCAACTGGTAGATCCACCCCCACATCCCCGCGCGGGTGATCAAGAGGTTTGCGTCACGGATTCAGTCTCCGGTGACGCAAACCTCTTGATCAACGTGAAGAGTCGGCGGGCGGGTCGGCGGGGTTCTGGTCTTCGCCGGCCAGGGCCGAGCGGAGGCGTTCCTTCTCCGCGCGGCGGCGCTCGGTCGCGTCGGCCATCTCACCGGCCATCTCGTCCCGCCAGCCGCGCAGCAGGAAGAAGGAGAGCGCGGCGGAGAAGACCAACGCCAGCATCAGCTTCAGGAACACGTTCATGTCGATCAGCCAGAGACCCGCCAGCACGGCGACGAACAGCCCGATCCGGCCCAGCGTGTACTTGAGCGCGGCGCTCACCCGCACCACTCCGTTCTCTCCGTCGCCCGCCGATGCCGGCGGAAGGTTCGATCCGCCCGGTGGGCGGTAGCGGTCAGCCGGTCCGGCGGGCCAGCCAGCGGACGCCCGGGAACCAGACCACCGCGTACGCCACTGTGAACGCCGCCGCCGCCAACACCCCGGAGAGCAGCGGCGGCAACCCCGCGCCCAACCCGGCGATCAGCAGCCCGGCGAACACACCCACGGCCGCGGCGACCACCGCCGCCAACACCCGGGCCGCACCGAACTCCCACGCCCGGAAGTCGTCCCAGAACAGCCACGCCGGCAGGATCACCGCGAGCCAGCCGTTGGTGTGCCCGAAGTCACCGGCGCCGATCGAGGCGAACGCCCAGTCGAACAACACCAACGCCAACGCGCCGATGACGACCCCGGCGAGGCACACCCCGAGCAGATCGCCCAGGGTACGGACCCGCCCCTCGGCGTCCCGGCGGGGAAACCCGCTCTGCTGCTCGGAACCGCTCTTCTCGGTCATCGACTGCGAGGGTACGTGGTGACTCAGGCCCAGACCTGCTGCGGCTCGGCGCGCCGCTGCGCCAGCGACGGGGCCCTGTCGTACTCCCGGACCACGTTGTAACGGGTGTCCCGCTCGACCGGCTGGAAACCGGCGTCCCAGATCAGGTGCAGCAGGTCCTCGCGGTGCATGGTGTTCGGGGTGCCGTACGAGTCGGCGTCGTGCGTGATCTTGTATTCGACGACCGAGCCGTCCAGGTCGTCCACGCCGAAGTTCAGCGAGAGCTGAGCGACCGACAGCCCGTGCATCACCCAGAAGTTCTTCACGTGCGGCACGTTGTCGAAGAGCAACCGGGAGACGGCGAACGTCTTCAGCGACTCGGCCGGCGACGCCATCGTGGTGCGCGCCTGGATCCGGTTACGGATCTTGCCGTCCGCCGAGTCGACGAAGTCGTGCTGGTAGCGCAGCGGGATGAAGACGGCGAAGCCACCGGTCTCATCCTGCAGCTCACGCAGCCGCAGCACGTGGTCGACCCGGTGCCGGGGCTCCTCGATGTGGCCGTACAGCATCGTCGCCGGGGTCTTCATGCCCTTGCTGTGCGCCAGGGCGTGGATGCGCGACCAGTCCTCCCAGTGGCAGGCGTGGTCGACGATGTGCTGCCGGACCTCCCAGTCGAAGATCTCCGCGCCACCACCGGTCAGCGACTCCAGGCCGGCGTCCATCAACTCGTCGAGGATCTCGTCGGCGCTCAGACCGCTGATCTTCTCGAACCACTGCACCTCGGTCGCCGTGAAGCACTTGAGCTTGACGTTCGGCAGCGCCGCCTTCAGCTCGCGCAGCACCTTCGGGTAGTAGCGCCAGGGCAGCGTCGGGTGCAGGCCGTTGACGATGTGCAACTCGGTGAGCTGCTCGTCCTCCATCTCCTTGGCCTTGCGGACCGCCTCGTCGATGCGCATCGTGTACGCGTCCTTCTCGCCCGGCTTGCGCTGGAACGAGCAGTACGCGCAGGACGCCGAGCAGACGTTGGTCAGGTTGAGGTGCCGGTTGACGTTGAACATCACCCGCTCACCGTTCAGCTCGGTGCGCTTGTGGTGCGCCAGCCGCCCCAACCAGGTCAGGTCGTCGCTCTCGTAGAGGGCGACCCCGTCCTCCCGGGTCAGCCGCTCACCGGCGTACACCTTCGCTTCGAGCTCACGCTTGAGTCCGGCGTCCATGGCACGTCCCTTCCACCTGCGGTCCCGGTCGAGCGTACGTCGGGACGCCGACAGCCCCGGCGGCACGGTCGCCGGCAGCGACCCACTTCACCGAACTCTCAGCCTCCCGTAACCCGCCCACGCATCGACAAGGTTGGCGAGGTGCGGTAGTAACAAGGTGGGGCGGAACACACACACTGGTACCGTCCCGGCGGTCGCGCCCACCGTGCGCGGCGAGGAGCAGCGGGACGAGGAGCGGCATGATCTACAGCGGGCGCGGGCGACGGCAGCGACGACGGAGCCCGGTGATCTCGCCGGTGCTGCGTCCGAAGCTCTGGGCCGCCCTGCTCGGCGCGATCGCCGCAGCTGTGATGGCCACCCCCGCGTACGCCGAGCCCGGACTGCCCACGACGGTGCCCGACACCGGTGCCCGGCCGCCGGCGATCGGCACGGTCCAACTGCCCGGCGGCCCACCCGTCGCCGGCGTCCCGGCGCCGCCGGTGGCCACCATCGGCACCAGCCCGCTGGCCGCGCAGATCTATGCCGGCGAAGCCCAGGTCGGCACACTCGGCGAAGCGCTCCTGACGATCAAGCAGAAGCAGTCCGCCGCGAAAGCCCAGGTGGAGTCTGCCGCCAAGGTGCTCGCGAGCGCGCAGGACGCCCTGCTCCGGGCTCAGCAGGAAGCCGACGCGGCCGCCGCCGACGCCGTCAAGGCAGCCGCCGCGCTGCCGCCCGGCGACCTCGCTCAGGACATCCGGGAGCTGAGCCGCCTCCAACAGATCACCAGGGGCGAGAAGGTCGACGGCGGCACCACAGGCGTGGCCGGCGGGCTGTCCCGGGCCCGCGCGGGTGAGCAGGAGGCGTACCAGAAGCACGCCGAAGCCAAGAACCAGCTCGCCGCCGCCGACGCGGAGTTCACCGCTGGCGAGGGAGCGCTGCGCACGGCCGAGGCGAGCCTGCTCAAGCTGCGCCGCGACAACGCGACCCAACTGATCGAGATCGAACGTCAGCAGGAGGCCGCCGAGCAGCAGTACGGCAGCGGCTACGTCGCCAACCAGAGCATCAGCGGCATGGCCGCGCACCCCCGGGCCCTGGCCGCGGTCCGCTACGCGCTCGCCCAGCTCGGCGACCCGTACAAGTGGTCCGAGGAGGGGCCGGACCAGTTCGACTGCTCCGGCCTGATGTGGGCTGCGTACCGGTCGCCCGGCGCCGACTACTTCGACCTGCCCCGGGTCTCCCGCGACCAGTACGCCGCCACCCGGGCCCGGACCGTGCCGCAGGGCGCGCTGCTCCCCGGCGACCTGCTCTTCTTCGCTTCCGGCAGCAGTTGGACGACCATCCACCACGTCGGCATGTACATCGGCAACGGCAAGATGGTGCAGGCACCCACCACCGGCGACGTCGTCAAGATCTCGGCCGTCCGCTGGACCCGGCTGTACGCCGCGACCCGGGTGATCGGCGCGGTGCCGGCACCGATCGTGTCCGTGCCGACCCCGCCGGTCCCGACGCCGACGCCGACGCCGACGAAGTCCGCCACCCCGACGCCGACGCCCACCAAGTCCGCCACCCCGACGCCCACGCCGACCGGCTCGGCCACGCCGACGCCGACCCCGACCGGCAGCGCGACGCCGAAACCGACCGAGACCACCTCGCCGACCACCCCGCCGACGACCCCGCCGACGCTGCCCTCGGCGCCCACCAGCGCGCCGAACACGACGCCTCCGCCGACCACGCCGCCGGCCACGACGAGCGCGACGGGCGGCGACAGCCCGTCGAGCAGCGCCAGCAACGCTGGTTGATCCGCCACGACCCGCTCCGGCTGTCCGCTCGGGGAGATCTGTGGCACGGTGACAACCAGGCACATCCGGCTCGACGTCACGGGTCCGGGTGCGAGCATGGCGCGGAGGGCGGAGATGGCCGAGCAGAGAGATCCGGCGGAGACTGTCGACCCCGTGGTCGACCGAGCCGACCCGGCACGGCTCGGCACCGCCGACCCGGTGTCCGGCCCGGTGTCGACCACCGAGGCCGACCCGGCCGCCCTGGGCGCTGACCCGGGCTCCAGCGGCACGGCCCCGTCCGCGTCCGACGGGACCGCGGCCTCGGACAACGGCGCGGCCTCGGACAACGGCGCGCCCTCTGACGGCGACTCCGCGGCCTCCGACGGCGGCTCCGCTGACGTCGGTGCCGCCGCCGACACCGACCGCACGGACATGCCCACGGCCGGCGCGGACGCTTCCGCCGCCGACACTGGCGCTCCCGCCGCCGACGCGGACCCCCTCGCCGGCAAGGACGCTCCCGCCGTTGCCGTCGGGAAGGCCACGGCGGCCGTTGCCGTCGGGCACACCACGCCGGCCAGCGCCCTCCCGGAGCAGCCAGCTGCGCCGGTACGGGCCCGCGCCAGCGTCTCGACCGCCGGGGCGTCCCGCAGCGACCTGCCGGCCAGCGCCCCGGTCACCGCTACCACCTACCGCGCGACCGGCTCGGCCGACGTTCCGGTGCCCGGGCAGCGCAACGACTCGACCGCTCCGGCGCGGGCCAGCGCCACCGTTCCCACCGGCAGCCGGGTCACGGCCGGTGCGATCGGCACGCCGGGCCCTCGGGGCAGCACGCCAACCGTCTACGGAGCCGGGCCGGTGAGCACCGAGCCGCCCGAGCCGGCGCAACCGCCGCAGCCCGCCCAGCCTCCGGAGCCGTCGACTCCGGAGCCGAGGCCGGAGCCCACGCCGCCCGGCCCTGGGCCGGCCCAGCCCGCACCACCCGAGCCGGAACCCGCGCCGGCCCCGGGTCCGTACCCACCCGGCCCGATGCCGACGCCACAGCCCCGACCCACGCCGCCGCCCGGCCCGGTACCGCCCGTTCCACCACCCGTGCCGCCGGTGCCCGCCCCGCCCGGTCCGATGCCGGCACCGCCGTTTCCACCGCCGCCGGCGGTGATCGACACGCCCGGTGTACGCGCCACCGCACCGGTCTCCGCACCGCCGGCCGGATGGCCGGCCGCCGCCGGGACGACCCGCTCGGCGTCGACCGGCGGGTGGGCCGAGGCACCCGTCTCCGCGCCGCCGGTGGTGCCCGCTCCCGCGCTGCCCAGTTGGCCGCCGTCCAGCGTCGGCTCTCCCCAATCGCCGGCGAGCAGCTCCGGAAACTCCCGGCCGACGGGACCGACCGCCAGGTCGGCGGTCAACTCCGGACCGGCTGCGGCTGGCGCTCATGATGGGCGACGCGGCGGTGGCTCCGACCTGGCCGGCACCGTTTACGGCAGCGGTGAGGGGCCGGGTTTCACCACGATCGCGATGCCCACCAACGCGGTGGAGACGTCCGGCTCGCTGACCGGTCACATCCTGGCCCAGGGCTGGGCGGACACCCCGGCCGAGCGCTCCCGCAACGCCCGGGTGGTGATCGTTCTGGCCGCTGCTCTGGGGCTGCTGGTCGCGATCAGCGTCATGATCGTCCTGCTCGCCGGTGACGCACTGGACGGTCTGGTCGGCGGCGTGCTCAACGGGTGACCCGTCGAGTGGACGCGATGGTGAGTCCGCCCACTACGGTCGGGCAACCGGCTGGCGGGTTCGCCGAACCGCCGTACACTGGCTTAGATCACTGACCCGGCGCGCGTGGTGCGCGCCCCTGGGCGATCTTGCGGGCGATCCGGCGGCACAGCCGCGGCAGGCCATCGCGAAGATGCGCCCCGCTCGAAAGGCTTTTGTTGACCACCTCTGCTGACCCCAGCACCGTCACGTCCGTTTTCGACCCCACCCCGGCGGCCGACACCGCCGAACCCATCGACTTCGCCGCCCTCGGCCTGCCCGAGCCGCTGGTCCGCGCATTGGCACAGCAAGGCATCACCAGCCCGTTCGAGATCCAGCGGGCCACCGTTCCGGACGCGCTCGCCGGCCGGGACGTGCTGGGCCGTGGCCAGACCGGTTCGGGCAAGACGCTCGCCTTCGGTCTGCCGCTGATCGCCCGGCTGGCGACCCGCAACCGGGCCCGGCCGATGCGCCCCCGCGCCCTCGTCCTGGTTCCGACCCGGGAGTTGGCCATGCAGGTCAACGACGCACTGTTGCCGCTGGGCAAGGCCGTCGGCATCTTCCTGAAGACCGCCGTCGGCGGTGTCCCGTACGACCGTCAGATCGACGCGCTGCGGCGCGGCGTGGAGATCATCGTGGCCACCCCTGGCCGGCTCGGCGACCTCATCGAGCGGGGCATCTGCCAGCTCGACGACGTCGAGGTCACGGTGCTCGACGAGGCTGACCAGATGGCCGACATGGGCTTCCTGCCCGAGGTGACCGACCTGCTGGCGAAGACGCCCGCTAACGGTCAGCGGCTACTCTTCTCGGCCACCCTGGACGGTGACGTCGACGCGTTGGTCAAGCGGTTCATGAACGACCCGGTGACCCACTCCACGGCGCCCTCCACCGCCTCGGTGTCCACCATGGACCACCACATGCTGTTGATCCCGCCGCACGAGAAGTTCCCGGTGGCGGCCTCGATCGCCGCTCGGGACGGCCGGACGATGGTCTTCGCCCGTACGCAGCTCGGGGTGGACCGGCTGGTCGAGCAACTCGCCGCGGTCGGCGTACGCGCCGGTGGGCTGCACGGCGGCAAGACCCAGCGGATGCGCACCAAGACCCTCGCGGAGTTCCGTGAGGGCCGGATGAACGTGCTGGTCGCCACGGACGTGGCGGCTCGGGGCATCCACGTCGACGGGGTCACCCTGGTGCTGCACGTCGACCCGCCGAAGGACCCGAAGGACTACCTGCACCGGGCCGGGCGCACCGCTCGGGCCGGCGAGTCTGGCGCGGTCGCCACGCTGGTGCTGCCCAAGCAGCGCCGCACCACGCTGGCGATGATGGAGAAGGCCGGCGTCGCACCGGCCGAGACCCGGGTCCGGGTCGGCGACCAGGCGTTGGCCGAGTTGGTCGGCGCGCGGGAGCCCAGCGGTGTCCCGGTTCGTGTCGAGGCGGAGCCGCGCGGTTACGGCGACCGTTCCGGCGGCCCGCGTCGGTTCGGCGACCGGCCGCAGGGCGAGCGGCGCTACGGCGACCGACCCACCGGCGAGCGGCGCTACGGCGACCGACCGACCGGTGACCGGGGCTACAGCGACCGTCCGCAGGGTGAGCGCCGGTTCGGCGACCGGGCGCAGGGCGAGCGGCGGTTCAGCGACCGACCGCAGGGCGAGCGGCGTTACGGCGACCGACCGCAGGGCGACCGGCAGTACGGCGACCGGCCGCAGGGCGAGCGCCGCTACGGCGACCGACCGCAGGGCGACCGGCAGTACGGCGACCGGCCGCAGGGCGAGCGGCGTTACGGCGATCGGCCTGCCGGCGACCGGAGCTACGGTGACCGGCCGCAGGGCGAGCGGCGTTACGCCGATCGGGACTCCCGGGGCTACGGTGACCGGCCGCAGGGCGAGCGTCGGTTCGAGGACCGGCCGCGGTTCGGTGACCGGGACGGTCGGGGCGACCGGCCGCAGGGCGAGCGGCGCTTCGGTGACCGGGACTCGCGGGGTGGTTTCCGCCCGGAGAGCCGTGGTCGGGATGACCGTCCCCGTGAGGACCGGGCCCGCGACGACCGTCCGCGCGACGACCGGCGGGGTTTCGGCGGGCGACCGCCGGCACGTACCCACTGATCCTCTGATCCTCTGAACGCCGTCGCGGAGCACATGCTTCGCGGCGGCGTTCGCGCATGCCCTGCCGAGGCAGGCCGGGTCGCGTAACGTCCGGCTCATGCCGACCATGCCGCAGTCAATCTTCTGGTCCCGGACGGACACCGCCGGCAGCGAGCAGGTCCTCTTCGACGACAGCCGCGGCTTGGCGGCCCGGGGCACCCTGCTCGCCGTGGACCCGATCCCCTGGACCGCCCGATACCAACTGACCACCGCGCCGGACTGGTCCACGACCCGGGTCGAGGTCGAGGTCGAAGGGCTGGGCTGGCAGCGCCGGGTGACCCTGGAGCGGACGGCGGACCGGTGGCGGGTGACCACCGCGGAACAGGGCGACCTGGACCGGGCCCTGGTCAACGCCGGTCATCCCCGGGCCGGCCTGCCGGGCACCGACGACCCGGACCGGCTGGCCGACGCGCTCGACGTCGACCTGAGCGGCTCGCCGCTGTTCAACACCCTGCCGGTCCACCGGCTCGGGCTGGCCGCCGAGCCGGCCGACATCGCACACCGGATCACCGTCGCGTGGGTGCTGCTGCCCGGTCTGGAGGTGGTGCCGACCGAGCAGATCTACACGGGGCTCGGACCGGGCCGGGTGCGCTTCGCCAGTGGCACCTTCACCGCCGACATCGACCTGGACGACAGCGGCTACGTGGTGCGCTATCCCGGGCTGGCGGAGCGGATCGACCCGCGCTGAACGTGCGGCGCCCGCCCGCCCCGACCAGTGGCGTCCGCGCGGCTCACGCCGGCCAGGTGCCGCTGGTCAGGAAGCGTTCGATCGTGGCCTGGTGCGGCGTCAGGTCGAGGCCCTGGGCGTTCACCCAATCGTCGGAGTAGTAGGTGTCGGCGTACCGGTCACCCGGGTCGCAGATCAGGGTGACCACCGAGCCGGTCCGGCCCTCGGCGAGCATCTGGGCGATCAGGCCGAACGCGCCCCACAGGTTGGTGCCGGTGGAGCCGCCCACCCGGCGGCCGAGCACGGCCGAGCCGGCACGCATGGCGGCCAGTGACGCCGCGTCCGGCACCTGGACCATCCGGTCCACCACCGAGGGCAGGAACGAGGCCTCCACCGTCGGACGGCCAATCCCCTCGATCCGGGAGCCCTTCCCGGTACGCACCGACCAGTCGGCGGCCAACCAGGCCGGGTAGAACGCCGAGTTCTCCGGGTCGACCACGCAGAGTTTGGTGGCGAGACGGCGGTACCGGGCGTACCGGCCGATGGTCGCGCTGGTGCCTCCGGTGCCGGCGCCCACCACGACCCAGGCGGGGATCGGGTGCCGTTCCAGTTCGAGCTGGGCGTAGATCGACTCGGCGATGTTGTTGTTGCCCCGCCAGTCGGTCGCCCGCTCGGCGTAGGTGAACTGGTCCATAAAGTGCCCAGCGGAGTCCTCGGCCAGCCACCGGGCCTCGACCACCACGCTGGCGGGGTCGTCCACCAGGTGGCACCGGCCGCCCTGGAACTCGATCTGTGCGATCTTCTCGGCTGAGGTGGAGGCGGGCATCACCGCGATGAAGGGCAACCCGAGCATCCTGGCGAAGTACGCCTCGGAGACCGCCGTGGAGCCCGACGACGCCTCGACGATCGTGGTGCGCGGCCCGATCCAGCCGTTGCAGAGCCCGTAGAGGAACAGCGAGCGGGCCAGCCGGTGCTTCAGCGAGCCGGTGGGATGTGAGGACTCGTCCTTGAGGTAGAGGTCGATCCCCCAGGCTCGGGGCAGCGGAAACGGCAGCAGGTGGGTGTCGGCCGAGCGGTTCGCGTCCGCCTCGACGGCGGCGATCGCCTCCGTCACCCAGGTTCGGCTGGCCTCGTCGCACCGGTCGAGATGAGTCACGCCGGAAACGTAGCAAGCAGGCCCAGCGGTGGTCAGGGCCGGTCCGGACGGGTGCTCCGACGGTGTTGTCGGCGCTGGCCGGCGCGGCCGGCGGCCTGGACCAGCGGGGTCAGCGCGACCGCCAGCCGGGGCAGGGCGTCCAGCAGGCGCACCTGCGCTCCCCGCCAGCGGGGCAGGCTGACCACCGGACGGGGTCGGTGGGCCAACCGGACCGCCCGGGCGGCCACCTGCTGCGCGGTCAACATCGACCCGGTGAACGAAGCCACCGCGCCCGGGTCGTCCAGCCGGTCGTGCAGCATCGGGGTCCAGATGCCGTCCGGGCAGAGGCAGGAGACGTGCACCCGGCGGTATCCCGCGATCCGCAGGTCGGACAGGGTGCCGAGGCTGAACGCCAGCAGGGCGTGCTTGCTGGCCGCGTACACCGTCTCGCCGGGCGCGGCGATCAGCCCGGCCAGCGAGACGACGTTGAGCACGTGGCCGTGGCCCTGCCCGCGCATCACGGCCAGCGCGGCCAGGGTGCCGTTCATGGCGCCGAAGGTGTTGACGTCGAACATCCGGCGGCGGGTCGGCCCGTCGTGCTCCCACGACGGCCCGGTGGTCAGGACGCCGGCATTGTTGACCCAGAGCGCAAGGCCGCCCCGGTCCGCGGCGCTCGCGGCGACGGCGGCGCAGGCGTCCTCGTCCCGGACGTCCAGGGCCGCCGACCAACCCCCGAGGGGCCCTGCGGCGGCGGCCACCGCCGCCGGGTCGAGGTCGGTGAGGAGCACCGACCAGCCGTCGGCGTGCAGCGCTGTGGCAATGGCGTGGCCGAGGCCGCCGGCAGCGCCGGTCACCACTGCCACGCGACGTCCCGGCGGGGTCATCGGCGCACGCTACCGCCGGCCGACCGGGCGACACCAGGGGTACGCGGCGGTCAGGTCGCGGGCGGGCCGACGGGCTGCGGGCGGTTCTCCCACTTGGTGGAGAGCGCGATGGCGGTACGGGTGGAGGCCACCCCCGGGGTCCGGTTCAATCGCACGATCAACTGCTCCAGTTCGGCGATCGTGCCGACCCGGGCCTTGAGCAGGAACGACTCGACACCGGCCATGAAGTAGCAGGACTCGATCTCGGGCAGCACCCGCAGCGACTCGAGCATGTCGTCGGAGTCGGCGCCGGAGTCCTCGACGATGCCGATCAGCGCGGTGACACCCAGCCCGATCGACTCCGGGGCCACATCCGCGCGGTAGCCCCGAACGACGCCGCTGCTCTCCAACTTGCCGACCCGTTCGTGCACGGCCGGGGCCGAGAGGCCCACCTGTCGGGCCAGCTCGGCGTACGAGAGGCGGGCGTTCCCGCGCAGCAGGTCGACGAGGTTCAGGTCGATGGCGTCCACAGAGAGTGACCCTAACCGCTAAGGCATAACGTGCGGGCTTCGGCATCCGTTGGACTGAGTGGTGAGTCACTGTTGACAAACCGCCGGTCACGGCGGAGGTAGCACAAGTACCATTACTAACTCCTCACTCAGTGCATTTTTCGCGTTTGGGCGGACAGGTCATGTCCCCGGTGCTGTAATTGCCATACGTCCCTCATGACGGCTCTGGGCTACGCACCAGCCGGGGGCAGTGTGTTCAGCCGGGGGCTTCGTCGACGCGAGGAGGGGGCTGTGGACACTGGAGATCGCCTGCTGACACCGGGTGAGGTCGCCGCGCTGTTTCGGGTAGACCCGAAAACTGTGACGAGATGGGCGGCGGCTGGCCGGATAGGAAGCATCCGGACTCCAGGCGGGCATCGCCGGTTTCGGGAATCCGAGGTGCGGGCCCTGCTTGAGGGGGAGGGCATGCTGGACGAGGTGGACGAGGTCGGAAAGCCACGCAATGTGGGGCCGGCCGCATCCACGGGGCCGGGTCCGGCCAACGCCGGCATGTACTGAACTGGTGCGGACATCGCTACGCGGACCGGACTTCGGCCCGGTCCGCGTCCCGCTTCGGCCGACCGCCGGGCGGCGTCGCGGCGCGTGACATGTGTGTTCGGCGCTCAGCTTCGGGCTGCGCCGAGCTGGCCGGACCACCGGCGGAACAGGGTGTGTGAGACGCCGAGCGCGTCGAGCACCTTGCCGGCCACGAAGTCGACCAACTGCTGGGCGCTGGCGGCCGCGCCGGCTCCGTAGAAGCCGGGGCTGGCGGGCAACACGACAGCGCCTGAGTCGTGCAGGGCGATCAGGTGCTCCAGGTGACTGCGGGTCACCGGTGTTTCCCGAGGGACGACCACCACCGGGCGGCGTTCCTTGAGGTTGACCTCGGCGGCGCGCTGCAGGAGGTCCTTGGAGAGCCCGATCGAGATGCCGGCGCAGGCTGCCGTGCTCGCCGGGACCACGGCCATGCCGCGTACCCGGTAGGAGCCGCTGCTCGGCCCGGCGGCCAGGTCACCGGCCGGCCAGTGCCGAAGGTCGGCACCGGTCAGGTCCCGGTCGAGCCAGGCGGCGAGATCCTCGGCCCAGTGCCCGTCGCGGAAGGGTCGGCCGGTCTCGTCGAGCACTGTGAGTCGTGCCGCGCGGGACACGATCAGGTCGACCGGCTCGCCCGCGTCGAGGAGTCCTCCGATGACGGCCGCCGCGTACGGCGTCCCGGATGCTCCGGAGACCCCGACCACCCATGGTTCCCGCATGCCCCCAGCCTGCCTGGTCCGGCTGGGCCGGTGGTGAGCACCCCCGGGATACGCCGCTCCGGCATGCCCGGCGGGGTAGGTGGGCATTCCGTCGACCTGACATGCTGCTGGTGGGGATTCGCATCGGAATCATCTCGCGCAGGAGGCATCGGTGACGACCGGCGAGGCCCTTCGGGCGCTGCGTGCCGAATGCCCGATCCAGTCCCGGCTCTCTCCGCACGCCGACAGCGTGCAGGAGTGGCTGCTCGGCCTGCTGCCCGACCTCGGCCTCGCCCTGGACGACGCGGCGTTGCACCGGCTGGCCCGGGGGGCGTTCGCCAGGTACGCCGGACGGCTCTACCCGGACGCCACCGAGGCCGATCTTCGGGTGCTGACCGTGCTGTTCACGTGGTTCTTCCTGGTCGACGACGCCTGCGACGGGCCTGGCCGGCTGACCTCGGAGCAGATCCGGGCTCTGCGCAACGGCACGTTGGCGCTGCTGCACGACGCTCGGCTGCGCCCGGTCGGGCTCACCGACCCGCTTCGGCGGCTGCTGGTGCTGGCCTGGCGGGAGCCGCGCCGCCGGATGCCGGCCCGGTGGCGGTCGCGTTTCGCCGACGCGGTGGCCCGGCACCTCGACGGCACCTGGCAGGAGGCGGTCAACAAGGAAACCGGCCGCCGACCCGGCGTCGACGAGTACGTGGAGCTGCGGCGGGCCACCTCGGCGGCGGAGGTGTCGTACACGCTCGTGGAGTTCGCGGGCGGTCGGCCGTTGCCCGACCCGGTCCACCACCATCCGCTGCTGCGGCAGATCGCCCAGGCCGGCAACGACCTGCTCTCCTGGTACAACGACCTGGCCTCGTTGGAGAAGGACCGGGCGACCGCAGGCGGACACAACCTGGTCCTGGCCATCGAGGCCGAACTGGCGGTGCCGTCGGCGGAGGCGGTGGCCCTGGCGGTCGAGCGCTGGCGGGAGGCGATGCGGCGCTTCGTCGCGCTGCGGGCCGCGGTGCCGTCGTTCGGCCCGGCGGTGGACCGGGCGGTCACCGACCACCTCGACGTGGTCGCGTACGCCGTCCGGGGCACCATCGACTGGACCTTGGAGAGCGCCCGTTACCCCACCGGGGAGGACGAGCCAGTGGTCAGCCGGTCAGGGCCGTAGGTCGAGCCGGATCACCAGGTCGAGCAGCGCGAAGACGAACAACGCGATGCCGACGAACCCGTTGGCGGTGAAGAACGCCCGGTTGACCTTGCTCAGGTCGGTCGGGCTGACCACCAGGTGCTGATACGCGAACGCGACAGCGGTGAGCGCCAGCCCGATCCACCAGAGCCAGCCGAGGCCGATCAACGCGCCGAACCAGACGAACAGCGCGAAGGTCACCACGTGCGCGATCGTGGAGGCGTGCAGCGCGAAGCGCCGGCCGTACCGGGCGGGCACGCTGTGCACGCCGATCTCCTGGTCGATCTCGGAGTCCTGGCAGGCGTAGATCAGATCGAAGCCGCCGATCCACAGCCCGACCGCCGCGCCGAGCACCCAGGCGGGCCCGGATCCGTCCAGGGTGCCGGTGACCGCCAGCCAGGCGCCGACCGGACCGACCATCTGGGCGATCCCCAGGATGGCGTGCGGCCAGTTGGTGAACCGCTTGCCGTAGGGGTAGACGACCAGGGGCACCACCGCGAGCGGCGCGAGCACCAGGCAGAGCGGGTTGAGCAGGGCTGCGGCGGCGAGGAAGACCACCAGCGCGACGGCCGCGCCGGTCCAGGCCGTCCGCACGCTCACCGCACCGGTGACCAGTTCCCGCCCGGCGGTACGCGGATTCCGCGCGTCGATCCGGCGATCGAGGATCCGGTTGGCGGCCATCGCGAACGTCCGCGCCCCGACCATCGCCACGGTGATCAGCAGCAGGTCGAGCCAGCGCACCCGCCCGCCGTTGACCTGCATGGCGCTCAGCGCCGACAGGTACGCGAAGGGCAGCGCGAACACCGAGTGCTCGATCGCGACGAGCTTGAGGAAGGACTTGACCCGGCCCGGCTTCTCGGCGGGAGCTTCGAGGACGGCCATCAGATCCCGTACTCCTTCCAGCGCTTGTCGACCAGGGCCGAGACTTCCGGGCTCATGCTCATCTCCTCCGGCCAACCGCGGGTGTAGCCCTCGGTGGGGAGTTTGCGGGTCGCGTCGACACCCGCCTTGCCACCCCAGAACTGCTGGTACGACGAGTGGTCGAGGTGGTCCACCGGCCCCTCGGTGAGCAGCAGGTCGCGCGCGTAGTCGACGTTGCCGAAGGCGCGGAAGGCGACCTCGTTGTAGTCGTGCACGTCGCAGTCCTCGTCGACGATCACGATGAGCTTGGTCAGCGACATCAGGTGCGCGCCCCAGATCGCGTTCATCACCTTCTGCGCGTGCTTCGGGTACCGCTTGCGGATCGACACGATCGCGCAGTTGTGGAAGACCCCGGCGGCCGGCAGGTCGTAGTCGACGATGTCCGGGATCATCAGCTTGAGCAGCGGCTGGAAGATCCGTTCGGTGGCCTTGCCGAGGCCGTGGTCCTCCTGCGGCGGCTTGGAGGTGACGATCGAGTGGTAGACCGGCTTGCGCTGCATCGTCATCGCCTCGACGTGCAGCACCGGGAACGGCTCGACCGGGGTGTAGAAGCCGGTGTGGTCGCCGAACGGCCCCTCGGGCAGCCGCTCACCCGGCTCCAGGTAGCCCTCCAGCACGATCTGCGCGTGCGCCGGCACCTGCAACGGCACGGTGAGGCAGTCGACCATCTCCACCCGCTCGCCGCGCAGGAACCCCGCGAACAGGTACTCGTCGATGTCGCCGGGCAGCGGCGCGCTGGCCGCGTACGAGACGACCGGGTCGCAGCCGATCGCGATGGCGACCGGCAGGCGCTGCCCGAGCCGCTCGGCGACCGCGTGGTGAGCGGTGGAGTCCTTGTGGATCTGCCAGTGCATGCCCAGGGTGTTGCGGCCGTGCTGCTGGAGCCGGTACAGGCCGAGGTTGCGCTTGCCGGTCTCCGGGTGCTTGGTGTGGGTCAGCCCGTAGTTGTGGAAGATCCCGCCGTCGCCGGGCCACACCTGCAACCCCGGCAGCCGGTTGAGGTCGACGTCCTCGCCCCGGTAGACGACCTCCTGGCAGGGCGCGGTCTTCACCTTGCGCGGTGGCACCGACTTGAGCTGCATGACCTTGCCGAGGCCCTCGCGGATGCCCGACCAGCCGACCGGCAGCTCCGGCTTGATCAGCGAGCCGATCCGGGCACCGATCTCGTCCAGCGAGTCGACGCCGAGGGCCATCGCCATGCGCTTCTCGGTGCCGAACAGGTTGATCGCCACCGGCATCTCGCCCCGGGTAGGACGCTCGAAGAGCAGCGCCGGCCCGCCGGCCCGCACCGTGCGGGTGACCACCTCGCTGATCTCGAGGGTGGGGTCGACCGGGACGTCGACCCGGCGCAACTCCCCCGCGCGCTCCAGCGCCGCGAGAAAGTCCTTGAGATCGGTGTACGGGAAGCCACGAGCCGCCATACCCGCCAGTCTCCCGCACCGGGTGCGGTGTGGCCCAAGCCGGGTGCTGTGACACCGGCGACGACCCCATGCGCGCCCGCCCACCCGGCCTTGATTCACCAACGTTCGGGCGCAGCGCCCGCAGGCATGGCCGTCGGTCGAGCGGGTAGCCGGGCAGCACGCGGACGGAGGCGGCGAATGGGTGGGGATCGGGTTCCGGCAGGGTTCACCGAGCAACGAGCACGGGTCGGCCAGATCACCATGAACTACGTCCGTGGCGGCAGCGGCCCACCGCTGGTGCTGCTGCACGGGTACCCGCAGTGCTGGTACATGTGGCGGCACCTGCTGCCCGAGTTGGGGCGCTCCTTCGACGTGGTCGCGCCCGACCTGCGCGGTTTCGGGGGCAGCGACGCCCCGGCCGACGGGTACGACAAGAAGACGGTCGCCGCCGACCTGCACGGACTACTCGATCAGCTCGGCCTGGCGAGCGACCTCCGGCTGGTTGGGCACGACCTGGGGACCATGGTGGCGTACGCGTACGCCGCCGCCCATCCGCAGCGGGTGAGTCGGCTGGTGCTCAGCGAGGCGCCGATCCCCGACGAGAGCATCTACACGTTCCCCGCGCTCACCTCGGCCGGGCCCGGGGTGTGGAACTTCGGCTACTTCTCCCTCGGCAACGGGCTTCCGGAGGCGCTGGTCAACGGGCGGGAGTCGCTCTGGGTGGATAAGTTCACCGACGCGCTGATGGTGCGCAAGGGCAGCATCGCCGCGCCCGACATCGAGGAGTTCGCCAGCCACCTGCGCGACCCGGCGCATCTGCGGGCGAGCTTCGCCTACTTCCGGGCGTTCGAGCAGGACATCGCCGACAACGCGGCGTACCGGGGCACGAAGCTGACCATGCCGGTGCTGGCCGTCGGATCGGCGGCCAGCCTCGGCGGGCAGGTCGCCGAGCAGGTTCGTCAGTACGCCGACGCGGTCCGCGGTGAGGTGATCGAGGACTGCGGCCACTGGCTGTACGAGGAGCGCCCGGACGAGATGCTCGCCCTGCTGCGCGACTTTCTCGGGGCGGCCTGAGTGCCGCCTCCCCGCTCTCGGCTTGATCCACTCGGGTTCCGGGAAGTTGCGGTGTCCTGCGGCTGGGTCACCCCTGTTTCCCGGAACGCAAGTGGATCAGGGCTCGCGCCGAGACGGCAACCAACGGTGGACCGGGTGCGGCGGGTCAGGCGGCGGGCGTCCAGGCGTGGGCGGCCAGCGGTGGGTCGAGCGGCGCTCGGGTGAGGCGGTTGGCGAAGGTGGACATGGTGTACGCGCCAACGCCGAGCACCACGTCCAGCGCGTGCCGGGGCAGGTAGCCGGCGGCGAGGAAGTCGTCGAGTTCGCCGTCGGGCACCGCGCCCCGGTGGTCGAGCACGGCCAGCGTGAACCGGCGCAGTGCCTCCTGCCGCGGCTCGGGCAACGGCGAGCCGGCGCGCAGTGCCGCGATCAGCTCGGCACTCGCGCCGAGCTGGGTGAGCTTGCCGGTGTGCAGGGCAACGCAGAAGTGACACGCGTGGGTGGCGGAGACGGTCAGGATGACCACCTCCCGGTCCAGGGGCGAGAGGTCGGTCTGCTCGAAACCCGCGTTGGCGGCGAGGAACCCGGCGAGCAACTGCGGCGACTCGGCCATCAGCGCCACCGGGGTGGGCAGCCAGCCGAACCGGTTCTGCACACCCTCCATGGTCCGACGGGCGGCAACGGGTGCGGTTTCGGCGGTGTGCTCGGTGAAGACGGACACGGTTCACCTGCTTTCGAAAGGTCGGCACGAGGCCGCGAGGTCGGGAAGGCGGGAGGCCGTCGGGGCCGGTGCCGCGTCCCGTACGATAGTCAACGTGGTTGACGAAATAGTAAACGTGGTTGTCGAACATGGCAAGCGCTGATCCGGCACGCCCCGGCTTCCAGTTGCCGCTCCTGCTGCTGGCCGGGTTTCGGACGCTGATCGACGACCTGCACGCCGAACTGGCTCGACAGGGGCATCCGGAGCTACGGCCGCTGCACGGCTTCGTGCTCCAGGCCGTCGGGATGGACGGCACCACAGCCACCGAGTTGGGGCAACGCCTCGGCATCTCGAAGCAGGCCGCCGGCAAGACTGTGGACCGGCTGGTCGAGGTCGGCTACCTGGAACGGGTCGACGACCCGCGCGACGCCCGCCGCCGGCTGGTCCGGGTCACGCCGCGCGGTGCCGACGGGCTCCGCCGATCGGCGGAGATCTTCGATACGTTGCGTCGCCAGTGGGCCGAACGCCTCGGCGCGGAACGGGTCGACGCCATCGAGGACGACCTGCGCGCAATGGCCTCGACCAACTGGTTCCGCCTGGACATGCCGGGCTGGTTCGGCGGCTGACCAACCAGCGCGATCGACCCCGGCGTGATCGACACCCCGGCGTGATCGACACCAGATCGCCGAAGTGGCGCCATGCTCTACTCCGGAAGCCGCCGCATCGCCGATCTGGAGTGGATCAAGCCTGCCCGGCACCGGCCCGGCGACGGTCGGACATCTCACCCGTCATGGCGTGGCGGTGGGGCTGGGGCGCAGGCTGGTGGGATGTCGGACGCGTATGTCGTCGGCGACCCGGACGGGTTGTCGCCCCTGCTGATCGCGGTACGCGACGCTGTCGCCAGGGAGCTGCACGCACAGGTGGCGCTACGCGGTGAGCGCATCGAGCTGGCGGATGTGCCGGAGGTGTCCTACCAGGTCACCGTCCAGGTTGAACGGACGCTGTCACGCCTGACGGCCAGGGGGCAGGGGCCGTCCGACCGATCGAAGACTGTCACAGGTGATCTCTAGGATCTGGGGTGCCGGTCGGGGCCGGGGCATTGACCCCGGCTTCTTCCAATCGGCTCATCCCTCACCAAGGAGATCGATGAGATCTGTGCACGTTACGCGCGGCAGGCTCCTGCGCGGCCTCACCGCGCTGGTCGTGGGCACCGCGACGGTCGGCGTGGCGGCCGTTCCGGCAATGGCGCAGGACGACCCGGGCTGGGTCAGCGCCTGGCTGGACGAGGTCACGGTCAGCGGTCCGACCGCTCCCGGCCGCACGGTCCAACTGACCCTGACCAGCACCGGTGCCACCCAGCCCCGGGTGACAGTCGACCTGACCGGCCTGGCTGGCGTGGCCACCGCCGCCTTCCCCGATTTCTGTGTCACCGAGGGCACCTCGGTGACCTGCCCGATGCCGCCGACGGCCGTCGACGAGTTCGGCACGCTCACCGGCACCGTGCCTGTGGTGTTCCGGGCCGCGCCCGGCGCGACCGACGGCGCGACCGGCTCCCTCGCCTACACGGCGCTCGGCGAGCAGACCGAGCCGTCCACCCAGCAGGCGACGATCACCGTGCGGTCCGGGCCCGACCTGCTCGACCTCGTCGACGAATCCGTTTCCGGCGTGGCGGTCGGCGACAGCCTGCCGGTGCCGGTGGCCGTGGTCAACGCGGGCGACCAGCCGGTCGTGGACCTCCGGCTCACCCTCCGCTTCCCGGTGGGTCTGATTCCGGCCAGCTACCGCAACTGCCGGTACGGCACCGACCGGGTGCTCGCCACCGTGGTGGTCTGCACCGTACGGGGCACGTTCGCCCCCGGCCAGCGGCACGAGCTGCGGCAGAAGCTGACCACCACGGTCGGCCCGGCCACCCTCGGCAGCAAGCGGATCAGCCAGTTCGTGGAACCGCTGGCCAGCGCCGGGCCGCTTCCGAGCGGCGTGAAGCTCAAGCACCGCGAGGCCGAGCAGGGGCTGCGGCTGCGACCGGTGGGCAAGGCGCTCGACGTGATCCCGGCCGGGGTGACCGGCACCGGAGGCCAGACCCACCTGCGCTCGGTGCAGGGCGCCTTCGACGTCGTCGCCCAGGGCGCAACCGTCACCGGTGCCGTCGGTGAGACCGTGCGGGTCACCGTCGGCCTCCGCAACGAGGGCCCCGGTGTTCCGGACGCCACCAACTCCGGTGACGGCGTCGGCGGCTTCCTCTTCGTGCCGCCGGCCGGCACCACGGTGGTCGGCAACCCGTCGAGCTGCTGGCTCAACGGGGACGAGGAGTCTGCCGGTGACGCCCCGGCGACCTGGTACTGCAACGGGCCGGGCTCCGTGTTCCCGGCTGGCCTGACCCACACCGCTGCGTTCGACCTGCGGATCGACAGCCTCTCCGGGACGCCCGGCGAGGTCCAGCCGTTCGGACGCTACCCGCGCGTGGACGACAACCCGGGCAACGACGTCGCTCCGGTGACAGTGGGCTGACCCAGCACGCCACAACGACGCGGGCCGGTCACTGACGGAATCCGTGACCGGCCCGCACGCCGTTTACCGGATCAGTCCAGCCCACCGTACGAGTGCAGGCCGGTGAAGAAGATGTTCACGCCGAACAGGTTCATCAGCATGGTGAGGAAGCCGAGCACCGCGAGCCAGGTCGCCACGTTGCGCCGCACGCTCGGCGTGGCCCGGGCGTGCAGGTAACCGGCGTACACCACCCAGGAGATGAACGCCCAGGTCTCCTTCGGGTCCCAGCCCCACGGCCGGCCCCACGCCGCCTCGGCCCAAATGGCGCCGGCGATCACCGCGAAGGTGAAGATCGGGAACGCGAACGCGTGCAGCGCGAAGGTCAGCCGTTCCAGGCTGGCCGCGCCGGGCAGCCGCTTGGCCAGGGTGTACGGGAAGCTCCGCTTGCCGTTCTCGTACCCGTTGCGCATCAGGAAGCCGACCGCCGGCACCGCACCGAGCAGGAAGATGCCGGACGCGAAGACGATGGTCGAGACGTGGATGACGAACCAGTACGAGTTCAGTGCCGGCACCAGCGGCACGATCGGTACGTACAGGACCAGCTCGGCGGTGGCCACCAGCAGCACCATCACCAGCGTGAGGAACAGCCCGAGCTTGCGCAGCGACGGTCGCTTCCAGAGCACCACCAGCCAGGCGGCGACCCCGATGAACGTCACAGTGAGCACGAACTCGTACATGTTGCCCCAGGGCATCCGGTCGGCCGCGAGGCCACGGGTGACCAGGGCCGCCAGGTGCAGCAGGGCGGCGACCGCGGTGGCGCCCACCCCGAACAGGCCCGCGAGGCGGGCACGCCGCGTGGACCGATCCACGGGCGGCGCGGGGACCGGCGCGGGCGGCTCCTTGATCACGCCACCGCCGGCACCGACCAACTCGCGGACCGGGGCCGCCGAGGCGACCCGGGTACGGGCGTTGCCCAGCGCGTACTCGACGGCATGGCCGATCATCGCGATCAGGTACGCCAGGATCGCGAATGTGACCAGATTGTCGGAGAGTGCGGACATCACTCGGCTCCTTCTCGCACACCGGCCCGTTCGGCCACTGGGTCAGCATCACCCTTGACCGCAGCGATGAGCTGGGTGAACTCGTCGGCGAACCCCGGATAGTCGGTACGCGGCAACCCGCCGACCTCCATCAAGCTACTACCGCTCGTCGGAGATCCTTCGCCGGGGTCGGCCGGCACCACCCGGAAGAACACCCGGCGACGCCGCCCGAACAGCGAACCCATCAGCCCGACCAGCAGGACACCACAGCTGATCAGCAGCGGCGTCGCACCGGGGTCGTGTCGGACGGAGAGGGTGACGTACCGCTCGGTGCCCAGGAACTCGACGGTGGTGCCGTCCGCCAACGTCCAGGTCTCGCCCTTCTTGAGCAGCTTGGTGCCGACCTCCTTGACCTTGCCGGCACGCACCTGACGCTGGTCGAGCTGGTAGACCGAGCCGGGGATGCCGGCGTCCATGCCGAGGTTGCCCTGGTAGGCGACCAGGTTCAGCACCGGGTTGCGCTCGGTCGGGTACTGCGAGCGGACGAACGGCCCCTGCTCGGGCGCGGTGGGCAGGTAGATGCCGGTGAACGCCATCTGCCCGTCCGGGCTGCGCTGGCCGGTGGCCGGGTCGACGTTCGCGTCCGGGAACGCGGCCAGGCCTTCACTGGTGAGGCCCATGTCGCCGGTGGTCAGGAACGGCTCGTCGCTGACCTGGCTGTTGCCGAACCGGTCGGTGTAGCGGATCACCGGGGCGTACCCGTGGCCGAGCAGGTAGACGTTCGCGTCGGCCAGGCGCAGCGGCGAGTTCACCGAGAAGTCGGCGCTGCGGGTCGGCTCGTCCGGGCCGTCGACGGTGACCGTGGCGTTGAAGAACTCCGGCTGACCGGACGGCAGGAACCGCGCCTCGAAGTCGTCCAGCCGCAGGCAGAAGCGGGGCAGGTCGGCGCTGTCCACCCGGGGGCCGAGCTTCGCCTCCGCGTACTGCTGGCGGGTGTTGCAGAAGGCGTTGTCCGCGCCCGCCACCAGCAGTCGGTTGCCGCTCCAGCCGTACCACGAACCGAGCGCGACGCCGATCAGCACCGCGATGAGCGAGGTGTGGAACAGCAGGTTCCCGGTCTCCTTGAGGTAGCCCTTCTCGGCGGAGACCTCGTCGCCGCGCACCTCCACCCGCCAGCGGCGCTTGCGCAGCACGTCGGCGATCGCCGCCACGCCACCAGCTGGGGCGGGCACCACAGCGTGCTGCGGGAGCCGGGCCATCCGCTTCGGCGCGGCCGGCGGCCGGGACCGCAACGCCCGGACGTGGTCGCGCAGTCGGGGCGTGATGCAGCCGATCAGTGAGGTGAACAGCAGCAGGTAGATCGCGGAGAACCAGACCGACCCGAAGACCTCGAACGCGCCGATCCGATCCAGTCGGGGGGCCCAGTCCGGGTGGTCGACGAAGTACTCGTTGACCTTCTCCGGGCTGATCCCGCGCTGCGGCAGCACCGAACCGGGGATGGCGGCGACAGCGAGCAGGAAGAGCAGGATCAGGGCGGTACGCATGCTGGTCAGCTGCCGCCAGGAGTTGCGCAGCAGGGCCAGCAACCGGTTCGGCCGGCGGCGTGGCGCCGGCGCCACGGTCTCCGGCCGGTCGTCGACGACCGTCATCAGATGCTCACCTCGCCCACCCCGACAGTGGTCTGCAACCAGATCACGAAGCTCTGCCATCCGCCGGTGACCAGCGCCAGGCCGATCAGGATGAGCAGGGCGCCGCCGACCCGGGTGACCCAGCGGCTGTTGCGCCGGACGGCGCGGAAGACCCCGAGCAGGCGTTCGAAGCCCAGCCCGAAGACCACGAACGGTATCCCCAACCCGAGGCAGTACGCCACGGCGAGCACCACGGCGCGGTCACTCTGGCCGCTCGTGGCAGCCATCCCCATCACCGCACCGAGCGTCGGGCCCGTGCAGGGCACCCAACTGAGCGCGAAGACCGCCCCGAAGACCGGTGCGCCGAGCAGCCCGGCCGACGGCAGCCGGGAGATCCGGAACTCCCGTTGCAGTGCGGGGATCATCCCGAGGTAGCCGAACCCGAGCACGATGATCAGCACGCCGACGACGATTTCGAGCTGCCGCTCGTACTCGAAGAAGACCCGGCCGATACCGGCGAACAGGATGGCGGTCGCGACGAAGACGACGGTGAAGCCGGCGATGAAGAGCAACGTGCCGGCGAGCACCCGGCCCTTGACGGCCACCGTGGCCCGCTCGCGGACCGCCACCCCGCCGTCGCCGTCGGGAGCCGGGTCCGCCGGAGCCCGGCGGCCTTCGAGGTCCGCCCCGGCGAGACCGGTGACGTACGACAGGTAGCCGGGGACGAGCGGGAGCACGCACGGGGAGAGGAAGCTGACCAGGCCGGCGAGCGCCGCCGCGCCGATGGCGAGCAGCAGCGGCCCGCTCAGGGCCAGCTCCTTGAAGGTCTCGCCCATCAGTTCGACGCCGGCTTCTCGGCCGCGATCCGCTCGACGATCGGTTGCAGGCCCTCCTGCTTGACGGCGGCCCGGATCACCGAGGCGATCCGCCCCTCCCGGTCGAGCACCACCGTCGCGGGGACGGTGTTCGGCGGGATGTCCAGGTCGAGCGCCAGCCGGCTGGCCGGGTCGAAGAGGCTCGGATAGGTGACCCGCCCCTGCTCGAACGCCTTGGCCTTGTCCCGCGAATCCTGCACGTTGATGCCGAGGAAGCTCACCCCGGAACCCTTGGTGGCCTGGTAGACGGCTTCCAGGTCGTCCGCCTCGGCGCGGCACGGCGCGCACCAGGAACCCCAGAAGTTGACCACGACGACCTGGCCCCGGGCCTGGGTGACGTCATAGGTGCCGCCGAGGAGCAGCTCCCCGGCGAGTTTCGGAGGAGCCGAGCGCTGGTCCGGTGCGCACTCGAAGATCCCGTCGGTGGTGGTCGTGCAGGTCTTCTCCTGCCCCTTCGACGACGTGCAGCCGACCAACGCCACCGCTGCGACGGTGGCGAGCAGGCCGGCGGTCCACCTCCGGGCGTTCATCAGGCCCCCTTGGCCGTCCGGGCTGTCGCGGAGAGGGCGATCAGGTGCGCGGCCGGCTCGCTGTAGCCGATGCCCACCACCTTCGCGCCGTCGAAGTGGAACGAGGTGAGACTCGCCAGCCCGCACTGCCGCTTGCGCGGGTCGTGCCAGAGCCGCTTGCGCTCGACGTGGCGGCGCAGCGTCCAGATCGGGAGCTGGTGCGACACCAGCACCGCCTCGCGCCCCTCGGCGGCGACCCGGGCGGCCTGCACGGCGGCGAACATCCGCTCGGCGATCACCCGGTACGCCTCCCCCCAGGACGGGGTCACCGGGTCGCGCAGCACCCACCAGTTGCGCGGGTCACGGAACGAACCGTCGCCCGGGGACACCTTCTTGCCCTCGAACCAGTTCGCGCTCTCGATCAGCCGCTCGTCCACCCCGACCGGCAGCCCGAACTGGGCGGCGATCGGCTCGGCGGTCTGCTGGGCGCGTTCCAGCGGGCTGGCCACCACGTGCACGATCTCCCGCTCGGCCAGGCCCTGCGCGGCAGCCTTGGCCATCTGCACACCCAGCTCGGAGAGGCGGAAACCGGGCAACCGACCGTAGAGAATCTGATCCGGGTTGTGCACCTCGCCGTGCCGCAGCACGTGGACCACCGTCTTACTCAAGGCTGCGCCCCCTTTGTTCCCGACTGCGGGGCTCGCAAGACCGACTCACTCCTCGCGCTCACGCTAACCCCCGTGACCGGCCGCCGCCGCAGCGTTCGCCGCCGTCGGCAGCGCGTCGGCGATGTGTTCCAGAGCGGCGTCGTCCAGCGCCGCCGACACGAACCACGACTCGAACGCGCTCGGCGGCAGGTAGACGCCGGCGGCGAGCATCGCGTGGAAGAACGCCTTGAACGCCGGCACCTGCTGGGTGCGCGCGCTGTCGTAGTCGACCACGTCGGCGTCGGTGAAGAAGATCGAGAACATGCTGCCCGCGTACGACAAACGGTGCGGGACCCCGGCGGCGGCCAGCGCGTCGGAGGCCAGCTTGCCCACTGTGGCGGCCGTCTGGTCGAGGCGCTGGTACAGCGCGTCGTCGGCGAGCCGCAGGGTCGCCAGCCCGGCGGCGCAGGCCAGCGGGTTACCGGAGAGCGTGCCGGCCTGGTAGACCGGGCCGGCCGGGGCGAGTCGCGCCATGATGTCCGCCCGCCCGCCGAAGGCCGCGGCGGGCAGGCCACCACCCATGACCTTGCCGTACGTCCACAGGTCGGCGTCGGAGGCGTCGAGGCCGTGCCACCCGGCGCGGGACACCCGGAACCCGGTCATCACCTCGTCCACCACGAGCAGGGCGCCGTGGGCGTGCGCGATCCGGGCGAGCTGCTGGTTGAAGCCGTCGCGAGGGGCGACCACACCCATGTTGCCGGCGGCCGCCTCGGTGATCACCGCCGCGATGTGCGGGCCCTCGGCGGCGAACGCCTCCTCGACGGCCCGGATGTCGTTGTACGGCAGCACGATCGTCTCGCTGGCCGCCGCGCCGGTCACGCCGGGCGAGTCGGGCAGGCCCAGGGTGGCCACGCCGGAGCCGGCGGCGGCGAGCAGCGCGTCGACATGTCCGTGGTAGCAGCCGGCGAACTTGACGATCTTCGAGCGGCCGGTGTAGCCGCGGGCCAACCGGATCGCCGACATGGTGGCCTCGGTGCCCGAGTTGACCAGGCGGACCTGCTCCATCGGGGTCCGGTCGACCAGCTCGGCGGCCAACTCCACCTCGCCCGGGGTGGGCGTGCCGAAGCTGGTGCCCCGGGCGGCGGCGGCCTGCACGGCGTCCACCACCTCCGGGTGGGCGTGCCCGAGGATCAGCGGCCCCCAGGAGCAGACCAGGTCGACGTAGCGGCGGTCGTCGGCGTCGTACAGCCACGCGCCCTCACCACGGACCATGAAACGTGGGGCGCCGCCGACCGCCTGGAAGGCGCGCACGGGAGAGTTGACCCCGCCCGGCACGATGGCGCGGGCGCGGTCGAACAGGGCCTCGGAGGCCGGCGCTTCGGCCGGGTAGCGGCCGGATCCGGCGGGAAAGATGTCGGTCACGATGCCGCCATTGTGTCAGCGGCGAACGGCCCACCAGCAGCCACCCCGCAGTCGGGTTACCAGGCTCACGCCCAGCCGGTGCCCGCCAGCAGCGCCGGCAGGAAGGCTCACGGCGTGGGCGGCGACGGCTCGAACCTGGGCGGCTGCTTCGCACGGCCTGCGTGGCGACGGCTCACGGCCTCGACAGGCCGGACCGGCCGGATCGCGCTAGGCTGACCGAGTGGATCGTGCCGAACTGTCCATCACGCTACACCGGACGGGTGACGAAGCTGTGCTTCGCCTGGCCGGTGAGATCGACATGCTCACGGCCGCGCAGCTCTCGACCGTGGTCAACGAGGTGCTGGCCGACCCGCCGCCGAAGATCGTCCTCGACCTCGGCGGCGTCACCTTCTGCGACTCGCAGGGCCTGGGCACCCTCGTCGTACTCAGCCGCAAGGCCAGCCACGCGCAGAGCCTGCTGATGCTGACCCACGTGGGCGACTTCCTCATCCGGGTCCTGGACATCACCGGCCTCCGCAGCGCCCTGATGATCCGCAACGACCAGACCACCGGCTGACCCGCCCCGCCGCCGTCAGGCGGTGTTGCCCCAACGGGCCTGCTCCAGCATGCGTACCGCCCGCTCCCGGGCCTCCCCGTCGTCGGAACGCAGCATGGTCGTCGCCTCGTCGACCGCGTCGGTGAGCCTCCGCCACTGCGTGTCACGCTCCCGGACCAGGTCCGACTGGGCGGCCAACTGCCGGGTCTTCACCCACAGCTCGACGAAGACCGACACCTTGGCCCGCAGCACCCACGGGTCGAACGGCTTGGTCAGGTAGTCCACAGCGCCCACCTGGTAGCCCCGGAGGGCGAGCTGGGCATCCCGGTCGGCAGCGGTCAGGAAGATGATCGGCACGTGCCGGGTCCGCTCGCGGCGCTTGATGTGACTCGCCGTCTCGAAGCCGTCCATGTCCGGCATCTGCGCGTCCAGCAGGATCACCGCGAAGTCGTCCACCAGGAGCTGCTTGAGCGCCGCCTCGCCACTCTCCACCGCGACGGACTGGACCGGCAGGCCCTGGAGGATGGCCTCCAGGGCCGTCAGGTTCTGCCGCCGGTCGTCCACGAGCAGCGCCTTGGCCATCTGGGTCACGAAGTCTCCTCGGTGCGGCTGCCGTTGATCCAGGACGACATCAACTCGATCAGATCGTCCAGGTCGACTGGCTTGGTGATGTAGTCGCTGCCCCCGGCAGCGAGCGCCGACTCACGATCACCAGGCATGGCCTTCGCGGTCAGGAAGACCACCGGCAGGTCTGCGAAGCGATGGTTGCGGCGAATCTGGCGCGTGGTCTCGTAACCGTCCTGGTCGGGCATCATGGCGTCCATCAGCACGATGTCCACCTCCGGATGCTCGGCCAGCAGGCGGACACCGTCCGCCCCGTTGTCCGAGTACAGCACGGTCATCCCGTGCAGCTCCAACGCGCTGGTCAAGGCGAAGACGTTCCGGACGTCGTCGTCCACGATCAGGACTGTGGCGCCGTCCAGTTGACGGGTGGCCGGCGCCTCCGGCCGCTCCGGAAGCAGCTCCAGCGGCGGCATGAGCAGCGACGACGGCAGGCCGGCCCGCTGCGGAGACGGCGGCTGGGGCGCGACGACCGCGTCCGGAGCCAGCACCTGCGGCACGAACAGCGTGAACGTCGAACCCTGGCCGGGCGCTGACGACACGGTGATGGTGCCGCCGATCAACCGGGCCAGATCGCGGCTGATCGACAGACCCAGGCCGGTGCCGCCGTAGCGGCGGCTGGTCGTGCCGTCCGCCTGCTGGAACGCCTCGAAGATGATCGACAACTTGTCGTCGGAGATGCCGATCCCGGTGTCGATCACGGTGAACGCGATCACCTGCTGGGCGTTGGTCAGCGCCGGCACATCGAACACCGCGTTCTCCGCCGCCGGGGCGATCCGCAGCGTCACCGCACCGTTGTCGGTGAACTTCACCGCGTTGGAGAGCAGGTTGCGCAGGATCTGCTGCAACCGCTGCGCGTCGGTCACCAGCGCCGGCGGCAGATCCTTGCTCACCCGTACCTGGAAGTCCAGGTTCTTCTCCTCGGCCTGCGGCGCGAACGCCTGCTCGACGAACCCGCGCAGCTCGGTGAAGCGGATCTCGGTCGGCTCGACGTCCATCCGACCCGCCTCGATCTTGGACAGGTCGAGGATGTCGTCGATCAGACGCAGCAGGTCGGAGCCGGACCCGTGGATGGTCCGGGCGAACTCGATCTGCTTCGGGCTGAGGTTCTGCTCCGAGTTCTCCGCCAGCAGGCGGGCCAGCAGCAGCAACGAGTTCAGCGGCGTACGCAGCTCGTGGCTCATGTTGGCCAGGAACTCGGACTTGTAGGCCGACGCCCGGGTCAACTGCTGCGCCTTCTCCTCCAGGCCCAGCCGAGCGAGCTCGATCTCCCGGTTCTTCGTCTCGATGTTGCCCTTCTGCTCGGAGAGCAGGGTGGCCTTCTCCTCCAACTCGGCGTTGGTGCGCTGCAACTCCGCCGACTGCTCCTGCATCTCGTGCGCCAGGCGCTGCGACTGGGCCAGCAACTCCTCCGTACGCCGGTTGGCCTGGATGGTGTTGACCGCGATGCCGATGGTGAGCACCAACCGCTCCAGGAACGCGAGGTGCAGCTCGGAGAACGCCGACACGCTGGCGAACTCGATCACCCCGAGCAGCTCGCCCTCGAACAGGACGGGGAGCACCACCAGGTCGGACGGAGGTGTCTCGGCCAGACCGGACCGCAGGGTGAGCCGGCTGTTCGGGGAGGCGCTGACCCGGATCGTGCGGCGGGACAACGCGGTCTGCCCGACCAGCCCCTCACCCGGTCCGAAGGTGACGTCGGTGCCCCGCGCCACGTACCCGTAGGAGGAGGTCAGCCGCAGTCGCATGCTGCCGTCGGTGTCGTCGGCGAGGAAGAAGGCGCCGAGCTGGGCGTCGACCAGCGGCGTCACCTCCGTCATGATCATGCGGCAGACCTCGCCGAGGTCGCGCTGGCCCTGCAACAGGCCACCGATCCGGGCCAGGTTGGAGTCCAGCCAGCCCTGCTCGGCGTTCTTCTTCGTCGTCTCCCGGAGGGTGACGATCATCTGGTTGATGTTGTCCTTCAGCTCGGCGACCTCGCCCTGCGCCTTGACCGCGATCCGCTGGGTCAGGTCGCCCCTGGTCACCGAGGTGGACACCTGGGCGATGGCCCGCAGCTGCGTGGTCAACGTCGAGGCGAGCTGGTTGACGTTCTCGGTGAGGTCCCGCCACGTGCCGGACACGCCCTTCACCTGCGCCTGACCACCGAGCTTGCCCTCGATGCCGACCTCACGCGCGACCCGGGTCACCTCGTCGGCGAACGACGACAGCTGGTCCACCATCGTGTTGACTGTCGACTTCAGCTCCAGGATCTCGCCCTGGGCGTCCACCGTGATCTTCTGCGACAGGTCACCCTTCGCCACGGCGGTGGTCACCGACGCGATGTTGCGGACCTGGCTGGTCAGGTTCGACGCCATCGAGTTCACGTTGTCGGTCAGATCCCGCCACGTGCCCGACACGCCCTTCACCTGCGCCTGACCACCGAGCTTGCCCTCGGTGCCCACCTCACGGGCCACCCGGGTCACCTCGTCGGCGAACGACGACAACTGGTCCACCATCGTGTTGACTGTCGACTTCAACTCCAGGATCTCGCCCCGCGCGTCCACCGTGATCTTCTGCGACAGGTCACCCTTCGCCACCGCCGTGGAAACCTGCGCGATGTTGCGGACCTGGGCGGTCAGGTTCGACGCCATCGAGTTCACGTTGTCGGTCAGGTCCCGCCAGGTGCCGGCGACGCCGCGTACCTGAGCCTGGCCGCCGAGCTTGCCCTCAGTGCCCACCTCACGCGCGACCCGGGTCACCTCGTCGGCGAACGACGACAACTGGTCCACCATCGTGTTGACAGTGGACTTCAACTCCAGGATCTCGCCCCGCGCGTCCACCGTGATCTTCTGCGACAGGTCACCCTTCGCCACCGCCGTGGTCACCGAGGCGATGTTGCGGACCTGACTGGTCAGGTTCGACGCCATCGAGTTCACGTTGTCGGTCAGGTCCCGCCACGTGCCGGAAACGCCCTTCACCTGCGCCTGACCGCCCAGGTTGCCCTCGGTGCCCACCTCGCGGGCCACCCGGGTCACCTCGTCGGCGAACGACGACAACTGGTCCACCATCGTGTTGACGGTGTTCTTCAGCTCCAGGATCTCGCCCTGGGCGTCCACGGTGATCTTCTGCGACAGGTCACCCTTCGCGACGGCGGTGGAGACCTGGGAGATGTTGCGAACCTGGCTGGTCAGGTTGCCGGCGAGCTGGTTGACGTTCTCGGTGAGGTCACGCCACGTGCCGGACACGCCCCGCACCTGGGCCTGACCGCCCAGCTTGCCCTCGATGCCCACCTCACGGGCCACCCGGGTCACCTCGTCGGCGAACGACGACAACTGGTCCACCATCGTGTTGACGGTGTCCTTCAGCTCCAGGATCTCGCCCTGCGCGGCCACCGTGATCTTCTGCGACAGGTCACCGCGCGCCACCGCCGTCGAGACCTGCGCGATGTTGCGGACCTGGGCGGTCAGGTTCGACGCCATCGAGTTGACGCTGTCGGTCAGGTCCTTCCACGTGCCGGCCACGTTCGGCACCTCGGCCTGACCACCGAGCTTGCCCTCGGTGCCCACCTCGCGGGCCACCCGGGTCACCTGCTCGGCGAAGAGCCGCAGCGTGTCGGTGAGGTAGTTGATGGTGTGCGCCAACTCGGCGACCTCACCCTTGGCCGACACGGTGATCTTCTGGGAGAGGTCACCCTTCGCCACCGCAGTCGACACCTGGGAGATCGACCGGACCTGGTAGGTCAGGTTCGACGCCATGGTGTTCACCGAGTCGGTGAGGTCCTTCCAGGTGCCGGCGACACCCCGGACGTCCGCCTGACCGCCCAGCTTGCCCTCGGTGCCCACCTCACGGGCCACCCGGGTCACCTCGTTGGAGAACGAGGACAGCTGGTCGACCATCGTGTTCACGGTGCGCCCGATGCGCAGGTACTCACCGCGCAGCGGCCGGCCGTCGATCTCCAACGCCATGTGCTGCGACAGGTCACCGTCCGCGACCGCCACGATGACCCGGGCGATCTCGGTGGTCGGTCGACCCAGGTCGTCGATCAGCGAGTTGATCGCCCGCTGCCCCTCCGCCCAGGAGCCGTCCAGCCCTTCGTCGTCCAGCCGCTCGGTGAGCCGGCCGTCCCGACCGACGATCCGGCTGATCCGCCGCAGGTCCAGGTACTGCCGCTCCTGGAGCGAGACCACCTCGTTGAAGGCGTCCGCCACCTCACCGGCCGCGCCGGCGCGGCGGGGAAGCCGGACCTTCAGGTCGCCGCGGCCGATCCGCCGCAGTGCCTCGGTCAACTCACCGAGGAGCGCCTCGTGGTCGGGCGCGGACGGATCCGCCACCGACTGCTTCGCCGTGGTCATCATTCCTCGCTCAACTCGGGGGCACCGGTCCGTGCGACACACCGGCACCCCATATTGTGCCCGCGCGAGCCGTAGTGCCAGGGTGCGCGACCCGCCAGGTGGCAGGGATCCCCACCCGGACCGCCTCGATGACGCTGGATCGGGCACAGGCCGCCGCAGACCTCGCAGGCGTGACCAACAGGCCCGGACTGCCTGTTCCGTGCGGGCGGCCGCCCCGAGGCGGAGTCCGGACACGGCTCGGTTGCTCTCTCCGCCCGGGCGGAAGGCTCGCGAGGGTGATCGGCTTGGCACCCGGCAGGGGGACGGTAGAGGATACGGGGGTGTCAGCCGAGACGGGGACGGCGACGACCGGGGCCCGGGACGGGGCGGTCCGGCGTGTCCGGCTGCCCGCAGATCGCCGTACGCCAGCCGCCGCCCGCGCCGTGGTCCGCTCGGTGTTGACCGAGTCACACCTGGACGAGCTGGTCAACGAAGCGCTACTGCTCACCACCGAGCTGACCACCAACGCCGTGGAGCACGCCCGCACCGAGTTGGACATCGAGGTCGTCGCCGACGAGATCGGGCTGACAGTCACCGTCTCCGACTTCGCGCCCGGCTCCGGCGACGAGCTGACCGTCGGCGCCCGCAACGACTCCACGGAGATCAACGAGGTCTCCGAGCGGGGCCGGGGCCTCCTGCTGGTCGACCACTTCGCCAGCCGCTGGGGCACGACGTACCTGCCCACCGGGAAGGGCGTCTGGTTCCGGCTGGACCGCCCCGGCGCCGAGACGTCGGCCGAGGACCTCGCCGGTGGCGCGTCGGCACCGACCAGCGCCGGCCCAGGTACGGCCCTGGACAAGTCCGCGCCGAGCGCCAGCGCGATGAGCGAACTCATGCAGACCGCGCCCGACCTGTACGCGGACGACCCCCTGCCCGACTTCGCCACCAGCCTCCTCAGCCGGGTCGCCGAGATGGTGGGCGCGGCCGGCGGCACGATCCGCCTGGACCGGGGCGACGGGCAGGGTCGGCAGGTGTTGGCCCGCTTCGGTCGACCGCCCCGCCCCGGCAGTGAGCTGCTCCGGGTGCCGCTGACCGTGCACCGCCCGTACGCCGGTGAGCTGGAGTTGGACGCCGCCCCGTCGGCGTACGCCCGGCCGTTGGCGGTGCTGACCGCCGAGCGTCTGTCGCTGCACCTGGAGAACGACCGGCTGCGCCGGGCCGACGTCCGCCGGCAGGTGTGGCTGACGTTCCTCGCCGAGGCGAGTGAGCTGCTCGCCCAGTCGTTGGACGTCGACCTGACCATGGCGCTGGTGCCGCAGTTGGTGGTGCCGCGCCTCGGCCAGTGGTGCGCGGTGCACACCACCGACGAGTGGGGCCGGCTGCGGCTGGCGGCGGCCAGCCACGCCGACGAGTCGACGCTCCCGCAACTGCACAAGGTGCTGGCGGAGACCGGGCCGGATTCGATCCAGGCCCGCCTGCGCGAGGCGTCACGCAGCGCGGCGCAGATCCCCCTGGGCGGGCCGATGGAAGGTTTCGCGGTCCCGCTGATCGCCCGTGGCCAGCGGCTCGGCACCCTGGCGGTGGGGCGGCACCAGCGGCACCGGCACGACCCGGACGAGGTGGCCGTGTTGGAGGACGTGGCCCGGCGGGCAGCGTTGGCCATCGAGAACGCGCGGATCCACGCCGAGCGCCGCCGCGTGGCGCAGACGCTTCAGCAGTCCCTGCTACCGCCGGTCCTTCCCGTCGTGGACGGGATCGGTTTCGCCGCCGAGTACGTGCCGACCGGCGACGACGCCGAGGTGGGGGGCGACTTCTACGACGTGGTGCCGTTGCCCGACGGGCGTTGGCTGGTGGTGATCGGTGACGTCTCGGGCAAGGGTGTCCAGGCCGCCGCCGTGACCGGGTTGGTCCGGGATGTGATCCGGGTGCTGGTCGGTGACGGTAAACCGTTGCCGGAGGTGTTGGCGCGGCTCAACGAGACGCTCGTCGAGCGGGGCGGCGGGCGATACTGCACGTTGGCGCTGGCGGCGGTCGGGCCCGGGGAGGGCGACACACTCGACGTGTCACTGCACCTGGCCGGGCATGACCGGCCGGTGCTGCTGTCGGCAGCGGGCGGTGCGGGGTTCGTCGGCACCGGCGGCACCGCGCTCGGCCTGCTCGACACGATCACCTCGCCGACGGCGCAGATCGCGCTCGCGCCCGGCGACTCGCTGATCTTCTACACCGATGGCGTCACCGAGCGGCGACGGGGCCGGGAGCTGTTCGGCACCGACCGTCTGCGGGACGCCGCAGCGCCCCTGGCCGGCTATTCGGCCGACGTGGTGGCCGCCCGGCTGCGCTCCGCCGCTATCAACTTCTCGGCCGAGCCGCCCCGGGACGACATCGCCGTCCTGGTGCTCCGCAACGACGCCACCTGACCCGTCGCAGACGGCTTGAACCCGCCGCACGTGGCACGCCGCGCGCGGCCCACGAACGTCGGGTCCGCTCGGTAGATTGACGCTCATGTCGATCGCCGCGCAGGCCACACCGTACTCTCGGCGGGTGGTCCGGGCCCTGGTCACCGCGCAGCTGGCGACCATCGGCGCGTTCCTCGCCGTGCTGCTGCTCTACCTGGGTCGAATGGCGACCGCCGGTGTCGGCCCGGCCGAGATGCTGACCGGGGCCTACGACCCGAAGGACGTGATCCCGTTCGGGATGGACGGGGTGAACCCGTTTTTCTGGCTCTACGCAGTGGTCGGGATGCTCTACCTGGCGGGTGCGGTGCTCGGCCTGCCGTTGGCGATCGCCGCGGTGGCGGTGGTCGCCCGCGAGCGGGAAGCCCTGCCCCGGGTGACGCGGGCGCTGCTGCTGACCGGGGCGGTCGGCGGCCTGCTGGTGCTGGTGGCCCGCTTCACCCCACCGCTGCTGGACATGCACAGCTGGTGGCTGGACTGACCGGTCACAGACCGCCCGGAAGACGCCCGGGCGCGAGCCGGTGCTCCGGATCGAGGTGCTCCTTGGCCGCCCGCAGTTGCGTCAGGCCGGCCAGCTCGCCCCAGAGGTCGACGGCACGCCGCACCGCCGGCGGGGCGGAGACCACCACGCACCGGCCCTGCCGGGCCAGCAGCACACCTCGGACGGCGGCCAGGATGGACGCCACCCGGTCGGGGGCCAGCGCTCCGGGCAGTGCCGCGTGCACCACGCCCAGGCCGGCGGACCCGCGCACCGGCACCGGCGCGCCGGCCGCGTCGCGCAACGCGTAGACGGCGGCGTGCAGGTCGCCGATCGGCACCTCAAGTCGTAGTGCGGTGTCGCCGGGGGCGAACGGGTATCGACGCCACCACGTCGGCGCGGAGTGGGCGATCGTCGCCTCCCCGTGCAGCAGACCGACCAGGCGCTCGGCGCGTTCGGTGACGTCGGCGGGCCCGCCCTCCAACAGCACCACCAGGCTGCCCGCCCGCGACGGCGCACCGGCCCGGCCGGACATCGACGGGTGGCGCTCGCGAGCGGTGGCGGCCGGGTGACCCGGTGGGTACGGATGACGCGGCCGGGGCATGCCTCCGGGCAGGTCCAGCTCGATGGCCGCCGGCTCCAGTCGGGCGGCGAGGATCGTCCGGACCAGGTCGTGCACCTCCAACGGTGTCCACACCGGACGGGACACCCACAGCCGGCTCGCCGGGACCGGCTGCACCCGCAGAGTCGCCGAGACCAGCACGCCGAGCGCGCCCTGGGAGCCGCAGAGCAGCCGGGCCAGGTCGAGCCCGGGTGCGCCACCGCCGGCGCTCACCAGCTCACCGTCGGCGGCGAGGTAACGAACACCGAGCAGTTGGTCGCACGGGCTGCCGTGACGGTGACTGAGCGGGCCCGCCTCGCCTGCGGCGAGCACCCCGCCGAGGGTCGCACCGGGCGACGGGGCGTCCATCGCCAGCCGCTGCCCGGTGCGCTCCAACGTGGCCTGCACGGCCCGCAGCGGGGTGCCGGCGCCCACCTCGGCGACCAGCGCGCCGACCGGCTCGTGACCGATGCCGGCCAGCCGGCCGGTGTCGAGCATGATGTCCACCTGCACCGGCGTGGCACCCCAGTCGATCTTCGTGCCGGCGCCCCTGGGCACGACCGCCAGGTCGTGCGCGGCAGCCAGCCGCAGAACCTCGGCCGCGGCGTGCGGTCCGCCCGGCACCGCCACCCAACGCGCCGGCCGCCCGGCGACCTCGTCGGCCGGCCCACCCAGCCGGGAGAACGGTGGGCCACAGATGGCCGCCAATCGTCGGGTGATCTCGAGGGCTCCGGACCGGCCGAGGGAACTCGCTGCTGCCGCCATGGCGGCTATCGTACATGTGTTCGAAAGACGTGGTGAGGACTATCAGGATGCCGCTGGTCCGGCGTACGACGGGTGGCTGCCGGTAACGTGGCCGCCGTGACCACCGAGACTGCCCCGCCCGCGGCGAAGCGGGTGCCCAGCGAGCGCACCCACCACGGCGACACCGTCATCGACGAGTACGCCTGGCTCGCCGCCAAGGACGATCCGGAGACAATCGCTTACCTGACGGCCGAGAACGCGTACACCGACGCGCGCACGGCACACCTGGCCGACCTACGCGCCGCACTGTTCGAGGAGACCCGCCAACGCACCCGGGAGACCGACCTGTCCGTGCCGACCCGCAAGGGCGGGCACTGGTACTACACCCGGACGGTCGAGGGGCAGCAGTACGGGGTGCACTGCCGCCGCGCGGTACGCGACGGTGAGATCGACCCGCCGGTCAGCGCCGACGGCGCCCCGCTCGACGGTGAGGAGGTGCTGCTCGACGGCAACCTGCTGGCCGAGGGGCACGACTTCTTCTCGCTGGGCGCGTTCGACGTCAGCCCGGACGGTCGTTGGCTGGCCTACTCCACCGACTTCTCCGGCGACGAGCGGTTCACCCTGCGGGTGAAGGACCTGACCACCGGCGAGTTGCTGCCCGACGAGGTGCCCGACACCTTCTACGGCACCGCCTGGTCGTCCGACGCCTCGGTGCTGTTCTACGTGACGGTGGACGACGCCTGGCGGCCGAACCGGGTGTGGCGGCACACCGTCGGCTCGGCCGCCGCCGACGACGTGGTGGTCCACCAGGAGGACGACGAGCGGTTCTGGGTCGGCGTGGAGCTGACCCGCTCGGAGAAGTTCATCCTGATCGACATCCACAGCAAGGTGACCAGCGAGGTGCTGGTGATCCCCGCCGGCAACCCGGCCGGCGCGCCGGCCGCGATCGCCCCCCGACGCCAGGGTGTCGAGTACGCGGTGGAGCACCACGGGCACCGTTTCCTGATCCTGCACAACGACGGCGCGGAGGACTTCGCGCTGGCGTTCACCTCGGCGGACGCGCCGGGCGACTGGGTGCCGGTGATCGAGCACACCCCCGGCACCCGGCTGGAAGCCGTTGACGCCTTCGCCAACCACCTGGTGGTGTCGCTGCGCACCGACGGACTCACCGGGCTGCGGGTGCTGCCGGTCGGCAGCGACGACTCGTACGACATCGACTTCCCGGAGCCGCTCTACAGCGTCGGGCTGGACGCCAACCCGGAGTACCGCACCGGGCAGGTCCGCCTGCGCTACTCCTCCCTGGTCACCCCCGACTCGGTGTACGACTACGACCTGGTCACCCGGCAGATGGTGCTGCGTAAGCAGAAGCCGGTGCTGCCCGGGCCGGACGGCCGGCCGTACGACCCCGCCGAGTACGAGCAGCACCGCGACTGGGCGCTCGCCGACGACGGCACCCGCGTGCCGATCTCCCTGGTCTGCCGCGTCGGTACGCCCCGGGACGGCTCGGCACCCTGCGAGCTGTACGGCTACGGCTCTTACGAGGCCAGCATGGACCCGTGGTTCTCGGTGGCCCGACTGTCCCTGCTGGACCGGGGTGTGGTCTTCGCCGTGGCACACACCCGGGGCGGCGGTGAGCTGGGCAGGCGCTGGTACGACCAGGGCAAACTGCTGGCCAAGAAGAACACCTTCACCGACTTCGTCGCCTGCGCCCGGCACCTGGTCAAGGCCGGCTGGACGGCCAGCGACCGGCTGGTGGCCCGGGGTGCCTCGGCCGGTGGCCTGCTGATGGGCGCGGTCGCCAACATCGCGCCGGACGCGTTCACCGGGGTGGTGGCGCAGGTGCCGTTCGTGGACGCGCTCACGTCGATCCTTGACCCGTCGCTGCCGCTGACCGTCACCGAGTGGGAGGAGTGGGGCAACCCGCTGGAGGACCCCGAGGTGTACGCGTACATGAAGTCCTACACGCCGTACGAGAACGTCACCGCCGTCGACTATCCGGCGATCCTCGCGGTCACCAGCCTCAACGACACGCGGGTGCTCTACTCGGAGCCGGCGAAGTGGATCGCCCGGCTGCGGGCGGTCTCCCCGGGCGGTGACTACCTGCTCAAGACCGAGATGGGTGCCGGGCACGGCGGTCCGAGCGGTCGCTACGACGCCTGGCGCGAGGAGGCGTTCATCAACGCCTGGATCCTGGACCGGATCGGCCGCGCCTGACCCGCGCTCGATCGTGGTGGTGGTCTCCTCCTCGGAGACCACCACCTTCCGGTGGTGATCGACCCGGAGTCGCCGATGTGCGGGTGTCGGGGCGCCCAGATGGCGCCACCTCGCCGAGGTGGGAGCAGCCGGCGTTACCGGGGCCGGCACGAGGGTCGGGGCCTACACTTCCCGGGTGACCGGGGCTACGGATGGTGACGGCGGAGCCGGCGAGGGCGTCCGCCGGCCGAGCGTGGCGGCGGTGGCGCGGGACCGCCGGGTCTGGCTGATCCTCGCGATCGTCGCCGGCCTCATCGTCTGCTGTTGCTCGGCCGTGGTCGGGGCGCTCATCGCGCTCTCCTCCGGCCTGCTCACCGCCTGACCTGCTCACACGGAGCGCTCAGGTCGTGCGCAGCTCGTCCAGCGCGGTGCTGACGCGGAGGAAGAGCAGGCCGACGCCGACCGTCACCAGCACCGCGACCAACCCACCGGCACCGAGCCAGGCCAGGTGCTCGAGCGGTACGGGAACAGCTCGGTGGACTTCGGGAAAGTGCACGATCCGGGTGTACTGCCCCCTGGTGGCAGGGTCGGCACAGAGCTCCGCGGTGGCCTCACACGTCATTGTCGATCCACCTCCCGCTGACACCTCCGTGACGAGCCCTCGGCCGAGCAGGGTGCCCACGGTGAGCGCGAGCAGGATCGCCGGCACCGCCGGGGCCAACGCCTGCCAGGCCACCGAACGGCTAAGCGTGGCTCGGGGCACCCCGGTGGCGACCAACGCGGCGTACGCCCGTCGACGGGCGACGATCCCCTCGACCAGCGCCACGATCAGCCCGCCGGCTGCGATCAGGATGGCCACCGCCACCGCCACGTCGACCAGATCCATTGTGGACAGGTAGAACGAGTCGGGGACCTCGGCCGCGCCGGTGAGCTGGCTCTGCTCCCGGTCGAGCTGGTCCTTCGTGGCGAAGTAGGCACGCTGGACGGCCGCACCCCCGCCGAAGATCAGGGCAGCGAGCAGCGCCGCGAACGTGCGGCTGCCCGCCCACGGGTCGGCCATCAGCCGGCCCGCCGCGAGCAGGGCCGGGGGCCGACGGGCGTATCGTCGCATCAGCTTCCCGCAGTGGTACGAGATCCAGCCGGTGCCGATCACCACACCGATCATCGCCGCGAGGGCACTCACCGCGAACATCAACGGGACCAGTCGGCCAAGCACCACGGTGTTGTCGCCGAACCGTTCGTACATCGGGCGGATCGCCGCGAACGACACCACGCCGAGCCCGATCAGATATCCCGCCCACGGCCTCGGGCCGCGCTCGCGGGCGGCCTTGCGGCTCACGCCGAGCGGGCTGGTGGTGACCGTACGCAGCATCAGTGCGGTGAGCAGCGCGGCGACGACCGGCAGACCGAGCACCACGGCAGTCACCGCCCCGGACGACAGCATCACATCGGTCGGCAGGGCCAGTTGGCCCCACGCGTCCGGCCGGTGCAGCAGCTCGCGACCGACCAGGTAGACGCCCAGCCCGGCGAGCGTGCCGAGCAGGGCGGCCAGGCCAGTCTCCAGCACGGCCAGCCGGGTGACCTGGCCGGGGGTGGCACCGGCGAGCCGGATCGCGGCCAACCGGCGGTCCCGCGCCGGCGCTCCGAGCCGGGCACACTGACCGGCCAGCGCCAGCACCGGAACCATCAGCATGAGCAGCGCGAACGTCGTTCCGCCGCGCAGGCCCGGTTCGCTCAACAGCGCGTTGTGGTATTGCTCGGACAACCTGTTCGGGTTCTCAGGCGTCGCCGCCGGCGTGCGGATGGCCAGCACGGTCAGCGCCGAGAGCCCGGCCAGGGTCGCCAGCAGGGCGCTGAGTGCGGTGAGCACCACCCGGGCGACGTCGGTGCGGCTCCCGGCGAGCGCGAGGCGCACCAGCGTCGCCGCTCTCACCGGGTGCCGCCGACCACTGGCACGTCGAGCCCCAGGCCCGTGTGGTCCACCAGGCCGTCACGCAGCACGATCTCCCGATCGGCGTACGCGGCGATCCGCGGCTCGTGCGTCACCAGCACGACTGTGGTGCGCTGCTCCCGGGCGAGCCGGACCAGTTGGGTGAGGACCTGCTCGCCGGTGAGCGTGTCCAGCGCGCCGGTCGGCTCGTCGGCGAAGAGCACCCGTGGCTCGGTCACCAGCGCCCGCGCCGTGGCGCAGCGTTGCTGTTGACCGCCGGACATCTCACCCGGGCGCACGTCGGCCACCTCGGCCACCCCGAACCGGTCCAGCCAGGTGAGCGCCGCCGTCCGTGCCTCTCGCCGCCCCGTGCCGGCGAGGAGCAGGGGAAGGGCGACGTTCTCCGCCGCGGTCAACTCGGCCACCAGTTGGCCGAACTGGAACAGCACCCCGAACTCGGTGCGCCGCAGCCGGGACCGGGCCGCCTCCGACCAGGTGTCGATGCGCTGACCACGCCAGGTGACCTCGCCAACGTCCGGGCGGAGGATCCCGGCCAGGCAGTGCAGCAGGGTCGACTTGCCGCAGCCGCTCGGGCCGGTGACGGCGACGATCTCACCCTCGGCCACGTCGAGCGTCACGCCGCGCAGCGCGGGTGTCGGGCCGTACGCCCGAACCACGCCGCGAGCCTGGAGTTGCGTCACGGGTGCACCTCCCGGTGCCAGTCGGCGACCCGGCCCAGGGTGGTGTGCAACCACCTCAGGTCCGCGTCGAGATGGGAGATCGCGAAGTCCGCCGCGACCACGTCGCTGAGGGTGGCGGCCGGGTCGGCCTTGACGGTGGTCAGCTCACGCAGCCGTGCGGTGTGCGCGGCGCGCTGGGCGATCAGGTAGGACCGGGCCCGGTCGACGTCGGCGACCAGGAGCGCCACCACGACCTTGGCGAAGAGCGTGCTGGCCACGTACGGCATGGGCGGTTCCACAGTGGTCAGCCACTGGTCCAGCGTGGTCCGTCCGTGGTCGGTCAGCGCGTAGGCAGTGCGATCCGGCCCGCCCGCGCGATCCTGCCCGGCGGCGGCCACCAGGCCGTCGCGTTCGAGGCGGCCGAGAGTGGCGTAGACCTGCCCGAAGGCCAACGGCCGCGCCCTCGGCAGCCGCTCGTCGTGCGCACGCTTCAGCTCGTAACCGTGCCGGCTGCCAGCAGCCAACAACCCGAGCAGAACATGCGGCGTGGACACACCGCCCACTATTCACCCAGCGAATAGCCAAGTCAACAACCCCACCCCACCCGCGCTGCACCGGGCCCCGGCCCTCCGCCCCCGGTGATCAAGAGCTTTGCGTCAAGAACGCGCCGCAATCTGACGCAAACCTCTTGATCACCGGAACGAGGGGTCAGGGGGTTGGGGTGGGCCAGGTGGGGATGCGGCCGGTCTGGGTCAGGAGGTGGGCCAGGTCGGGGCTGTCGGTCGGGGTGGGGTGGGTGACCGGGTCGGCGAAGACACCCATCTTGCGGGCGGTCGGGCCCAGTCGCTCGACCAGTCCGTGCAGCTCGGCCACCGCCTCCGGGGCCGGCTGGTACGGCTGGTCGGTGGCGACGGCGAGGTCCCAGCCGTGCACGGTCAGGTCCAGCAGAGCCATTCCGCCCACGACGGTCTGCGGCAGGCCCATACCCGGCGACACGCCCTCCAGTGTGGACGGATTCGACCACGCCGCGACCAACCGGTCGGTCTCCACCTCGAACCGGTCCCGCCAGCCGTCACCGAGGTGGTCGGGCTTCTCGGCCCATTCCACCGGCCGCTTCGCGGCCAGCCCCTGGAAGTTGACCACCACTTCGAAGAGGTGGTTGAGCAGGTCACGCACCACGTAGTCGCGGCAGGGCGTGGGCAGGTCGAGCTGGTCGTCGGTGATGCCACGCACCACGTCGACGGTTCGCGGCGCGGCAGCCGCCAGCAGATCGCTAGTCTGAGTGGTCATAGGGCCAGCGTATGAGGGTGGTCTTGAACAAATGCGACAGCGACCGCGTGGCGACAGCCGGGGGATTCTCGACCCCGGGCGCATGCTGCGCGAGGTGCGCTTCCGACGGCACCTGCCGGCGGAGCCGCTACGCCGCTGGGTCGAGCACTACTGGCTGATCGACTGGGCGTTGCACACACCGTTCGAGCAACGGGTCGTGCCGCACCCGGCGGTGAACGTGGTGTTCCGGCGGGACGGCGACGGCAGCGGCAGCGGGGCCGCGTCCGGCGAGGTGGCGGGTGTGGGTCGTGACCTGTTCCGGATCACCCTGACCGGCACCGGCCGCGTGTGCGGGGTGCAGTTCCGCCCCGGCGGCTTCCACCCGTTCTGGCAGCGTCCGGTGAGTGAGCTGACCGGCCGGCGGGTGCCGCTGCCCACGGGCCGCCTGGCATCCCCCGGGATCGGGATGTGCGCGGGCACCGACGAGGAGCGTTGCGAGGCCCTGGACGCCCTGCTCAGCGCCTGGGAGCCCACACCGGATCCGGTGGCCGAGGAGGCCACCCGGCTGGCCGAGGCGATCCGCACCGACCGGACGGTGCTGCGGGTCGGCGACTTCGCCGCGCGGCACGACGTTCCGGTCCGCCGGTTGCAACGGCTCTTCCTGGAGTACGTGGGCGTCGGGCCGAAGTGGGTGATCCGCCGCTACCGACTCCAGGAGGCCGTCGAACAGGCTGCCGGTGGCCCTCTGAGCTGGGCGGACCTTGCCGCCGACCTCGGTTACAGCGACCAGGCCCACCTGGTGCGCGACTTCACCGCGGTGGCCGGGGTGTCTCCCGCCGCGTACGCCCGGTCGGTGCGCTGACCACCCGCGCTCAGCGGCGGCGCAGGACGACCACTGCGACGTCGTCCTGGATCTCCGGTGGGGCCAGCTCCACCAGCAACCGGGCGCAGAAGCGGTCCAGGTCCTCGTCGACAGTGGTGGAGACCGCGGCGAGGGCGGCCAGCCCTTCGTCGATTGTCGCGTCCCGTCGCTCGATCAGCCCGTCGGTGTAGAACACCAGCGTGGCCCCGGCCGGCAGCACGAACTCCAGGTCGGGCGGGCGAGGTGCCCGGACGCCGAGCAGCGGTGCGGAGTGCTGCACGAACTCGATCTTGCCGTCCAGGCTGAGCACCGGCGGAAGATGCCCGGCGCTGGCCAGCCGGACCCGACCGGTCGGTGGGTGCAGCAGCAGTACGCAGAGCGTGGCCAACTCGTTCGGCAGCAGTGTCCGCATCAGCTCGTTGACCCGGTGCAGGATCTCGCCGGGCTGGTGCCCCTCGACCGCGTACGCCCGCACCGCGTGCCGCAGCTCGGCCATCACTGTCGCCGCGTGCAGCGAGTGGCCGGCCACGTCCCCGATCGCCAGCAGCAGGTGCCCGTCGAGCATCACCAGTTCGTAGAAGTCGCCGCCCACCTCGGTCTGGGCGCTGGCCGGCTCGTAGCGCACGGCGAGGTCCAACCCGGCCACGTCGGGCAGGCCGCGCGGGAGCAGGCTGCGCTGGAGGGTCACCGCTATCCGGTGCTCCTCGTCGAACGAGCGCTGCCCCTCCACGGCCGCCGCCACCGCCTGAGCGAGCTGCTTGAGCACCGGGGTTCGCGCGGTCTGGGTGGCGGTCGGGACCACCACGTACAGCGGGGCCCGGTCCTCGCGCAGCTTCGCGGCGGCGACAGTCACCGTGTCGCCCGCCGGCCAGTCAACCAGCGCCCAGTCCGCCGGGGCCTCCACCCGGACGGTGGCACCGGTCGGCACTCCGGTGTCGTCCACCACCCACGGCACCACTGTGGCGGCCTCGCCGGGGGCGGCGCAGATCCCCGCGAGACAGTCCCCGTCGAACGTCTCGGCGATCACTGCCGCCGGGCTCTTGAAGATCTGTGCGGCGCCTTCGGCGGCGGCCTCCAGCAGGCGTGCGAAGGTCGGCGCGGCGTGCACCGCCACTGTCGTGTCGGCCAGGCCGAGCAGTCGCTCGGCGAGCAGTTCGGCGCGTTGCCGGGCCTGGTAGTAACGCAGGACCGCCCGGGTGGTGGCGATCAACTCTTCCGGCTCGATCGGCTCGGTCAGGTACGCGTCCGCGCCCCGGGTCAGTCCCTGGGCCCGGTCGGCGACGTCCACGGCGTGCGCCGACACGTGGATCACCGGCATCGCCGGGTGACGGACCTTGATCTGTTCGCAGACCTCGTAGCCGCTGAGGTCGGGCAGCCGGACGTCGAGGACGACGAGGTCCATCCGGTCCACCTCGACCCGGGCCAACGCCTCGGCGCCGTTCTCGGCCTCGAGCACTGTGAACCCGGCCCGGGTCAGCCAGCTGACCAGCAGGTAGCGCTTGGTACGACTGTCATCGACCACCAGGACGGTCGCCGGCATGCCGTCCACGCCGTCACGCTCCGCCAACGGGTAGGGAGACGTGGAATGTGCTGCCCCGGCCCGGCTCGCTGGTCAGCTGCAGTGTCCCGCCGAGCAGCGTCACCAACCGCCGGGCGTACGGCAGGCCGAGGCCGGTGCCGCCGACCCGGGTGGCGCCCGGCACCTGGTAGAACTCCTCGAAGATCCGGTCGTGCAGCTCGGGGGCGATGCCCGGCCCGGTGTCGCTGACTTCGAACGTCCACCTGTCGCCCTGCCGGTGGGCGCGCAGTCGCACCTCGCCGCGCTCGGTGAACTTCAACCCGTTGTGCAGCAGATTGCGCAGCACCTGGCCGAGCAGCACCTCGTCGGTGCGCAGCAGAGCCGGTGCGCTGGGCTCCTCCACGACCAGCTCCACCTCCGGACGGGTGGCCAGCGCGCGCAGTGTGCCGCGCAGTTGACCGAAGACCGGGCGCAGGTCGACGTCCGAGAGGTCCAGCTCGATCCGGCCGGACTCCGCCTTCGCCAGGTCCAGCAGCTCGTTGACCAGATTGAGCAGGTCGGCCGCCGACGAGCGGATCAGGTCGACCTGGCGGCCCTGCTCGTCGGTGAGCGGGTCGGAGGCGGAGTCGGTGAGCAGCCGCCCCAACCCGATGATCGCGGTGACCGGGGCGCGCAGCTCGTGGCTCACGTTGGCGAGGAACCGGCTCTTCGACTCACTCGCCGCCCGCAGTTGGGCCGACTTCTCGTCCAGTTCGGCGTAGAGGGCGACGACCCCTCGGTTGGTCTCCTCCAACTCCTCGGTGAGCTGGTTGTAGAGCGCCAGCACACCACGGTTGGTCTCGGCCAGTTCCTCGTTGAGCACGGCCAGCTCGTCACGTTGGCTGCGTACCTCGTCGAGCGCCGCGATGAGCTGCCCGTTCTGCGCTGTCAACTCGTCCAACGCGCTGGCCGGGGCGATACGGCCGAGTTCGCTGCGGAACTCGGCCAACCGCTCCGGGGTCGGGATCGGCGCGTTGGCCGGGACTCGTCGGGACATCCTCACGACCGTAACCCCCTCGACGGTCGCCACGCCCAACGTGTCAACCAGTCGGGACACCGCGCCGGACTGCGGTTGGTAGTGGCCGGCGGGCAACGGGGTCACCGGGGCGAGGTCGGCGCGCAGGTGGTGTCGGCCGTCGGCACCCGCGTCGATGTGGAAGGTGACGTCCGCGCCGCCGGACATCCCCAGCAGGTCCCGGGCCACCTCGCTGAGTGCGGTGGCGATCCGAACCTGGTCCTGGTGTTCGAGGCCCACCACGGCGGCCACCTCGCGGCCCCGCTGACGGATCACGAAGATGTCCTGCTCGACCCGCAGCGCCATCTGGAGCAGCGGCTGTGCGGCCGGCTCGCCGGTCATGTCCAGGACCTTGCCACGAGCACGCAGGCATCGTCGCGTCGCACACCCGCGTCGCGCAGGAGGGTTGCCGCCACGACGAGCGGAGAGCGCTCCGCCAGACCCGGGTAGTCCTCCAACCGCCACCGGTCGGCCACCCCGTCGCTGTGCATCACCAG